>NZ_JAUQOL010000009.1:0-383790 GCF_047689505.1 Saccharothrix sp. BKS2 | reverse complement strand
GGCGTGATCGAGTCGAACTCGCGGTTCACGATCCCGACGTAGGTCGAGTCGCTGAGCTTGTTCGCGGCCACCGCCACGCCGAAGTAGCGGCCGCTCTGCTGCGCCGCCGCGGCGAGCGTGGTGGCGGCGCCGCTGGCGGGCGTCGCGGCCAGCACCACGGCGCCGGCCGAGGCGGCCACGAGCGTCGACACGAGCGCGACTCGTGACACTGACTTCGCTGTCAGCTTCATGTTTGGCACCTTCTGGGGAGCGCTGTTGATCGGGCAGGCGGAGACCATCGGGGGCGGCACCCGACCGCATCCGGCCTGAAACTTTCAGCAGTATCAACCGAAACAGATCTGCCTGGCAAGCGTGGAAGAGGCCGAAGTTCGCGGCTTGCCCTGGGCGGGGTGGCCCTGCTTCGTGGTCAGGGGCCGCATGGTTCTGCGGAACGCGATCGGCTCAGAAATGCTGGAATCGCAGCTCAGGCCCTGTACAAGGCCCGCCTCCGTGGATCTTCGAGGTGGTGCCCTGTCCTGGTCCGAGGAAGGTCGACTCAGTCGAAACGTTTCGAAACAAATAACGAAGATTTCGGGGAAACGGGCCCGGTGGTCGGGTTCTCCGGCGCGCTCGTCGTACCGGGTTCCTCCACCCGGTCGAGCCGGTACGTCCTAAGAGGACCGAACGGGTGCCGTCGTGCTCGGCCTACCGGCCCCGGTCTCGACCGTCCGGCGCAACGGTCCCGCGCCCGTCCGGACGCGGCGCGCGGGCCCGTCGCGCGGGTAGCATGGCGGCGCCAACAACAACACGAAGCTCGTCGGCGCCGGTAGGTCGGTGGAGTGCGCCGGTGTGCTCGCCTGGTCGCGAGCACGGCCGGTCGACCCCTCCCGGGTGGCACCGCGTCCGTTCCTCGGGACCGGGTCATCCCGGAAGGACAGCGAGACGTGACCACCGACCACCGCACCCAGGACCACTACGTCCCCGATCCCGACGCCGACACCGCCGCGGTCGTCGACGGCGTGCTGGCCCACCTCACCGCCGTGACCCGCGAGCGCGGCCTGCCCGACGACCTCCCCGCCGCGGTCCGCGAGCGCCACGAGCGCCTGGTGGCCGCCAACCGGCACCTGGTCGTGGACGAACCCGCCCGCCACAACCTGCGCATGACGCTGGTCCTGGTGGCGGCCTGGGAGCTCCTGCGACCCCACCTCGGCGACGACGAGGCCCTGGGGGTCGTGCGCGCGGCCTTCGTCGAACCGCTTGCCCCCGTCGTGCGGGAGGCCGTCCGGGCGGCGCTCGACGCCGAGCCGGACCCGTACCGGGCCATGGTCGCGCTGGCCAGGGACCGCGAGACGACCTCGTTCGGCGTCGGGTTCACCTTCCGCCACCCGGTCGACGACGACCGCCGGTTCCACGCCGACGTGCACCGCTGCTTCTACTACGACGTGCTCGTGGCGAACGCGGCGCCGGAGCTGGCGCCGGTGCTGTGCGAGTTCGACCGGAACTGGATCGACGCGATCGACCCGGACCGGCACGGCTTCCGGTTCGACCGGGCGACCACGATCGGCACGGGCGGCACGCACTGCCCGTTCCACTTCAGCCGGGTGACCCCCGACCGGGCCTGACGGTCCACAGTGGATGGATGATCGCCCCGGGTGCGGGGCCGCGGCGGGGTCGGGTGCTCACCCGACCCCGCCACGGGTCAACTCCCGGGGCGTTCGGGGCGCGAGGGCTGGTCCAGGCCGAGCTCCCGCGCCTCCTCCGCGTCCGGGAACTCGGGGTCGCTCCACTCCTGGGCGCGCGTCGCCCGGCTGCCCCGCAGCTCGTTCTCCAACTCCTGCTTGAGCTGGTCGTCCATCATCGGGCCGTGCTGTGCGCTGCCGCGTTCCACGGTGGCTCCTCCGGTGTCGTCGGTGCCTGAACGCACGGTGTACCCGCTGGGAGCCGAATTCCACCTGACCGGACCGGTCTTCACCTGACCGTGGCCCCCGCGCGTTCGACAGCGCGTTCGTCGAACGGGATCGACACTCCGTCGAACGCCTTCGGGGGCATTCGAAACACCGCGTTGACGCGACGCCCGCACCTCGTCGATTTGAGTCGAAACCCTTGTGCCCGTTGTGCGCCGCGGTCAACATCTTGCGAGGCAGCACCGGAACACGCCGCAGTGCCCGGTGGCAGACGCGCGCTCGGTTCCCTCCTCCCCGCTGCCCCCTGCGACGAACGAGGAGCGCCATGGCCGACTTGCGCGGCAGAACACGAACGATCCGCTGGTGGCTCGGCCTGCTGGTGACCGGCGTCGTCGCGGTCGTCACGGGCACGGGCCTGGTGGCGGCCACGAGCGCCCAGGCGGCGGCGGGCTGCCGGGTGGCGTACACGACGCCCTCGCAGTGGCAGGGCGGGTTCAGCGGGAACGTCGCCGTGACGAACCTGGGCGACCCGGTCGACGGGTGGCGGCTGACCTGGTCGTTCCCGTCGGGCCAGCGGGTCACGCAGGCGTGGGGCGCCACCGTCGCCTCGTCGGGCGCCGACGTCACCGCGACCAACGTCGGCTACAACGCCCGGATCGCCACCGGTGCCACCGTCTCCTTCGGCTTCAACGGGACGTGGACCGGCACGAACACGCCCCCCTCGTCGTTCGCGCTCAACGGCGTGACCTGCAACGGCCAGACCACGACGACCACCACCACGACGACGACCACGACGACGACCACGACCACGAACCCGCCCGCGGGTGACGCGATGGCCGCGGTCGCCGCGATGGAGCCCGGCTGGAACCTCGGCAACTCCTTCGACGCCACGGGCGCCGACGAGACCTCGTGGGGCAACCCGCGCGTCACCGAGGCGCTGCTCGACAACATCAGGGCGCAGGGCTACAAGAGCATCCGCATCCCGGTCACCTGGGGCCAGCACCAGGGCGGCGCGCCGGGCTACACCATCGACGCGGCCTACCTGACCCGGGTCAAGGAGGTCGTCGGCTGGGCGCTGGCGGACGGCTTCTACGTGATGATCAACATCCACCACGACTCGTGGCAGTGGATCTCCGGCATGCCCGCCGACCGCACCGGCGTGCTCGCCCGCTACAACGCGACCTGGACGCAGATCGCCTCCGCGTTCCGCGACTCCTCGTCGAAGCTGGTGTTCGAGAGCGTCAACGAGCCGCAGTTCAGCAACAGCTCCGGCGACGCGCAGAACGCCGAGCTGCTCCACCAGCTCAACACCTCGTTCCACTCGATCGTGCGCGGCTCGGGCGGCGGCAACGCCACCCGCCTGCTGGTCCTGCCGACCCTGCACACCTCGGCCGACCAGGCCCGGGTGGACGAGCTGAACACCACGCTGGCCGCGTTGAACGACCGCAACATCATCGCGACCGTGCACTACTACGGCTACTGGCCGTTCAGCGTGAACGTGGCCGGCGGGACGCGCTTCGACGCCACCGCCCAGCAGGACCTGGTCGGCGCGTTCGACCGGGTGTACAACAGCTTCGTCGCCCGCGGCGTCCCGGTGATCCTGGGCGAGTTCGGCCTGCTGGGCTTCGACCGGCACACCGGCACCATCCAGCAGGGCGAGAAGCTGAAGTTCTTCGAGTACCTGGGCCACTACGCCAGGGCCAAGAAGATCACCACCATGCTGTGGGACAACGGCCAGCACTTCGGCCGCACCTCGTTCCAGTGGAGCGACCCCGAGCTGTTCGCCCAGATCAAGTCGAGCTGGACGACCCGGTCGGGCACCGCGTCCACGGACCAGGTGTTCAACGCGAAGTCGAGCGCCATCACGGCCAAGACGATCACCCTGAACACCAACGGGACCTCGTTCGCCGGGCTGCGGCACGGCACCACCGAGCTGGTGCGCGGCACCGACTACACGGTGTCGGGCGACCAGCTGACCCTCAGCGCGTCCCTGCTCACCCGGTTGACCGGGTCGCGGGCCTACGGGGTCAACGCGGTGCTGCACGCGCGGTTCTCGCAGGGCGTGCCGTGGCGGATCAACGTCCTCACCCACGACACCCCGGTGCTCCAGAACGCGACCGGCACGACCGCGTCGTTCGCGATCCCGACCGCGTTCCGCGGCGACCTGCTGGCCACCATGGAGGCCAAGTACGCCGACGGCACGAACGCGGGCCCGCACAACTGGACGTCGTTCAAGGAGTTCGACCGGGCGTTCGCGCCGAACTACACCACCGGCGCCACCACGCTGACCGCGGACTTCTTCGCCGAGGTCAACGACAACGCACGGGTGACGCTGACCTTCCACTACTGGAGCGGCGCGAAGGTGACCTACTACGTCACCAGGTCCGGCTCCTCGGTCACCGGCACCACCGCCTGAGCCGCCGCGGGCCGGACCTCGGCGGAGGTCCGGCCCGCCGCGTCAGGACCCCTGCTCGCGGAACCGGTCGAGCACCCGGCGCTCCCGCTTGGTGGGCCGCCCGGCGCCCCGCTCGCGGCGGGCCACCGGCACCAGCGCCTCGGGCGGCGGCTTGGGCGTCCGGTCGATGAGGCAGGCGGCGGCCTCGGCCGCCCCCACCCGCTTCTGGATGACCCGCACGACCTCCACGACCCGCGTCACGTTCCCCACCCGGGCCCGCACCTCGTCACCGGGCACCACGGTGGTCGCGGCCTTCGCCGGCCGGTCGTTCACCCGCACGTGCCCGCCCCGGCAGGCGTCCGCGGCGTCGCTCCGGGTCTTGGTCAGCCGGACCGCCCACAGCCAGCGGTCCACACGGGTGGATTCCACGCCCCCATCATGGCCTCCCGCGCGTCCGTCCAGGGCACGGGGGCCGCCTGTCCTAGGCTGTCCGCCCTGTCCGGTGCTCGGCGCGGCGTAGGAGGACATGCGTGGCCACGGATCGCACGGCCCTGCTCATCGGCGTGGCGGAGGCCCCCGGCGCCACCTCGTGGTTCCCGCCGCTGACCCCGTCGGTCGAGGTCGACCTGAAGCGGATGCGGGCGGCGCTGGAGGAGTCCCGCTACGACGTGCGCGTGGTGGACGGGGTCGGTCGCGCGGAGATCGGCACGCGCATCTTCGAAACCGCCCGCGACGTGCCCGAGGGCGGCACGCTGCTGGTCTACTTCACCGGGCACGGCGTGCGGATCGACGGCGTGGACTACCTGGTCCCGGCCGACGCCCGCGCACCGCGCGACCCGAAGTGGACCCGCCCCTACCTCGACTCCCTGCTGCCCGCCGACATCGGCCCCTACCTGGAGGGGTGCCGGGCCGGCACGGTCCTGTGGCTGCTCGACGCGTGCCGCGACGAGGCGAACAGCGAGGACGAGCTGTTCGGCCAGGGCAGGGTGGCCGGCCAGGGCATCGACTGGGGTGTGCCCGCGGACCACTTCGCCGTCATGATCGGGTGCGGGATCGACGAGCGCTGCGGCTACACGGAGGACGGCAGCTTCTTCACCAGGGGGCTGGCCCAGGCGCTGTCCGGCATGTCGGTGCCCCGGCAGGTGAACGAGGTCTACCTGGAGGCCAGGGCGGTCACCGAGCGGTTGTCCCGCAGGTACGGGAGCGCGGCGCAGCACGTGCAGATCCGCTACGGCGCCGGTCGGGAGGACCGAACCCCCGGCGCGGAGATCTGCGAGGGCAGCCACCTGCTGGAGAACTGGCGCGACGCGGTGGTCGACCGGCAGCTGTGGGCCCTCGGGGAGCCGTGCGACGAGGAGCTCGCGGAGCGCCTGCGCGGGTGCCTGCTCTCGCTCGTCGAGGCCACCGCCTCGAAGGCCCGGGTCGGGCACGCCCACTTCCCCGACCCGTGGGCCGACGACGCGTTCGTCCCCCGGCTGCTGTCCAGGCTGACGCAGGTGGCGCCGGGTGAGGCGCGGCTGTCGGCGGTCGAGGTGACCGTGCTCGCCGCCGCCGTGCTCCTGCGCGAGGCTGCCTGGGCGGTGCTGCGCAGCCAGGCGGTCGACGCCCACCCGATGGAACCCGAGCGCTTACCGAGGGCCACCCCGCTGCGCAGGTACCTGGAGCAGGTGCACGACCAGCACGCCCACATCACCGACAAGCTCGGCCGGGGCGGTCGCCGCGCCACCGATCGCGAGAGCGTCGCGTCGTGGCTGGTCAACCAGTGGATCGCGGAGCGCTTCGAGATCGACGACAAGCCCGTCCCCGGCGAGCCGGCCACCAGGTTCGCCCGGAACCTGCTCGGCCCCGACGAGGGGAGGGTCGAGGAGCTGTCCGGCGTGCTGACCAGGCTGGCCGCCGGCATCGGGGCGGAGCTCCCGCGCGACCAGCCCGGCGGCAAGCCCCGCAAGGTGTGGCTGCCCGAGGGGCACCAGGTCCTCCGAGAGTCCCTGCTGTCCGCGCTCCTGCGCGTGGCCAGCGCCCTGGCGGTCGACGTCCGGGTCCTGCCGGAGGTCATCGCCGAGCACTTGGCCGTGTCGGACCACGTGGAGCCCAAGGAGGTCGTCGCCCTCGTGCGCTCGCTGCGGTGGAGCGCCGACGACGAGGGGTGGCACATGGACCTCTCCTGCCCCCACCCGGCCGTCCACGCCGCGCTGGAGGAACTGGCGGACCGGGCCGACCGCCTGGTGGTCCGCCTGCGCAAACCCGGCGAGGGGCCGGAGGCGGCGCTGCCGGCGGGGGTGCCGAGGCGCGTCACCGCCAACGAGGTGCGACCACGCGTGCTCGACGGGGGCCAGGACGCCTACGAGAAGCCGCTGCTCCGGTTCACCCTGGCCCAGACCGAGGTCCGCGGCCTGCTCATGGGCAAGCAGCTCTACGGCGATTCCGCACTGGCCATCCGCGAGCTGTACCAGAACGCGATGGACGCCTGCCGGTACCGCGAGATGCGCTGGAGGTTCCTGCGCCTGACGGGACGGCACCCACCGGAGTGGCGGGGCCGCATCGTCGTCGAGCAGGGCGTCGACGAGCGCGGCCGGTACATCGAGTGCGGGGACAACGGCGTCGGCATGGGCCGCGAGCAGCTGACCAACACCTTCACCCGCGCCGGCAGCCGGTTCGAGCGCTCCAAGTCGTTCCGGCGCGAACAGGCGGAGTGGCTGCGCGCGGACCCGGACCTGCTGCTCTACCCGAACAGCCGCTTCGGCATCGGCGTCTTCAGCTACTTCATGCTCGCCGACGAGATGGCCCTCGTGACCCGGCAGGTGACCCCCGAGGGCGACTCGGCGCCGGGCGCGCTGCGGGTGGACATCCCGGGCAGCGGCAGCCTGTTCCGCATCCAGCCCCACACCGGGGCCGGCGACCGCCGGGGTGAGGGCGGCACCCGCGTGCGCCTGTACCTGCGGGACGACCCCGAGCTGGAGACCGTGTCCTGTGTGGCGGTGCTGCGGTCGCTGATCAAGGTCAGCGAGTTCGAGCTGGAGGTGCGCGAGGACGACCTGGAGCCCGTGACCTGGGAGGCGAAGAAGCTCCACCTGTCCGGCGTGCACGGGGCCGAGGGGCAGTACGAGGCCGTGCCCGGTGTGCTGTGGTGGGTCAACGGGGAGGGCGCGATCCTCTGCGACGGCGTCGCGACCGACAAGCGGCCCTACGGGTACGTCCTCAACCTGACCGGTGAGCACGCCGGCACCCTCAGCGTCAGCCGCAACGAGCTCCAGTCCTACGACGAGGAGTGGGCGAAGCGGATCTGGCGGGAAGGCGCGCGACGCCTGCCGGAGTGGTCCGGGTTCTCCATGGAGTGGCTGTGGAACCTGGAGTCCAACAGCTCCATGGTTGCCGGGGAAGTGTGGCAGGAGCTGCGCGGCAGGGATCTTCGGGTGCCGGTGCGCCCCTCCGACGAGTTCCGGTGCGACCTCGACGCGACCGGCATCTTCTCCTACGACCGACAGTTGATCGGGTCGGTCAGGCACACGTACGGCGGATTCGTCAGGTCCCAGCTGATGCCCTGGCGTACAGCGGTGTTGGGCAACCGACCAGCGCACTGGATGAGAAACGTTGCCCTTCCGGACTCCCTCGTCGGTTACCCGATCCCCGAACCGGGTGATGCAGCGCTGGCCAACGAAGAGCGGTGGACATGGCTGTCGGCGGTGCGGAATGCGAGGGGGCGGGCGACCTCGGTCGCCGAAGTGGTGCGCAGCCTGCGACGGCTCCGCATCGTCCATCCGAGGCTGGCGCCGCCCTCCGCCGTGCCGGGCGACCTGGACTGGTCGGCGGGGCCTGTGGACGAGGCGATCGCGGAGGAGATGAGCCGGTACGCCATGGACGACCTCCGCGGCCTGGTCGCGGCTTCCCGGCGGTTGAGCCGCCCCCTCGGCTGGTTGGTCGAGTGGTGCTCCCGATATGACCCGTTGCGGCGAGAAGCCCTGCCCGAGGTCCCTCCGCACCACCGGCGTCATGTCTGCACCGCAGACGAGTCCGCGATGTTGTTCATCGGGAACGAGACGGCCCACACGCGGCGTCTGCGGAGGGTCGAATACCCACAGGACGTGCAGCAGGTGTGCGCGGAACACGGCTTCACCCCGAGGGACGTCCTCGACTGCCTGGCCAGGTTCCGATGGCTCGGGTGGCACCCTCCGGAGCCATCGGAGGTCGACAAGTGGGTGGCGCTGGAGGTGGATCTGGCGAACGTGCTGCGTGTCCACCAGGGCAAGGACGAGTTGAGTTGGATCGCGGTGGCCGCCTTGGCCGCGAAGCAGGACGTCGCCCTGGGCAAGGCGGAGCGCGAACTGGTCGAGGTGGCGAGGGGTTTCGGCCTCCGGTGCGCTCGTCGGTGGAGTGAGTCCGATACCGGAGACAGCGTCCTGTCCCCCGAGATCAGGGCCCTGGTGCTCCAAGCCCACGACTACGAACTTCCCGTCGACCACGGATTCGGGTTACCGGAGCTGGCCGAGGTGCTGCCCCAAGACGCCGACGCGGAAACCGTCGAGCGGGTGGTCGAGGAGCTGCGGGAAGTGGGGATCGGGGTGCCGGACGACGTCCGACTCCTCACGGCTTGGCGGGATCTTCCCTTGAGGACCAAGTACGTTCTCACCGGGACCGATTCCGCAGCTGCGGTGCGTCTCGACACCGAGGCGATGACGCGTTCGCTGTTCACCGCGGCGGTCAAGCTGGGGGAGTCGATCGGTGGGGTTCGGGAGCTGTACAGGAGTACGGCTGTGCGGTTCGGCCTGCCGGAGGTCGCCCTTCCCGAGGAGATCGACGACCTCCGTCCGACGTGGCACGAGGAAGGCGCGTTGCTCCCACGGGAGGACTACGATGGTTACGAATTCGGGGATCAGACCTGGGCCCCCCTGACCGAGAAATCCCTGGCGCAGTACACGTCGGGGACCAAGCTGACCGCCGGAGCCGCCTACGAGCAGTTGGCCCGGTACCGCCCATTGGGCGCCCCGGTGCCGGATCTCGCCCCGGCCGCACTCGCGGAGCTGAGGAACACCACCGTCGACGAGCGCGACCTGGTCGCCCTGGACGGTGGTCACCGCCTCACCGCACCCGACGAACCCTTGGTCCCGCTGGACCTGGTGAGCATCGCCGCCCGCTTGGGCGAACCCGTGAGCCGCACCTGGGAGCGCATCCGCCCGTTCCTGCCCCTGATGCCGGCGCCCGAGATCTCGCACGTCCCGGACGAGATACCGCGCTGGCAGGACCTGGCGATCCTCTCCCGGTACCTGGACGGCAGGCTGCCGGCCGTCGAGGGCGTGGTCGACCCGGGTCACGTCGCCTTCGTCGCGGCGGAGATCGACGCGACCCCGGAGTGGGTGGTGGAACGCCTGCACCGCTACGCGGAGATGTTCGGCCTGGACCTCTCGTCGCCGGACCTCCCCGCCCCCGACCTCCCCGCCCCCGACCTCCCCGCCCCCGACCGGACCGACCCAGGACAGGACGGCTGAACGGCAGTGCCCGAGCACGACTTCGAAATCCCCTACCACGAGCACTACCTGGGCGAGGTTGAGGCGGAGTTCACCCAGGGGTTCGACGACGCGTCCCGCGCCATCACCGTCGAGGGGCGGTGCCCGAGGTGCCACGGGCACACCGCCAGCGAGTACTCGTGGGGCACCCCGGGCACCGGGACCAAGGGGCTGTTCCCCCTCCGCCGCAGGCAGCCGGAGGTGCCCGATCTCCTGCACGGGGGTGAGCACTTCTGCGAGTGCGGTTACCCCCACCCCGACGAACCGGCCGAACCGACCTACCGCGGTTGTGGGGCCAGCTGGCGGGTCAAGGCCGGGACGCCGGCCGAGGCCGGGGGAGACGGGGCGTGAGCACGTCGAACCGGCGCTGGGGCGAGCTGGCCCGCAAGCTGGAGTTCTCCCAGCTGGACGAACTCCGGCGGGTGGCCGAGGGCTGGCGCACCGGCCTGACGGCGCTGGCCGGGTTGCTCGCCGGGCTCGCGGTGCTCAAGGGGCGGGAGAACCTGGCCGACCTGTCCCCGGCGGCGCGGAACACCGCGATGCTCCTGGCGGCCGGGGCGTTCCTCCTGCTGGTGGTGGGCGCGCTGCTGGCCGTGCGCGCTTCGCACGGGTGGGTCGGGACGAAGATCTACCTGACCCCCGAGCGGCTGCGGACGTGGACCGAGGCCGAGGTCGTCAAGGTGCGCGGCTTCCTCAGGGCGGCCGCGGTGTGCTGCGTCCTCGGTGTCGCGCTCGGAGCCGCCGCGATCGGTGTCGCCTGGGTGAACGCGACCCCTCCACCACCCAACCTGGTCAGGGTGAGCACGTCGACCACGACGCTGTGCGGGGAGCTGGTCAGCGCAGGCCCGGGTGGCGTGGCGGTGTGGACGGGGCAGGGGAAGGACCGGCAGCTGCGCACGCTCCCGGCCTGGGCCGCGGCCTCGGTGGCCCCGACCAAGACCTGTCCCTGACCGCCGGGGGCGGTGGCGTCCGGACACCACCGCCCCCGCGTCCCAACGGCGCAGGTCACCGCACGTCGCACAGCGCGTGCTCGACCAGCTCGAAGGCCGGGTCGCCGCGGTGGGCGGGCGCGCCCGGCGCCGGCACCATCGAGTCGGTGTTGATCGACACCACCACGCTGCGCGCGCCGTCGGGGGTGACGCCGTTGCGGGTCATGAAGCCCATGATGTCGCCGCCGTGGGCCCAGTGGCCGCCGCAGGAGTTCGGGACGAACATGATGCCCAGCCCGTACCGGACGCCCGGCCACGCCTGCTCGAACGCCGGCGCGGGCACGGTCCGGCGCATCTCCGCCAGCTGCGCCGGCCGCAGCACCTCGCCGCGCACCAGCGCCCGCAGGAACCGGTTGGCGTCCCCGGTGGTGCTGATCATCTCACCGGCCGCGCCGCCCCAGGACGGGTTGAACGCGGTCGCGTCGATCGCCTCGCCGTACCTCGGGTCCGCCGGGTCGGCCTCCAGCCCCTTCTCGGGGAACCGCTCGTAGCCGACCGCGTGGGGCCTCGGGATGACCGGCGAGGTGCCCGGCAGGGACGTGTCGCGCAGTTCGAGCGGCTCGACGACGCGCCGCTCCACCTCCTCCTGCCAGGAGTTGCCGGTGACCCGCTCGATGACCATGCCGGCCAGGGCGTAGCCGGTGTTGGAGTACTTCCAGCCGGCGCCGGGCGCGAAGTCCGCCGGCACCCGCAGCGCGAGCGCGACCGCCTGCTCCGGCGTGACGGTGTCGAACCGGGTGCGCCGGAAGTCCTCCTCCTTGAACAGGTTCGGCATCAGGCCCACGTAGTCGCGCAGGCCGCTGGTGTGCTGCAACAGCTGCCGGACGGTGATCCTCGAACCGTCGTGCCCGTTGCCCGCGACCACACCGGGCAGCCAGCGCTCGACGGTGTCCTCCAGGGACAGCCGGCCCTCGCCGACCAGCTGGAGCGCGGTCGCGGCCACGAACGTCTTGGTGTAGCTGCCGATGCGGAACTTCGCGTCCCACGGCACCGGCGTCCTCCGGTCCGCGTTCCCGTACCCGCTGCGCACGCGCAGGTCGCCGCGCGGGGTGTCGAGCTCGACCAGCACGCCGGGCGCGCCCTGGGCCAGCAGCGCGTCGGCGTGCCGCTGGAGCGTCCGGGTCCCCGGGCCCGCGCTCGCCGCGCCCGCCGTGGCGACGCCGAGCGCCGCGATCGTCAGTGCCACCGTGAATCGCCTCATGCCTCGAAACTAGGGACCCGGGTGGCCGCGGTCGTCGCCCCTGGACGGCATCTTCGGCTACCCCCGAGGGGGTAGCGCGGGATCAGCCCGCGGGGTGGCGACGACGGACCCGGGGCGCGGCTAGGTTGGCGCGGTGCGCGTCGAACCCAAAGCGATCCGCCTGGACGTGCTGCTGGCGGCGGTGCTGACCGGGCTCACCCTGATCACCGTCAACGACTACGGCGGCGGGCGCGAGGGGCTGCTCGTCCACGTGCTCGCCGCGCTGACCGTGGCGCCCGTGGCCCTGCGCCAGCTCGCGCCGGTGGCGGTGTCGGCGGTCGTCCTGGGCGCGCTGGTGGCCTACAGCTCCTCCGGCTACGGGACCTACCCCAACGCGGGCGTGGGCGCGCTGATCGGCGTGTTCACCGTCGCCACGCTGCGCCCCCGGTACGTGGCCGGGCTGGTGTCAGCGGCGGCGGCGCTGGCCGTGGTGTTCAGCTACGTCCGGCTCGTCCCGGAGATCGGGTGGTCGGAGGTCGCCCAGTCGGTGCTGGTGGTGCTGGGCGCGTGGGCGCTGGGCGAGGGCACCAGGCGCTGGGCGGAGCGCGCCGAGCGGCTGGCCGACCGGGCGGCGCGGGCGGCGGCGGACGAGCGGGTGCGCATCGCCCGGGAGCTGCACGACGTCGTGGCGCACCACATGTCGGTGATCTCGCTCCAGGCGGGCGTGGCGCGGTACGTGCTGGACACCGACCTGGCCACCGCGCGGCAGGCGATCGAGACCGTGGGGGAGACCAGCCGGGAGGCGCTGACCGAGCTGCGCCGCCTGCTCGACGTGCTGCGGGTCGACCACGGCGGGGCCCGCGCGCCGCAGCCGGGCCTGGCCGCCCTGGACGACCTGGTGGAGCGGGCGCGCGGCGCGGGCCTGGCGGTGGAGGTGCGGGTCAGCGGCGAGGCCCGCGACCTGCCGCCGGGGCCGGACCTGTGCGCGTACCGGGTGGCGCAGGAGTCGCTGACCAACGTGCTCAAGCACGCGGGCCCGGCGAGCGCGCGCGTCCACCTCGACTACGGGGAGCGGACGTTCACCCTGGAGGTCACCGACGACGGCGCGGGCGGCCCGGCGGTCGCGTCCCCGACCTCGCACGGCATCCGCGGCATGGGGGAGCGCGCCGAGCTGTACGGCGGGGTGCTCACCGCGGGTCCGCTGCCCGCCGGCGGGTTCGGCGTGGTGCTGCGGCTGCCGGTGGGCGCGGCGTGACCGCGATCCGCGTGCTGGTGGCCGACGACCAGGCGCTGATCCGGGCCGGCCTGGTGGCCCTGTTCACCGCCGCGCCGGGCTTCGAGGTGGTCGGCGAGGCCGCCGACGGCGGGCAGGCGGTGGCGCTGGCCGCCCGGACCGCGCCGGACGTGGTGCTGATGGACGTCCGGATGCCGGTGCTGGACGGCATCGAGGCGACCCGGCGCATCCTGGCCGCCGCGGGCGAGGACCCGCCGCGCGTGGTCGTGCTGACCACGTTCGACCTCCCCGAGTACGTCTACACCGCGCTGGGCGAGGGCGCGGCCGGGTTCCTGGTCAAGGACACGCCGCCGGAGCGCATCCTCTCCGCGGTCCGCACCATCGCCGCGGGCGACATCCTGATCGCGCCGCACATCACCCACCAGCTGATCGAGACCTACGCGCGGCACCACCGGACCCCCGCCGCGGCCGTGCCGGGCCTGGACGTGCTGACCGCGCGCGAGACCGAGGTGCTGCGCCTGGTCGGCAACGGCCTGACCAACGCGCAGATCGCCCAGCGCCTGGTGCTCAGCGAGGCGACGGTGAAGACGCACGTCAAGCGGACGATGGGCAAGCTGGGCCTGTCGAGCCGGGCGCAGGCCGTCGTGGTCGCCTACGAGAGCGGCCTGATCGTCCCGATGACCGAACCGAGCTGACCCACCCACCCCCTCTTATCCCGCCGACACGCCCACCACCGGGTTACCAACCCCCGCGAGTCGTACGTCCAGGACCCCCGTGTCCCACGTTCAGGACGGGTGAGTTCAACATTCGCGCACCCCTTCAGGCGCGCACCGCCGCCCGGCGCTCGACGGCCACCGACAGCCCCGCCACCGCGAGACCGGCCAGGCTCAGGGCCACGCCGACCCACGCGGTCGAGGTGTAGCCCCAGCCCGCGGCGATGGCGACGCCGCCCAGCCACGCCCCCGCGCCGTTGGCCATGTTCAGCGCCGAGTGGTTCGACGACGATGCCAGCGACGGAGCGTCGGGGGAGGCGTCCATCAGCCGCAGCTGCAACGCCGAGGCCAGCACCTGCGAGGTGAAGCCGAGCAGGAACACCCAGGTGATCGCGAACGCCGGGGACGCGGCGGTGAGCCCGAACCCGACCAGCACCAGCGTCACCGCGACCAGCCCGCCGAACACCGTCCCCATCACCGACCGGTCCACGAACCGCCCGCCGAACGTCGCGCCGAGCGTCATGCCCAGCCCGAACACCGCGAGCACCCACGGCACCGCGCCGGCGGGCAGCCCACCCACCTCGGTGGTCAGCGGCGAGATGTAGGAGTAGACCGCGAACATGCCGCCGAACCCGACCGTGCCGGTGACCAGCGCGAACCACACCTGCGGCCGGCGGAACGCGCGCAGCTCGGCGGCCACGCCCGCGTCCCGGGCGGCGGGCACCCGCGGCAGCCACCGGGCCAGCGCCACCGCGGTCGCCAGCGCGACCACCGCCACCGCCAGGTAGGCCACGCGCCACCCGATCCGCTGACCGGCCGCGGTCACCACCGGCACGCCGACCAGGTTGGCCACGGTCAGCCCGACCATGATCCGGGCCACCGCCGTCCCCCGGCGCTCCGCCGGCACCAGCGCGGCCGCCACGACCGCGGCGATGCCGAAGTACGCGCCGTGCGGCAGTCCCGCCACGAACCGGGACACCATCAGCAGCGTCCCGTTCGGCGCCACCGCGGACAGTCCGTTGCCGACGGCCAGGGCGATCGTCAGCGCGATCAGCAGCCCCTTGCGCGGCAGCTTCGCGCCCAGCCCGGCGATCAGCGGCGCGCCGACGACCACGCCCAGCGCGTAGAGGCTGATGGCGTGGCCCGCGGCGGGGATGGAGAGGCCGAACGTCTCCGCCATCTGCGGCAGCAGGCCCATGGTGGCGAACTCGGTGGTGCCGATGGCGAACCCGCCCAGCGCGAGCGCGCCCACCGCCCTGCCCCGGCGGACCGCGGTGGGCTCGACGGTCATGACCATGCGGAGAACTCCTGTCACCTGTCCCGAGTCGACGGTGACCGGACAATTGATTAGCAATCAGAACAATTCTATCGGCCACGCACCGGCCACGCCCCGCCGCGGCCGGGTGCCCCTGCTCACACGGTCGCGCTGACCGCATCCGCGTCCCGGGCGTGCCCGAGCGCAGGGGGCCACGGCGGACGTGAAATCGCCCGGACCGGCCCTACAGCGGCGGGTGCGCGTTCGCCAGCAGCTCCCGGAAACCGGCCGGGTGCCACTGCCCGGCGGGCGGCGTGTTCGGCGCCGCGCCGGACGGGCTGTTCGAGCCCCTGGGCGGGCCGTCGTAGTTCGGGTCGCACATCCGGTCGTGGTTCTCGCCGGGGTAGGGCAGCGGGCTGCTCGCCCCGTCGGACTCGCCCGGCGGCTTCACCCACGCGTACGCGTCCACCCCGGGCACGGGTGAGGCCGCGGGCCGCTCGCCCAGCCCCGCGCCGACCTGGTTGCACCAGTTGTAAACGCGCAGCCGGCGGTCCAGGCGGCTGGTGTCCACGTAGGTGTTGACGTCGAAGGTCCAGTCGTTCGGCCCGGTCGGGCGGTTCGGCCCGCCCCACCCGTTGCGCGAGGTGTCGACCACCACGCCGACACCGGGGTCGAACCCGGCCGCCACCAGCTCGCGGCGCAGCGCCTCCGCGTAGGACAGCTCGTCGACGAACGGGTTCCAGTCCACCCACCGGCTCTGGAGGATCGACTGGCCCCCGACGGTGGTCCTGGTCAGGTGGATCTCGTCCAGCGCCGAGTAGTTCGACGTGTTGGCCACGAACCCGTGCACGTCCGCGAGCGTGCTGCCCGCCGTGCCCGCGGCCCGCACCAGCACCTGGACGAACTCCGCCCGGTAGTCGTCCCAGCCCAGGTGGCCGTGGTGGCCGACGTCCAGGTAGTTGTGGACGTTGGGGATCGCGCCGAGCCGCGCCAGCGCGTACCCGATCGCCTGGTGGTACGCGTCGGACGCCCTGACCTGCTCGCAGCGCAGGGTCGCCTCGGAACGCGGCTGCACGTGCGTGACCAGGAACGGCAGCGAGTTCGGCTCGACCACCGCGACCACCCGCAGGCGGGCGTACGCCGGGTCGCCCAGCACCCGGGCGATCGGGTCGACGAACTCGGCGCGGTAGGCCGGCAGCTGGTCGAAGGTCAGCTCGCCGTTGGTGTTGAGCCGCCCGCAGTCCCGGCCGGGGATGTCGTGGAGCACGACCTGGACCAGGTCCGCGCCCTGGCGCAGCGCCTCGTCCAGGTGGTCGCGCAGGCTCATCCGGCCGTGCGAACCGCTCACGGCGGCGATGCTGTCCAGCCACACGGCCGTGGGCTGCCCCGCCACGGCGGCCCCGCCCGGCTCGGCGGCGGCCCGCGCGGACCACTCGGGGTTCACGTAGGCGCGGGCACCGGCGTACGGGTTGTCCACGCGGCCGGTGGCGCTCGCGGTGCCGGTCAGCCCGAACGCGAGCAGGGCGGCCACCAGTACCAACGGCAACCGTCCGCGAGTGGGAGAACGCATGGTGCTGACCCCCGATCACTGCGTCGTGCACGGGTGGCGGCACTGTCACGGTACAGCGGCCGTGACCGGCGGGATCAGCTCCGAACGGCGGCCACCGCTTGGTCGTAGAGGTCCTCCAGGCGTTGCTCGCCGTCGCTCGCGGCCCACACCCCGACGGCCGTGTCCAGGCACGCCAGGGCGGAGGTGACGATCGCGGTCGGGCGCGGGTCGGGCGGCCCGCCCGGTGCCACGCCCAGCCGGCGCGCGACCTGCGGCACGAGCAGGTCGACCATCCGCAGGTGCTTCTCCAGGTAGCGGGCGCGCAGGGACGGCGTCTCGCGCAGCATCCGCCAGGTCCGGGTGGTCCGGTCGGCGGAGAAGGCCGGGTTCTCGACCAGCACCTGGAACGCCGCGCGCAGGGCGGTCCACGCGTCCTCCCCGGCCGGGCGCGCCTCCAGGGCGGCGAGGACCGCCTCGGCGCTGTCGGCCAGGTTGCCCAGGACCAGGTCCTCCTTGGTGTCGAAGTACCGGAACAGCGAGCGGCGCGACACCCCCGCCTCGGCGGCCACCTGGTCGATCGTCACCCGGTCGAAGCCGCGGTCGAGGAACAGGCGCATGGCCACCGCGGCGATCTCGGTCCGCACGGCCCGTCGGGTGCGTTCGCGCAGGCCGGGGTCGTTCATGCGGGTCAGTGTACGACCGGGCACCGAAGTGCGCTTGTGGCACTGAGTGTCATTAGTGGCGTAGGGTGCGGTCAACCGACCCCAGGGAGCACGTCGTGAGCGCTGTCGACTACCGCGGCCAGACCACCCTCGTGACCGGCGCCAGCGCCGGCATCGGCGTCGAGTTCGCCAGGGCCCTCGCCGAACGCGGCTCGGACCTCGTCCTCGTCGCCCGGCGGCGCGACCGGCTGGAGACCCTGGCCGCCGAACTGGCCGGGCACGGCGTCCGCGCCACCGCGATCCCGCTCGACCTCGGCGTGCCCGGCGCGGGCCGCGCGTTGGCCGAGGAGGTCGGGCGGCGGGGCCTAGGGGTGACGGGCCTGGTCAACAACGCCGGGTTCGGCACCTTCGGCCCGTTCCACGAGGCCGACCCCGACCGGCTCGCGGCCCAGGTCACCCTCAACGCGGTGAACCTGGTGGAGATCAGCCGGGCGTTCGTCGGGCGGCTGCGCGAGGAGGGGCGCGGGGTGCTGGTCAACGTCGCCAGCGTCGCCGCCTACCAGCCCGCGCCGAACCTGGCCGTCTACGCGGCCACCAAGGCGTTCGTGCTCAGCTTCACCGAGGCCCTGTGGCACGAGTCGCGCGGCACGGGGCTGCGCGTGCTGGCGCTCTCGCCCGGCGCGACGGAGACCGAGTTCTTCGACGTCCTGGGCAACCAGGGGGCCGACGGCGGCTTCGGGCGCCAGTCGCCGCGCGCGGTCGTGGACACGGCGCTGCGCGTGCTGGACCGCCGCACGCCCCCGCCCAGCGTGGTGTCGGGCCGGCGGAACCGGGTGCTCTCCGGCGGGTCCCGGCTGCTGACCCGGCGACGCGCGGTGCTGGTCATGGGCTCGGTGAGCGGGCGCGGGTCGAGGTGAGCGGCCCCCGGTCGCCCACCTCCGGCCCCGGGGGTCAGCCCTGCCACACCACCGGGTCGTCCTTGTAGTCGTCGCTGTCGGTGAAGCTCGCCGCGACGACCTTCGAGCCCTCGCGCGCGGCCTGGAGCACGCACGTCTCGTACTTCGCCCCGGCCGCGGTGAAGTCGCGGGCCGCGGTCTCCGACTCGCACCGGTCGGTGTCGCCGCTGATGATCACGCCGGTGCCGCGGCCGTCCGAGCCGAGGCCGCGCAGGCTGACCGAGCTGTAGGACAGGTCGGTGCCGCCGACGTTCTCCACCGTCACCCGGATGTAGAACGGGGTGATGCCCTGGGCCTTGTCGCCGAACTTGGCCAGGTCGGCGTTGTCGCCCTGCTCGATCGCGGTGACGGTGAGGGCGATCGTGCCGGTCTTGGTCGTGCCGTACTTGAAGGGCACCACCGCGCGGTCGCCGACCTCCAACTCCGTGCCGGGCGCCGTCACGTCGCCACCGGCCTCCGCCGCGGCCGACGACGAGGTGGTCTCCGAGGTCTCGGTGGTGGTCCCGGTCGTGGTGGTGTCGGTGGTGGGCTCGGGCGCCGCGGTGCCGCCG
Source organism: Saccharothrix sp. BKS2 (assembly GCF_047689505.1). NCBI lineage: Bacteria > Bacillati > Actinomycetota > Actinomycetes > Pseudonocardiales > Pseudonocardiaceae > Saccharothrix > Saccharothrix sp. BKS2. The sequence continues at coordinate 364,922 of NZ_JAUQOL010000009.1, read as the reverse complement.
GTCTCGCTGCCGCAGGCGGACAGGAGCAGGGCGGCGGCGCAGGCGGCGACGAGCGGGGCGGTGCGGGCGTGCGTCAAGACGGGTCTCCTGGCTGCGCTGGGGATGGCCGGGATGCTAACCCCGGTCGGCCGGCCGCGCTGTCGGTCGTTCGCACCACAACCACGCGCCACGACCGGTCACAGGTCGTCCACGCCGATCAGGCCGTCCTGGATGGCCCGCGCCACCAGCGCGGCCTTCGTCGGCGCCTCCCGCCCGATCAGCGCGTACTTGATCCGGATGCGCTCCAGGTGCGAGTTGACCGTGCTCAGGGAGATGCCCAGGCGCTGGGCCACGAAGTCCTTGGACTCCGACTGGAACCACTCGACCAGCACCTCGACCTCGCGGGCCGACAGCGCGGGCCGGTGGTCGGACCGGTCGCCCGCCAGCGCGCCGGCCAGCGACGGCGGCGTGTACGCCCGGCCCTCCGCGGCCGCCCGCGCCGCCCGCACCAGGTGCTCGGCGCCCTCCGCCTTGGTCAGGTAGCACAGCGCGCCCAGCTCCAGGCACTGGAGCACGATGTCGTCGTCCGCGCGCATCGAGTAGACGACGACCCGCCGCCCGGCCTCCACCAGCCGGCGCAGGTCGCCCAGCACGGGCGTGGGGCCGCCCAGGTGCAGGTCGAGGATCACCACGTCGGCGTCCGCGCCCTCGCCCAGCCACGCCGCCCGCACGTCGTCGCCGCTCGCCGCGACGCGGATCGGGGGTGTGCCCGTGGACAGCCAGTAGGCGACGCCCGCGCGCACCGCCGGGTGGTCGTCCACCACCACCGCGCTCAGCTCGCCCGCCATCGGACCTCCATCCGGGTGTGTTCACCGTACGTGCCGGTTTCGACCTCCACCGGGCCCGGCGCGGTTCCCCCGGGACCCGGGACCGGCGTGTCGGGTACCGGCGTGTCTGGGCCCGGGGTGTCTGGGCCCGAGGTGTCGGGGCCCGGGGTGTCGGGCACCGCGGCGTCGGAGATCACGGCGACCCGCACCTCGGTCCCCGTCCGCAGCAGGCTGACCCGGGCCCGCGCCCGCGCGGCGGCCAGCGCCAGCTCGACCGGTGCGGTCAGCGCGCGCCGCACCTCGGCGGGCACCGGCACCGACGCGCCGCTGACCGCCAGCGACACCGCCACCCCGCGCTGCTCCGCGACGTGCGCGCACGCCGCCACCTCGTGCACCAGCGGGTCCGGCACGTCGTCGTGCTCGGCGAACAGCCTGCGCAGCTGCGTGGCCGCGAGCGCGCACCGCAGCCGGGTGCCCTCGTCGCGGGGGTCCAGCACGCCGTCGGCCAGGTCCGCGAGCAGCGGCAACGTCGTGCCCAACCGCCCGGCGAACCGGGTGTGCAGGTCCTGCTCCCACTGCTCGGCCACGACGGCGCGGGTGGTGGCGCGCTCCTGCTCGGCGGCCATCAGGTCGGCCTGCCGCTCGGCGCGCAGCAGCATCCGCAGGATGACCAGGGTGCCCACCTGGAAGCTGGTCACGCCGAGCAGCACCACCCCGGCGCCGCCGACCTCCACCCGATCGGGCACCCCGGCCAGCACCCACTGGACCACGCTCAGCGCGACGTGCGCGGACAGCGCGGCGAGCAGCACGCCGAGCCGGTCGCCCAGCAACAGCAGCAGCTGCCACCCCACCAGCCCGAACGACCAGTGCGCCGGCCCGAAGTGGTCGTCCGGCGGCAGCGCCCAGGTGGCGATCGCCGAGGCCGCGAACACCGCGACCACCCCGCCGGCGACCACCGGGGCCGGCAGCGTCCGGCGGCGCGCCACCCACCCCGCGCACCCCAGCGTGACCAGGGCGAACAGCGCGTACGCGAGCCAGGCCACCGGGTGGTGGTCGTGGTCGAGCATCGGCGCGAGCCCGAGTCCCGGTTGGATCACGGCCGCGACGGCCAGCAGCACCAGCCGCGAGTTGGCGGTCACGGCCGGGGCCACCCCGCCCGCACCGTCGTGCCGCCCGGCCCGGAGGTCACCTCGGCGTACCCGCCGACGGCCGCCAGCCGTTCGACGATCGAGCCGCGCACCCCGCGCCGGTGGTCCGACACAGCCGCCACGTCGAACCCCCGCCCCTCGTCGGCCACCACCACCTCCACGCCGCTCCCGCGCGCCGCCACGTCGACCCTGGCCCGCCGGACACCCGCGTGCCGCTCGACGTTGAGCAGCGCCTCCCTCGTCGCCCGGACCAGCGCCAACGCCACCGGGACGGGTACCAGCACCTCGTCCCAGCGGGCGTCGACCGCCAGCCGGCTGCCCTCCACCACGGCCCGCAGGGACGTGCCGACGTCCACGTCACCACCGCCCGCCGGGCCCGGCGCGGTCAGCAGCTCCAGGTCGCGGCGCGCGTAGCCCGCGACCTCGGCGGGGTCGGCGTCCCGCCCGCCGACCGCGACCACCAGGAACGTGGCCGACGCCGTGTCGTGCAGCAGGGCCAGGTACTCGCGGTCGCGCCGGTGCCGCTCCAGCGCCACCGCCTCGGCCCGCTCCAGCGCGGCCCGGCGGGCCCGCAGCGCGTCCACCCGCCGGGTGGTGCCGAGCAGCAGCCGGAACGCCAACCGCGCGAGCGAGCACTCGACCACCACGCGCAGCACCGCCGAGCCGTCCCAGCCGACCACCGCGGTGTACACGGCCAGCAGCACGACCGTGGCCGGCGCGGTGACCCTCGGCGACCACTCCCACTGGAGGGTGATGGCGGTGGTGGTGAGCACGTTGAGCGCCCACTGCCCGGTGCCGCCGAGCTGCGCCTGGGCCGCGCACACGGCCGCCACCCGGACGCCCGCGAGCACCAGCGCGGGTCCCCGCGGCCCGAAGTCGGCCACCGCGCCGATCAGCACCAGGGCGAACACACCCAGCGCGGCCGGCAGGGCGTCCCCGGGCAGCGACAGCGCGCCGAAGGCGCTGAGCAGGACGAGGCCGACGCCGCGAACGGGTCCGGCCGACCGCGCGATGGCGGCCAGGAATTCCGCCTCACCCCGCCCCGACACCCCGCGACCCTAACCCGGCCCCTCCGGTGACCCGCGAGTGACGTACCCCCGAACAGCCGGGAGCGCTCCCCTGACAACCGGACAGGATTCCCCCCGACGCCTTTCGCCCGCTCGCCCGATCGGGGTAGACCTCGGGGTATGCGGGCTCTGATCACAGCGGGCGTGGCGGTCGTCCTCCTGGCGGGCGCGGTGACGCCCGCGACGGCCGAGCGGGTACCGGGCGCAGGGGGTGACGCGGGGCGCGACGTCGTGCGGGACGCCGTCGGGTACGTCGACCCCCTCGTCGGGTCGGCGGGCGGCGGCAACACCTACCCCGGCGCGGTCCGCCCGTTCGGGATGATCTCGTGGAGCCCGACCACCACGCGCGGGGACCAGACCAACACCGGCGCCGCCAACGGCTACGCGTACGACGCCACCCGCGTGCGCGGGTTGGGCCTCACCCACGTCAACGGCGCGGGGTGCCACCCCGGCGCGGCCGGCGACGTGCCGATCATGCCGTTCGTCGGCGAGGTCACCGGCTCGCCCACCGCGGACGTGCGCGACGAGGTCTACGCCGCCGACTTCCGGCACGAGGACGAGACCGCCACGCCCGGCCGGTACCGCGTCGGCCTGGCCTCGGGCGCCTCGGCCGACCTGAGCGTGACCACCCGGGCCGGCGTCGGCGACTTCGCCTTCCCCCGGGACCGGCCCGCCGCCCTGCTGTTCCGCGTCTCGAACTCGCTCAACGGCAGCGAGGACGCGGAGGTCGTCATCGACCCCGACCGGCGGACCGTGTCCGGCTCCGTGCTCACCGGCGCGTTCTGCGGGCGGCGCGCCAACGGCGGCGCGAACAACAAGAAGACCTACTACCGCCTGCACTTCACGGCCTCCTTCGACCGCGCCTTCTCCGGCACCGGCACCTGGGTGGACGGCGACCTGCGGCCCGGCACGACGACGGCCTCCGGCGGCGAGGGCTACGAGACCGGCGCGGCCCGGCAGGGTCGGGGTTCCGGCGGCTACGTCACGTTCGACACGTCCTCGGACACCGACGTCCGGATGCGCGTCGGCATCTCCTACACCGGCGCGGACGCCGCCCGGCGCAACCTCGACCACGAGATCGGCGCCCGCGAGACCGTCGACTCGGTCGCCGCCGACGCCCGCCGCGAGTGGGCGCGCCAACTGCGCGCCGTGGAGGTCGGTGGCGGCACGGACGAGCTGCGCACCACCTTCTACACCGCTCTCTACCACGCCTTCCTGCAACCCAACGTGACCAGCGACGTCGACGGCGCCTACCTCGGCGGCGACCGGCGGGTGCACCGCCTGGAACGCGGCCAACGCGCGCAGTACGGCAACTTCTCCGGCTGGGACCAGTACCGCGCCCAGACCCAGCTGCTGGCCCTGCTCGAACCGCGCGTCGCCTCGGACTACGCCCAGTCCCTGCTCAACCTGGCCCGCCACAACGGCGGCGTGTGGGACCGGTGGGTGCACGTCAACGGACCCACGCACGTGATGACCGGCGACCCGTCCGCGCCCGCGCTGGCGGGCATGTACGCCATGGGGGCGCGGGACTTCGACGTCCGGGGCGCGTTCGAGTCGCTGGTCCGCCAGGCCACCGTGCCGCACCCGGACGGCCTGTCCGACAGGGGCTGCCCCGGCCAGTGCGAGGGGCAGCGCCCGAACCTGGCCGAGTACCTGCGCCTGGGCTACGCGCCGCAGGACACCTGCCACTGCTGGGGCGGGGCGGCCGAGACGCTGGAGGACGCGGCGGCGGACTTCGCGCTGGCCGACTGGGCCGCGCGGCTCGGGCGGACCGACGTGCGCGACGCCCTGCTGCCGCGGGCGAGCTGGTGGCGCAACACGTTCAACCCCGCCGCGGGCGACACCGGGTACCAGCAGGCGCGGAACTCGGACGGCACGTGGACGTGGCCGTTCAGCCCGTCGTCGGACCTCGGTTTCGCGCAGGGCACCAGCGCCACCTACACGTGGATGGTGCCGCACGACGTGTCCGGCCTGGCCGCGGCGATGGGCGGGCGGGAGCAGGCGGTCCGGCGGCTGGACGCGTTCTTCCGCGACCCGGACGGCTCGTGGGCCACGGGCGGGGACCCGCTGCGCTACGACCCGACCAACGAGCCGGGCATCCACACCCCGTGGCTCTACAACGGTTTGGGGCAGCCGTGGAAGACGCAGGAGACCGTGCGCGCCATGGCCTCGCTGGTGTACCGCACCGGTCCCGCCGGGCTGCCCGGCAACGACGACCTGGGCACCATGTCGGCGTGGTACGTGTTCGCGGCGCTGGGCCTGTACCCGCAGACGCCGAGCCGGGCGGAACTCCTCATCTCCAGCCCCGTTTTCCCCTTCGCCCGCCTCGACCGGCCCGGTGGTGCGGACATAACCATCAAGTCCCCCAACGCATCCCCCACGAATGTGTACATCCGCTCCGTCGAGGTTGACCGACGATCACATCCCGCGTCATGGTTGTCCGAGAGGTTCGTGACACGTGGCGGAGAACTGGTCGTGGATGTGGGCGACACCCCGAACACGTCCTGGGGCAAGGACAACGTGCCCGTCGACCACGTGCGGCCGGCCAGTGGGCCGGTGCCGAACCTGCCGGCAGCGTGCACGGCCTCCGGGTCGTGGTGCGCACAGGACCTGGGAGGTCAGTACGATGTGGACGGTGCGGCGACCGCGGACGCCAAGCAGCAGGGCGATCTCGACGGCAAGGGCTGGAGCTTCCCCGCCGAGCAGCTGCCGGCACCCGGCACGCGGTCGGTGGACGACGTGGCCGCCACCGTGCCGGACACGACCGGCACGGCCCGGAACTTCCTCACCGCCCGGGGTCAGCGACTGCACCTCACCCCGGGCCGCTACCGCAGCCTGGAACTGCTGGCCACCGCCGTCAACGGCGACCAGCGCCTCACCCTCACCACCTCCTACGCGGACGGCGGGGTCACCGAGACCGCCCTGTCGATCACGGACTGGGCCGCACCGGCCGCGCGCCACGGCGAACGCCCCGCCGTGACCGCGACGACCCGCTACCGCACGGACGGCACGGCGGACGGGCGCACCGCGCGGATCTGGCGGCTGACCGTGCCGCTGGACGCGTCGCGCGAGGCCACCTCGCTGGTGCTGTCCGCGAACGCCAACGCGAAGGTGTTCGCGCTCAGCACGGGCATGCCCTGACCTGCCCCCCGGCTCCTGCCGCTTCCTGGGGCTCCCGCCGCCCCCGGGTTTCCGCCGCCCCCAAGCTCCCGCCGAGACCGTCCGTCCCATCCCACTACGACTTTCGTCAGGGGTGATCCTGGTCGATCGCCCCATGCCCCGAAAGGAGCTGGTTCCTACGTTCTCCCCGTGAGATCAACCCTTCTCGGCCTGGTGGTAGGGCTCGTGGCAGTCTTCGCCCCACTGCCGGCCGCACACGCCGAACCGACCACGTTCGACGCGGACCGGGCCGACGCCTACCTGGCCGAAGCCCTGCGCGACACCGGCCTGCCGGGTCTGTCCGCCGTGGTGACCCGGGGCGACCGGGTCGTGCACGCCGCGGGCTACGGGCACGACTCGGAGGGCAACCCGGTCACCGCGGACACCCCGATGCGGGTGGCCTCGCTCAGCAAGTCGTTCACCGCCCTCGCGGTGATGACCCTGGTCGAGGACGGCCGGATCGCGTTGGACGAGCCGGTGGCGGAGCAGTTGCCCGGGTTCACCATGGCCGATCCGCGGTACGGGCGGGTGACGGTGCGGCACCTGCTCAACCAGACGTCCGGGTTCTCGGACACCACCGTCGACGTCGACGCGCTGGCGGGCTCGTCGTCGCTCGCGGCGTACGTGACCGGGCTGGCGGGCCAGTCCCTCGCGGCCGACCCCGGCACCCGCTACCGGTACTGCAACGCGAACTACGAGGTCGCGGCGCGGCTGGTGGAGGTGGCGAGCGGTCGGGGGTTCGCCGAGTACCTGCGGTCGGAGGTGTTCGGCCCGCTCGGCATGGACCGCAGCGGGGTGTCCTCGGCCGAGGTGCGCCCGGTCGACGGCCACCTCTCGCTGTTCGGGGTGTGGCTGCCGCGGGCCGAGCTGCCGGGCTTCCACGCCTCCGGCGGCGGGGGCGGCGTGGTCACCACCGCCTCGGACCTGGGGCGGTGGCTCGCCTCCCAGACCGGCCACGGGGTGCCGCTGGTGTCGGCGGACGGGTTGCGCGCACTGCACACCCCGTCGTCGGTGGCCGGCTACGCCATGGGCTGGGGGCCGGACGAGGAGCTGGGCGTGCTCGCGCACTCCGGGAACCTGTTCACCTACACGGCCGCGCAGGCGATCGACCCGGACACCGGCTACGGGTTCGCGGTGCTGACCAACAGCGCCGCGCTCTACGACGACACCTACGCCGTGGTCGAAGGGCTCGTGGCGATCAGCCGGGGACGGGAGCCAGGCGGGGTCGGCGGCGAGCGGCAGGTGATCGAGCTGGTGCTGGGCCTGATCGCCCTGGCCGCGATCGCGCTCGGCGTCCTGGGCGTGCGGCGCGCCGGGGCGTGGGCGCGATGCCGCGCGGGCGCGCCGACGTGGCGGGCGGCGCTGCGGTGCCTCCCGGCGCTGCTGCCCGCGCTCGTCCTCGCCGCCTTCCCGGACCTGCTGTCCGCGCTGATGGGCGGCCGGGCCGTCACGTGGGCGCAGCTGACCTACTTCCCGCTGCCCCTGACGGTCACCGCGGCGGTCGCGGCGGTGGCGGGCGCGCTGGTCGTGGTGGTCCGAGCCGGGAGGCTGCGCTCGTCGCGCGGTGCGGTCCCCGCGGCCTGACAGACTGCGCGGGGAGGAGGCCGGATGAGGAACGGCGTGGCGCTGGCGGTGCTCGCGACCGCGTGCCTGGTCAACGGTCTGGCGACGGACGCGCTGCCGGTGTGGCGGCAGTTGCTGTTCGTGGTCCTGGCGGTCCTCGCCCACCTCCACGGGCGGCACCTGCCGGTGAGGTACGGGGGAGCGGTGCTCGCGGCCGTGGGCGTGGTCGGCGCGGGGATCGCGGCGGTGCGGTTCTGGGAGGGCTTCGGCGCGCTGGCGTGCCTGGGCCTGTTCGTGGTGCTGCCGAGGCTGGCCGGGCTGTTCCGGCGGCAGCAGGTCGAGCTGGTCGAGGCGGGACGGCAGCGGATCGCCCAGCTGGAGCGCGAACGGGAGTGGGTGGCCGAGCGGGCGAGGCTGCGGGAACGCGGTCGCATCGCCGCGGACGTGCACGACTCTCTCGGCCACGAACTGGCGCTGATCGCCCTGCGCGCGGGCGCCCTGGAGCTGACCGCCGACACCGGGCGCGGCCGGGAGTCGGCCGCCGAACTGCGCCGGGCGGCGGTCACCGCCACCGACCGGCTCCGCCACGCGGTCGGCGTGCTGCGCGAGGGCGCGACCCCGGTGGAACCCCCGGACGAGGACGTGGCGGACCTGGTGTCGCGGGCCCGGCGCGCGGGGCTCCGGGTCACCCTGACCGGCTCACCGGGTCCGCTGCCCGCGCTCGTGGACCGGGCGGTGCACCGGGTGGTCCGGGAGGCGCTGACCAACGCGGCCCGGCACGCGCCGGGCGCGCCGGTGGACGTGCGGACCACGCGTGAGGGGGCCGAGGTGGTGGTGACCGTCGTGAACCCGCTGGGCCCTGCGCAACCGGACAACCCCGACCGGGCGGACCGGGTGGACGGCAGCGGGTTGGCGGAACTTGCCGAGCGCGTGCGGTTGCTGGGCGGCACGGTGCGCGCCGGCGCAGCGGGTGACCGGTTCACCGTCACCGCCCGCCTGCCGGTCGACGCCACCGCCGAGCGGGGTGTCGAGGGGCGGGGTGTTGCCGAGCGGGGTGTCGAGGGGCCGGTTGTTGTGGAGCCGGGGGTTGCAGGGCCCGGTGTTGTCGAGCCGGGTGTCGCGGAGTCTGGTGTCGCCGAGCGGGGTGTCGCGGAGCCGGGTGTCACGGAGCCCGGCGTGGGGAGCGCCAGGTGATCCGAGTCCTGCTGGTCGACGACGAGGCGGTGGTCCGAGCCGGGGTGCGGGCCATCCTGGGCACGGACCCCGAGATCGAGGTCGTGGCCGAGGCGGGTGACGGTCACGAGGCCGTCGACCTGGCCCGCCGCCACCGGCCGGACGTCGTGCTGCTCGACATCCGGATGCCGCGCCTGGACGGCCTCGCCGCCCTCCCCGAGCTGCGCCGCGCCGTGCCGGGGGTCGCGGTGGCCGTGCTGACGACGTTCGACGAGGACGAGTTCGTGGTCCGGGCGCTGGGTGACGGGGCGAACGGGTTCCTGCTCAAGGCCGCCGACCCGCGCGAGTTGATCATCGGCGTGCGGGCGGTGGCCGAGGGCGCGGCCTACCTGTCGCCGAGGATCGCCCAGCGGCTGGTGGCCGAGCTGCGCGGAGACCGGCTGTCCCGCCCCGACGCCGCCCGCTCGCGCGTCAGCGCGTTGACCGCCAGGGAGCGGGAGGTGCTGGCGCTGCTCGGGGAGGGCTTGCCCAACCAGGCCATCGCCCGTCGCCTGACCCTGTCGGAGGGGACGGTCAAGGCGCACGTGAGCGCGATCCTCCAGACCCTGGAGGTGGGGAACCGCACGCAGGCGGCGATCCTCGCCCACGAGGCCGGCCTCACCAGGTGAGAAGCCGCCCGGCACCCCACCCGACACCCACCCCCGGGCATCCGCCCGGCGAGGCCCGCACCCCACCCTGACCGGCCTCATCCGACCCCGGGCCGTCCTCCTCCGACGAGGTAGCCGTGCAGCGCCGCCGCCGCTTCGAGCATGACCGCCGCGTGGGCGGCCAACTGCGCTTCCCGGTCCGCGATGGCGGCCCGCAGCGCCTCGGTGCTCCCGGCCTCCCGGAACTGGTCCATGATCGGCTTGATGCGCGGCAGCGGGTAGCGCGCCTGGCGCAGCATCGCCACCAGTCGCGCGTCGCGCACGTCCGCCGTCCCGTAGACGCGGTGCCCGTCCGTGGTGCGGTCCGGGGCGAGCAGACCCGCCGCCTCCCACACGCGCAGCGCCGACGACCGCACGCCCAGCCTCGCGGCCAGCTCACCCACGCGCAGACCGGCCCTGGGCACGGTGTCCGGCGGCCGCCCGGCCACGGCCGCCAGCGCCTCGGCGGTCGCCTTGAGCGCTCCGCGTCGCTCGTGCGCCGCCGCGTGCGCCGCGTCGACCGCCGCCAGGGCCGACACCTCGTCACCCGCGTGCACCGCGCGCATGATGGTCCCGGCCGCGGCCCAGCCGTAACCGCGGCCGAGCAGGCGGTAGGTCAGCAGCGCCTCGCGGTGCCGCCGGTCGAACACCCGGTAGCCCGCGGGGGAGCGCTCGGCCGGGGGCAGCACGCCCGCGGCGAGGTGGTTGCGGACCTGCTGGGTCGAGATGCCCGCCGCGCGGGCGAGGTCCACCGGGCGCAGCGGAGCCTCCTTCAACGACGATTTGAGGGTTCCGACGAGAAAGCCACCGGTGGGTCCCACCGGCTTCTTCCCAAGTCTCAACAGAGTACTTCAACGATACGGTTGAAGGTGTGACAGTTGCCGATGACCGGGGCGAACGCCCTGTCGTGGAAACGCGCGGCCTGCGCATGCGCTACGGGTCGCGGGACGTGGTGAACGGGGTCGACCTGACGGTCGCCGAGGGGGAGGTGGTGGCGCTGCTCGGCCCGAACGGGGCGGGCAAGACGACGACGATCGAGGTCCTGGAGGGCTTCCGGAAGCGGTCGGCGGGCGAGGTGCGCGTGCTGGGCGTCGACCCGGACCGGGGGGACGAGGCGTGGCGGGCGCGGCTGGGCGTGGTGCTCCAGTCCTGGCGCGACCACGGGCGGTGGCGGGTGCGGGAGCTGTTGTCCTACCTGGGGATGCTCTACGAGCCCTACCGCGCGGACGTGCTGGGCGCGGACGAGCTGCTGGCGCTCGTCGGGCTGACCGACCACGCGCGCAGCCGGGTCGCCACCCTGTCCGGCGGCCAGCGGCGTCGGCTGGACGTGGCGGTCGGCCTGGTCGGTCGCCCGGACCTGCTGTTCCTGGACGAGCCGACGGTCGGGTTCGACCCCGAGGCGCGCCGCGGGTTCCACGAGCTGCTGGGGCGGCTCCAGGGCACCGCGGTCCTGCTCACCACGCACGACCTGGCCGAGGCGGAGAAGCTGGCCGACCGGATCGTGGTCCTGGTGGCGGGCCGGGTGGTCGCCGACGGCACCGCGGCGGAGCTGGCCGCGCGCATCGCGGGCGAGGCCGAGGTGCGCTACCGGCTGCACGGCGAGGAGCACGTGCTCTCCGTGGCCGACTCCACCGACTACGTGCGCGAGCTGTTCGCCGAGCACGGCCGGGCGGTCGACGACCTGGAGGTGCGCCGGGCGAGCCTGGAGGACGTGTACCTGGCGCTGGTGCGCGAGTCCGAGCCGGTGGGCGCGTGAACGCCCGGGTGGTGGCCGTGCGCGCGGGCCTGCGGCGGGGGCGGATCGAGTTCACCCAGACCATGACCAACGCCGGCGAGCTGATCGGCTGGCTGTGGCTGCCCGCGGTCGCGCTGGTGGTGATGCTGGTGATCGGGGACAGCCCGGTGCCGGGGGTGGACTTCCCGCTGGGCGCGCAGGCGGTTCCCGGCGTCCTCGGGATGAACGTCGTGTTCACCGGGCTCCTGGGGGTGGCCATGGCGCTGCTGATGGACCGGGAGGACGGCACGCTGCTGCGCGCCAAGGCCACGCCGAACGGCCTGTTCGCCTACGTCCTGGGCAAGGTGCTGGGCAGGGCCGCGACGACGGTGGCGGTGCTGGCGATCGTGCTGGTGCCGGCGGTGCTGCTGTTCGACGGCCTGGCGCCCGGCCGGGTGTGGACGTGGGTGGCGCTGGCCTGGGTGCTGCTGCTGGGGCTGCTGGCCACGCTGCCGCTCGGCGCGGTGCTGGGCGCGGTGTTCGGCGGCACGCAGTCGCTGAGCTTCGTCACCCTGCTGATCATGGTCCTGGTGGCGGTGTCGGGCGTGTTCTACCCGATCACCGCGCTGCCCGGCTGGGTGCAGTGGGTGGGCCAGGCGTTCCCGGTCTACTGGCTGGGCCTGGGCCTGCGGTCGGCGCTGCTCCCGGACGCGCTGGCGGCCGCCGAGGTCGGCGGTTCGTGGCGGCACCCGGAGACGGTGGTCGCGCTGGGCGCGTGGGCGGTCGTGGGGTTCGCGCTCGCGCTCGTGGTGCTGCGCCGGATGGCGCGGCGGGAGTCCGGCTCGTCGGTGGAGTCCCGCCGGGAGCAGGTCGCCCGACGCCCGGCCTGACCGTCCCCGGCAGACGGTCCGGAGCCGACCGCCCGTGCCTGACCGGTCCGGACCTGACCGCCCGTGCCGACGGTCCGGACCCGACCGTCCCCGCCTGACGATCCGGACCTGGTGACCGGGGCCGACCTCAGGAGAACAACGCCGGCAGGTCACCGCGCTGCCACGCCAGGAGCACCCGGCCGGCCCGCGTCCCCGGCCCGGCGGGCACGAGCACCCGCACCACGCCGCTCTGGTCGGCGGGCTGCTCGACCAGCGCGCCGGGCAGCGCGGTCGACCACGGCTCGCCACCGGTGGCCGCGCCGGCACCCAGGTTGTCCCGGACGCGCCCGGCGAGGGCCTTCGGGTTCTCGTCGGGCACGCACACCACCTCGGTCGCCTCGCCGGTGGCGGTGGGCGACGCCCGCACGCCCACCGCCACCGGCAGGCCGGTCTTCGGCTTGGCGACCAGCGCCACCGGCACCTCGCCCAGGCAGCGGGCCAGCTCGCCGATCATCGGGTCCGCGGCCAGCGTCCGGTCACCGGGCGCGGTGACCCACCCCAGCGCCTCCCCGCCGGTGGCGTGGACCACCGAGCCCGCCGCCACGCGCACCCGCTGGAACCCGGTCACCACGCCCACCCGCGCCAACGGGCCGTCCGGGGAGACCTCGTCGTCGGCCGCGGTGGTCCAGGTGCCACTCCCGTCGCGCCGCCCGCCGAGGGCGGTGAGCCGCGCCTCCACCGCGGCGACGTCGACCTCCGCCCGCACCACCGCGGCCCACGCCGACCGGCCCACGCGCAGCGCCGACGTGGCCCGCGCCGGGTCGAAGCCGACCACGTCCGCCAACCCGCCGCCCACCGCGGCGAGGGGGGAGTACCCGTAGCCCTCCAGGCCGCGGAAGCGCTCCGGGTCCCGGGCCACGAGCGCGCGCACGGCCGCCACGTCCCCGTACTCGACGAACTCGGCCGCGCCGTCGGCGGCCCGCACCCCCGCCAGCGCGCCGAGCAGGCCGGTCGGCGCCGGCTCCTCGGGCACGTCGGCCCGCGCCGCGCACCCCGCCAGCAGGACCGCCACCAACGCCACACCCCAACGCCAGCTCACCGCTCGGATGGTAGGGCGGCGGCCGGTCCCGCACCCACGGTTTCCCCGCATCGCCCCGACCGGTCGCCGATCCGTCCCGGACCGGTCGCGGATCGGGGGCCGGTCAGTCCGGGATCTCCACCGCGATCTCCTCGCCCAGCCGCGCGCCGTCCAGCAGCTCCAGCTCGTCACCGCTCCAGAACCGCCCCGGGTCGTACCAGTTCGCCCGCCTCCCGGCCGGCAGCAGGCCCATCGCCTCGTAGGTGACGGCCACCACCTCGGCGCAGTAGGCGGTCTCCAGGGTCGAGTCGACCTTCCGCCGCAGGTTCGGCAGGCGACCGCGCAGCCACCGCGACGCCAGCCGGGCCGTGGAGGGGAACGGCGTGCCGTTGAGCCGCGCGACGGTCCTGAGCACGGCGTCGTCCTGCGCCGCGGTCGTCGGCACGTCCAGCTGGCGCAGCCACGCCCGCTGCCCGTACCTGCGCGCCCACACCAGCACCGCCTCGCGCAGGTCGTGCAGCTGCACGCCGCGGTGGTGGGTGCCGGTCCACACGTCGGGCAGCGAACGCCCCAGCTCGGCGTGCCACATCAGCGGCGGCAGGTCCTCGACCGCCACCGTCATGCCCACGTGGTTCACGGGGCTGTTGGTCGTCACCCGGATCGCGCGGTCGGCGACGGAGCTGCCGCGGAACAGCCACACGTCGCCGGTGCGGGTGAGCTCCACCGCCTCGTCCAGACCGATCTTCGTTCCCGCCATCCCGGTAGCCTAGGCAGATGCGGTGGTGGAAGCTCCTCGGCCTGGCCGGTGTCGCGGGTGTCGCGGCGACCGGCGCGGTGATCGCCCGCGCGGAGCGCAAGCGCCGTGCCTACACGCCCGAGGAGATCCGCGAGCGCCTGCACACCCGGCTCGCCGGCACCGCCCCGGAAATCCCCGAGCAGCGACCATCGGGGGGTTGACCGGTCCGGCCCGCGGGTCTGGGCTGGGCCTCATGCGATCCCTGCTCGCGGCGCTGCTGTGCGTGCTCGTCGCCGCACCACCCGCCCTCGCCGACCCGCGCCCGGCCCTCGACCTGGACGCGGCCACGATCCCGCAGCTGGTCCGCCGGATGGACGCGGGCACCCTGACCGCCGTCGACCTGACCCGCGCCTACCTGCGGCGCATCGACACCGTGGACCGGAAGGTCCGGTCGGTGGTCGCGGTGAACCCGGCGGCGTTGCGCGAGGCGGCCGAGAGCGACCGCCGGCGCGCCCGGGGCCAGGCGCGCGGGCTGATGGACGGCATCCCGGTGCTGCTCAAGGACAACATCGACACCCGCACCGGCGCCACCGCCGGCTCCCGGGCGCTGCGCGTCCCGCCGCGCGACGACGCGGAGCTGGTCAAGCGCCTGCGCGCGGCCGGGGCCGTGGTGCTGGGCAAGACCAACCTGTCGGAGTGGGCGAACTTCCGCTCCACGCGCTCCACGTCCGGCTGGTCGGGCGTGGGCGGGCAGACCCACAACCCGCACGTGCTGGACCGCAACCCGTGCGGCTCGTCGTCGGGTTCGGGCGCGGCCGTGGCGGCGTCGCTGGCGCAGGTCGCGGTGGGCACCGAGACCGACGGTTCGATCGTGTGCCCGGCGGGCCAGAACGGCGTCGTGGGCCTCAAGCCGACCCTGGGCAAGGTCAGCGGTGACGGCGTCGTGCCGATCTCGGCCCGGCAGGACACCGCGGGCCCCATGGCCCGGCACGTCGTGGACGCCGCCGTCCTGATGTCGGCCCTGGAGGGTCGCGGCGCCGACTACGCCCGCGAGCTCACCCCCGGCGCGCTGCGCGGTGCCCGCGTCGGCGTGTGGCGCAAGAGCGGGGTCAACGCCGAGGCGGACCGGGTGGTGCGGTCGGCGGTGGACGTGCTGCGGCGGCAGGGCGCGGTGGTCGTCGAGGTCGACCTGCCCCACCAGGACCGGATCGACGCGGCGGAGTTCCCGGCGCTGATCACCGAGTTCAAGCACGACCTGGAGGAGTACCTGAGGACCCGGCCGGGTGTGCCGAAGACCCTGGGCGCGCTGATCGCGTTCAACGAGGCCGACCCGGTCGAGCTGAGCCGCTTCGGCCAGGAGCTGTTCCACCAGGCGCAGGGGGCGCCCCCGATCACCGACCCGACCTACCGCGAGCAGCGCCGCACCGCCACCGAGCTGGCGCGCCGCTCGATCGACGAGGTGCTGGCCGCGCACCGCCTGGACGCGATCATGGCCCCGACCAACGGCCCCGCCTGGAAGACCGACCACGCCACCGGCGACGCCTTCGAGCTGGGCTCCTCCACGCCCGCGGCGGTCTCGGGCTACCCGAACGCCACGGTCCCGGCCGGGTTCG
Source organism: Saccharothrix sp. BKS2 (assembly GCF_047689505.1). Classification (NCBI taxonomy): domain Bacteria; kingdom Bacillati; phylum Actinomycetota; class Actinomycetes; order Pseudonocardiales; family Pseudonocardiaceae; genus Saccharothrix; species Saccharothrix sp. BKS2. The sequence continues at coordinate 349,310 of NZ_JAUQOL010000009.1, read as the reverse complement.
CCGGCCCCCTGCCGATCGGCGTGTCCTTCATGGCGGGCCACGGCGCGGACGCCGAGGTCCTGCGGCTGGCGGCGGCCTTCGAGCGGGCGGCCCCGGCGCGACGGGCCCCGACCTACCTGCCCACGCTGCCGTGACCGCCGGGGTGGTCGTGACCGCCGGAAATTGTCGTACCCCGCCGGCAAGATAAAAGCAGGGGTCCCCTGGCCGGGGACCCCTGCCGGGCGTTCGGCCGGTGGCCTCGCGGGAGACCCCCGGAGGCCGTCCCCCCGCAGGACCACCCCTCCAGGTGCGCCACCCCGACCCCGGTGGGATCTTGTCCCCATGGTCGTAGCAGTGCTGGGAACCGGTCTGATGGGCGCCGGCATGGCGCGCAGCCTCCTGCGCGCCGGGCTGGACGTGGTCGTGTGGAACCGCAGCGCGGACAAGTCCCGGCCGCTCGCCGAGGCCGGGGCGCGGGTGGCCGAGGACCCGGCCGCGGCGGTGGAGGGCGCCGACGTCGTGGTCACGATGCTCTTCGACGCCGACGTGACCGCCGAGGTGATGGCCGTCGCGCTGCCGTCGGCCCGGCGGGGCGCCACCTGGGTGCAGTGCGCGACCGTCGGCCTCGACGGCGGCGAGCGGCTGGCCCGGCTCGCGGCCGGGCACGGCGTCGGCTTCGTGGACGCGCCGGTCCTCGGCACCCGCCAACCGGCCGAGCAGGGCACGCTGACCGTGCTCGCCGCCGCCCCGCCACCGCTGCGTGCCAAGGCCGAACCGGTGTTCGCCGCCATCGCCGCCCGCACCGTGTGGGCGGGCGAGCGGCCCGGTGACGGCCAGCGGCTCAAGCTCGTGGCCAACGCCTGGGTCCTGTCGATCACCGCCGCCACCGCCCAGTCGGTGGCGCTCGCGCGCGGGCTGGGGCTGGACCCGGCGACGTTCCTGAAGACCATCGCGGGTGGCCCGGTGGACAGCGCCTACGCCCAGGCCAAGGGCCGCGCCATGATCGACGGCGACTTCACGCCGTCCTTCGGCGTCGACGGCGCGGCCAAGGACAGCGCGCTGATCGTGGCCGCCATGGGAGCCTCGGGCACCGACGACCGGCTCATGCGCGTCCTGCTCGACCACTACCGCGCCGCCGACGACGGCGAGCCCGCGGACATGGCCGCCGTGGTGCGCGCGTTCGGCGGCTGACCGGGGTGGTGGTGGGAATCGCCGTCGAACCGGGTACCTGCGGGTGAGGGGAGCTGGAGGAGGCGGCGCGGTGGGAACGGGTGGTGTGGTCACGGCGGCCGTGCTGGCGGGCGCCGTCGCGGCGGGAGCGGGCGGGTTGGCCGCGCCCGCGGACCCGGACGAGATCTGGCGCGACTCCGGGCTGCGCGTCGTGGACCGGGCGGAGCGCGCGGACAACGAGTGCGTCCCCCACTCGTTCGGCCAGGTCCAGCAGCTGCTGACGGCCACGCCCTGCGTCGCGCTCGACCGCGCCCTGTTCACCCTCACCGACGACCGGGGCGGCACCATCGTGGTCTCGGTCGCGTGGGTCGAGTTCGGCGACGCCGACGCGGCCCGCGAGTTCAAGCGCGTCGAGGACGTCCACGGCACGGGCGACATCGCCCCGCTGCCCGGCTCGCTGCTGCTGATGCCGGACGTCCCGTTCACCGCCCACCACTACGACTCGGACACCCTCGACGGCACGACCGTCGTGGTGGCCGAGACGGAGACCGTGGCGGGCGGGTTCACCGCCGAGTACCTGGACGACGTGGCCGCGATCGCCGTGCGGACCCCGCGGCCCTGAGGCGACACCGAGCGACCCTGGGGCGACCCCGACGACGAGGAGCCGGCGGCCTGATGCTCCAGCCGCGGTTCGTGATCAGCAGCCGATGGCCCCTCAGACCGGTCCGGGCGCGACGTCGTGCAGGACGAAGGTGGCGAACCCGAGCTCACGCCGCAGGCCGCCGAGCCAGGTGTCACGGTGCTCACGGGCGGCGGTGAGCGCCTGGTTGCGGTCCTCGACGGTCGGGGCCGACCGCACGGCCCAGTCGACGAGCGAGCCGGTCCAGCCGAACTCGTAGTCGTCCCATTCGGTCAGCGTGCTGACATGGCCGAAGGACGGTTCGAGGCCGTGCCGGTGGAAGGCCCGCACCAGGCCGGCGAGGTCGGGGACGGAGTCGGCCGGGAGTCCGAGCGCGGCCAGCGCCGCCTCAGACGGGGGCCCTTCCCAGATCATCTCGCCGATCAGCGCCTGACCGCCGGGGCGCAGGTGCCGCCGGACGGCGACCAGCATGTCCTCCAACCCGCCGAAGGCGTGCCGGGCGCCGACGCAGAGCACCACGTCGAAGAGCCCGTCGTTCCAGGTGGCGGCGTCGGTCTCGATCCACCGCACCCGGTCCGTCAGCCCGCGCTCACCGGTGCGCCGGGCGGCCGAGGCCGGCAGCGCGTGGTCGATCCCGACGCCTGTCGTCGCGGGGTGGTCCAGCAGCACCTGCTGCAACCACTCGCCCTCACCGCAGCCGAGGTCGACCGCGCGGGCGCCGGCAGCGGGGCTCAACCACCCGACCAGCTCGCGCAACCGGTCGGGCGCGACCGGCGCCGCGATGGGATGGCGCAGGTGCGCGATGTCGAAGATCTCCGATCGGTCCACCGGGGTAACGCTAGTGCTCCAGCCGTTGTTCGTGATCCGTGACCGATGGCGGCTGCTTGCCGTCGGTTGCCGATCACGGACAACGGCTGAGTGCTAACCGCAGGAGGCCAGCGCCCGCTCCAGCGCGGCCCGCTCGGCGGAGGTCACGCTCAACCCGTACTCCGCCTTGACCCCCACGTACACCCGGCCGTACTGGCACGCGTACGCCGCGTTCGGCGGCATCCACTCGTCGGGCGTCTGGTCGCCCTTCGACTGGTTGACCCGCCCGGCCACCGCGATCAGGTTGCGCAGGTCGTTGGCCGCCGCCACGCGCCGGTCCTGCGGCCACCCCGCCGCGCCGCTGCGCCACATCTCCGCCAGCGGCACCACGTGGTCGATCTGGATCTTCGACACGCCGGTCGCGGTCTCCCCGGTGTACGGGTCGAGCAGCGTCCCGGACTCGACCCCGCACCGGCCCTCCTTGCGCCGCACGTCGGTCAGGTCGCGGGCCAGCACCTGGCTGCGCTGGTCGCACCCGTCACCGTCGGTGTCGACCCAAGGCCGCCCGAACACGCACCCGGCGCCGTCGTCGCAGTCGCGGGCGTAGCCCTCCATCCGGCCGGGCTCGGCCAGCGGCAGCCCCGCCAGCAGGTTCCGCGCGGTCGGCGCGTCCGGGGTCCCCTGCGGCACCCGGTCCACGGTGGCGCCGCCGCCGGGCGCGACGTCGGGCAGACCGCCCACCGCGTCACACCCGGTCACCGTCAACAGCAGGGCGGCCAGCGCGGCCGCGGTCCGCCGGAACATGGGTCCTCCGCAGGGTCGGGTGAGCCCCCCTTACCCTCGGTCGCGCCGCGGAAAACGCCGCCGGCCCGCGAGTAGCAAGCGGTACCCGCGCTCGGCGGTCACCGCGGCGTCCGAACGGGGTCACCCGACCCGCGTCCCGGTCAGGTGACCGGAACCCGCCTCCACCACGTCCCCGACCCGGTCACGCCTTGAGCAAGTGATACGAAACACCGATGTTTCGCACCCACTCTTTCGGGCTACCCCGGATCGCGCCGTGAGGACGGCGCGATCCACCGGTTGTTCGGGGGTGCGCGATGGACTGGGAGTTCGACGAGAACGCGATCCGTGCTCTGCGGGCATATGCGCTGCGGGTGACCCGTGCGCTGGGGCTCACCGGCGAGTCCTCCTACGTGCAGGAGGACACCGCCTACCTGGCCCTGGACGGCAGGCTGCCGGGCTTCCCCGACCGCGACGTGGCCCTGCTGTGGGACGCGGAGCGGGGCTGGGCGGTCGCGGTGGAGAGCGACAGCTCCGAGCCGCCGTTCGTGCTGGCCAGGTTGCGCGGCCCGGTGCGGCCGGAGCCCGCCGCCGTGGCCCGCTGGGTCGAGGGTCTCGACCTGGTGGTCGACGACGGGATGCTGGCGGCCAGCTGACCGCGGTCGGCAGCCGTCGACCGGGGAGGGCCCAGCAGCCGCCGGTTGAGGAGCGACTCGGCCGCCGCCGGCCGAGCGCACATCCCGGCCGCCGCCGACCGGCGAGCAGCTACACCGGCAACCAGTCACACAGGCGATGCCCGGCTAACCGCCGAGCCGGGCCGCCAGGGCCTCCACCTCCTGCGCCACCACCAGTTCCACCGCCGTGGTGCGCAGCCCGAACGCCTCGTTGACCCGCAGATGGGCTCGTTGTCGGCCTCCGTGACCGTGCTCATGCGCTCCAGGTCCGGGTGCTCGGCCACCAGCCATCACGCCCTTGAGCGCCAACCCGAGCCCGCGACCCCGGTGCGCCGCCAGTACGGCCGTGTCGCCCCGCTGCTCGACGCCCTGCCCGAGCATCTCGGCCTCGGTCGCGCGCACCCGCCCGACCGTCCACTCCGGAGGCCTGAACACCGTCGTGCCGGTCGGCGCGTCGTGGATCGCGGCCCGCGCGGCGGCGTAGGAGGCCACCACGTCATCGGGTGCCGCGCCGGTCCAGCGGACCACCCGGTACCCCGCCGGCAGCTCCTCGGCCCACCGCCCCCGATCGGCCTCCGGGACCACCAGCTCCTGCACCGCGACCGAGCGCACCACCCGGAAACCCAGGCCCCGCGCCCACTCCGCGCCCGCGCTCCCGTCGGCGAGCCGCCAGTCCTCCACCACCGCGCGGCCCTCGGCCCGCAGCTGCGGCACGGTCTCGCGCAGCACCGCCGTGCCCACGCCGCGCCGGCGGTGCTCCGGGTGCACGACCACCGTGGCGATCGCCAGGTGCCCGTTGTCCCCCTCGGGGAAGCGGGCGTAGCCGTGGGCCACGATCCCGTCCCCGTCCCGCGCGATCCAGTGCCCGGCCGGACCCAGCCCGGGGAACGGCTCGCGCAGCCGGTCCACCTCGTCCCCGCAGGACGGCGCGGGCCGCCCCGGCTCGTCCACCAGGTGCGCCGCCCGCGTCACCCGGTAATGGCCCGCCAGGTCCGCCTCGTCCGCCCCGCGCGGGTCGAACCCCACCACGTCGATCACCGTCGTCCCCGGTTCCCCCGAAACCGCCACCGTACGCCGGCCGACCACCCCGGTCGCGCGATTTTCCGCGCCCCACAACGAAAAAGGGGTCGTAGGCTGCTGCCTACGACCCCGTCGGTGGGTATGCGCCGGGCTTCACCCGCCCGCCGGCCGGAGCTCGCGGCCGGAAGCGGTCAGGTGCTCCCAGGTCCGCCCGCGCTGGCTGGGCGGCGCCGCGCCGTCCGCCGTGCAGGTCGGGTACACCAGGCCGAAAGGAGTGGGTTGGTAGAACTCGTCTCCGCTGCGGACGTCGATCAGGTCTCCCACGTGTGCCATCACGACCTCCTGGACAGGGTGGTTGAGGTGCCCATCGTCGCGCTCCTCGGTCGAACCGGGCGGGGGAGACTCGGATACCCTTTCGACAGGGCAAATATGCTCGTTACGCTGCTGCAACAGAGTGAAAGCGTCATTAACTCCGGGAAATTCGGCTGCTCCGTCCGGGTGGTGGGCGCTACCCTCGTCCACCCCCGACCCGACAGGAGTGACCGGTGTCGTTCACCGAGGCCGAACTCGCCTACCTCCGCGCCCGCCCCCTCGCCCGGCTCGCCACCGTCGCCGACGGCGGCCAGCCCGACGTGGTGCCCGTCGCCTGCGAGTTCGACGGCGCCTACTTCTGGGTCGGCGGACCGGGCGGGTCGTTCCCGCGCACCCGGAAGTACCGGAACGTGGCGGCGGGCCACGACAAGGTCGCGCTCGTCTTCGACGACATGGTCTCCGCCCACCCGCTCATCGCCCGCGGCGTCCGCGTCTACGGCCGCGCCGAGCAGCCCTTCGACCGCGTCGGCATGATCGGCCCCGGCACCTACGTCCGGATCACGCCCGTCACGTCCTGGAGCTGGAACATGGCGGGCGAACCGGCGGGCGACGCCTGGTACCCGACCCGCAGGGCCGAGCACGCCGCACCCTGAAGCCTCACGCCGCCGGCCGCAGCAGCGTGATCCGGCTCGCGCCCAGCTCCGTCACGTACAGGAACCCGGTGGTCGGGCTCTGCGCGAGGTCCAGCGGCTGGTTGAACCCGGTCATCCCGGTGGCGCCGGTGGTCCGGTTCGACAGCGCGCCGCTCGCGGCCACGTCGAAGAACTGGATGTCCTGCCCGGACGAGTAGCGCACCACCAGCAGCCTCCCGTCCAGCCGGCCGCCGAACGCACCGCCCCGGTACTCCAGCGCCCCGTTCGCCGAGGCGTGCAGCCCCGCGTCGTAGGTGCCCGCCAGGTCGAAGTTGCGGTCCGGCTGCGTTCCCACCGGGTAGGCGTTCACCTGGAACGGGTCCGCCGCGGACGTCGGGTTGCCGCCCGCGAGCACCCACTCGCAGCGCACCGGGGCCGGGTGGCCGTAGTACCTGCCGGGCTTCACGTCGAACACGTAGTCGGTCTCGGCCTGCGCGTTGTTCGGCACCGCCGGCACCGCGGGCGCGGTGTAGGGCCCGTCCGCCCGCGACGCGCACGACGCGGGCAGCGGCGACGGCGTGGCGGGCGCGTTGCCGCCGGCAGCCGAGCCGTTCGTGGGCACGTACAGGTGGCCGTTGCGGTGCCACGCCAGGTCGTAGGCGTTGCGGACGCCCGTGGCGTGGATCGTCAACGGCGCGTCGGCCGCGTAGGGGTCGTAGGAGCCACCGGCCTCGGTGCGCACGTTCACCGGCAGCGCCGCCGGCAGCCGCGACGGGTGCAGCTTCAGCACCGCCGCGCTCAGCAGGTGCTCGGACCGGTTGCCCCACGTCGGGTCCGCCGCGCCCATGGCGTTCATCGAGCCCTGCGTCAGGTACAGCGCGCCGTCCGGCCCGAACGCCAGCGAGTTCGTCTCGTGGTCCTTGACCGACCGCGGCAGGTCGGTGACGACCTCGGTGTAGGTGGCCAGGTCCGGTCCGCTCAACCGGGCCACCTTGCCCGACCAGTCGGGCGCGTTGGACGTGCCGCCGAAGTTGTCGGTCACCCACAGCACCGGCGCGGACGGCGTCGACGCCGGGTCGAACGCCAGCCCGATCACGGTCCGGTTCGGCGCGCCCGGCAACCCCGCCGCGACCGCGTGCTCCCGCACGGTGTCGATCACCGTCGCGGTGCCCAGCGTCCCGTCGGCGTTGACCGGGTAGCGCCTGACCTGCCCGGTGAACGTCGCCGCGTACAGCCTGCCGTCCGGCCCGAACGCCACGCTGGTGAACGGCGCGCCGCCGGCCACCCCGAAGACCTGCTCGAACGCGACCGGCCCGGCGCTCGCCGGGGTGCCGGTGGTGAACACCGAGGAGAACGGCTGGAACGCGGTGCCCGCCACGTCCCGCACCCCGTCGGTCACCTCGAACCGGTAGGCCGTCGAGGCGGCCAGCGGCGCGAGCGGCGACACGTTGACCACGTCGCCGCCCCCGCTGGTGATCACGTTCGCGGGCACCGCGGTCCCGTCCGACACCCGGGTCAGCCGCACCGTGGCGGAGGACAGCGTCGCCGGGTCCACCGCGCCCGCCGGCAACCGCAGGTCCGCCACCACGCTGGAGGTCGGCGGCACCCCGGTGGCCAGGTTCGCCGGCGTCGCCGCGCGCACCGACGGCGAGCCGTCCGGCAGCCCGTCCACGTCGACGTGGTTCACCTTCGTGTTGGCGCCGCCGCGCGGCGACAGCGTCAGCCGCCCGTCGGTCACCACGACCACCCGCGTCGCCGACGCGTGCTTCACCGCCGAGGTCGGCTTGAACGCCGCCACCGCGTTCTGGTCCTCGACGTTGAGCCAGTGCGCGCTGTCCACGGCGGTGCCCGCGTCGCCGACCGACACCGTCACGCGGTAGGAACCGGCGGGCACGGCGATCTCCCAGCTGCCCGGCGTGGCCACCCCCGGCGACGACGGGGGCAGCTGGGCGTGCACCAGGGTCGCCAACCGCACGTCGCCGCCGCCACCGCGGTTGCGCCCGTTGCCGACCAGCGACAGCGGCGTGGTCGTGCCCGGCGCCACCCAGCCGTAGGTCTGGCCGTTGCCCCGCGGCCCGTACGCCTCGCCGAAGTCCCGCGCGTACCCCGCGGGCGGGGTGGTCGCCTGGTCGGAGAAGTTGACCCGGGCGGTGAAGACCGCGGCGTGGGCCACCCCCACCGCCTGGGCGCCGAGCACCACCAGTGCCACCAGAAGCGCGCGCATACGGCCTCCCTCGACGACGGGAGCCCAGCGTCGCAAAGCCCCGGACCGCGGCGACCGCCGAAGGGCGGCCCACCCCTGCGGACTGCCGAACCGCCGGCACGTCCCACCGAACGGCCTGTTGTCACCCCGTGAGCGACCGCTTACGGTCGGTTGACCGAATCGCCCCGTGGAGGTCCGTCGTGTCGAGGAAGCTCTGGGCCGCCGTCACCGGCGCCCTCGTCCTGGCCGGCGGTGCGCTGGTCACCGTCCCCCTCACCGCGGGCGCGGTCGACGACCGGCCGACCGCCGTCGTCTCGCTCGGCGACAGCGCCATGTCCGGCGAGGGCGCCGGCTCCTACGAGGACGGCACCGAGGGCGAGAACGGCAACTGGTGCCACCGCTCGACCGTCGCCATGGTGCACCGCACGCGGCTGGCCGACCGGACGGTCAACCTGGCCTGCTCGGGCGCCGACTCTGCGAACGTCTCGCTGGCCGACACCGTGCACTACACCGAGGGCTCGCAGGCCCGGCGGCTGATCGACATCGCCCGCCAGTACCGGGTGACCACCGTCGTGGTCCAGGTCGGCGCGAACGACGACCCGCGCTTCGCCGACACCATGGTCGACTGCGTGGTCGCGTGGGCCAACCCGTTCGGCCCCGCCTGCCGCACCGAGCTCGAACGCGAGTGGCCCGGCCGGCTCGCCGCGATGGCGCCGAAGGTGGAGACCGCGCTGCGCGACGTCCGCGCCGCCATGAGCACCGCGGGCTACGCCAACGGCCAGTACGACCTGGTCCTCACCTCCTACGCCTCCCCGGTGACGGAGCGGATGGACCGCATCCTGCACGGCCCGCAGGGCTGCCCGCTGCGGCTGGCCGACGCCGGCTACGGCCGCACCGTGGCCGTGCCGCAGCTCAGCGAGGCGCTGCGCGGCGCGGCCTCCCGCGCCGGCGTGAAGTTCCTGGACTTCTCCCGGGCCACGGAGAACCGCGAGGGGTGCAGCAAGGGCGCCACCACCAGCGGCGAGTGGCAGCGCAGGCTCACCGTCGACCCGTACGCCCTGATCAACGGCGGGCTCGACGCCATCGGCCTGCACCTGGCGCAGCAGTCGTTCCACCCCAACGCCGCCGCGCACGAGCAGCTGGGCAACTGCATCACCGAGTTCGTCACCAGCGGCGCGGGCAGCGCGCGCTGCCTGGAGGGCGCGGACGGCAGGCTGCACGCCGTGCAGTAGGCCGGGCAACCTCCCCACCCCCACGGGCGTCATACCGGTAGGTTGGCGCGACCGGACAGGGGATCGGCTTTGGGGGGACCGGTGTTGGACAACGCCTTCGTCCGCGCGTGCGGGCTGGCCGCGGTGGCGCTCGCCGCGGCCGCGTGCACCTCGACCGGACCCGAGCCGCTCGACCCGGACCTGGCCCCGCGCGGCACCGTGCGGACCACGGCCGAGCCGACCCGGCAGGACCTGACGAACAAGGTGAGCCTGACCGGCACGGTCACCATGAACCCGGTGTTCGGCATCGCCTCGCCGGTCGCGGGCCAGGTGCGCTACCTCGTCGTCCCGGAGACCACCGGCACGCCGACCAGGCCGACCCGCTTCGCCACGGTGTGGGACCAGGGCAGGCCCAACAACGTGGACGTGCCCGCCGGCGCGACGTTCGGCGGGCGCCTGGTCGACGACCGCGCCACCGTCACCGCGGGCATGCCCATCGCGTCGGCCAGGCACGCCGGCTACGGCATCGTCGCCGACATCGACGGCGAGCAGGCGTACCGGATCGCCGACGCCGCGCGGGGCACCGTGCAGGCGCAGATCAAGAACGGCCCCGGCCCGTTCGCCTGCGCGCTCCTGGGCACCATCGCCGCGCTGCCGCCCGGCACCGTCCCCGCCCCGCCGCCGCGCGACGTCCCGGACCCCGCCGACGTCCCGCCGCCGCCGGACGACGCCCCGCCCGCCTCCTCCTCGGAACCCACGGGCCTGCGCCTGGTCTGCACCGCGCCCGCCGACGTGCGGCTGATCAACGGCGCCACCGCCACCCTCGAACTGGTCACCGCGACCGCGCTGGACGCGCTCGTCGTGCCGATCGAGGCGGTCGCCGGCGGCCAGGGCCGGGGCAAGGTCGACGTGGTGGGCCCCGACGGCGCCAAGCAGACCCGGGACGTCGAACTCGGCCTCACCGACGGCCGGGTGGTCGAGATCAGGTCGGGCCTCGCCGGCGACGAGACCCTGGCCGTGCCCGGACCCGACCTCCCCCCGGCGGCCGACCGGTGACCGCGCTGCTCACCCTCGACGGCATCACCAAGACCCTCAAGGGCCAGGAGGAGCCGCGCACCATCCTGGCCGGCGTGGACCTCACCGTGCACGTCGGCGACAGCGTCGCCATCCTCGGCCGCTCGGGATCGGGCAAGAGCACCCTGCTCAGCCTCATCGGCCTGTTCGACCGCCCGGACGGCGGCCGGTACCTGCTGGGGGAGCAGGACATCACCCGCCTGCCCGAACGCCGGGCCGCCGCGCTGCGCAGCGCCGAGTTCGGCTTCGTGTTCCAGCGCTTCTTCCTGCTCAAGCACCTCACCGCCGCGCAGAACGTGGCCATGGCCCTGGTCAACGGCCAGGGCTGGCTGCCCCGCCGCAAGCGCCGGGCGAAGGTGCTGGCCGCGCTCGACCGCGTCGGCATCGCGCACCTGGCCGCGCACAAGCCGCCCCGGCTCTCCGGCGGCGAGCAGCAGCGCGTGGCCATCGCCCGCGCCCTCGTCCGGGAACCGCGCGTCGTCCTGGCCGACGAGCCCACCGGCGCCCTGGACACCGAGACCGGCAACCTCGTGGTGGAGGTGCTGCGCCAGACCACCGAGCGGGGCTGCGCCCTGGTGCTGGTCACCCACGACCGGGACCACGCGGCCAAGATGGACCGGACCCTCCGGCTGACCGGGGGCGTGCTGACGTGATCGGGTTCTCCGGCCGGCTCCGGTCGTCCCTCGTCATCGGCGGCCAGGGCATCAGGGCCCGCAAGCTGCGCACGTTCCTGTCCATGATCAGCCTGTTCATGGGCGTGCTGGCGGTGGTGGCGGTGCAGGCGGGTTCGGTGATCGCCAACCGGGCCGTGCTGGAGGACGTGGAGCTCCAGCAGGGCAGGGACGGCACGCGCCAGGTGTACCTGTCGCCGGAGGGGCGGACCGTCCCGGTGGCCCTCGAAGTCCTGCGCGGCCGCACCGACGCGGTGGCCGTGACCACGACCCGCGCGATCATCGGCGAACCGGGCGTGAAGCCCGTCAACGAGGGCGGCGGCCCCGTCGACGAACCCGCCTACGGCCCCGCGATGACCTGTGACGCCACCGGTTGCCGCCCCCTGGACGACGGGAACGCCGACGTGCCGCCGGGGCAGGCCGTCGAGCTGGAGCTGGTCGGGCTGACGGGTGACATCCGCGCCTTCCGCCCCTTCCGGCCCACCGGGGGCCGGTGGCTGGACTTCACCGGCGACCCGTCCCTGTCGCCGGGGCTGGTCCTCAACGAGCACGCGGCCAGGGCGTTCACCCGCCACCGGGTCCCGGCGGAGATGCGCCTGGACGGCGCCACCCACAACCCCACCCCGCGGTTCGTCGGCGTGGTGGACGACGGCGGCTACCGCCCCACCGCCTACGTCCGCGCCGACGAGCTGCTCAACTGGCTCCCGGTGTCCGGCCTGGGGGACCCCCGGCGGGGTGCGGGCCTCCAGGTCCTCATCTCCCCGGCGGGCGCGGAGGTCGAGCACACCCTCAGGGCCAGGCTCCTCGCGTCCGGCACCCGGGAGGAGGCCATCTCCGCCACCACGGTGCAGACCCTGGAGCGCATGTCCACCCAGCTGTCGCTGATGCGCTGGATCTTCCTGGGCCTGGCCGCGCTGGTGCTGCTGATCGGCGTCGCGGGCATCCTCAACGTGGGCCTGGCGACGGTGGGGGAGCGGGTGGAGGAGTTCGCGCTCCGCCGGGCCGTGGGCACACCCCGCCTGCTCCTGGCGGGCATAGTCCTGGCGGAGACCCTCCTGACGGGCCTGCTGACCGCCGCGCTGGCCATCGGCGCCGCCGCCCTGGCGCTCCGGGTGGCGGGCACCCTGTTCGGCTCCCGCTTCCCGGCGCTGGCGGAGGTGGGGTTCCCGTGGCAGGCGGGCGTGGCGGGCGTCATCGCGGGCCTGGTGGCCGGTGTCCTCGGCGGCCTGGTCCCCGCCCTGCGCGCGGCCAGGATCCCGATCGCCACCGTCATGCGGGCCTGAACCACCGCTTTTCCCACCGCGTTCGCGGGAACATTGCCGCTGTGCGCGATTCCCGATAAGCTCGCGCCCGTGACTGCCGGGTCGGCCTTGAGCCAAGCACGAGAGAGTTCCCCGGCCTCGGCGTGACCGCCGGGCGGGCCCGAGGTCCGCCGCGCCACCGGGTTTCCGCGCACTTCGCCACGTGACGTCCCCCGCTGCCGCCTCGCCGCGGCGGCCATCGGCGCACGTCCGCGCGACGCACCCACCTCCAGGGCGTTCACCGGCGCACCCGCGCGCACGACCGCCCCGGCGCGGCCTGTCGCGCCGACACCCGCGCGAACCGTTCCCGTTCGCCTGAGGCATTTCGCGACTTCAACCACAAAGCGCTGCCCGAACACGGCCGAACAATGCCGTGGTGGCACCGCCATGCCCAAAAACGGGCCATTTCCGAGCAGAGGAGCACGACGCATGGATTTCAACCGGCAGGTGATCGAGGAGTTCCGCGCCAACAACGGCCGCGTGGGCGGCCCGTTCGAGGGCGGCAGGCTCGTCCTGCTGACCACCACGGGCGCCCGGACGGGCGACCGCCACACCACCCCCGTCGGCTACCTGCCGGACGGGGACCGCATCCTGGTCATCGCCTCGGCCGGCGGCTCCCCGCGCCACCCCGCCTGGTTCCACAACCTCAGGGCGAACCCGGTCGTCCAGGTCGAGGACGGGGTCTTCACCTACGACGCCAAGGCGGTCGTCCTCGCCGGGGCCGAGCGGGACGCGGTGTGGGCCCGCGCGGTGGAGGCCGATCCCGGCTGGGCCGAGTACCAGGCCAAGACCACCCGGCAGATCCCCGTGGTGGCCCTGGAACAGGTCGCCGGCGGTCCGCCCAACGCGTCCAGCTGGGGCGCGGCGCTGAAGCTGGTCCACGACGCCTTCCGCCGTGAACTCCGGACGATCCGGAGCGAGGTGGCCGCCTCCGGCACCACCCTCGGCGCCCAGCTCAAGGTCAACTGCCTGACCGCGTGCCAGGGCCTGAGCTTCCACCACACCGCCGAGGACACCGGCACGTTCCCGGGGCTGGAGACCAGGTTCCCGGAACTCGGCCCCACCCTGGACCGCCTGCGCGGGGAGCACGAGCACATCGCCGGCCTGCTGGCCGAGCTCCGGCGGACCCTGGACCGCGACGACCCGGTCACCCTCCGCGCCGACGTCGACCGGCTGATCACCGACCTCGAAGCGCACCTGACCTACGAGGAGGAGCAGCTGATCCCGTTCCTCGACGCCTGACGACGTCCGCACCCGCTCCGCCGGTGGCGCGCGAACGGTGAACTCGGGGGTCCTGGACGTACGACTCGCCCGGTCTGGGCGTACGACTCGCGGGTCAGGAGCGGGTGCGGCCCACGTAGAGGTTGCGGGCGCGGTAGAGGGTGTCGGAGGTGGGGCCGGAGCCTCCCGACGACCCCTCCATCTGGAGGTTGATGACGACCCACAGGGGTTTGCCGACGAAGGCGGCGCCCCGGTGCTGCCCCACCCAGGTGCCGTCCAGGTAGTAGTGGATGTCCACGTCGGTGGGGCTCACCTTCGCGATCCACGCCCGGTACTCGTGCCAGGAACCGGGGTTCGACACCGGGCGGATGGTGTTCGACCAGCCCCCGCTCGCGTTCCGGTAGGTGTTGAACCAGTTCCGCGCGTCACCCTTGTACTCCAGGATGTCGCTCTCCGGCGGCCACGAGTTCACCCCGGTCAGCCAGAACGCGGGCCAGGTGCCGCGCGCCGACGGCGCCTGGAACTCGCCCCGGACCTCCCAGTTCGGGAACTGGTCGGAGACCAGCACGTGCTGCTTGGCGTGGACCGCGCCCGAGTGGTACCGGATCGGCAGGTGCGGGTCGGCCGAGCTGGTGCCCTCGTCCCAGGTGATGCGCGTGGCCTTGAGCACCAGCGTGGACCCCTCCAGGTACACGTGGTTGTGGTCCGACGCACTGGCGTACATGCGCGCCGACCCGTTGTGGTCCGATCCCCACGGGTAGCGGTAGTTCCAGACCGATTCGAACGTGCCGTAGTTCGCGAACGAGCCGCTGATGACCGTTTCCCAGGCGGCCGCCCCGGTCCGGGCGGAGGCGACGGGCCCGAGCCCGAGCCCCAGGCCGGCCCCGCTGCCCACCAGGAAACCGCGTCGACTGAGTGCCACGACGATGTGCCTTCCCTCGACGACGTTGACGAGGCGGCGTTCCCCGAACGTAGGACCGACCCGGGCCCGCGTCAACGGCCGGCGGGCTCAGTGGTGGCGGATCCCGGCGGACAGCGTCCGCGCCCAGGGCGCGTCCACCTCGTCCGCCGCGGACGCCACCACCAGGTGGCACAACATGCCCCTGGCGAAGAACTCCTGCACCCGCGCCTCGTCCGCCCCGGACACGCCCCGCACGTACTCGGTCGCGCGGGCGTACCCGCGCTGCACCACCTCGCGCACGGCCGGCTCGGACAGCGCCGCGCACTGGGCGTGCATCTGGACCGACAGCAGCGGCCGCTCCTCGGCGATCAGCCGCGCGTAGGCTTCGCCCATCGCGGAGAGGACCGCCTCGGGCGTGCTGCCCCCGGTCCCGGCCACCCCGTCGGCCAGGCTCTCCCGGATCCGCGCGAAGCAGTGCTCGACCACCGCGACGAACAGGGTCTCCTTGTCCGGGAACAGCCGGTAGACGTAAGCCTGCGAGATCCCGGCGGACTTGGCGACCTCACCGGTGGTCGTGCCGTAGTAGCCGCGTGCCGCGAACGCGCCGAGCGCGGTCCGCAGCACGGTGTCGCGGCGTTCATCGGCGGTGGAGAGTCGACGTTCACGCGTGGGTTCCGGCACAGGTGTAATCAACCACTCACACATTCCGCTGTCAACCGGGGGCGGTGTCGGGGTTGATGCCGGGGCGAGAGCGGTAACCGGGGTCGGTGTCGGGCTTGGAGGCGAAACCGGGCTCGGTGCCGGTGCGGAGGGCTAGGGTCCCCGGCATGTCGCGTGGCTCGGTGGTCGCGGTCCTGGTGGTCCTGCTGGCGGGGGGTTCCAGCTGCGGCGCGCCCGAGGCGGGCACCCCGCTGCCCCCGTTGGCCTCGTTGCCCGACCCCACCACCGGACCGCGCACCACCACTCCTCCTCCCGGCCCGACCACCGCCACGACGACCACCGCCACGACCACCACGGAACCCCCGCCCGCCCGGCCCTCCCCGACCAGGGCGGGCAACCCGGCCGGCGGCGTGCCCGTGCCGGCGGGGGCCGCCGCCGTCGACACCTCCTCGCCGACCACGGTGATCGGCGCCGGCACGCCCGTGGGCTGCACCTCGCAGGCCGTGGTCGCGGCGGTCGCGGCCGGCGGCGTGATCACGTTCGACTGCGGCCCGGACCCGGTGACCATCGCGATGACCGAGACCGCGAAGGTGCGCAACGACTCCGGCCGCGAGACCGTCCTCGACGGCGGGGGACTGGTGACGCTCAGCGGCGGCGGCCGGCGGCGCATCCTCTACCAGAACACCTGCGACCGGGCCCAGGGCATCACCACCTCGCACTGCCAGGACCAGGACCACCCCCGGCTGACCGTGCAGAACCTCACCCTCGTCGACGGCGACTCGACCGGCGACGACACCGAGGGCGGTGGCGGTGGCGCGGTGTTCGTGCGCGGCGGGCGGGTCAAGGTCGTCAACTCCACGTTCCTGCGCACAGGTGCGACGAGCACGGTCCCGACCTCGGCGGCGGCGCGCTGCGGGTGCTCGGTCAGCACCGGGGCGGGCCGGTCTTCGTGGTCGACAGCACCTTCGACGGCGGCACCTGCGCCAACGGCGGGGCGCTGAGCAGCATCGGCGTGTCCTGGGTGGTGCTGAACAGCGTGCTGCGCGGCAACTCCGCGGTGGGGCGCGGCGCGAACCCCGCGCGGGCCGGCACCCCGGGCGGCGGCAGCGGCGGCGCGATCCACGCCGACGGCAACGCGTTCGACCTCCGCATCGCCGGGAGCGTGGTGGAGGACAACCGGGCCAACGAGGGCGGCGGCGCGGTGTTCTTCGTCAGCAACGACCGCACGGGCACGATGAGCGTCGAGGGCTCCACCCTGCGCCGCAACCCCAGCGCGGGCTTCGAGACGCCGGGCTACCGGGGGATCTTCTTCCTCGGCGCGGCGAACCCGGTGGTGCGCGGCTCGACCATCCGGTAGCGCCGCGCGCCCGACGCCGACGCGATCCCCGATCACGCCGAACCATCGACGACGCCATCCCCGCCAACACCATCCCCGCCAACACCATCCCCGCCAACACCAACACCGCCAACACCACCGCCGACACCGCCGACGCCGAACGGCCGATCACGCCGAACCGCCGGTGGGACCGAACGGGCGATGACACCGAACGGTCCCGCACTTCCTCCAGCGGGTGGCGCAGGCCGCCGCGGAACGGGCTTCACCACGCGCCCCACCCGTGCCAGGGTCGAGGCATGTCGACTGCTGTGGTGCTGGGTGCGAGCATGGGCGGCCTGCTGGCCGCGCGGGCGTTGGCCGGACTGCACGACGAGGTGGTGGTGCTCGACCGGGACGCGCTCCCGCCGGGCCCGGACCACCGGCGCGGGGTGCCGCAGGGCAGGCACTTCCACACCCTCCTGCCACGTGGCGTCCAGGCCGTCGACGCCATGTTCCCCGGCCTCTCCGAACGGCTCGTCGAGGAGGGCTCGCCGCGCGCGGACTTCGCGGGCGCCCACCTCGTGCTGGGCGGCCACGAGTTCGCCCGCGCGGACGTCGGAGTGCCGGCCGTGCAGGTGCCCAGGCCGGTGCTGGAGCGCGCCGTCCGCGAACGCGTGGCCGACCTGCCCGGCGTGGAGGTCCGGACCGGGTGCGAGGCGGTCGGGCTGGTGTCCGAGCGGGGGCGGGTCACCGGGGCGCGGGTCGTGCGCGACGGGGTGGAGCGGGTGCTGGCCGCCGACCTCGTGGTGGACGCCACGGGCCGCGGCGGTCGGGCGGCGACGTGGTTGGGGGCGCTCGGCCACCCCACGCCGGTCGAGGAGCGGATCGAGGTGGACGCCGCCTACGTCAGCCGGCTGGTCCGGCTGACCGAGCCGTTCCCGGACCACCTGGTGCTGGTCGGCCCGGCGCCCGCGAGGCCGACCGGGTTCGCGCTGGCCAAGCACGGCGGCGACCGGTGGATGCTCACCGCGGTCGGCGTCGGCGGCGTCCACCCGCCCGTCGACGAGCGGGGCCACCTGGAGTTCGTGCGCCGCGCCGCGCCGCCCTCGGTGTTCCGGGCGATCGAGTCCGCGTCCCCGCTGACCGAACCGCTGCTGCACCGCTTCCCGACCAGCCTGCGCCGGCGCTACGAGCGGTTGCGCGAGTTCCCGCCGGGGCTGCTGGTGTTCGGCGACGCGCTGTGCAGCTTCAACCCGATCTACGGCCAGGGCATGACGGTCGCCGCGCTGGAGGCCGAGGCGCTGCGCCGCTGCCTGCGCGCGGGCGAGGGCGACCTGGCGGGCCGGTTCTTCCGCGCGGCGGCCCGCATCGTCGACCCGGTGTGGCTGCTCAACGCGCTCGGCGACCTGGCGCTGCCGCAGGTGGCCGGCCACCGGTCGCCGTCCACCCGGCTGCTCAACCGGTACGTCGCCCGGGTGCAGCGCGCGGCGGCCCACGACCCCCGGGTGGCGCGGATGTTCATCCGGGTCACCGGCCTGCTCGACCCGCCGACGGCCCTGTTCCGGCCGGACGTGGCGGCGCGGGTCGCGGTGGGCCGTTCCCGCCGGGCCTGACCGCGCGACCGGTGCGGCGTGCCGCGCCCGCCGGTCGGGCGCCGGTGCCCGACCGGCGTGGCCGCACCCGGTGTCCGTGCCGCTCCGGGCCGGCGTGGCGCTGCGGTTCGGCGTGGCGCTGCGGTTCGGCGTGACCGGCTCCGTGCCCGGCGATCACCTGCCCGGGGTGGTCGCCGCGCACGATCGTGCAAGGCGGCCGCCGTCGCCGGTGCCCGTGGTCGGCCGCACATCAGGGGGACAGGTGTCGCTGCTCGCCGGATGAGGCGAAGGTGAGCACTGTTCGACAACTCTGGGTCATCGCAGAATGCACTCGTTCGGATTAGGGAAGTAATCCCTTCGGGGGTAGATAGCCGCATTCCGGCGGGGCAGAACGGCCTGGTCGGGTGGTATGGTCTACCCAGGTCACCTGTGGGTTTGTTGTTCGACCGCGCAAGGATGAATCGCCTTGTATCGAGTGTGAATTCATGACTACGGTGCGATACGTGGAATTCGCAGATCTGTGGAATGCCTCTCGGGACTCGCGGGGGCCGGGATGAGCATCTACCTCATAGGTCTGCTGTGGGTCGGCGGCGCGGCCCTCACCACCGCGGTGCTGACCTACCTGATCCGCCGGTACGGCGACGCCGAGACCCGGGACGCCAACAGCGAGGCGTCCAACCAGGTCTTCACGATCGTGGCGGGCCTGCACGCCGTGCTGGTGGCGTTCGTCCTCATCGCCCTGTTCGACGCGGTGGCCGACGCCGAGGCGGCCTCCTACCAGGAGGCGGACGGCCTGGTCGCCGCCACCTGGGCGGGCGAGGCGATCTCCCCGGCCGTCGGCGAGGAGGTCAGGGCGCTGTCGCGCGCCTACGCCACCACGGTCATCAACGACGAGTGGCCCGCGATGCGCGAGGGCCGGGAGTCCTCCGACACGGGCTGGGACCAGCTGGACCGGCTGCGCCGCGTGGTGGCCGAGGCGCCCGCCGAGGACACGTGGCAGATCGACCGCAAGACCGAGGCCGCCACGAAGCTGTGGGACGTCTACGAGGCCCGCCAGTCGCGGCTCGACGCGGCCGGTGGCGGCGTCACCGCGGTCATCTGGTTCGTGCTGGCCATCGGCACCGTGCTGGCGGTGTTCCTGCCGCTGCTGTTCGGCGGCGGCCCGAAGCTGCGCACGCACATCATCGTCACCGCCACCCTGGCCGCGACCCTGACCCTGCTGCTGTACGCCACCTACCAGCTCCAGAACCCGTTCGCCGGGGGCGCGGACGTCACGCCCGAGGCGTTCCAGGCGGCCGTCGCGCGGTTCGGATGATCGAGCTCCTGGCGCAGGCGACGTGCACCGTCCTCCAGGTGGAGGCCGGGCACGGGCCCTCGGCGGTGTTCCGGCTGGACTTCCCGACCGGGGCCGCCACGCAGCTGGGCACGCTCGACCGGCGGCTCAACGCGATCGGCTACTCGCACGCCCAGGACCTCGTGTACGGGGTGGACGACGACGGCCGGGTGGTCTCCCTCGACCGCTCGGGCCGGCTCGTCGGCGCCCCCTCCAAGCCCGTGTACCTGCTGCGGCACGCGGACGCCGGCGCGGTGGTGGGCGAGCGGCTGGTGGTGCGGGTCGGCCCGTGGCTGTACTCGGTCGACATCAACCGCAACGGACCGGGGTTCGGGCGCATCACGCGCGAGGCGTCGCTGTGGCCCGCCCACGGCCTGACCGTGGACGACTTCGACCTCAACGCCGCCGACGGCCTGCTGTACGGCGTGGCCACGCGGGGGCACGGCCGCCCCGAGGTGGTGAAGATCGACCCGAACACCGGCCGGGTGACCACGGTGCGCGGCGTCGGCCGCCTGCCCGCGGGCAGCGCGTACGGCGCGGTGACCCTGAGCCCGGACGGCTCGCTGTACGCCACCAACAACCGCCACGACGGCCGCAGCACGCTCTACCGGATCGCCCTGGACGGCTCGGGCCTGGTCACGGAGATCTCCTCCCGGCCGTCGCGGCACACCACCGACGCGTCCAGCTGCCTGTACACGCCGCCGCCCTCGATCGACCCGCCGGACCCGCCGGACCCACCCGACCCACCGGACCCGCCCGACCCGCCGTCGCCCACCACGACGACCCGACCGCCGCTCGTGCCGCCGCCCCCGCCCCCGCCCGGACCGCCGCCGACGACGACGAACCCGGCGGTCGTGCCCCCGCCCGCCCCCCGGCCGACCCCACCCGGGCCGACCCCGTCGTCACCGGCCCCGCCCTCGCCCGCCCCGCCGGCGCCCGACATCGAGCTGCCGGACCGGCAGGGCGGCGCGGAGGTCGTGGCCGACGACACCGTGCGCGACCAGCGGCGCTGGGGCCTCGTGGCGCTGCTGCTGATCGTGGGCATGGGCGCGGTCGCGGGGCAGTCGGCGATGCGCCGCCGCTAGCCCGCAGCGCACCCGGCGTCCTCCGAAGGTAGGACGCCGGCGGGTACGGTCGAGGGACGCCGCGCGGGTACCTCGGCTCCTACGTTCCGGGGTATGAGCGGTCGGACAGCGGCACTGGACGTGCTGCGCGGGGTGGCGATCCTCGGGACCTTCGGCACCAACGCGTGGGTGTTCACCCACCCGCACGGGGCCACCGGGTTCCTCAACCTCATGGGCGGGGAGGACGACGGCGGCGCGCTGCTGCGGATGCTGTCGAACGGCAAGTTCCTGGCCCTGCTGTCGATCATGTTCGGCATCGGGCTGGCCATCCAGCACCGGTCGGCGCTGCGGCGGGGCGCCCGCTGGCCCGGCTGGTACCTGTGGCGCTCGGCCCTGCTGCTGGTCGAGGGCCTGCTGCACTACGTGCTGATCTTCGAGTTCGACGTGCTCGCGTTCTACGCCGTCGTGTCCGTCGCGGTCGCCTTCCTGGTCGGCCGGAGCACGCGCGCGGTGACGGCCTGGCTGGTCGGCGTCGGCCTGGTGCACGTGCTCCTGATCGGCCTGGTCACCCTGGCCCTGGTCGTCGGCGGGGTGGAGCTGAACGACGGGGTGGTGCTGCCGGTCGACAGCTGGTGGACGCAGGTCCGGGTCCGGGTCGAGCACTTCGCCTACTTCCGCGGCGAGGTGTTCTTCGTGCTGCCGCTGAGCACGGTGCTGTTCCTGGTGGGCGCGCGGCTGTTCGCGGCCGGTGCGCTGGAGGACTCGCCGCGCGGGCTGCGCCTCCAGCGCCGCCTCGTGGTCTGGGGCCTGGGCCTGGGCGTGCCGCTGAACGTGCTCACCACCCTGGCCGGCCCGGACTGGTTCGCCGTGGACCGGTACCTGTGCGCGCCGCTGGTGGCGTTCGGCCTGCTGGGCGGCATCACCTGGCTGGTCAACCGGATGCGGGCGGAGCAGGGCGTGCTGCGCGCCGGCCTCGCCGCCGTCGGTCGGACCGCGCTGAGCTGCTACGTCGCGCAGAACCTGCTGGCGTCGGTGCTCTGCTACCCGTGGGGCCTGGGCCTGGCGACCCGCTTCGGCGGCCCCTGGTTCACCGTCGCCGTCTGGTTCGCCGTCTCCACCCTGCTGGTGGTGGGCGCGTCCTGGTGGCTGACCAGGTTCTCCCGGGGCCCGCTGGAGGCGCTGTGGGACCGCGCCCACCGGGCGCCGCAGCGGCTCGCCCGGCCCCGGGCGGTCGACCGGGGGTGAGGTTCTCCCCCGGGGCGGACCTCCGGTTTCCCGCCGCGGAACCGGAGGCCGGCCCCATGGTCCGGGCCTCCGGGCCTCCGTAGCGTCGACCCCGTGATGATCAACACTGTGGCGCTGGTCGCGGCCCTCACCGCGACCGGCGCGTCCCCGGTCGACCAGCTCGACTCCTGGGTGGACCAGCGCTGGGCCTCGGCGGCCCTCGTGCGGGTGGAGGACGACACCGGCACGAGGGCGCACGCGGCCGGCGAGGCCCGCGTGGACGGGCACTTCCGCATCGGCAGCGTCACCAAGACGTTCGTGGCGACCGTCGTGCTGCAACTGGTGGACGAGGGCCGGGTGCGCCTGGACGACCCGATCGCCCGGTACGTCGACGGCGTGCCCCGGGGCGGCGAGATCACCGTGCGACAGGTCCTGTCCCACTCCAGCGGCCTCTACGACTACGCCCACGGTGAGGGCTGGTCCACCAACCGCTGGCGCGGCGCCGAGCGGTTCCGCCACCACGAACCCCGGCAGCTGCTGGACGAGGCGTTCCGCCACCCGTCGCACTTCGACCCCGGCACGAGCTGGCGCTACTCCAACACCAACTACGTCGTGGCCGGCGCGCTGGTCGAACGGGTCACCGGCAGGCCCTACGGCGTCGAGGTGACCGACCGGATCGTCAAGCCACTGGGCCTGCGGCACACCAGCGTGCCGGGCGACCGCCCCGGCCTGCCGCGCCCGCACGCCCGCGGCTACACCGAGGTGGACGGCCGGTTGGTGGACGCGACCCTGATGAACCCGTCGCTGGACTGGGCCGCGGGCGAGATGATCTCCACCGCGGGCGACCTCAACCGCTTCCTCGACGCCCTGCTGGGCGGGCGCCTGACCAGCCCGTCGGCCCTCGCCGAGATGCGCACCACCACGCCGACGGGCTCGATCTTCGCCTACGGCCTGGGCCTCCAGCGCTACGACCTGCCGTGCGGCCGGTCGGTCTGGGGCCACGGCGGCGAGCTGATCGGCTACCTCACCTACGCCGTCCGCTCCGACGACGGCAGGCGGGCCACCCTGTCGTACAACCCGCTGCCGGGCGAGGTGCCCGCCGAGGCCGTCATCGGGCTGTTCAGCGACGTGTTCTGCCCGGCGTGACCACCGGGTGCCGTCGCGGACCCCTCCTCACGGGCCGCGACGGCACCCGGCTCCCCGCGCCCCCTTCGGTTCAGGCGTGCTTCAGCCGGGTCCGGACGTCCGCCGGCGGGTAGTTGTCCCAGAAGTAGGTGTCGGCCGCGTTCTGGTCCTGCGCGAAGTTGACCGCCTCGGCGATCCGGCCGTCCTCGATCCGGAACGCCAGCGCCCAGGTGATGTCCAGGCCCTCGGGGTTCGTGCTCCAGCCGCGGTGCAGGTCGACGACCCAGTCCCCGTCCGCGGCCAGGAACAGCGGCTCCGCCCGGAAGCCCGCCTTGGCCAGCTGGCCGAAGAACTCCAGCACCTCGTCGACGCCGACCTTCGTGCCCGACAGCGGGTGGCGGCCGGGGATCGTCCACCGGACGTCGTCGGCGAAGAACGCCTTCAACGCGGGGACGTCGCCCGAGGCGTAAGCCTCGTAGTACGCGCGGATCAGCTCCACGTTGGGGTGGTCCTGGGACACCGGTCAGCTCCTCCTCAACCCGGCTGGTGGCCCGTCAACCCCACCACCGGCGGCCTCGTCGGTCCAATACCCGTGCCCATACCCTTTGGGCATGAGTCCCCTCGACGTGGACACGCGGGTGCTGCGCTACTTCGTGGCCGTGGCCGACCGGCTGAGCTTCACCGGGGCGGCCCGGGACCTCTACGTGTCCCAGCCCGCGCTGAGCAGGCAGATCAGGCAGCTGGAGGAGGACCTGGGCGCGGACCTGTTCGTGCGCACCGGGCGGGAGATCCGGCTGACCGTCGCGGGGGCCGAGATGCTCCCCCTCGCCCGCGGCGTGCTGCGCGACTGGCAGGAGACCACCCGGGTGGTCCGCTCCGCCGCGGCCGCCGAGATGAACGTCCTGCGGGTCGGCTTCGTCGCCTCCGGCGGCGGCAGCGTGGCCCGCCGGGCCAGGGCGGCGTTCGCCGGCCACCGGCCGGAGGTGACCATCGAGCCCAAGCGCTTCGACTGGGGTGGCGAACCCGACGCCCTGCGCCAGGGCCTGGTGGACGTGGCCTTCGTCTGGCTGCCCGCGGACACCGCCGGTCTGCACGCCAGGGTCGTGGCGACCGAACCGAGGTACGTCGCCCTGGCCCGCGACCACCGCCTCACCGCCCGGCCGGAGGTGTCCATCGCCGACCTGGGCGACGAACCGCTGATGTGGACGCGCAAGGCGCCCCGCGAGTGGGTCGACTGGTGGGCGGTGAACCCGAGGCCGGACGGCCGCGAACCGGTGTGGGGCCCGGAGAACGACAACGTCGAGGAGATGCTGGAGCAGGTCGCCACCGGGGCCGCGGTGTGCATCGGCCCGGAGTCGATGGCGCTGTACTACGCCCACCCGGACCTGGCGTGGCGGCCGATCCCCGACATCGAACCGCTGCGGATCGCGGTGGCGTGGGTGCCGGAGACGCGGAGCGAGGTGGTGCGGGCGTTCGTGGAGACGACCGTTCGATCAGCGGACCAGGCTCCGCAGGACCTCTAGGGCGGTGGGGAGGTCCGGTATCCCTTCCACGTGCCCCTGTTGTTCCAGGTAGCGTCCGATGAACCGCCTGATGTCCTCCTCTTCCGGGGAGGGTTCGTCGGTCCCGCTGGTGAATTTCTCGACCAACGCGAGGAAGTGGCGCGGCTCGACCCCGCGCAGGAGCCGGTCGGTCGCGGTGGACACCGAGGCGAAGAGGTGCCTGTCGAAAGACCAGGCGACGGCGTCGGGTCCGGCCAGGTACTCGACGGACTCGACCGGGATGTACGCACTGCCCCAGTCCGTGCTGGCGTTTCTCCGTGCCTCCATGCCCAGTTCTTCCACCAGTCGGTGGAGACCGGGCATGCCCCTGTTCGCCCTTCGGTCCGCCAGCCACGCCGCGATGAGCAGGCCGAAGTCGTAGGAGGGTCCCCTGTTCAAAGAGCGCAGTACCCGGCCGGTCAGGTCCTTTCGCTCCTCCAGCAGTTCCGGGTGGGAGCAGAGGGTGGAGATGAACTCGAAGGGTCGGGTGGGCCACAGGTCCAGGGCTTCGAGGGCGCGCGCCACCACAGGGCGGGGGAGTCTCCACGCCTCCCTGGAGAAGGCGAACATCAGGGCTTCCTGGGTCGTGTCGCTCAGGGGCGTGCCGGCCTCGATCTCACCGAGGACTTCCTCGAGGATGTACATGTCCCACGGCAGGCTGCCGGCTGTGCCGGACACCCCGGAAGTGATGGCGATCCACTGGGCGACCTTGCCGACGAGTTCCTGTTCGCCGGGGCTCGCGGAGATCCGGTGCCCGACGAAGAAGCTGCCCACCCGGGCCATTCCCTCGAGCACCGGGTCTTCCAGCAGTTGTGCCTCTTCGACCAGGTGACCCCGGTGTCGGTCTTTTCTCCGGGCGACGTGGCGGACATCGTCGTGCCGGACGAGGGTCAGGGTGTCGAGCAGGCTCTCCCACCCGTCCCCGTCCAGGCCGGATTGCCACAGGCGAACCATCGAGCGCCACCGGGGGAGTTCGTCGTCCCGGTCCGGGAAGAACCGGTTCAGGGGTACGCCCGCGTCGCCGAGCAGCACCCGCAGGCAGACCAGGTTCGCCGAGTAGGTTGCCGTCCGGGATATCAGGTGCGCCGATGAGGGCGCGTAGCCCGGGTGTTCGTCGTGCTCGGCCCGCTCGTGGACCGAGCCGACCAGGGTGTCGAGCACGGCGAGGAGACCGGTTCGGGTTTCCCGGTCCTCGGCGTCGAACAGCCCGGCCGCGAAGTCGAGGACGGGCCGGCGCTTGGTGAACGCCTGGTGCGAGATCAGCGCGAACAGCAGGCCGTCGTCGAGCCGTCGGGCGCCGCTGAAGGGGTCCGACTCGCGCAGCCGCTCCTTGGCGAGGATGTTCTTCAGCAGCGCCAAGGACACCTCGGCGATCAGGTATTCGCCGAAGGTGGCGTGCAGGAACTCGTACGTGCGGCGGTGACCGCCGTGCCGGTTCACCTCGGCGGAGTGGATGAAGAAGAACTTCTCCACGGTGTGGTCCGCCTGGCCGAGCGGGTCGTCGAAGGTGCTGCGCTGCACGGCCTCGGGGGAACGGAGGACGGCCGCGAGGTCCTGGTTCAGCTCCGCCGCCGTCACGTACTGCCGACCGCGGTTGAACATGGCCAGGGCGGCGACCCTGAGTTGTGTCTTGCTCAGCCTGACCCGCCGGCCGACCTCTTCCCGGGACGGCCGCACCCGGCTCTTGTCGCGGGCTTGGCGGAGCACGAACGAGTCGATCAGGCGCTCGTAGAGCTCGGCCCTCGACAGCCCTTCGTCGTCCGGCAGCGGGTTCTCCGGGTCGGCGGCGTAGATGGCGAGCATCAGGAGGATGAGCGGTTGCCTCGCCAGGTTCCCGTGGTGCAGCACCTGTCCCGGTGCCAGCGGGCGGAAGCCGGGCAGTTGGGCATTCGCCTCGTTCCAGGCGCCCAGCCACTCGTCGACGCGCTCGTCGTCGAACGCCTCCAGCTTCAGCACCGGTGTCCCGTCGGGGATTCGAGCCCGGTCCACGACCAGCGGACGAGAGGTGATGATCACCGCTACAGGGCGTCCGAGGTCCTTCTGGTGCTCCTGGAAATCGGCCACCTGCCGGATGTAGTTCGACTGGGTCACCCCGCTCGCCTGGACCAGCTCGTCGAACCCGTCCAGCAGCACCACCGGGATGCTGTCCCTCCCGCACTCGTCGGCGAGCCTGCCCCAGTCGACCCGCTCCGACAGCACCTCCTTCAGCGCGGTCTCGACCTGCCGCGCCACGGGGTCCTCCGCGTTGACCCTGCGGAGCGGGACGTTGATCACCGTGTACCCGAGAGCGGGCACCCGGGCGGCGAGGACGCTCATCAACAGCGACTTGCCCGCGCCGGGGTGGCCCAGGACCAGCAGGGGCAGCGCGGTGCTGTCCGGGCTCGCCAGGTGCGCCGCGAAGAAGGCGTCGATGTCCCCCCTGACCTCGGTGGTCTCGGCCCACCAGTCCTCCGACGAGGGTGTGCACCCGTCGTCGTGAACGGCCAACCGGTACCCCGGCGCCACGAAACCGCGCTCGACGGAGGGGAACCGCGCGTGCGCGGGCGCGGCGTCGGCACCGGTCCGCAGGAGGGGTTTGGCGAGGGCCGCCACGGCGAAGTTCTCGAGCTTCCTGCGGTACCCGCGGTCCCACGGCAGCTCACCCGGGGCGAACAGCGACAGCAACCGCGACAGCCGCTCCATGGAGGTCGACTGGGCGGACAGCGCGTCGAGCACCTCCGCGCCCACGGTCCTCACCTCGGCCCGGGTGGCGGAGTGCTCACCGATGAGCGTCCACACCTGGAACTCGGGGATCTCCGCGGCCAACCGCAGGTAGTGGTCCGCGTACCGGGCCCGGATCCCCTCGACCGGGAGCGGCTCGGACAGCTCGATCCCCAACCCGTTGAGGAAGTCCGCCACCATCGCGCTCCCCCTGGCGAGGAAGTCGGAGAGCCTGCCGCGGAGGTTCTCGTGGAAGCCCCGGGTCGCGCTGGGCGCCGGCACCCCGAGCGCCGCCAGCGCCTGGAGCCGGCGGACCTCCCGGCCGCCCGGTGACGGCTCGACGCCCAGGGCCTCGAACTTCTCCCGATCGGTGACCTCCAGCTCGTCGAACCGGCGGCCGAGGTGGTCGCGGTACACCTCGAAGATCGACACGACCGCGATCACGGTGTGCGCGGCGGCCACGAGTTCCTGGCGGTTGACGCCCGACAACCCCGTCAGCCTGGCCGACACGCCGTCGAGCACCCTGCGGAGCGAGGCCACCGCCTCGTTCTTGGGGTCGATCAGCCCCCCGCCGGCGGCGAGGATCGCGCCGCCCGCCACCACGCCCGCCTTGTCGAACACGGGCCGTTCGTACCTGCCGAGGACCCGGAGCGCTCCGGTGTACGTGAACAGGTCGGGACGCGACACGGGTACCCCATCAGCCGGTGGTGTCGGCCGATCTTAAGCGCCGATCCGGGACGCCGAACCGCAATTCGCGGGTCGTCCGGGCCGTGAAAAAAGGGGGAACTCCCCGCCGGGGAGGACCCGGCGGGGAGGACCGCGCGCTCAACTCACGGGTAGTCGACCACGTACCGCTGCTGCGTGGCGAGGTTCGCGGCCCCGCCGATGCCGTTGATCACGTTGTCGATCGTGCCGACCCCGCCCAGCGACACCGTCACCAGGTCGTGCATCCGCACACCCGGCCGGTTGGGCACCTCGAACCCGTTCGCCGTCCGGATGCTCGGATCGGCCTGGTTGAACGAGTACACGCCCATGCCCCAGCCCTCGTGGGTGGTGACGTGGTCGGCCACCTTGTACCCGGCCCAGCCCAGCTGCGAGCCGTTCATCCACGCGGCCTGGTTCGGCGGGTCGTACGGCAGCTCGTTCTGGTAGAAGTACGTGCGGCCGCCGTTGCCGTTCCAGATCGTGTTGTACTGCTGGTAGTGCTCGACGAACAACCCGTACGCGGTGACGTTGTCGCCGTTGACGATCACGCCGTTGCGCCCGGTGTTGGCGGTCCAGCCCGTGGGGCCCGTGCCGTGGTCGGCGCGCCACACCCAGGTGTGGTCGATGATCACGTTGTCGCTGTTGACCTCCAGCGAGACCGTCGCCTTGCCCGCCTGGGGACCGCCGACGCGCAGGTACACGTCGTGCATCGAGGTCGGGTTGGCGGCGTGCGAGGCCGACGAGTTCGCCGGGCCCAGCTGGAGCAGCACGGGGGAGTTCTGCACACCCGCGTCGACGAGGAAGCCCGCGAGCTTCACACCGTCCACGTCGGACACCGCCATGGCCGGCTTGCCGGTGTCGGGGGAGAGGGTCGCGAGACCCAGGCCCAGCACCACGGTGTTCGGCCGGGTGACGTTGATCGTGTCGGTCAGGCGGTGCACGCCGGGCGTCAGCAGCAGGTGCTTGCCCTGCGCCAGCGCCGCGTTCGTCGTCGCGACGGGCGTGCCCGGCTTGACGATGAAGAAGTCGGCCAGCGAGATGGACTGGCCGGCGGGCGTGCCGTTCTCCCAGCTGGTGCCGCGCGAGTTCTGCCGCAGCGCCGGGACGAACACCTTGTACTCGTTGTTCTCGAAGTACAGGAACGGCTTCTCGCGCACGACCGGCGTGGTGTCGACCGTGGTGTGCGACGGGTTCGGGAAGTGCTGCGGGGGAGCGCCCGGCGAGCCGACGAACACCATGTTCCACACCGAACCGGACCAGCCGCCCGCGAGGTTGCTGTTGCGGGTCAGGAACTGCTGCTGCGAACCGGACACGGTCAGGCCGTCGATCTTGCTGTCCACGATGAGACCGCCGGACGCCCAGCCGTCACCACCGTTCCACAGCTGGACCTGGCCGCTGAGGTGCATCCGCCGGTACGACGCCGCCTGCGACACGGCCCACCGCTCGATCTGGCCGGCTGGCAGGTTGACGAACATGTTCTCGGCCTGGCGCCAGAAGTTCTGGGTGGCGTTGCCGAGGTTGTTCGGGTTGTCGCCCTGCTGCAACCAGTCCGCCTCGACGCGCACGTGGCCGTTGAGCCGCACGTCGTCCGGGCGCAGGCCGAGGCCCGCCACCTGGGTGTAGAAGCGCAGGTTCACGTCGGCGTCGTACACACCGGGCTTGTAGAGCACGGCGTACCGCTCGGAACCGAACTGGTTGGTCCTCATCTGGGTGGAGATCTGGTTCAACCGGTTCTGCATCGCGACACGGTCGTAACCGGGACCGTAGACCAGCACGTTCGGACCGAAGTCCGGGTTGCGCGGGTCGGTCGGCGGGATGGTCGGCCCGCCGGTGGTCTCGGTGTTGACCGAGAGCTCCCACAGGGAGTAGCCGTAACCGGTCGCCCGCGCCGTGCCGTACACCCGGACGTAGCGGCCCGAGGCCGCCACGGTCAGGTTCTGGGCGCCGCCGGTGCCGGTGGTGGTGGAGTAGACGGTGTTCCAGGTGGAGGCGTTGTCGGACAGCTGGACCTGGAACGAGCGGCCGTAGGCGGCCTCCCAGGACAGCGACACGCGGCAGACCTGCTGCGTGGAGCCCAGGTCGACCTGGATCCACTGCGGGTCGGAGAAGGCGCTGGCCCACCGGGTGCCGGTGTTGCCGTCGACCGCGGCGGAGGCGGGCGTGCCGCCGTTCTCCACGGACGACGCGGTCGCCGGTCGGTTCAGCGCCGCGTTGGACGTGCCGCACTCGGCGGCCTGCGCGGGGAGAGAGAGGGGGCTGATGACCGCCACGAGGCCAACGGCCAGCGCGGCGGTCAACACTCCGAAACGGGAACGGGGAGAGCTCATGGTCCTACCTGACTAGGTAAGGGGCGGCAGAGGCCCGGAGCTGTTGCCTCCGTGGCACCGGAGGCGCTTGAGAGAGCGCTCTCTCGGAGCGTAACGCCGAGGTTGCGAAAACGTCAACGGACGTCTCAAGCGGACTCGCGCACCACCAGCACGGGCTCGAAGATGACCGACCGGGGCGGTGAAGCCGGATCGTCCACGTGGTCCAGCAGCAGGCGCGCCATTCCCGCGGCCATGTCCTCCACCGGCTGGCGCACCGTGGTCAGGCGCGGCCGGCAGGTCAGCGCGGGGCTGCTGTCGTCGAAGCCGATGACCGCGACGTCCTCCGGCACGCGGCGGCCGTGCTTGTGCAGCACCATCAACGCGCCCTGCGCCATCAGGTCGTTCGCCGCGAACACGCCGTCGATGCCGGGGTGCTCGGCCAGCAGCCGCTCCATCGCCGCCTCGCCGCTGGCCGCGGTGAACCCGCCCTCGGCGATCGGGACGTACGGAAAACCGTGACGTGCCACCGAATCCCGGAACCCGGTCAACCGGTTCTGCGAGGCCGGGACGTCGAGCGGTCCCGAGATCGTGGCGACCTGCCGGCAGCCGCGCTCGACCAGCCGGTCCGCGGCCAGCTTCGCGCCCGCCTGGTGGTCGAGGTCGACGTAGCTGATCGGCACCGGCCGCGCGGGCCGGGCGAACAGCGCGGCGGGCAGCTCCGCGTCGACCAGGCGGGCGGGCAGCGGGTCCTCGGCGTGCGTGGAGACCAGCAGCGCGCCGTCCGCGCTGCCCTGCCGCAGGAACGCCAGCACGTCCTCGCGGGCGCGCTCGGTGTCGGCGACCATGAGCACCGGGTGCACCCCGCGCGTGCGCAGGAAGCCCAGCACGCCGCTGGCGACCCGGCCGAAGAACGGGTCGGAGAACACCTGCGAGGCGAACGAGGACTCCTCGCCCTGCTCGCCCGCGCCGGAGACGACCAGGGCGATCGTCCCGGCCCGCTTGGTCACCAGCGAGCGGGCCGCGCGGTTGGGCGCGTAGCCGACCTGGTCGATGGCCGCGCGCACGACCTCCTGGATCTTGCGGTCCACGTTCCGGGTGCCGTTGACGACCCGCGAGACGGTGGCCCTGGACACGCCGGCGACCCGTGCCACGTCCTCCAACGTCGGCGGCGGCGTCGACGGCGATCTGCTCATGCGCTCATTCTGCCACGTGCGGAGAGCGCTCTCCGATCCTCAGCGGCGTGTCCCCGGCACTGCGCCCGACCAGCAGGTCCGTGTCCCGGTCGACCACCCAGCCGTGCGCGGTCCAGCGCCGGAACACCCGGTCGGGCAGCTCGACGGCCACCTCGACGGCCTCGCCGGGACCCGCCTCGGCGTGGGCCCAGCCGAGCAGCCTGCCGTCCGCCGCGTAGACCTGCACCAGCTCGCGGCCGGCCCGCGGCCCGGTGTTGCGCACCCGGACCAGCACGCCACCCGGCGTCGGCTCGGCGTGCTCGTGGGACCAGGTCGTGTAGCCCAGGCCGTGGCCGAACCAGTAGGCGGGCGCGACCCCCGCGCGACGCCAGGCCCGGTGCCCGATGGCGGGACCCTCGTCGTAGCGCAGCACGCCGTGCCGCGGCCGCACGTCCGACACCGGCACGTCCGCCTGCTCCGCCGCCCACGTGGTCGGCAGCCGGCCGCCGGGCTCGCGGACGCCGAACAGCACGTCGGCCAGCCCGTGCCCGGCCTCCTGGCCGGGGAACCAGGCCAGCAGCACCGCGGCCACCTCGTCGCGCCACGGCAGCTCCACCGGGCCGCCGGAGTTGACCACGACCACGGTCCGCTCGTTGACCGCGCGGACCGCCCGGACCAGCTCGTCCTGGCGGCCGGGCAGGGCGAGTGAGGCGCGGTCGAAGCCCTCGCTCTCGATCTCGTCGGTGGTGCCGACCACGACCACGGCGACGTCGCTGCCCCGGGCCAGCCCGACCGCCCGCGCCAGCTCCTCGTCCGCGTCCGGCTCCGGCGGGTCGGCGGCCAGCACGGTCGCGGTGCCGGTGTGCTCCGGCAGCTCGCGCCGGGCGACGAGGTCGACCTCCTGGCCTGCTCCGAGGCGCGCGACGACCTGGCGGTGCGGCGGGGTCAGGTGGATGACCGCGGGGTCGTCGGTGTCCAGCGGCACGTGCTCGTCCAGCACGCGCTCCCCGTCCACGTCCAGGGTGAGGCGGCCGAACCCGGCCACGGAGAGGCGCCACTCGCCCGCCGTGCGCGCGGTGAGCACGCCGTGCACCTCGACCGTGCGCGCGCCCTCGACCGGCGGGACCTCGAGCACGCGGCCCAGCAGGCGGTGCTCGGCGGTCAGCTCGGCCCCGTCGGCGTCGAGCACGCGCACCAGCAGGCCGGGCTCGCCGGTGACCGGGTGGCGGGTGTCGTCGGTGGTCAGGGGCGTGGGGCGGTGGTCGAGGCAGACGCCCGGGGTGTGCGTGACCTCGGCGACCTCGCGCAGGCCGTCGAGGAAGGAGACGACCGACTCGGGGTAGACGCCCGCGCTGCCGCCGCCCTGGATGCGGGCGGTGGCGGCGTTCGGGCCCAGGACGGCGACGGTCGTGCCGGGGGAGAGGGGCAGGACGCCGTCGTTGCGCAGCAGCACGGTGCTCTTGGCGACCGCCTCGCGCAGCAGGTCGAGGGGCCGCTCCACGCGCGGCGCGGTCGGCGTGGACCCGTTGAGCGCGCCCACCCGCGACGCCAGCCGCAGCAGCCTCCTGACCTTGGCGTCGACCGCGCTCTCCGGCACCTCGCCGCGCTCGACGGCGTCGACCAGGTCGCGCCACGGGCCGTCCGGACCGGGCATGGCCAGGTCCTGCCCGGCGTTCGCGGAGGCGGCGGTGGAGCGGACCGCGCCCCAGTCGGAGACCACGACGCCGTCGAAGCCCCACTCGCCCTTGAGCGGTTCGTCCAGCAGCGGGCTCTCGGACATGGTGGTGCCGTTGACGCCGTTGTAGGCGGACATGACCACCCACACCCCGGCCTCGACTGCGTGCTCGAAGGGGAGGAGGTAGACCTCGCGGAGGGTGCGCTCGTCGACCCGGGCGTCCAGGGTCAGGCGCTCGGTCTCGGAGTCGTTGGCGACGTAGTGCTTGGCCGTGGCCGCGACGCCGCCGCGCTGCACGCCGGTGATGTGGGCGGCGCCGGTGCGGGCGGTCAGCAGCGGGTCCTCGGAGAAGCACTCGAAGTGCCGCCCGCCGAACGGCGACCGGTGCAGGTTCAGCGTCGGCGCCAGCAGCACGTCCACGCCCTTGCGCCTGGCCTCGGCCGCCAGCAGCAGCCCCAGCCGCTCCACCAGCCCCGCGTCCCAGGTCGCGGCGAGCGCCGTGGGCGAGGGCAGGGCCAACGACGTGCTGCGCTCGTCCCAGCCCTGGCCGCGCACCCCGACCGGCCCGTCGGACATCACGACCGCCCGCAACCCGATGTCGGGCTCCTCGGCCGTGCGCCAGGTGGTGGCCCCGGTCAGCAGCCGGACCTTCCGCCCCAGGTCCAACTTGCCCACCAGCAGGTCCAACTCGACGTCGTCCACCGGGTCCCCCTAGTTCGGAGAGCGCTCTCCGAACCACCCTCACCCACCACCCCACCCCTGTCAATGCTCCCCACCCGCTCACCCGAACGCAGAACTCGGGGGTCCTGAACGTTCGACACACCCGTCCCGAACGTTCGACTCGCGCCCCAACGCTGAACTCGGGGGTCGTGAACGTACGACTCGCGGGCCACGAACGTACGACTCGCGCGAGTCGTACGTTCAGGTCGGGTGAGTTCGCAACTCGGGAGTAGGTAAGGGAGTAAGGGGAGTAAGGGGTTAGGCGATGTCGGCGCGGGGGGTTGACTTGCGCGGGTCGGCGGCGCCCTCCAGGAGGGCGGCCACGGGGAGGGTGGCGGCGCCGACGGCCACGGCGTCCGGGCCGAAGCGGCCCAGTTCGATGGAGATCTGGTCGAACGGGTGGCGCAGCGCGTGGGCGCGGGTGGCGGCGACGATCCGGTCCAGCTGGTGCGCGCCCAGGGCCAGGCCGGCCCAGCCGCCGAGGACGATGCGCTCCGGGTTGAACAGGTTGACCAGGTTGGCGATGCCCGCGCCGAGGTAGCCGGCGGTCTCGTCGAGCACGCGGGCGGCCGTCCGGGAGTGGGCCGCGGCGGCGATCAGGGCGGCCACCGTGGACTGCTCGCCGCCGGCGGAGAGGTTCCGGCCGCGGGCCTTCCGGTAGCGGTCGAGGATGGCCTCGGCGCCGACGTAGGCTTCGAGGCACCCCAGGGCCCCGCACCGGCACGGCCGGCCGCCGTAGACGATCGTGGTGTGCCCCCACTCGCCCGCCGAGCTGGTCGCGCCCCGGTAGACGCCCCCGTCGGTGACCACGGCCGCGCCCACGCCGGAGCCGATGAGGGCTATCACCACGTGCCGCGCCCCGCGTCCCGCGCCGAACCACATCTCGGCCTGGCCCTGGGTCTTGGCCCCGTTCTCCACGTACAGCGGCCACGTGCCGCCCGCCGCCCGGATCAGCTCCTCCAGGC
Organism: Saccharothrix sp. BKS2; assembly: GCF_047689505.1. Classification (NCBI taxonomy): domain Bacteria; kingdom Bacillati; phylum Actinomycetota; class Actinomycetes; order Pseudonocardiales; family Pseudonocardiaceae; genus Saccharothrix; species Saccharothrix sp. BKS2. Next base: position 314,617 of record NZ_JAUQOL010000009.1, on the reverse strand, counting down.
GCACCGCGTCCCAGCCGATCGTGGGCGCGTGCACGACGGCCGCGGCGCCCTGCTCGACCGTCCCGGGCACGCCGACCCCGACGCCCAGCACGGTCGAGACCGGGACGCCCGCCGCCGCGACCACGTCCCGGACCGAGGACGCCACCAGCGAGGCGACGGCGGCGGGGGAGGAGGGCGACAGCGCGTGGTCGCGCGCGGCCAGCTGGGTCAGCCCCAGGTCGAACAGCTCGACCTTGATCCCGGTCTCCCCGACGTCCACGCCCACCACGTGCCCGAACGCCGGGTTCACCCGCAGCAGCACGCGCGGCCGGCCCCCGTCGGAGTCCACCGAACCGGCCTCGACCACGAGCCCGTCCTCCACCAGCTCCGCGGTCACGTTCGACACCGTCGCGGCCGACAGCCCGGACAGCCGCGACAGCTCGTACCTGCTCAACGGCCCGTCGAAGAACAGCGTCGACAGCAGGGTCGCCCGGTTCTGGCGACGCAGGTCGCGGACGGTGGTGCGCTTCGGGGCCATGGGCCGACCTTAGTTTGCGACTTAAAATTAGACTAAGTTTGTAACCTGTTCGTGATTGACGTGACTTGGCTCACCGGGGTTAGGTCTGCAACGACACGAGGACGCGTCGAGCGTCCCAGCCGCGATGGCACCCGCGGTCCGCACCACCGAGAGCGCTCTCCCCCCGCCCCCGACAAGGAGAACCCATGCGACTCAGGCGAACGTCCGCCCTCGCCGTCGCGGCAGCACTGCTGTTCTCGGCAGCCTGTTCGACCTCCAACCCCGGCGCGAGCAGCGACGCCAACGGCGTGCTGAACGTCGGCATGCCCAACGGTCCGCAGACCGAGAACAACAACCCGTTCCTCAACTCGTCGGCCGCCAGCTCCCTGGGCTACCGCCGGCTGATCTTCGAACCGCTGGCGATGGTCAACGAGACCAACCCGACGGAGAAGTTCAAGCCGTGGCTGGCCACCGAGTGGGAGTGGGCCGAGAACTACAGCAAGCTGACCCTGACCATCCGCGACGGCGTGACCTGGTCGGACGGCAAGCCGCTGACCGCCGAGGACGTGGCGTTCACCTTCGAGCTGCTCAAGGCCAACCCCGGCCTGAACATCGAGTCGGTCCCCTACGACCGGATCTCCTCCTCCGGCAACAAGGTGGAGGTCGGCTTCCCGCGGTCGCAGTTCGTCAACCAGAAGAAGATCTTCGAGCAGCTGATCGTGCCGAAGCACATCTGGTCCGCGATCGCCAGCCCCACCACCGAGACGGTCAAGAGCCCGGTCGGCAGCGGCCCGTACACGCTGAAGACCTTCACGCCGCAGACCGTCACCCTGGCCGTGCGCGACTCGTACTGGCAGGACCTGCCGGCCGTCAAGGAGGTCCGCTACACCTCCTACAGCGACAACAACGCGCAGACCACCGCCCTGGCCACCGGCGCGGCCGAGTGGAGCTTCGTGTTCATCCCGAACTACGAGGCCGTCTACACCTCCAAGGACCCCGAGCACTACAAGCTCTGGTTCCCGCCGGTGCTGGGCATCCACGGCCTGTGGTTCAACACGAAGGTCAAGCCGTGGGACAACCCGGCGCTGCGCCGCGCGGTCAACATGGTGATCAACCGCGACGACATCTTCACCCAGGGCGAGGCCGGGTACTTCTACCCGAAGGTCGACAACATCACCGGCATCCCGACGCCCGCCGGCACCTCCTACCTCGCGCCGGAGTTCAAGGACCGGATCGTCACGGTCGACGTCGAGGCCGCCAAGAAGGAGCTGACCGACAACGGCTTCACCTTCGACGGCGACACGCTGAAGGACCCGTCGGGCCAGCCCGTCACGCTGAAGATGACCGTGCCCTCCGGCTGGTCGGACTACGTGACGAACCTGGAGATCATCAAGGACAACGTCTCCGAGATCGGCATCCAGGCGACCGTCGACCTGCCGAACGCCGACTCCTGGACCAAGGCGCTGGACACCGGTGACTTCCAGGCCGCGCTGCACTGGACCAACAACGGTCCGACGCCGTACGACATCTACCAGAACATCATGGACGGCGCGCTGTACAAGCCGGTCGGCGAGGGCGGCATCAACGGCAACTACGGCCGTTACGAGAACCCCGAGGCCACGGCGCTGCTCAACGAGTACGCCAACGCCGCCGACGACGCCGCCCGGACCGCGGCGCTGCACAAGATCCAGCAGATCCACGTCCGCGACATGCCGGTCGCCATCACCTCCGCGGCCAACGCGGGCGGCCAGTACAGCACCAAGAACTGGATCGGCTGGCCGGACGAGTCCAACCCGTACGCGCCCGCCCAACCCACGCTGGAGAACGCGCTCGACGTCGTCCTGCACCTGAAGCCGGCCGCATGACGAAGAGCGCCGCACCGTCGGCCTCCGGGACCACCCCACCCCCGTCTTCCGGGGTGGTCCTGGAGGCCGATGGCCTGACCAAGCACTTCCCGGTCCGCAAGCGCGGGCGCGAGCTGCTGTCCCGGGCCGCGCGCTCCGTGCGCGCGGTCGAGGACGTGACGCTCAGGCTGCACCGCGGCCGGGTCACCGCGCTGGTCGGCGAGTCCGGCTCGGGCAAGTCGACGGTGGCCCGCCTGCTGGCGCAGCTCTACCCCCAGACCTCCGGCGCGGTCCGGCTGCACGGCGAGCCGGTCGACACCAGGGGTGGCAAGCGCTTCCGGGCGTACAGCAAGCGGGTCCAGATGATCTTCCAGGACCCGTTCGCCTCGCTGAACCCCGTGCACACCGTGCGCTACCACCTCACCCGGGCGCTGAAGATCCACGGCAACGCGGGCAGCACGCCCGCCGAGCTGGAGCGCGCCCTCGCCGACCTGCTCACCCGCGTGCAGCTCACGCCGCCGGAGCGGTACGTCGACAAGTTCCCGCACGAGCTGTCCGGCGGCCAGCGCCAGCGCGTGGCCATCGCCCGCGCCCTGGGTGCGGACCCCGAGGTGCTGCTGGCCGACGAGCCGGTGTCGATGCTCGACGTGTCGATCCGCCTCGGCGTGCTCAACCTGCTGCGCGACCTGAAGGAGCGCCTGGAACTGGCGATCCTCTACATCACCCACGACATCGCCTCGGCCCGCTACTTCGCCGACGAGACGTTCGTGATGTACGCGGGCGGCGTGGTCGAGGGCGGGGACAGCGAGACCGTCACGCAGCGGCCCGCCCACCCGTACACGCAGCTGCTCATCGACTCGGCGCCGGACCCCGACCGGCCCGCCGCGGAGGAGAAGGACGGCGGCACCGGCGAACCGCCCTCGCTGATCACCCCGCCGCCCGGCTGCCGGTTCAACCCGCGCTGCCCGCACGCGATGAGGGTCTGCGCGGAGCAGGTGCCGCCGAGGTTCGCCCTCGGCGACGGACCGGGCCACTTCGCCGCCTGCTGGCTCTACGGCGAGGACCTGTCGGAGACCGCCCGGACGAAGCTCCGCGTCGTCGAGGCCCGGACCGGCGAGGAGGTGCTGTGAGCTTCATCCTCAAGCGCCTGGCGTTCTACCTGTTCACCGCGTGGGCCGCGATCACCATCAACTTCTTCATCCCGCGGCTCATCCCCGGCGACCCGGTGCAGGCGCTGATCACCCGCTCGCGCGGCCAGATGACCAGCGAGGCCGTGCAGTCGCTCTACGTCCTGTTCGGGTTGGACAAGAACGCCGGCCTGCTCGACCAGTACTTCACCTACCTGGGCCAGCTGCTGCGCGGCGACCTGGGCCTGTCGTTCACCTACTTCCCGTCCCCGGTGTCGCAGGTCATCGGCGACGGCCTGCCGTGGACGCTGGGCCTGGTGGGCGTCACCACCGTGCTCGGCTTCCTCATCGGCACGGCCCTGGGCACGGGCATCGGCTGGCGGCGCGGCTCCTGGGCCGACGCCCTGATCCCGGTGACCACGTTCCTGTCGTCCATCCCGTACTTCTGGCTCGGGCTGATCGCCATCGCGCTGCTCAGCGGGCCCGGCAGCTTCTTCCCGGCGTCCGGCGCCTACGACTCCGGCCTGGTGCCGAACCCGGACCTGGAGTTCATCGGCAGCGTGCTGCGGCACGGCCTGCTGCCCGCGTTCACCATCCTGGTCTCCTCGATGGCGGGCTGGATCCTGAGCATGCGCAACATGATGGTCACGGTGGCCTCCGAGGACTACGTGACCGTCGCGCACGCCAAGGGCCTGTCCGACCGGCGCGTCATGGTGGCCTACGCGGCCCGCAACGCGCTGCTGCCCAACGTCTCCGGCTTCGCGCTCTCGCTCGGCTTCATCGTCGGCGGCACGCTGCTGGTCGAGATCGTGTTCTCCTACCCGGGGCTCGGCCTCCAGCTGTTCCAGGCGGTCGGCGCCAAGGACTACCCCCTCATGCAAGGCATCTTCCTCATCATCACGCTGTCCGTGCTGCTGGCGAACTTCCTCGCCGACGTGGCCTACCTCGCGCTCGACCCGCGCACCCGACGGGAGGGCTGAGCCGTGACCGTCGTCCCCACCACCGCCGCCGCGACCCCGGTCGCGACGCCGCCCAAGCGCCGCCGGCTGAGGTTCGTGGCCAACCCCAAGGCCACCGTCGGCCTGGTGCTCCTGGGCTTCTTCGCGCTGATCGCGGTCATCGGGCCGTGGATCGCCCCGTACGACCCGTCGGCGCGCAGCAACGACCTGCTCCAGCCGCCGTCGACGGCGCACTGGTTCGGCACCACCCACCTCGGCCAGGACATCTTCAGCCAGGTCATCGTGGGCACCCAGAGCGTCATCGTCGTCGGCTTCGTGGCCGGCGTCGTCGCCACCATCCTGTCGGTGCTGGTCGGCGTGACCTCCGGCTACCTCGGCGGTGCGGGCAGCGAGGTGCTGTCCGCGCTGTCGAACGTGTTCCTGGTGCTCCCGGCGCTGCCGCTGATGATCATCATCACGTCCACGCTGCCCGAGACCGGCACCCTCACCATCGCGCTGCTCATCGGCCTGACCTCCTGGGCGTGGGGCGCGCGGGTGCTGCGGGCGCAGACGCTCTCGCTGCGCCGCCGCGACTACGTGGAGGCCGCGCGCGCCACCGGCGAGTCGACCTGGCGGATCATCCTGTTCGAGATCCTGCCCAACCTCACCGCGGTCATCGCCTCCGGCTTCGTCGGCACGGTCATCTTCGCGGTCACGCTGGAGATCACGCTGGCGTTCATCGGCGTCGGCGCGGGCAGCGGCTGGAACTGGGGCACGGTCCTGTACTGGGCCCAGAGCCAGCAGGCGCTCGGCCAGGGCGCGTGGTGGTGGTTCGTGCCCGCGGGCCTGGCCATCGCGCTGCTGGGCACCGCCCTGTCGCTGGTCAACTTCGGCATCGACGAGTTCGTCAGCCCCCGGCTGCGCGGCGGCGGGAAGACCAGCGTCAAGACCGCCGACGGCCGCACCGTGCGGATGCGCGTCGGTTTCACGCCCGTGCTCGGCAAGGAGACCAAGTGACCGACGCCGTGTTGGAGATCCGCGGCCTCGACGTGGACTACGGCCTCGGCGACGACGCCGTGCACGCGATCCGCGACGTCAACCTCACCCTGCACCGGGGCGAGGTGCTCGGCCTCGCGGGGGAGAGCGGCAGCGGCAAGTCCACCCTCGCCTACGGCCTGACCAGGCTGCTGCCGCCGCCGGGCGTCGTCCGCGGCGGCGAGGTGCTCTTCCACACCGACGACGGCCCCGTGGACGTGCTCCGCATGACCGAGGCGGAGCTGCGGCGGTTCCGCTGGGCGGAGACCGCGATCGTGTTCCAGGGCGCGATGAACTCGCTCAACCCGGTGCAGCGCGTCTCCACCCAGCTCACCGACGTGATCCGGGCGCACGACCCGCGCAGCACCGGCGCGTCCCGCCTGGCCAGGGCCCGCGAGCTGCTGTCCCTGGTCGGCATCGCCGCCGACCGGCTGGACAGCTACCCGCACCAGCTCTCCGGCGGGATGCGCCAGCGCGTGATGATCGGCATGGCGCTCGCGCTGGAGCCGAAGGTCGTCGTCATGGACGAGCCGACCACCGCGCTGGACGTGGTGGTGCAGCGGCAGATCCTGCGCCAGCTGGTCGAGCTGCGCGAGCGGCTGGGCTTCTCGGTCGTGTTCATCACCCACGACCTGTCCCTGCTGGTCGAGTTCTCCGACCGGATCGCGATCATGTACGGCGGGCGGATCGTCGAGGAGGCGAGCTCCGCCCAGCTCTACCGCGAGCCGAAGCACCCCTACAGCCACGGGCTGCTGAACTCCTTCCCCGCCCTGCGCGGCCCCAAGCGCGAGCTGACCGGCATCCCCGGTTCGCCGCCCGACCTGAGGGCCATGCCGTCGGGCTGCTCGTTCCACCCACGCTGTCCGCACGCAATGGAGCGCTGCGGTGTGGAGGTCCCGGTGCTGGGCGTGCCCCACGACCACGTGGGACCCGGCCGCACCGTGGCCTGCTGGCTGCACCCCGTTCACGACGACGGGTTCTGAGACCGGGTCCACGACAACCCGGTCGAAGACCTCCTGAGGAGATCCATGGACACCACGGCGCCGACCGTCGGGCTCGACCCCGCGATCGACACGCTGCCCGCCTCGTTCCGCTGGGGCGTGGCGACCTCCGCGTACCAGATCGAGGGGGCCCACGAGGAGGACGGTCGCACACCGTCCATCTGGGACACCTACTGCCGCACCCCCGGGATGGTCCACGACGGCGACAACGGCGACGTCGCCTGCGACCACTACCACCGGATGCCCGAGGACGTCGCGCTGATCGGCTCGCTCGGCGTGGACACCTACCGGTTCTCCGTGGCCTGGCCGCGGGTGCAGCCGGGCGGCCGGGGCCCGGTGAACCCCGCCGGCCTCGCCTTCTACGACCGGCTGGTGGACGAGCTGCTCGCCAAGGGCATCGACCCGTGGGTCACGCTGTACCACTGGGACCTGCCGCAGGAGCTGGAGGACGCGGGCGGCTGGCCCGCCCGCGACACCGCCTACCGGTTCGCCGACTACTCGATGCTGGTCTTCGACGCCCTGTCCGACCGGGTGCGCGAGTGGACCACGCTCAACGAGCCGTGGTGCTCGGCCATGCTCGGCTACTACGAGGGCCGCCAGGCCCCCGGCAGGCAGGACTTCGGCGCGGCCATCCACGCCGTGCACCACCTGCTGCTCGGCCACGGCCTGGCCACGCAGCGGATGCGCGAGGCGGCCACCGAGCCGACCGAGTTCGGCATCACGCTGAACATGAGCCACTCCTCGCCGGCCACCGACAGCGAGGTCGACCGCGAGGCGGCCCGCCGCGCGGACGGCCTGTCCCGCCGCATCTACCTCGACCCGCTGGTCAAGGGCCACTACCCCGAGGACGTGGTGGCCGACCTGGCGCGGCGGGGCGTGGCGATCCCGGTGCAGGACGGCGACCTGGAGATCATCCGGCAGCCCATCGACGTGCTGGGCGTGAACTACTACTCCAGCCACAGGTTCTCCGGCGTCGACGAGCAGGGCAACACCACCGACGCCGACGGGCTGCCCGTGGACCGGACCGTGCGGTTCGGCCTGCCGGTGACCGCGATGGACTGGGAGATCATCCCCGAGGGCTTCACCGAGCTGCTGGTGCAGCTCGGCCGGGAGTACCCCGGCGTGCCGATGGTGATCACCGAGAACGGCGCGGCGTTCGACGACGAGGCCGACGAGACCGGCTTCGTCCGCGACGACGACCGCACCGCCTACCTGGAGTCGCACATCGCGGCCGTGGCCAAGGCCCGTGAGCTGGGCGCGGACGTGCGCGGGTACTTCGCGTGGTCGCTGATGGACAACTTCGAGTGGTCCTACGGCTACGAGAAGCGGTTCGGCCTGGTGCACGTGGACTACGCCACCCAGGTGCGCACGCCCAAGAGCAGCGCGCTCTGGTACCGGGACACCATCCGCCGGGTCCGGGGCAGCTGATCCGAGCAGTGAGGGGCGCCCCGCGGTCGTGACGCGGGACGCCCCTCTTCGTGCGCGCAACCCACTCCCGGGACGCGCACAAGGCAGGTGGCCGGGAGGACCCACTCCTCCCGGCCACCGCCCGTCTTGTCGGATCAGCGCCGGTAGACGCCGAACTCGTGGAGCGAGTAACCCCACCCGGTGCCGCGCTGGGTGGCGTGCAGCCGGACGTACCGGCCGCTCGCCGTTACGTCGATCGAGTCGACCCCGCCGTTACCGGTGGTCGTGCCGTGCACGGTCCGCCAGGTGTTCCCGTCGTCGGAGACCTGGATCTCGTAGGCTCGGCCGAACGCACCCTCCCACACCAGCTGCACGTGCTGGAAGGTGGTCACCGCGCCGAGGTCGACCCGCAGCCACTGGGGGTCGGACCAGTCGGTGGCCCAGCGGGTGACCGCGTTGCCGTCCGTGGCGTTGCCCGGCGGGAACGGCGCCCCGTCGCCCACCTGCTGGTAGGACGAGGCGGTGGTGGGCCTGCCCTGCGCGACGTTGACCCCCGTCGGCCGCGGCGCGACGACCCGGACCGACCTGGTCTCGATGCCGATGTTGCCCCGGCCGTCCTCGGCCGTCACGTACACCTTCCACACGCCCAGCCGGTCGGGCGCGGTGACGGTCAGCCGGTTGCCGTTGACCTGCACCGGGATGGCGGCCAGGCCGCCGCTGTTGTCGATGTACTTCGAGTTGAACGCCGCCGACCAGGTGATCGGGTCGCCGTTCGGGTCGCTCGCCGCCACGTCGACGTCCAGCCGCGCGCCCGCCGGGACCGACGTGGGCAGGTTCATCGCGGAGATCACCGGCGGGGTGTTGGCCGGCGTGGCGCCGCCGAACGCCCGCTGCACCGCGTAGAACGACAGCCGCTTCTTGCCCGCCGGGGTCAGGTTGAACCACACCGCGCCGAAGTCGTACTCGGTGCCGTAGTGGAACAGCGTGCCGCCGAACGACACGCCCCGGTGGCCGGTGATGCAGTTCCACGCCTGCGTGTAGCCGTCGCGCTTCTGCACGTCGGTGGGCTCGCTGGGCACGCCGTTGACGTCGTTGGGCACCTCCCACTCGCCGGCCGGGCCCGCCTCGGTGAGCAGGTACGGCTTGGTGTAGCCGCCCGCCACCCAGTCGTCGCGGACCTTGCACACGTTGCCGTAGGAGTTCACCGAGTACAGGTCGAGCGCGGGCGTGTGCGCCTTCAGGTAGGCCCACGCGCCGGTCCACGCGTCGGTGTTGGTCACCGGGTGGTTGGTGTCGATGGCCTTGATGGCGAGCGCGGCCTCGTTGACGTACCGGGCGTAGGCGACGCGCTGGTTCTCCAGCTCGGTGCCCGAGTAGCAGTTCTGGAGGCCGAGGATGGACTCGTTGCCGACGTTCCACATCAGCACGCCGGGGTGGTCCTTGTAGGTGGTCACCCACTGGCGGATGGTGGCGAGCATGTCGGTCTTGTAGGCGGTGTCGGTGAGGTAGTTGACGCAGCCGCCGGAGCCGGGGCCGCCGCCGGGCTGGAGCCAGAAGCCGTTCATGACCCGGAGGCCGTTGGCGGCCGCGGCGTCGAGCAGCGGGCGGGTGGAGGCGTCCGTGCCCCAGGTGCGCAGGGTGTTGACGCCCATGGACCTCAGCTCGGGCATGTAGCGGGCGGCGTCGGCGGCGGGCGGGCCCCAGGTGAGGCCCTTGACCGTCCACGGCTGACCGTCGACGGTGAGCTGCCAGTTGCCCTGCGAGCCGGTGACGCGGACGCCGCCACCGGGCTGGGGGCCGGTGCCCTGCGTGCCGTAGACGCGGAACTCCCAGAGGGAGTAGCCGTAGCCGTTGGCGCGCTGGGTGCCGTGCACGCGGACGTAGCGGCCGGAGCCGGTGACGTCGAAGCCCTGCCGGCCGCCGGTGCCGTTCGCGGTGGTGTGGACCGTGGTCCAGGCGTTGCCGTCGCCGGACACCTGGAGCTGGAACGACGTGGCGTAGGCGCCTTCCCAGTCCAGCTCCACGCGGCTCAGGGTCGAGGTGGCGCCGAGGTCGACGCGCAGCCACTGCGGGTCGCTCCAGGCGCTGGCCCAGCGGGTGCCCGCGTCGCCGTCGACGGCCGCCGACGCGGGTGTGCCCGCGCCCTCGGTCGAGGACGCGGTGGCGGGTTTGCCCTGCGAGAGCAGGACCGGCGCGGCGGTCGCGGTGCCCGGGACGAGTGCGAGTCCCAGGAGCAGCGCGACCGCCGCGCCGGCGGATCGGAGGCGGTACATGGCGTCTCCTGCCGGATCGAGTGGGTTGACGTGCGGGAGAGCGCTCTCTCAACCCGGCTCGAAACGTTACGAACCGACTACGCGTCTGTCAACGCCTGGCCTATTGACACCCGGGTGGAGCAGCGGGCAGCCTCATGTGGGAGAGCGCTCTCCAAGCCACGTCACCCACGTCGGCAGGAGGACACAGGTGTCCCGAAAACTCAGCGCGCTGGTTGCCGCCCCGGCACTCGGCCTACTGGCATCCCTGCTTTCGGCAGGCTCGCCCGCCCAGGCGGACGACCTGGTCACGCACCACGAGTTCCAGGCCAACTGCTCGGTCACCCACCACCGCCCGGACGACCCGATCGTGTTCCCGCGACTGCCGGGCGCGTCGCACATGCACACGTTCCTCGGCAACCCCACCACGACCGCGAGCAGCACCAACGACTCGCTCAAGGCCGGGCAGACCAACTGCCGGACGCCCGACGACAAGTCGGCGTACTGGTTCCCCACGGTCTACAACGGCGACCAGGTCGTGCCGCCGACCGGCCCGCAGGTCGTCTACTACAAGTCCGGGATCCTGGACTACCGGCAGGTCCGGTCGTTCCCGCCGGGCCTGAGGTTCGTCGTCGGCAACCCGACGGCGAGCCAGGACGAGTTCCGCACCGCGCCCGGCGCGGTGGAGGGCTGGGAGTGCGGCGACAGCTTCAAGAACTGGGACATCCCGTCCTGGTGCGCGCCGGGCAGCCAGCTCAACGTCCGCTACCAGGCGCCCAGCTGCTGGAACGGGCGCGACCTGGACTCGGCGGACCACAGGTCGCACATGGCCTACCCGGTCCGCTCGACCCTCGTGTGCCCGGCGACGCACCCCGTCCCGGTGCCCATGCTGGAGTTCAAGATGGCGTTCCCGGTGTCCGGTGACATGTCGCGGGTGAGGCTCGCCTCGGGCCGCGGCTACACCTGGCACTACGACTTCATGAACGCCTGGGACGCGCCCACGTTGCAGGCGCTGGTCTCGCACTGCGTCAACGGCGGCCTCCAGTGCGACCCGCGCGGCTACGACCAGTACAAGCCGCACCGCGGCGCGGCGCTGGGCCCGGACTACCGCCTCCCGCGGTAGCCACCCCCTTGCGGGGACGCCCGGGGGCGTCCCCGCAAGGCCCCGACCCCGGCGTCACAACCCCCAACAGTCGCGAGTCGTACGTTCAGGTCGACCGTGTCGTACGTTCAGGACCCCCGAGTTCTACGTTCGAGTCGGTCGGGGGAGCGTGGGCTCCCGCGGGCCGGTGCAGGCCGGATGGGTCCTGAATGTTGAACTCGGGGGTCCGGAACGTACGACACGATGGGTCTGAACGTACGACTCGCGATGGTTTTGTGACGCGCGGTGCGGGTGGCGGGGGCGGTGCCGCCCGGACGGCGGATGGTCGGGGTTCGGCCGTCCGGGGACGCTGCTGACCATGGATGTCTTCCCCACCGCGCCGAGAGCCCACCGCAACCCCGTGACCGTCGCCCGGAAGATGGCGCTGATCAAGGCGCCCCACATGGCGAAGCTGACGGAGTTCGCGCAGCGCATCGCGACCGAGCGGAAGGCCGAAGTCCCGCTGTTCGACCCGGCGGGGGGCGGGGTGAACAGCAAGGTCCTGCTGCTGCTGGAGTCGCCGGGCGCGGGCTCCACCAAGTCCGGGATCAACTCGCTGGACAACGACGACCCGACCGCCGCCAACGGCTTCGCCGCCATGAGCGAGGCGGGGCTGTCGCGGCGGGTGTGCCTGGCGTGGAACGTGGTGCCCTGGAACCTCAACGGCCGCACGCCCACGCCCGCGGACCTGCGCACGGCCGTGCCGTACCTGGTGGAGCTGCTGCGGATGCTGTCCGACCTCAAGGCGGTGGTGGTGCTGGGCCGACCGGCGGGCACCGGGTGGAACCTGTCCGGGCGCGGGCACAAGCTCAAGGTGTTCAACGCGCCGCACCCGTCGCCGCTGTCGATCAACCGCGACCGGACCGGGCGGTGGCCGCAGCTGGTGGACGCCTTCCGGCAGGCGTCGGCGGCGGTGGGCTGAACGGCTGAACGTGAAGGGGTGGGCCGAACGGCCGTACGCGGGGTGGTAGCCGGCGGAGTGCGGGCCGGTGGGTGGCGGAGTGCACGAAGTCGTTGTCGGTGCAGGGGTTCTCCCTCCGTCAGGACGGCGGAGCCGGGCAGTCTCGGTCGCGACGAACGGGTGAGCGCGCCTGACCGCGGAGGAGACCGCCATGGACACCACCATCACCCCGAGGGACCGGGCCGTGCTGAGGGCTGTTGCCGACGGCCGCTGCGTGTACGCGGCCGGCACGCTCCTGGTCGACGGCATCGGCTGCTGCGACCAGTTCGCCGGACCGAGGCTGGTGCGGGCGGGGCTCATCGCGGCCGGGGTCGGGCCCGCCCGGCTGACCGCCGCCGGGCGGGCGCTGCTGGTGGCCGACGGGTCGGCTCGGCACGCCGCCGCTTGAGGTCGGTCGGGTCTGGCTGAGTTGGCGGAGGTCGGTCGAGCCGGCGGAGGTCGGTCGAGCCGGCTGGGCCGGTTGGGCCGAGCCCTCGCCGCTCGTCGTGCGGGCCCGGGTGCCGTGTAGCCCACGTGCGGTGTTCGCCCTCGTCGTGCGGGCCCGGGGTCGGCTTCGCGACCGCGCTCAACGCGAGCATCGTCGGCCTGAACCAAACCGGGAAAATTCCCCGTCGGTCGACATCGCGGACCGGAGTTGTCCGCAATAGGTCCTAGCTTGGTCCTGACACCGAAACGAAGGACGGGACCCATGACCACCGCGATCGCCACCGCCACCGAGCTCTCCGACCTGCTGGGCACCCTGGCCCTGCACCGCGGCTTCCTCCGCCACACCGCCCGGGACCTGACCGACGAGCAGGCCCGGCAGCAGCCGACCGCGAGCGAGCTGTGCGTCGGTGGGCTGATCAAGCACGTGGCCGAGACGGAGCGGAGCTGGCTGCGCTTCGCGGTCGGCGGTGCCGAGCTCATGGAGATGCCGGACTACTCCTCGGACCGGGACTGGGGCGCGGACTTCCGGATGGCCGGCGACGAGACGCTGGAGGGCCTGCTCGCCGCCTACGAGGAGACCGCCCGCGAGACCGAGCGCGTCCTCCAGGACCTCGACCTGAACACCGCCCACCCGCTCCCGGAGGCGCCCTGGTTCGAGTCCGGCGCCTCCTGGACCGTCCGCCGCGTCCTGCTGCACCTCATCGCCGAGACCTCGCAGCACGCGGGCCACGCGGACATCATCCGCGAGACCATCGACGGCCAGAAGACGATGGGCTGACGGCCGGCGGCGGCGCGGTCCGGGCCGACCCTGTCCGCGCCCACCCCGTCAGCGCCCACCCCGTCAGCGCCCCCGGGCTCACGTCAGCTCCGGGTCCATCTCCGGGCCCACCTCCGCACCCACCCCGGCCTCGACCGACCCGTGCACCACGACCGTCCCCTTGCCCAGCCGCTTGGCCGCGTACATCGCCGCGTCCGCGTGGCCCAGCAGGTCGTCCGCGGTCAGCGAGGGGTCGAAGGCACCCCGGTGCGAGATCCCGACCGACGCCCGCACCTCGTGCGCGCCCGCCGCGGTCCGGTGCGGCTCCCGCAGCGCCTCCAGCACCCGACACCCGATCTCCTCCGGCGGCTGCGGGTAGCCGTCCACCAGCACGCCGAACTCGTCCCCGCCCAGCCGCGCCACCACGTCCTGCGCTCGCACGCACCGCTGCAACCGCGAGGCCACGATCCGCAGCACCGCGTCGCCCTCGGCGTGGCCGTGGTTGTCGTTGACGTCCTTGAACCCGTCCACGTCGATGAACAGCACCACCACCGGCGACGGCCCGGCCAGCGCCGCGGTCAGCCGCTCCCGGAACAGCGCCCGGTTGGCCACCCCGGTCAGCGGGTCGTGGTACGCCTGGTGCCGCAGCCGCTCCCGGCTCTCCCGCAGCTGGTCGAGCAGCCTCACGTTGTCGATCAGGGTCAGCAGCTGCCGCGCGATCACCAGCAGCACCACGCTCAGGCCGACGTAGATCTCCAGCGGGTCCAGCCGCACCCCGGTGGCCGTGCCGACCACGATGAACAGGCCGGTGACCACCATCGGCAGGTACGGCACCAGCAGGTGCAGCAGCTCGCCCGCGCGCAGCCGCGCCGAGCCGCCGCGCTCCCGGCCGGTCCCGCCCGGCGCGATCGAGCCGAGGAAGAACAGCGCCGGGGACACCATGAAGCCGATGTCGGCGACCGTCGGGATGGCGGTGGCGCCCTTGCTCACCAGGTAGGCGAACACCCACCCCGACGCCGACTGCGCGAGGCCCGCCAGCGCGATGAACAGCACCGGCAGCTGCCGCACCGAGCGGTGCGTCCACGACGACACCAGCAGCACGACCAGCATCACCAGGTACGACGCCGGGTGCGCCACGACGGACGCGAACCCCAGCCCCGTAATCGCCCACGCCCGGACCATCGACTCCAGCAGCGACACCCACGTCAGCACGAACAGCGAGCCGACGACGATCAGGCCGTCCAGCACGATCACCAGCCTGCTGCGGTTGCCCGGGAACGTGCCCGACCCGCCGTGCGACAGCACCACGACCGCGCACAGCGTCAACGCGGGCACCACCATGAACCCCAGCTGCGCCAGCGTCGAGGAGGGCAGCGCCACCCCCAGGAACACCTGGCCCCAGATCCACGCGCACAGGCCCACCACCAGGCTCGCCATCGCCGCGGCCATCCACAGCCGCCAGCGCCGGGCCGCGCCCTGCCGCGCCAGGCCCGCGCGCCAGTACGACAGCATCGCGGCGATCGCGGCGGTGAGCTGGGTGAACTTGTCCAGCGCCACGGAGGCGTGCCGGTTGAGCACACCGGAGACGACGAGGCACACCAGCACGAGGACCACGACGCAGACGGCAGTGGCGATGACGCCGAACCGCCTCAGGGTCATGGCACCCCGCCTATGCCGCGACTGGAGTCGATCAGGTGGACCGGGTCACTGTAGTGAGTTTGGTGACGCTGTGTCGATCGGGGGTTCCCGTTCGTCACCGTGCGCGTGTCAAGGGCGTGCGTGGCCGCCGCGACCTCTAGAGTTCGAACTGGTGTTCGCCCACGGGTCGAGGGGATTGCAGCGTGCGCGTGTTCGGGGTCGACCCGGGCCTGACCCGGTGCGGGTTCGGGGTCGTCGACGGAGGTCCCGGGCGCACCGTGCGCCCGGTGGCGGTGGACGTCGTGCGCACCCCCGCCGACGAGGACCTGGCGGTGCGGCTGCTCCAGCTCTCCGACGCCGTCGAGCGGTGGCTGGACACCTACCGGCCCGAGGTGGTGGCCGTCGAGCGGGTGTTCAGCCAGCACAACGTGCGCACCGCCATGGGCACCGCGCAGGCGGGCGGCGTGGTGGCGCTGTCGGCCGCGCGCCGCGGCCTGCCCGTCGTCTTCCACACGCCCAGCGAGGTCAAGGCCGCGGTCACCGGCTCGGGCCGCGCGGACAAGGCGCAGGTCACCGCCATGGTGACCAAGCTGCTCGGGCTCAAGACCGCCCCCAAGCCCGCCGACGCCGCGGACGCGCTGGCGCTGGCCATCTGCCACCTGTGGCGGGCGCCCATGAAGACGCGGATGGAGGAGGCGCAGGCGAGGGCGGCTGAACTGGCCAAGGCGCACCGCGCGAGACTGGCGCAAGCCGTCGCCAAGACCGGGAGGAATGCCCAGTGATCTCGTCGCTGCGCGGGCAGGTGCTGTCCATCGGGCTCGACCACGCGGTCGTCGAGGTCGGGGGCGTGGGCTTCGCCGTGCAGGCCACCCCCGCGACCCTGGCCTCGCTGCGCCGCGGCGAGGAGGGCCGACTGGCCACCTCGCTGGTCGTCCGCGAGGACTCGCTGACCCTGTTCGGGTTCGCCGACGCCGAGGCGCGCGAGCTGTTCGGGCTGCTCCAGACGGTGTCCGGGATCGGGCCGCGGATCGCGCTGGCGACGCTGGCCGTGCTGGAGCCGGACAAGCTGCGGGCGGCGCTGGCCGAGGGCAACATCACCGTGCTGACCCAGGTGCCCGGCATCGGCCGCAAGGGCGCCGAGCGGCTGATCATCGAGCTGCGCGACAAGGTCGGCCAACTCGCCTCCGCGCCCGACGCGGTGAGCGACTCCGGCCGGGTCCGCACCCACGTCACCGAGGCCCTGCTCGGCCTCGGCTTCCCGGCGAAGCAGGCCGAGCAGTCCGTGGACGCCGTGCTGGCCGCGGACGGTTCGCTGGGCACCTCCGAGGTGCTGCGCCGGGCCCTCGCCGCCCTGGGCCGCAAGCGATGAGCCACCCGGAGGAGCACGTCGGGGAGCACGTCGGGGAGCGCGTCGGGGCGCACGCCGGTGATTACGCCGGCGACTACGAGGCGTATCCGGAGGAGGACACCCTCAACCCGCTGCCCGACCCGACCGAGCGCGACGTCGAGACCACCCTGCGGCCGAAGGACCTGGACGAGTTCGTCGGCCAGCCGAAGGTCCGCGAGCAGCTGGAGCTGGTGCTGCACGGTGCGATGCGGCGGGGCTCGCCGCCGGACCACGTGCTGCTGTCCGGCCCGCCCGGACTGGGCAAGACCAGCCTCGCCATGATCATCGCCGCCGAGCTGGGCGCGTCCCTGCGCATCACCTCCGGCCCGGCCCTGGAGCGCGCGGGCGACCTGGCCGCGATGCTGTCCAACCTGGTCGAGGGCGACGTGCTGTTCATCGACGAGATCCACCGGATGGCCCGGCCCGCCGAGGAGATGCTGTACCTGGCGATGGAGGACTTCCGCGTGGACGTGGTCGTCGGCAAGGGGCCCGGCGCGACCAGCATCCCGCTGGACATCGCGCCGTTCACCCTGGTCGGCGCGACCACCCGGTCCGGCGCGCTCACCGGTCCGCTGCGCGACCGGTTCGGCTTCACCGGCCACATGGAGTTCTACAGCCCCGACGAGCTGGACCTGATCCTGCGCCGCTCGGCCGGGATCCTCGGCGTCGACCTCCGCGCGGACGGGGCCCGGGAGATCGCGGGCCGGTCGCGGGGCACGCCCCGCATCGCCAACCGGCTGCTGCGCCGCGTGCGGGACTACGCGGAGGTGCGGGCCGACGGCGCGGTCACGCTGGAGGTGGCCCGGGACGCCCTGGCCGTCTACGACGTGGACGAGCTGGGGCTGGACCGGCTGGACCGGGCGGTGCTCGGCGCGCTGGTCCGCTCGTTCGGCGGCGGGCCGGTGGGGGTGTCCACGCTGGCCGTGGCCGTGGGGGAGGAGCCCACGACGGTCGAGGAGGTGTGCGAGCCGTACCTGGTGCGCGCCGGGATGTTGGCCCGGACGCCGCGCGGCCGGGTGGCCACCGCCACCGCGTGGCTGCACCTGGGGCTCCAGCCGCCCGCGCGGGCGCCGGGCGAGAGCACCCGGCCGCTGTTCGACGACGCGGGCTGAGCCCCGGCCGGCCGGGGACGGACCGGGGACGGGTCGACCGGCGAACGCCCGCTGTGGGCGCGCCTGTCGAGACGGGCCCGCCGGGGTCGTTCGGCCGGGCGAACCGGTCGAACCGGTCGAAGATCCCCGGTCGGGGCCGTGCCGGTCGGGCGCGGGCTGGTCAGGGGCCGGCCGGGGGCTTGAGGCGGGGCCCGCCGCGTGGTTGGGTGACGCCTGCGGGTGACCGGGATTGCTGACCTGGCACAATCAGGACCAGCCCCCAGAAAATCGGATGTTCCGGGCGCACCTACACGTGGCTCGCACGTCCGGCTGATCGGAGAATCATGGAATCCTTGCTCTTCCCGCTGATGCTCGTGCTGCTCGCGGTGCCGCTGTTCCTCAGCGCCCGGAAGCAGAAGCGCGCGGTCGCGGAGCAGCAGGCCCTGCTGACGTCCTTGGAGCCGGGTGACCGGATCATGACCACCTCCGGGCTGTTCGCGACCGTCGCCGACGCGAGCGACGACACCACGATCGACCTGGAGACCGCCCCCGGCGTGGTCACCACCTGGCTGCGCCAGGCCGTCCGCGAGAAGGTCGCCGTCGAGGACGGGACCACCGACGCGGTGGTCGACGACGTCGACGACGAGACCCCGGCGACCGAGCACGACGTGGTGGTGCAGGACGTCAAGGAGCCCGTGCAGCACGACACCAAGAAGTAGTCCCCGCGGGGAGGGGCGGGCGCCCGCCGGGCGCTCCCACCTGGCCCGGAGCCGGCAACTGTGAAAGTGCCGACTCCGGGCAGTGACGCGCAGCTCACACCACGAGCGGTACGCTGCGCCCTCGCTGACCTTGTCAACTATCAGGAGACGGACGGACCGTGGCACCTCCGGCCGGGCAAATCCGCCCCGCGAAGTACCTGGGCGCATTTGTCCTCATCGTGGTCGCGCTGTACTCCCTGGTGTTCTTCACCGGGAACGGCAAGGCGACACCCAAGCTCGGTATCGACCTCCAGGGTGGCACGCGCGTCACGCTGACCGCCCGCGCTCCTGACGGCCAGGCCCCCTCCGACGAGTCGCTCGACCAGGCCCGCGAGCTCATCGAGACGCGCGTCAACGGCCTGGGCGTGCTCGGCGCGGAGGTCGTCCGGGACGGCAGCAACCTGGTGATCACGGTCCCCGGTTCCGACAGCGAGGGCGCCAAGCGGCTCGGCCAGACCGCGAAGCTGAACTTCCGCAAGGTCATCGGCGCCCCGGTGCCGAACGCCCAGCCGGAGCCCGCCCCGTCCACGACCGGCAGCGCGGCGCCCACCTCGGGCTCCGAGGCGCCGGCCACGACCGGCAGCAGCGCGCCGTCCGAGTCGGCGTCCGCGCCGACCACGACCGCCCAGGGCCGCCCGGCCCCGATGCAGGCCCAGCCGGAGACCACGACCGCGCCGCCGGCGGACACCCCCGCCCCGCCGACCGACCCGTCCGCGCCCGCCGGCGAGCCGTCGGCCCCGCCCGAGCCGCAGGTGGACTGCCGCGCGGTGTTCGGCGGCCAGTACTCCGACGAGACCCCCAGGGCGATCCAGGAGGCCCGCACCTGCCGGCAGGACCCCCAGCTGACCACGCTGGACGCGCAGACCGTCTCGCAGGCGCTGGGCGCGTTCACCTGCCCCACGGTCGACCCGCTGCTCGGCAACGACGACCCGAACCTGCCGCTGCTGACCTGCAACCGGGAGAAGACCGAGAAGTACGTCCTCGGCCCGGTGTTCCCGCCGAACGACGGCAGCGTCCAGGACGACGACTACAGCCTGTACTCGCGGCTGACCGGCGAGGACATCGACGACGCCATCTCGGGCACCGACCCGCAGGGCGCCGGCTTCATCGTCAACCTCACCTTCAAGGGCGAGGGCGGCGAGAAGTGGGGCAAGTTCACCTCGGCGAACGTGCAGCAGCAGGTCGCCGTGGTGCTGGACAGCGAGGTCGTGTCCGCGCCCAACATCAACGAGCCCATCCTGGGCGGCAGCACGCAGATCAGCGGCCAGTTCTCCCAGGCCGACGCGACCGGCCTGGCCAACGTGCTCAAGTACGGCTCGCTGCCGCTGTCGTTCGAGGCGTCCGAGGCCGAGACCGTGTCCCCGACGCTGGGCCTGGCCTCGCTGAAGGCGGGCCTGCTCGCGGGCGGCATCGGCCTGGCGCTGGTGTTCCTGTACTGCCTGTTCTACTACCGCCTGCTCGGCGTGCTGACGATCCTGTCGCTGGTGCTCTCCGGCGGCATCGTCTACGCGGTGCTCATCCTGCTCGGCCGCTGGATCGGGTTCACCCTCGACCTCGCGGGCGTCGCCGGGTTCATCGTGTCCATCGGTATCACCGCGGACTCGTTCGTGGTGTTCTTCGAGCGGTTGAAGGACGAGGTGCGCGAGGGGCGGTCGTTCCGCTCCGCGGTGCCCCGGGCGTGGGTGCGCTCGCGGCGGACGATCCTGTCGGCGGACACGGTCAGCTTCCTCGCCTCGGCCATCCTGTACGTGATCGCCGTCGGCCAGGTGCGGGGCTTCGCCTTCACCCTCGGCATGTCGACCGTGCTCGACCTCATCGTGGTCTTCCTGGTCACGCACCCGCTGGTCGTCCTGGTCTCCAAGACGAAGAAGCTGTCCAGCCCGAAGCTGACCGGTCTCGGTGGCGCCGTCCAGGCGGCCGTCGAGGACCGGGCCGCCAAGGGCACCGCCGTGAAGGGGGCCTGACGTGTCCGAGCCCAAGAAGCTTGGGATTTTCCAGCGGCTCTACGTCGGCAACGGCGCGTTCGACATCATCGGCAAGCGCAAGCGCTGGTACGCGATCTTCGGCCTGGTCCTGCTGGTCTGCGTGCTGTCGATCGTGCTCCGGGGCTTCAACCTGGGCATCGACTTCACCGGCGGCACCCGGGTCCAGCTGCCCGCGCAGAGCTCGGCCGGCACGATCACGGTCGAGCAGGCCCAGGAGAGCTTCACCAAGGCGCTGGGCGAGGACCCGACGGCCGTGCAGACCGTGGGCACCGGCGAGTCGGCGACCATCCAGATCCGGTCGGAGACGCTGGACGCCGACCAGGTCGCCGAGCTCAAGGCCGGCCTGAACGAGGACCTCCAGCCCACCGGCGGGGTCCAGGCCATCAGCGACAGCGCCGTGTCGGCGTCCTGGGGCGGCGCGATCACCACGCAGGCGCTGATCGCCCTCGCGGTGTTCTTCGTCGCCGTGATGATCTTCCTGGCGCTGTACTTCGAGCTGTCCATGGCGATCGCCGCGCTGGTCGCGGTGGTGCACGACGTGGTGATCACGGCGGGCATCTACTCGCTGGTCGGCTTCGAGGTCTCGCCGGCGACGGTGATCGGTCTGCTGACCATCCTCGGCTTCTCGCTGTACGACACGGTGGTGGTGTTCGACAAGGTCAAGGAGAACACCCGGGGCCTGCTGGGCCTGACCCGCCGCACCTACGGCGAGGCGGCCAACCTGGCGGTCAACCAGACCCTGATGCGGTCGATCAACACCTCGCTGATCGCGCTGCTGCCGGTGCTGGGCCTGCTGGCGATCGGCGTCGGCCTGCTCGGCGTGGGCACGCTGAAGGACCTCGCGCTGGTGCAGCTGGCGGGTATGGCGGTCGGCGCGCTGTCGTCCATCTACATCGCCACCCCGGTCGCGGTGGACCTGAAGATGCGCGACGCGCGCTACAAGGCGCAGGCCGCCCGCGTGCGGGCCCGGCGGGAGAACCTGGCCCGCAAGGCCGCCGCCGGCGAGGCGGGCGTGCTCGCGGAGACCACCGCGGACGAGTCGATCCTCGTGGAGTCGAGCGACGACGAGGCGTTGCAGGCCGAACTGCGGCGGGAGAAGGCCCTGACCGCGGCGGCGGGCGCCCCGTCGCGCACGGCCAAGTCGGCCGACTCCCGTCGTCGGCCGACCGGCAAGAAGCACCGTTGAAGCTCGATCGAGCGCTCGACCTGATGCGTGAGGTCCCGGACTTCCCCCGGCAGGGGGTCGTCTTCCGGGACCTCACGCCCGTTTTCGCCGACCCCGACGCGCTGCGCGCCGTGGTCGACGGGCTCCAGGGCGGGATCGACCCGGACACGCAGGTGGTCGCGGCGATCGAGTCGCGGGGGTTCCTGCTCGGGGCGGCGCTGGGGTACGGGTGGGGGTACGGGGTCGTGCCGCTGCGCAAGCCCGGGAAGCTGCCGGCCGTGGCGCACCGGGTGTCCTACGCGCTGGAGTACGGCGAGGCGACCCTGGAGCTGCCGGCCGAGGCCGTCCTGCCCGGTCAGCGGGTCGTGGTCGTGGACGACGTGCTGGCCACGGGCGGCACGGCGGCGGCCGCGTGCGAGCTGGTGGAGGCCGCGGGTGGGGTGGTGACCGGGGTGTCGGTGGTGCTGGAGATCCCCGGGTTGGGCGGTCGGGAGCGGTTGGGCGGGCGACGGGTGGACGCGCTGCTCGCGGTGTAGGCGGGTGGTCGGGTCGGCTGCCGGTCTGCTGCCCGCGGGTGGTCGGCCGGTGTCCTCGGCTGGGCGCGCCGGGTGTTCGTACTCCATTCGGGCAAGGGTGGCCGGCGGGTCCGGAAACCCGGTGGGAGCGTGTTCACGCAGGTCGGTGCGCGACCCGTGCGGCCGAAGCCCGGGGTGCTGTTCGTCGTGTGAAGTGCGCCGCTCATCGGTTCGCGCACGGAGCAACCCGCCCGACGGAGTTATCCTCGGTTCCTAGACCCGAGGAGCGTGGTTGAGCCAGGACATCGAATCCGCCCAGTCGTCGCCGCAGCCGGTGCCCGCGCGGCCCCCCTCGGCGACCAGGCGAGTGCGCGCGAGGCTGGCCCGTCGGATCACCGCCCAGCGGGCCGCACCGGTCAAGCAGGTGCTCGAACCCCTGGCCGCGGTGCACCGGGACCTGCACCCGAAGGCCGACCTGGCGCTGCTCCAGCACGCCTACGACGTCGCGGAGGAGAAGCACCGCCCGCAACGGCGGAAGTCCGGCGATCCCTACATCACCCACCCGCTGGCCGTGGCGACGATCCTCGCCGAGCTGGGCATGGACACGACCACGCTGGTCGCCGCCCTGCTCCACGACACGGTCGAGGACACCGACTACTCACTGGACCAGCTGCGCGTCGACTTCGGCAACGAGGTGGCGCTGCTGGTCGACGGGGTCACCAAGCTCGACAAGGTCAAGCTGGGCGCGGCGGCCGAGGCCGAGACCATCCGCAAGATGGTCATCGCCATGGCCAAGGACCCGCGCGTGCTGGTCATCAAGCTCGCCGACCGGCTGCACAACATGCGCACCATGCGCTTCCTGCCGCCGGAGAAGCAGGCCCGCAAGGCGCGGGAGACGCTGGAGGTGCTGGCCCCGCTGGCGCACCGGCTGGGCATGGCCACGGTGAAGTGGGAGCTGGAGGACCTGGCGTTCGCCATCCTCCAGCCGAAGAAGTACGACGAGATCGTGCGGCTGGTCGCGAACCGGGCCCCGTCCCGCGACACCTACCTCAGCGGCGTGATCAACGAGCTGTCGCAGCAGCTGGAGGGCGCGCGGATCACCGCCAAGGTGGAGGGTCGCCCGAAGCACTACTACTCGATCCACCAGAAGATGATCGTGCGCGGTCGGGACTTCGACGACATCCACGACCTGGTGGGCGTGCGGATCCAGGTGGACGAGGTCCGCGACTGCTACGCGGCGATGGGCGTGGTGCACGCGCTGTGGCAGCCGATGCCCGGCCGGTTCAAGGACTACATCGCCCAGCCCCGGTTCAGCGTGTACCAGTCGCTGCACACGACCGTGATCGGACCGGACGGCAAGCCGCTGGAGGTGCAGATCCGGACCTACGACATGCACCGCACGGCCGAGTACGGCATCGCGGCGCACTGGCGGTACAAGGAGACCCGGGGCACGCACAGCGGCAAGGGCGTCGAGGTCGACGAGATGGCCTGGATGCGCCAGCTGCTGGACTGGCAGCGCGAGGCCGCCGACCCCGGCGAGTTCCTGGAGTCGCTGCGGTTCGACCTGGCGGCGCGCGAGATCTTCGTGTTCACCCCCAAGGGCGACGTGGTGACGCTGCCGACGGGGTCCACGCCCGTCGACTTCGCCTACGCCGTGCACACCGAGGTGGGGCACCGCTGCATCGGGGCGCGGGTGAACGGCCGGCTGGTCGCGCTGGAGCGCAAGCTGGAGAACGGTGAGGTCGTCGAGATCTTCACCTCGAAGGCGGAGGGCGCCGGGCCGTCCCGGGACTGGCTGTCGTTCGCCGCCTCGCCCAGGGCCAAGGCCAAGATCAAGCAGTGGTTCGCGAAGGAGCGCAAGGAAGAGGCCATCGAGGTCGGCAAGGACGCCATCGCGAAGGAGGTCCGCCGGGTCGGGCTGCCGCTCCAGCGGCTGGTGTCGGCCGATTCGATGGGCGCGCTGTCGAAGGAGCTGCACTACCCGGACGTGTCCGCGCTGTACGCGGCCGTGGGGGAGGGGCACACCTCCGCGCGGCACGTGGTGCAGCGGCTCGTGGCCCAGCTGGGCGGGGTCGATCACGCCGAGGACGAGCTGGCGGAGCGGTCCACGCCGTCCACGGTGGCCCGGCGGCGGGTCACCGGCGACGCCGGCGTCATCGTCCGGGACGCCGCCGACGTGTGGGTGAAGCTGGCGCGGTGCTGCACGCCGGTGCCCGGGGACGACATCCTGGGGTTCGTCACGCGCGGGGGTGGGGTTTCCGTCCACCGGACGGACTGCACCAACGCGGACGAGTTGCTGAGGACGCCCGAGCGGTTGCTGGACGTGGAGTGGGCGCCGTCGTCGTCGTCGGTGTTCCTGGTGGCCATCCAGGTGGAGGCGCTGGACCGGCACCGGTTGTTGTCCGACGTGACGAAGGTGCTGGCCGACGAGAAGGTGAACATCCTGTCGGCTTCGGTGACGACGTCGCGGGACCGGGTGGCGGTGTCGCGGTTCTCGTTCGAGATGGGGGACCCGAAGCACCTGGGGCACGTGTTGAAGGCGGTTCGGTCGGTGGAGGGCGTGTACGACGTGTACCGCGTGACCTCGGCCTCGTAGTTCTTTCTCGGTGTTCACGGGCTGGCGCTCGCCGCTGGGCAGGCCGCCGGGGGAGGGGCTCGGCTCGTGGTCTCCCGTATGGCCTGCCTGAGGCAACCACCCTTGTCCAGGGGGTGTCGCGAAAAGCGTGCGACACCCCCTGGACAAGCGCGGTAGGGCTGCGCCCAGGCCATACGGGAGACCACGAGCACCCCACAGCGTTCAACTGCACGCCCCGGACCCGTCGCACCACCGGACCCGTCGGCGGGCTCCAAGCCCACCTCGCGCGAGTCGTACGTTCAGACCCCGCGAGTCGTACGTTCAGGTCGGGCGAGTCGTACGTTCAGACCCCGCGAGTTGCACGTTCAGACCGCGCGAGTCGAACGTTCGGGACCACCGTGTCGAACGCTCGGGACGGGTGAGTTCTACGTTCGGGATCGTCGGGTCGAACGTTCGGGATCGGTGGGTTCTGCCTTCGGTGCGCGTGCGTGCGGTGTCAGCGAAACGTCAGTGGCCCTTGCGACCATGCGGTGTGTCGGCCCCGGTGGGCTGACGAATGGGGAAGGCGCAGGGGCCCGGCAACCCGTGAGGGTTGCCGGGCCCCTGCGTACGTCTTCGCTCAGGCGACCGTGACGGTCTCGAACTTCACTTCCTTGTTCGGCTTGCCGCCGCCGGGGGAGGGGTCGAAGGAGCCGTCGTGGCCGGCTCGGGCCACGTCGTCGACCAGCTTCAGGCCCTCTTCGTCCAGGCTGCCGAAGACCGTGTAGTCGGGCGGGAGCTGGGCTTCACCGAAGACGATGAAGAACTGGCTGCCGTTGGTGCCCTTCTTGGTCTGCTCGTCGGTGCCGGCGTTCGCCATCGCCAGGTAGCCGCGGCCGTAGGTGAGTTCCGGCCACGTCTCGTTGTCGAAGGTGTAGCCCGGACCGCCGGAGCCGCTGCCGGTCGGGTCGCCGCACTGGAGCATCTGGAGGCCCTGGGTGCCGATGCGGTGGCACGTGGTGCCGTCGTAGTAGCCCTGCTTGGCGAGGCTGATGAAGCTGTTCACCGTGCACGGCGCGAGGGCGCGGTCCAGGGTCAGCTTCAGCTCGCCGATGTTGGCCTTGACGGTGGCCGCGGCGGTGCCGGTGGAGGCGATGCCCGCGGCCTCGGGGGCCTTGGTGCCCTCCTTGGCGGCCGGCTCCGAGGACGCCGGGTACTCGCAGTTCACCGGGTTCGCGAGCGCCGTCGGCCGGGTCGGCAGGGGCAGGACCTCGGTCGGGATGTCGACCGGCGCGGCGCTCGTGGACGACGCGGCGGCGGCGTCGGTCGGCGTGTCCGGGTCGTTGGCGAAAGCGAGGAAGTACACGCCGCCCGCCACCAGGACCACCGCGGTGGCGGTCGCGATGATGGCGACCGTGCGGCGCCGCTTCGCGCGCTCGACCCTGCGGGCGAGCTGACGTTCCAGCTTCCGCTTCGCCTGCTCGCGGCGCTGTACGTTCGTCGGCACCTCAGACCTCCCTGGCTTTCCCGTCGACGGCGACGATCGGTGAGCAGTCTAGGGGGCTCGTATATAGCCGGTGTATGCCGGATAGGCTGCTTGAGGGGTCCGCCGGGATCCGTTGTCGATCCGTTGCCGTTGAGAGGTGCTCCCGTGCTGGTGATCGGGTTCCCGACCGGCCCGCTCCAGGCCAACTGCTACCTGCTGGCCGCGGACGTCGGCGAGCCGTGCCTCATCGTCGACCCGGGGCAGGGCGCGACCGAGCCGATCGCCGCCGCGCTGCGGGAGCACCGGCTGTCCCCGGTGGCGGTGCTGCTCACGCACGGGCACTTCGACCACTGCTTCTCCGTCGCGCCGGTGTGCGACGGCAACGACGTGCCGGCGTGGGTCCACCCGGACGACCGCTGGATGCTGTCGGACCCGATGCGGGGCATGGGCGCCCAGTCGCGGGCCATGTTCGGCGGGAGCCTGGAGCTGCGCGAGCCCCGCGAGGTGCGCGAGCTGGCCGACGGCGCGGAGCTGGACCTGGCCGGGTTGCGGCTGACCGTCGACCACTCGCCGGGGCACACCGGCGGGTCGGTGATGTTCCGCACCGGCACCGAGGAGGGCGGGCGGCTCGTGCTGGCGGGCGACACGCTGTTCGCCGGGTCCATCGGGCGCACGGACCTGCCGGGCGGCGACCACGCCGCGATGCTGACGTCGCTGCGCACGAAGGTGCTGACGATGGCCGACGACACGGTGGTGCTGCCCGGCCACGGGCCGACGACGACCATCGGTCGCGAGCGCGCCGGCAACCCGTTCCTGGTGGACCTGGGTGACGGGGACGCGCCGGCCCCGCCTCGCCGAGGGCTGTAGTGGGCACCTCGCCCGCCCCCGGGGCGGCGGTCGGTCGGTGTGCGGTTCGAGGAGTCGGTGCCGGGCGTCCGGCACCGCGTGCGGACGTGGAGGCGTTGGGCCGGTGAGCGAGCGGATCCCCCTGGACCTGCTGGACCCGAAGGCGGTGCGCAAGCGCGCCCGGACGGTCGCGATCGGCGCGCTGATCGTCGCCGCCGCGTTCGGCGGGTTGCTGGGCCTGCTCGCCGGGCGGACGGCCGGGCTGGTCACGGCGGCGGTGTTCGCCGTGCCGCTGCTGCTGCTGGCGGTCTCGGAGGCGCGGCGGCGGGTGTGGCTGGAGGGGCACGTGTTGTCGGTGCGCGCCTTCGGCACGCGGTCGGTGGACCTGCGCGCCGCCGACCAGCTGGACCTGCTGGTGACCGACATGCGCGGGACGCGGACGGTCGGGCTGCTCGTGCGCGGCGGCGGGAAGGCGATCAACCTGGCGCTGGCCCTCTACGCGGGCACGGGCGGTCGCGAGCAGGGCGTCCTGCCGCTGCGGCGGCTGGCGGACGTGCTGGCCGGGCGGGGTGACGCGCCGGGGCTGGTGTTCTCCGAGCTGCTGGTGGCGCAGCTGCGGGCGGAGGCGCGCGGGCTGGCCGCGGCCGACCGGCCGCTGTACCGGCTGGGCTCGATGGCGCCCTCGGGGCGGCTGGCGCAGAAGCTGAACCCGGACGCGATCTCGCGGTTCGTCTCGACGCTGGACTGAAGCGGCCCGCCGCTAGTCGTCCGGCAGGCCCCAGGTCCCCTTCGGGGGCGACGGCGACGGGGTGGCGTTCTGGTCGGTGGTCGGGGGCATCCCGCCGATGAAGCGGGTCAGCGAGGTGTCGTGCTCGACCCGCCCCGGGAACGGGTCGCCCGCGGTGCGGCGGGTCAGGGCGGCCACCGGCAGTTCCGCGTGCGAGGCCACCAGGACGAAGTTGCCGAAGCGGCGCCCGCGGAAGACGGTGGGCTCGGCCAGCACGCAGACGTGCGGGAAGACGGCCCGCACGGTGGCCGCCTGGGACTTGGCGAACGCCAGGCCGCCGCCGTCGCCGATGTTGGCCGCGTAGACGCCGCCGGGGCGCAGGGTGCGGGCCGCCTGGTTGACGAACTCGATCGAGGTCAGGTGGGCGGGGGTGCGGGCGCCCGCGAACACGTCGGTCACCACCAGGTCGAACGTCGCCTCCGGGGCCTTGACGAGCACGGCGCGCGCGTCGCCGGTGCGGATGCGCAGCCGCCAGTTGCGGTCCAGCGGGAGCACGCCGCGGACCAGGGACACCAGCGCCGCGTCGATCTCGACCACCTGCTGGCTGGAGCGGGGCCGGGTGGTGGCGATGTAGCGCGGCAGGGTGAAGGCCCCGCCGCCCAGGTGCAGGGCCCGCACGGGCGCGCCGGGGTCGGCCACCAGGTCGGCCACGTGGCCCAGGCGGCGCACGTACTCGAACTCCAGGTGGGTCGGGTCGTCCAGGTCGACGTGGGACTGGGGCGTGCCGTTGAGGCGCAGCGTCCACGCCCGGGGGACGTCCGGGTCGGGGACGAGTTCCGCGATGCCCGAGTCGACCTCCCTGGTGATCGTCCCGTCGGCCTTCCGGATGCGTCCCACGCCGGACAACCTATCCCGGCGGCGGCGCCCCCGCGTCACCCACCGGACGCGGCGACCGCCGGTCGTCCGGTGCGGTCCGCGCGCGCCGGGGCCGCCGCCAGGGGCCCTTGGCCGGGTCGTAGCCGGTGCGCAGGTCGCCCGACACCCGGTGCCGGCGCAGGTCCGGCTCGCGGTACGGGGTGGGTTCCTCCGGGGCCTCCTGCGTGGTCTCCGGCCCGGTCGGCTCGGGCTCCGGGGCCGCCGCGTCGGGCACGGGCTCGCGGTTGGCCACGAACGCGGCCAGCGCGGTGGTGATCGGCACCGCCGCGACCAGGCCGATGCTGCCCACCAGGGTCCGCACGACCTCCTGTGCCACGTCCTGCGCGGTCAGGACCTCGCCCAGGGTGCGCCCGGAGAGCGAGAACGCCAGCAGCAACGGCAGCGCCGTGCCCGCGTACGCCATGACCAGCGTGTTCACCACCGACGACAGGTGGTCCCGGCCGATCCGCGACCCGGCCGCGTACAGCTCGCCGAACCCCAGCGCCGGGTTGGCCCGCCGCAGCTCCCACACCGCGCTGGTCTGGGTCACGGTCACGTCGTCCAGCACGCCGAGCGCGCCGATGATCGTGCCCGCCAGCAGCAGCCCCCGCGTGTCGATGCCGTGGCCGAGCAGCGCCACCAGGTTCGCGCTGTCCTGGTCGAGCCCGGTGAGCTTCGAGAACGCCGAGAACGCCGCGCCCAGCACGCCGATCAGCGCCAGGCTCGCCAGCGTCCCCAGCACCGCCGTGGACGTGCGCGCGGAGACCCCGTGCGTCAGGTACAGCACCACGAACATGATCAGACCGGCGCCGACCACGGCCACCGCCAGGGGGCTCTCGCCGGCCAGGATCGCGGGCAGCACGAACACCACCAGCACCACCAGGCTCAGCGCCAGCGCGCCCAGCGCGGCCAGGCCCCGCCAGCGGCCCAGCAGCAGCACCGCCGCCGCGAACAGCAGCCCCAGCAGCAGCAGCGGCACGCCGCGCTGGAAGTCGGCCAGCTGGTAGGACGAGTTGTCGTTCGGGTCGCCGCCGCCGTAGGACAGCACCACCGCGTCGCCGACCGCGAAGCTCGGCGTGCCCGGCTGGTCGGGCACGGGGACCCGCACGTCCCGGCCCGCCGCCGCGCCGTCGGTCATCCGCACGGTGACCAGCACGCAGCCGGTCGCGCCGGGCTGCCCGGTGTCGGGCCCGCACCCGCCTTGGGCCACCGCGGTCACGTCGCCGCGCACGGGCACCTGGGTGATCCCGGCCTCCGCGCCCGTGGGCTGGTCCCGCCCGAACGGGTGGAGCAGGACCGCGCCGACCGCGGTGGCCAGCACCAGCGGCAGCAGCAGGACCAGCAGCAGCTTGCGCACCCGTCGGGAGGCCGGTTCGGTGGGCCCGCCGTGCCCGTGGCCGTGGCCGTGTGCGGCGATGAGGTCCTTGGCGTGCACGGCGCACATACTGCCCGAACCGGTTCCGGCGTCCGCGTTCCGGACGGTTCGGTGCGGGTCCCGCGCCGGTCGCTCCGGCCGGCGCGGTCGCGGGCGCCGCCTGGCGCGACGAGGACGAGCGG
The DNA here is from genome assembly GCF_047689505.1 of Saccharothrix sp. BKS2. Taxonomy (NCBI): domain Bacteria; kingdom Bacillati; phylum Actinomycetota; class Actinomycetes; order Pseudonocardiales; family Pseudonocardiaceae; genus Saccharothrix; species Saccharothrix sp. BKS2. Next base: position 284,611 of record NZ_JAUQOL010000009.1, on the reverse strand, counting down.
GCGTTCGCGGTGTGCCGATCGGCTACCCGGCCGACGACCGGGTGGTGCCGGACCGGGTGCCGGCCACCGCCTGGCCCAGCGGGTCGGTGAACCGGAAGTGCCCGGCGACGGCCTCCTCGCAGCTCTCCAGCGCCTGCCGCAGCCGCTGGTCCGGCGGTCCCGTGACCAGCCGCCACGGCACGCCGCGCGCCGCCAGGCCCTCCCGGAACAACCCGGTCATCCACGCGCGCAGGTGCTCGCCGTCCCGCCACCCGTCCTGCTCGAACGGCACGCCCACGTGGTCGGTCAGCAGGTACAGGGCGGGGCGGGGGGCGTCCGGCGCGACGTCCGGGCGCGGCGCGCCCAGGTACCGGTGGGCCCACGCGGTCGCGGCCCACGGGTCGTTGTCGCACACCAGGACCGGCCCGGACACCGCGGCGTCGGACAGCTCGCCCTGCCGCCGCGCCACGTCCTGGAAGTCGCCGACCGTCCACACCAGACCCCCCACGTCGGCGCCGGGGTCGAACGCGCGGGCGGCGACGAGCTTGGCCTCGGTGTGCGCGCGGCCGTACTCGGGCACCCGGGGTGCGCCGAGGTGCTCCGCGAGCTGCCGCGACAACGTGGTGGTGCCGGTGCTCTCGGCCCCGAGGACCACGATCCGCGCGCACAGGCCGACGCGGGTCGCCCGCGCCAGGTGGTCCCAGTGCGCCCGGGGGTCGGCCCGCACGGCGGTGCCGGACACCGGGAACGCGGTGCGGTCCAGGTCGACCAGCACGTGCCGCGCGCCCAGCCGCCGGGCCATCTCGTCGCCGTAGCGCTCGCTGGAGAACACCGCGTCCACGGCCGCCGAGGACGGGTCGCCGTCCAGGATGGCGCGCCGGGCGAGCACCGCCCGCGCCACGCCCATGTGCAGCTCCCACACGGCGTCGCTGCCGAAGTCCATCTCGTGGTCGTCGACGTCGCCCAGGACCACCAGGCCGGGCGTGCCCGCGTGCTCGGCGCGCAGCCACGCCACCCGGTCGGCCACCGGGATCGACTCCGCGCGGGAGGCCAGCACGGTCACCGTGGTGCGCCGGCTGCGCGCCGCGGCCGTGCGGATGAGGTTGTGGTGCCCGGCGTGGGGCGGGTAGAACTTGCCGAGCACGAGTGCGTGGTCGAAGTCGGTCACGCGGCGACCGCCTCGTCCGCGCGCAGCGCCTTCGTCCAGTTGCGCAGACCGAGCACGCACAGGGCCATGAAGCCGACGTAGAGGATCGCGGTCAGCCACAGGTCCTTGTAGGCGTACAACGGGACGTAGATGACGTCCGCGGCGATCCAGAGCCACCAGCACTCGACCTTCTTGCGGGTCTGGCCCCACGTCGCCAGCAGCGAGAGCGCGGTGGTCGCGGAGTCCGCCCACGGCACCGTGGAGGAGGTGAACGAGGTGAGCACCCACACCAGCAGCAGCGTGCCCGCGACGCCCGCCGCCAGCAGCGACCACCACTGCGCCCGCGTGGTGCGGCTCACCGGCAGCGCGGAGTGGTCCGCACCACCGCGCAGCCACGCCCACCAGCCGTACAGCGCGAGTGCGATGTAGACGACCTGGAGGCCGGAGTCCGCGTACAGGCCGGAGGTCGCGAACAGCACCAGGAAGGCGAGGTTGTTGAGGATGCCGATCGGCCAGTTGAGCGGGTTCTGCCGGGCCACGAGCCACACGCAGAGCGCGCCGGTGACGAAACCCACCACCTCGCCCCAGCTCGTGGTGTTCCCGGCGAAGGTGAGCGCGGGGTTGTCGAAGGGCCACAGGATGACGTCCAGCGGGGACAAGGGAACTCCGTTTGACCGTTGTTCGAACACGTGTTCGAATGGGCTCATGAGGCGGGACGGGCAGGGGGACGGGGCGGACCGGCGGCAGGGCCCGCCGGGGTTGCCGGGACTGGTGCGCAGCGTACGAAGTGCCGGGCCCGCCGGCCTTCCCCGCCACCGGGCGGACCCCGGACCCGCCCGCTGCCTGGCCGGCGACACGCCGGTGCTGCTGGCCAACGGTCGCACCAGGCCCATCGCGGAGCTGGCGGTGGGCGAGGAGGTGTTCGGCACGCGCGGGGGCCGGTTCGTGGTCACCCGCGTGCGGGCGCACTGGAAGGCGACCAGGCCCGCCTACCGGCTGACGCTGGGCGACGGCACGCAGGTGGTGGCCAGCGGCGACCACCGGTTCCTCACCGACGAGGGCTGGCGGCACCTCACGCCGGGCCGGTGCGAGGACGCCGGCGAGCGGCCGCACCTGGTGAAGGGCTCGCGCCTGGTCGGCACGGGCCGGTTCGCCGCGCCGCCCGCGCACTTGGCGGATTACCGGAGGGGTTACCTGTGGGGCGCGGTGCGCGGCGGCGCGTCGTGCGACCCGGACGTGCTGGCGCGCCTGCGCGAGTTCGGCGGCGGCCGGGTGCCCCGGGACGTCGACCTGGCCGAGCCGGGTGCCGGACCGGGCGACGAGTGGTCGAAGGGCTTCCTGGCGGGGTTGTTCGACGCGCGCGGCAGCTCCGCCGGCGGCGAGCTGGTGCTGTCCAGTTCGGACGGCGCGGTGTTCGACGCGGCGGTGCGGGCGCTGCTGCGGCTGGAGGTGCCGCACGTGGTCGAGGTGCGCGGCGTGCGGGTCGTCGGCGGGCCGGCCGCGCGGCTGCGGTTCCTGCACCTGATCGGCCCGGTGCTCGCGCGCGGCAGCGCGGTGGAGGACGTGGCGGTGCCGGTGACCCCCGGGTTGGAGGTGGTGTCGGTGGAGTGGCTGGGCACGTCGCGGGCCCTCTACGACATCACCACCGGCACCGGCGACTTCGTGGCCAACGGCCTGATCAGCCACAACTGCCCCGGTGACGGCCCGCGCGACTGACCGGGCCCGGCGGTGCCGGGCTCCTCTGTGGACGCCCGCGGGGGTGGCGACCGGTGCCGGCGTGCGCCGGACGCGGGAGGCACGCCGGTGCCGGACGAGCGCCGGACGCCGGTCGACACCGCGCACCGGCCGAACACCGCGCACGACCGGTCCACCACCCTGCCGTACGAGGTACGGTACGCTGTACGGCATGACTTCAGCACCGGGCGTCGGGGCGGGTTTCGCGCCGACCGGGGAAGACGTGGCGGGCGTGCTCGCGTGGTTCGCGCAGTGGGACGCCCTGGCGGTGGCCAAGGACGTCGAGGGGATGGCCGACCTGGCGCTGTTCCCGGTCAACGCGGTCACCGAGGGGTCGGCGCAGGCGTGGGACCGGGAGCGGTTCCTGCGGGACATGGCGGCGAGCCTGGGCGACGGCGAGGTGGGGATGGAGTCGGTCCGCACCCCGCACTTCGTCTCCGCCGACCTGGTGTTCGTGATCACCGACGCGACCATCACCGCCGGGGACTTCTCGCAGGTCGTGCGCTATGGCGACCTGCTGGTCAAGAGGGACGGGAAGTGGCTGTTCCAGACCATGGTCCAGGGCGGGTGGTGAGGGGCCGGCTCACCGCGCGGTGACCGACCGGGGGAACCGCAGCACGCCGTCCGGGTCGTGGCGGTGGGCGATCCGGCGCAGCCTCGGCAGGTTGTGCCGGTAGGCGGTCCGGGCCCAGTCCTCCTGGAGCGGGTCGAGGTAGTTGACGTAGGTGCCGCGGCCGACCAGCGGGACCAGCGCCCGCTGCACCTCGTCGACCTCGCGGGTCACCTCGGCGGCGGGGCGGTCGGCCACCGTGCCGAACACCTCGACCGAGGTGGGCGCGCCCCGGTGCGGGTAGGCCGTGCCGCGCGGGTCGACCCGGTCGATCGCCCCGCCCAGCGCGCCGAGGATCAGCAGCGCGCTCCGGCGGCCGTCGAGGGTGCCCGCGACGGCCGCCGGGTCGGTCCACGGCCGGTCCGCGAGGCGCGAGGACGCCCGGAAGGCGTTGCGGGGAGGGTGGCCGCCGGTCATGATCCCCACCGCGGTCGCGTAGTCGACCTCGGCGTCCTCCAGGGGCGCCGGCGTGCCGACCGCGGCGAGCAGGCGGGCCACCTCGGCGCGCGGCCCGGCCGCCGGGCCCGCGGCGCAGCCGGTCACGTCCACCGAACCGTTCGGCAGCACCACGCAGGTGCTCGACACCGCCTCCGGCGCGGCGGTGCTCCACGGTTGCCACGCGCCCAGCACGTCCGCCGCCGACCCGGCCGGGAACCGCGCCCGGAACACGGTGAACGCGGGCGGCGCGGGGGCGGTGGCGAACTCGAACGAGGTGACCACGCCGAAGTTGCCGCCGCCACCGCCGCGCAGCGCCCAGAACAGGTCCGGCTCGCGCTCGGCCGAGGCGGTGAGCAGGCGGCCGTCCGCGGTCACCACCCGCGCCGACCGCAGCCAGTCGCACGTCAGGCCGTAGGCGCGGTCCAGCCAGCCGAGGCCGCCGCCCAGGGTGAACCCGGCGATGCCGACCGAGGGGCAGTTGCCCAGCGGCAGGACGCGGCCCGCCGCGACCAGCGCGGCGTAGACGTCGCGCAGCCGCGCGCCCGCGCCGACCACCGCCGTGCCGTCCGGCCGCACCTCGACCCCGGACAGCGGCGCGAGGTCGACCACGAGGCCCGCGTCCGGGGTGGAGTAGGCGCCGTAGCTGTGCCCGCCGCCGCGCGCGGCCACCGGGGTGCCCGAGCGCCGGGCCTCCGCCAGGCAGTGCCGCACGTCGTCGGGGCCGGCGCAGCGGGCGATCGCCGCCGGCCGGTGGTGGTCGTACAGGCTGTTGAACGGCAGCCGGGCGGTGTCGTAGCCGTCGTCGCGGGGGAGCAGCAGCTCGCCGGACAGCCGCTCCCGCAGCCGGGCCCACCTCGGCGGCGAACCGGTCGTCCCGGCCAGCGCCCCGACCGCGCCGGTTCCCGTCCACCGCAGCACGTCCCGCCGTGACACGACCATGCCGGACATCATCACACCGGGTGAGGCCGACCGCGCCGACCGTTCGGCCGCGCTACTAACAAACAGTCTTGACTGTTTGTTAGTAGCGGTGAACACTCGCCCGCATGGCCACCGAGACCAGGCAGCGGCAGGCCGACCGCAGCCGCGAGACCCGGCGCAAGCTCATGGAGGCGACCGTCGACTGCCTCGTGGAGCTGGGCTGGTCCGGCACGACGACGACGGTGGTGGCGGAACGCGCGGGCGTGTCCCGCGGCGCCCAGCTGCACCACTTCCGCACCCGCGGCGAGCTGGTCGCCGCCGCGGTCGAGCACCTGGGCGCGGAGAGCGTCCAGCACCTGAGGGACCGCGCCCGCGAGGCCGGGAGCACCACGGTCGCCGTGGTCGGGCTGATCGCCGACTTCTACGCCAGCGACCTGTTCACCGCCGCGCTGGAGCTGTGGGTCGCGGCCCGCACCGACCCGGACCTCAGGACCGTGGTGGTGCCGCTGGAGACCCGGCTCGGCCGGGAGACGCACCGGCTGGCGGTGGAGCTGCTGGACGCGGACGAGGGCGAGCCGGGCGTGCGCGAGGCCGTGCAGATCACCCTGGACCTGGTGCGCGGCCTGGCCCTGGCCAACCAGCTCACCGACGACCGCCGGCGCCGCGAGCGCATCGTGCGGCACTGGGCGCGAATGCTGGAGACGGCCCTGGGGAGGGCGCGGTGATCCACGAGCTGCTGGCGGACCTGCGCGACGAGAGCCGCGTGCTCGACGACCTGGTGGCCGGGGCCGACTGGTCGCGGCCCACGCCCGCGCCGGGCTGGACGATCGCCCACCAGGTCGCCCACCTGCGCTGGACCGACCGCGTCGCCGTGCTGGCCGCCCGCGACCCGGCCGCGTTCGCCGAGCTGCTGCGGACGGCGACGCCCGACCTGGTCGACCGGGGCGCGGCGGAGCCGGTCACCCTGGCGGACTGGCGCGCGGGCCGGGAGGAGCTGGCCGGGGCGCTGACGGCCGTGCCGCCGGGCACGAGGGTGCCGTGGTTCGGCCCGCCGATGAGCCCGACGTCCATGGCCACCGCCCGCCTGATGGAGACGTGGGCGCACGGCCAGGACGTGGCCGACGCGCTCGGCGCGGTCCGCGAGCCCACCCGGCGGCTGCGGCACGTCGCGCACCTCGCGGTCCGCGCGTTCGGCTTCGCGTTCCTGGTCAACGGCCTGCCCGTGCCGCCGGAGCCGGTGCGGGTCGAGCTGACCGGGCCCGGCGGCGAGCCGTGGGCGTGGGGCCCGGAGGACGCGGGGGACCGGATCACCGGCCCAGCGCTGGACTTCTGCCTGCTCGCCACCCGGCGCCGCCACCGCGACGACCTCGCGGTCACCGCGGTCGGCCCGGTGGCGACCGCCTGGCTGCCCATCGCCCAGGCGTTCGCGGGTCCGCCCGGCCCGGGACGGGAGAGCTCGTGATCCGCATCGGCAACGCCTCGGGCTTCTACGGCGACCGCTTCACCGCGGTCCGCGAGATGCTGCGCGGCGGCGAACTCGACGTGCTCACCGGCGACTACCTGGCCGAGCTGACCATGCTCGTCCTGGGTCGCGACCGGGCCCGGGACCCGGAGCTGGGCTACGCGCGCACCTTCCTGCGCCAGCTGGAGGACGAGCTCGGCGAGGCGCTGGAGCGCGGGGTGCGGATCGTGTCCAACGCGGGCGGCCTCAACCCCGCCGGCCTGGCCAGGGCGATCGACGCGCTGGGCACCGGCGCCAAGGTCGCCCACGTGACCGGCGACGACCTGCGCGCGGACTTCCCCGGGGCGCTCACCGCCAACGCCTACCTGGGCGCGTGGGGCATCGCCGAAGCGCTCGGGGCGGGCGCGGACGTCGTGGTCACCGGCCGCGTCACCGACGCCTCGCTGGTGGTCGGCCCCGCCGCCGCGCACTTCGGCTGGGACCGCGCGGACTGGGACCGGCTGGCCGGCGCGACCGTCGCCGGGCACGTGCTGGAGTGCGGCGCCCAGGCCACCGGCGGCAACTACGCGTTCTTCACCGAGATCGACGCCGCGCGGCCGGGGTTCCCGATCGCGGAGGTCGAGGCCGACGGGTCGGCGCTGATCACCAAGCACGCCGGCACGGGCGGCGCGGTCACCGTCGACACGGTCACCGCGCAGCTGCTCTACGAGATCGGCGACCCGGCCTACCCCGGCCCGGACGTGGTCAGCCACTTCGACACGATCCGGCTCGACCCGCACGAACGCGGGGTGCGGATCTCCGGGGTCCGGGGTTCGCCGCCGCCGGACACGCTCAAGGTCTGCCTCAACACCCTCGGCGGGTTCCGCAACTCCACCACGTTCGTGCTCACCGGCCTGGACGTGGACGCCAAGGCGGACCTGGTGCGCCGCCAGCTGGAGGGCGCGCTCGGCGCGGACGGCCTGACCTGGACCCTGGCGCGCACCGACCGCGCCGACGCCGACACCGAGGAGACGGCCAGCGCGCTGCTCCACGTCACGATCAAGACCCCGGACCCGAAGCGCGCCAAGGCGTTCTCCCGGGCCGGCGTCGAGCTGGCGCTGGCCTCCTACCCGGGCTTCCACGTCACCGCGCCGCCCGGCGACGGCACCCCGTTCGGCGTGTACCGGGCCGCCTACGTGCCGCGCGGGTCCGTGCCGCACCGGGTCGTGCTGCCCGGCGGGGAGGTGGTCGAGGTATGAGCGGGCCTGCCCGAGAGGTTCCCGCCCGAGAGGTTCCTGCCCGAGAGGTTCCCACTCGAGAGGTTCCCACCCGGAAGGTCCCGCTCGGCACCATCGCCGGCGCCCGCTCGGGCGACAAGGGCGGCGACGCCAACCTGGGCGTCTGGGTGCGCACGGACGCCCGGTACGAGTGGCTGCGCGCCGAGCTGACCGCCACCCGGCTCGGGGAGCTGCTGCCCGAGGCGGGCGAGGTCGTCCGGTACGAGCTGCCCAACCTCAGGGCGCTGAACTTCGTGCTGCGCGGCCTGCTCGGCGACGGCGTCGCGTCCTCGACCCGGTTCGACCCGCAGGCCAAGGCGCTGGGCGAGTGGCTGCGCTCCCGGCACCTGGACGTCCCGGAGGACCTGCTGTGACCACGACCGACCTGTTCGACACCCCGGAGCGCCGCGACCTGCGCGCCACCGTCCGCCGGTTCACCGAGCGGGAGGTGGTGCCGCACCTGGCCGACTGGGAGCGCGCGGGCGAGCTGCCCCGCGAGCTGCACCGGCGCGCCGCCGCCATCGGCCTGCTGGCCATCGGCTTCCCCGAGGCCGCGGGCGGCGCGGGCGACCTGCTCGACACCGTCGTGGTGACCGAGGAGCTGATCCAGGCGGGCGGCTCGTCCGGCCTGGTCGCCGCGCTGTTCACGCACGGCATCGCGGTGCCGCACATCATCGACGCGGGTGGCCCGGGGCTGGTCGACCGGTTCGCCCGGCCCGCGCTGGCGGGCGAGCTGATCGGGGCGCTGGCCATCACCGAGCCCGGCGGCGGGTCGGACGTGGCGGCGCTGCGGACCACGGCGCGCCGCGACGGCGACCACTACGTGGTGGACGGGGCCAAGACCTTCATCACCTCCGGCGCGCGGGCCGACTTCGTGACCACGGCCGTGCGCACCGGCGGTCCGGGCCACCAGGGGGTGAGCCTGCTCGTGGTCGAGCGGGGCACGCCCGGCTTCGCCGTCGACCGCAGGCTGGAGAAGATGGGCTGGCACTGCTCCGACACCGCGGAGCTGTCGTTCGTCGGGGCCCGCGTGCCCGCGGCGAACCTGGTGGGCGCGGAGAACTCCGGGTTCGGGCTGATCATGCGGCAGTTCCAGGCGGAGCGGATCTCCCTGGCCGTGCAGGCGTACGCGACGGCGCAGCGCGCCCTGGACCTCACCGCGGCCTACGTCCGGCGGCGCGAGACGTTCGGCAAGCCGCTCATCGCCCGCCAGGTGGTGAGCCACCGGCTGGTGGGGATGGCGCAGCGCGTCGACCTCGCCCGCACCTACACCCGCGAGGTGGCGGCGCGCGTGGCGCGCGGCGAGGAAGCCGTGGCGCAGGTGTGCTTCGCCAAGAACGCGGCCGTCGAGGCGTGCTCCCACGTGGTGGACCAGGCCGTGCAGCTGCACGGCGGCGCGGGCTACCTGCGCGACACCGAGGTCGAGCGCCACTACCGGGACGCGCGCATCCTGGGCATCGGCGGCGGCGCGACCGAGGTGATGACCGAGCTGGCGGCGAGGCGATTGGGGTACACGGCATGAGCACGCTGCGGACCGCGCTGGACACCCGCTCCCCGGAGTACGCCGCGAACCGGGAGGCCCTGCTGGGCAAACTCGCCGAGCTGGACGCCGAGCACGCCAGGGCGCTCGCGGGCGGCGGGCCCAAGTACACCGAGCGCCACCACCGGCGCGGCAAGCTGCTCGCCCGCGAGCGGATCGAGCTGCTGGTGGACCCGGACGGCCCGTTCCTGGAGCTGTCGCCGCTGGCCGCGTGGGGCACCGACCACCCGCTGGGCGCGAGCGTGGTCACCGGCATCGGCGTGGTCGAGGGCGTGGAGTGCGTGGTCGTCGCCAACGACCCGACCGTGCGCGGCGGCGCGAGCAACCCGTGGACGCTGCGCAAGACCTTCCGCGCCAACGACATCGCGCTGGCCAACCGGCTGCCGCTGATCGGGCTGGTCGAGTCGGGCGGCGCGGACCTGGCGAGCCAGAGCGAGATCTTCATCCCCGGCGGCCGGGCGTTCCGCGACCTGACCAGGCTGTCCGCGGCGGGCGTGCCGACGATCAGCGCGGTGTTCGGCAACGCCACCGCGGGCGGCGCGTACGTGCCGGGCCTGTCCGACTACGTGATCATGGTGAAGGACCGCGCCAAGGTGTTCCTCGGCGGCCCGCCCCTGGTCAGGATGGCCACCGGCGAGGAGTCCGACGACGAGTCGCTGGGCGGCGCGCGGATGCACGGCACCACCTCCGGCCTGGCGGACTTCGTGGCCGAGGACGAGGTGGACGCGATCCGGCTCACCCGCCGCGTGGTGGCCCGGCTGAACCGGCGCAAGCTCGGCCCGGCGCCGGGGCCCGTCGAGGCGCCGCTGTTCGACGAGGAGGAGCTGCTGGGCCTGGTGCCCACCGACCCGCGGGTGCCGTTCGACCCGCGCGAGGTGCTGGCCCGGCTGGTCGACGGCTCCCGGTTCGACGAGTTCAAGCCCGACTACGGCACGAGCCTGGTCACCGGGTGGGCCGACCTGCACGGCTACCCGGTCGGGGTGCTGGCCAACGCGCGCGGCGTGCTGTTCAGCGAGGAGGCGCAGAAGGCCACCCAGTTCATCCAGCTGGCCAACGCCGCCGACACCCCGCTGCTGTTCCTCCAGAACACCACCGGCTACATGGTCGGCGAGCGCTACGAGCAGGGCGGCATCGTCAAGCACGGCGCGATGATGATCAACGCGGTGTCCAACAGCACCGTGCCGCACCTGACCGTGGTCATGGGCGCCTCCTACGGCGCGGGCAACTACGGCATGTGCGGCCGGGCCTACGACCCCCGGTTCCTGTTCACCTGGCCCAACGCCAAGTCCGCGGTCATGGGCCCGGCCCAGCTCGCGGGCGTGCTGTCGATCGTGGCGCGGCAGGCCGCCGCCGCCAAGGGGCAGCCCTACGACGACGGGCACGACGCCGCGATGCGCCGCGTGGTCGAGGAGCAGGTCGAGCAGCAGTCGCTCGCGCCGTTCCTGTCCGGGCGGCTCTACGACGACGGCGTGATCGACCCGCGCGACACCCGCACGGTCCTCGGCCTGTGCCTGTCCGCGATCCACAGTGGACCGATCAGGGGCGCCGACGGCTACGGCGTCTTCCGGATGTGAGGTGGGGATGATCCGCAGGCTGCTGGTCGCCAACCGGGGCGAGATCGCGCGCCGCGTCGTGCGGACGTGCCGCGAGCTGGGCGTCTCGCCGGTGGCGGTGTTCTCCGACCCCGACGCGGGCGCGCCGCACGTGCGCGAGGCCGACGCGGCGGTGCGCCTGCCCGGCGCCGCGCCCGCCGACACCTACCTGCGGGCGGACCTGCTGGTGGCCGCCGCGCTGGCGGCGGGCGCGGACGCCGTGCACCCGGGCTACGGGTTCCTGTCCGAGAACGCGGCGTTCGCCCGCGCGGTCCTGGCCGCCGGGCTGACCTGGGTCGGGCCCGACCCGGGGGTGATCGAGGCGATGGGCTCCAAGGTCACCGCGAAGCGGCGGGTGGCGGCGGCCGGCGTGCCCGTGCTGCCCGACCTGGACCCGGACGCCGTCACGGAGTTCCCCGTGCTGGTCAAGGCGGCCGCGGGCGGCGGCGGGCGCGGGATGCGCGTGGTGCGCTCGCGCGCGGAGCTGGCCGGGTGCCTGGAGTCGGCGCGGCGGGAGGCCGAGTCGGCGTTCGGCGACGGCACGGTGTTCTGCGAGCCGCTGCTGGAGCGCGCCCGGCACGTCGAGGTGCAGGTGCTCGCCGACGCCCACGGCACGGTGTGGGCGCTGGGCGAGCGGGAGTGCTCCGTGCAGCGCCGCCACCAGAAGATCATCGAGGAGACGCCGAGCCCGGCGGTGACCCCGGGGGCGCGGGCGCGGCTGGTCGACGCCGCGCTGACCGCCGCGCGGGCCATCGGCTACGTCGGCGCGGGCACGGTGGAGTTCCTCTACGCCGACGACGGCGCGTTCCACTTCCTGGAGGTCAACACCCGGCTCCAGGTGGAGCACCCGGTCACCGAGGAGGTGTTCGGGCTCGACCTGGTGGCCTGGCAGCTCGCCGTCGCCGAGGGCGAGCGCCTGCCCGCCGCGCCGCCCGCGCCGAACGGCCACGCCGTCGAGGCCCGCCTCTACGCGGAGGACCCGGCGCGCGACTGGCGGCCCGCGAGCGGCACGCTGCACCGGTTCGCCGTGCCCGGCGCGGGGCTGCCCGGCGGCGTGCGGGTGGACAGCGGTGTGGAGGACGGCAGCGAGGTCGGCGTGCACTACGACCCGATGCTGGCCAAGGTGATCGCGTGGGCCCCGACCCGGCGCGCGGCGGTGCGCAAGCTCGCCGCCGCGCTGGCGGGCGCGCGGCTGCACGGCCTGGTCACCAACCGCGACCTGCTGGTGCGCACGCTGCGCCACCCGGCGTTCGAGGCGGGCGACACCCACACCGGGTTCCTCGACGAGCACGGCCTCACCGCGGCCCCCGAGGTGGACGCGCGGCCCGCCGCGCTGGCCGCCGCGCTCGCGCTGGCCGAGCGCCGCCGCACCGCCCTGCCGCCGGGCTGGCGCAACCTGCCCTCGCAGCCGCAGCGCGTGGTGTTCGGGCACGGCGACCGGGAGGTGGCGGTCGAGTACCGGCACACCCGCGCGGGCGTGGTGACGGACGTCGACGCGACCGTGGTGGCCGCGTCGCCGGACGCCGTCACGCTGGAGCTCGGCGGGGTGCGCGAGACGTTCCCGGTCGAGGTGCACGGGGACCGGGTGGAGGTCGGGCCGGTGGCGCTGGTGCTGCGGCCCCGGTTCCCCGAGCGGCGGGCCGCGGGAGTCGAGGGCGCGACCGCGGCGCCCATGCCGGGCACCGTGGTGCGGGTGTCGGTCGAGGCCGGGCAGCGCGTGGAGGCGGGCGCGGAGCTGCTCGTGCTGGAGGCGATGAAGATGGAGCACCGCGTGCTCGCCGCGCACGGCGGCGTGGTCGAGCGGGTGCTCGTCGAGGCGGGTCGGCAGGTCGGTGCGGGCGAGCTGCTCGCGGTTGTGGAGGCGGGGGCGTCATGACGGTCAACTTCACCGAGAGCGAGGAGCGGCGGGCCCTGCGCGCGGCGGTCGCCGCCCTGGGCCGCCGGTACGGCCACGAGTACTTCACCGCCAAGGCCAGGGCGGGGGAGAAGACCGACGAGCTGTGGGCCGACGCGGGCCGGCTCGGCTACCTCGGGGTGGCCGTGCCCGAGGAGTACGGCGGCGGTGGCGGTGGCATCGGCGACCTCGCCGCGGTCTGCGAGGAGCTGGCCGCCGCCGGGTGCCCGCTGCTGCTGACCGTGGTCTCGCCCGCCATCTGCGCCACGGTCATCGCCCGCTTCGGCACCGGGGAGCAGAAGCGCCGGTGGCTGCCGGGCTTCGCGGCCGGCACCACGAAGATGGGGTTCGCCATCACCGAGCCGGACGCGGGCTCCAACGCCCACCGGCTCACCACCACCGTGCGCCGCGACGGCGACGAGTGGGTGCTCGACGGCGGCAAGTACTACATCTCCGGGGTCGACGAGGTCGAGGCGGTGCTGGTGGTGGCCCGGCACGTGGCCCCCGGCGCCCCGCGCGGCGCGGCGCCGGGCGACCGGCTGCGGCCGTCGCTGATGATCGTGCCGACCGACGCGCCCGGCTTCACCCACCGGCACATCCCGATGGAGGTCGTGTCCCCGGAGAAGCAGTTCACCTGCTTCTTCGACGACGTCCGGCTGCCCCTCGACGCGCTGGTGGGCGCCGAGGACGCGGGGCTGGCCCAGCTGTTCGCCGGGCTCAACCCGGAGCGGATCATGGCGGCGTCGTTCGCCACCGGCATGGCCCGCCGCGCACTGGACCTGGCGGGGGAGTACGCCCGCACCAGGACCGTCTGGGACACGCCGATCGGCGCGCACCAGGGCGTCGCGCACCCGCTGGCGCAGTGCGCGATCCAGGTCGAACTGGCGAGACTGATGACCCAGAAGGCCGCGGCTCTCTACGACGCTGGGGAGGACCGGGCCGCGGGTGAAGCGGCCAACATGGCCAAGTACGCGGCGGGGGAAGCGGTGGCGGGGGCGGTGGACCAGGCCATCCAGGTGCACGGCGGCAACGGGCTGTCGTCCGAGTACGGACTGGGCGCCATGCTGGCCGCGTCCCGGTTGTCCCGGATCGCCCCGGTCAGCCGGGAGATGATCCTGAACTTCGTGGCACAGCACACCCTGCGGCTGCCGCGCTCCTACTAGTCCCCGCCGGGGTCACCAGTCCCAGCGCAGACCGACCACGCCGGGGCCGGAGTCGAGCGCCACCGCGTAGGCGTAGCCCCAGGTGTCCACCGGGGTCTCGTGCACGTCGGTCGGTTCCCCGCCGGTCAGGCCGGTCGTGAACTGCTCGCAGCGGGAGGGCCGGCACCGCGAGTCGTACCTGACCTCCAGGACGTACTCGCGCACCGGGTGCCGGAAGCGGCGCGAGTAGGTGTTGTCGAACGTCGGGTGGTGCGGTGCGACGTGGATCAGCTCGTACTCGACGGCGGTCCGCTCGCCGCGGCGCAGCGGGCGGTCGAACAGCAGCTCGGCGACCATCAGCCCGTTGCGCGGGTCGGCGGACACCCGCCCGAGCCGGCACGAGCGCAGCGTGCCGATGACCGGCAGCGGGTCGCCGGGCAGCCGGGTGTCGTACCCCAGCAGCACGCGGTCCACGCCCGACCGCTCGGCGCGCAGCACCTGCCGCGAGCGCACCCGCCGGGTGCTGCCGTCCATGGCCAGCTCGACCTGGTCGCGCAGGCTGAGCCGGGTCAGGTCCTGGTCGGTGGTGGTGTCGACGTCGGCCAGCAGTTCCGCGATCGACGCGTAGTCGTTCTCGCCGACCCAGCCCTCCGGTCCCGGCACCCGCGTCCTCGGCCTGGCCTTGCCGCGTGGCCGCGGCGGACCCAGCAGCGCGCTCAGGCCCCCCTCGCCGACCTCCAGGATCTCCTCCAGGTGGCCCACGGCGGTCAGCGAGTCCGGTCGTTCGGGTCGCCGCCTGCCGGACTGCCAGTAGCTCAACGCGGCGATGCTCACGGCCACCCCGCGCCCCCGGAGCTTGTGCTGGACCCGCTCCAGGCTCAGGCCCTTCGCCCGGATCGCGGCCCGCAACGCGTCCGCGAAGGGGTCGGCCCCCGTGTCGACCCGTCGGGGATCGCGCAGTCGCGATTCCTGTCCGACGACTGGCGTTGGCATCTTCGCTCCGTTCTCCCTGTGGACAAGGCGAGCGACGTTATCGCGCGAAATCGCCGGCGCGGTACAGCCGATCGGGTTTGTCGGCGTGAATTTAACCGAATCGGCCGCCGAATCCCGTCGGCGGTGGAATGTTTGAATTCTCATTAACAGCAGGGGTGTGAAGGCCCTGCTCGGGCCGATCCGGGCACCGGGCCACCCCGGTCCGCCCGCCGTCGAGCATCCCGCACAGCCTTGGCTACGTGGGGTGATGTGGGGCACATCGACGTGGTCAAGATCACTTCAGGGAGAGATAACGAGCGCACGCGGGCGCACGTGCAGGCGCACGCGCGCCGACCTGCGGCAGGCCGCCCGGGTCGGCATAAGCGCTGGTCACACCGTCGTATCCGGACTGCGGAACGGTGTTCCACCGAGAAGTGTCGAACGAGTTCTCCGCAACGGCGCGGAGAAGCCGCGCACTTCTTTCGCAAAGGCTTCGTCGGTATTTCTCCACAGTGTTGAATGGATGTCCAATGACCGACGGGCGCGGTTCTCCCCGAACCCGCGCCCGCGACGCCTCCCCGCGGCCCGGCCGGGTTCGGCACACTGGGTTCCCGGCGCGCGACCCGCGCCGGTTCCCCCACCCCGCGGAGGAACGCCCATGCGCAAGCCCCCACCGGGCCTCGCCGGCGCGACCCTGGTCGTCACCCTGGCCGCCGCCCTGGCGGCCGCCCCCGCCCCCGCCGAGGCCGCGGTCCTGCACGCGGGCTCGCCCGACGCCGTCCCCGGCGGCTACGTGGTCAAGCCGGCCGACGTCGCGGCCGCCGACCGGGTGACCGCGCGGTTCGCCGACCGGATCACCCGCGCCTTCCCCGGCCCGTTCCGCGGTTTCGCCGCGACCCTGACCGGGCGGGAGGCCCGCCGGCTGGCCGCGGACCCGGGCGTGGAGTACGTCGAGCAGGACCGGGTCCTGCGCGCCGTCCCCGCCCGGACCCGGCCCGGCGCGCCCTGGGGCCTGGACCGGATCGACCAGCGGGCCCTGCCGCCGGACACCCGGTACGACTTCACCACCACCGGCCGGGGCGTCACCGCCTACGTGATCGACACCGGCGTCCGGACCACGCACGCCGAGTTCGGCGGCCGGGCGGTGCACGGCTACGACTCGGTCGACGGCGACTCCGTCGCCCAGGACGACAACGGCCACGGCACGCACGTCGCGGGCGTCATCGCGGGCAGCACCCACGGCGTGGCCAAGGACGTGCGGATCTGCGCCGTGCGCGTGCTCAACGGCTCGGGCAGCGGCACCACCTCCGGCGTCATCGCCGGGATCGCCTGGGTCACCGCCAACCACGTCAAGCCCGCCGTGGCCAACATCAGCCTGGGCGGCGGCGCGTCGGTCGCGCTGGACGACGCGGTCCGCCGGCTGATCGCCGCGGGCGTCACCACGGCGGTCAGCGCCGGCGGCGGCAACGCCGGTGTCGGCGGCACCTCGCCCGCCCGGGTCGTCGAGGCGGTCACCGTCGGCGCCTCGACCCAGACCGACGCGCGGGCGTCGTTCTCCAACTACGGCGCGGGCGTCGACGTCCACGCCCCGGGCACGGCGATCCAATCGGCCTGGCACACCGGCGACACCGCGACGACCACCCTGAGCGGCACGTCCATGGCCACCGGGTTCGTCAGCGGCGTGGCCGCGCGGTACCTGGAGACCGACCCCGCCGCCACGCCCGCGCGGGCGCACGCCGAGATCGTGCGCGAGGCCACCCCGCTGCCGTGGGGCGGTCGGCTCCTGCACTGGCCCCCCACCCGGTGAAACCCCCTGCCACCCCTCCGGTGAAACCCCCTGCCACCCCTGAGGAAGGACGTGCCGTGCGCAAGCTCCTGCCCGGCCTGGGCGTCGTAGCCCTGGCCCTCACCGCCTTCACCGTCCCCGCCCACGCCGAGGCCGCGGTCCTGCACGCGGGCTCGCCCGACGCCGTCCCCGGCAGCTACGTCGTCAAGGTCAGGGACGGCGCGCCCGACCCGGCCGACCGGCTCGCCGGGCAGGTCACCCGCACCTACACCGGCCCGTTCCGCGGTTTCGCCGCGACCCTGACCGAGCGGCAGGCGCGCCGGCTGGCCGCGGACCCCGCCGTCGAGTACGTCGAGCAGGACCAGGTCGTGCGGCCCTACGCCACCCAGGTCAACCCGCCGTGGAACCTGGACCGCATCGACCAGCGCGCCCTGCCGCTGGACCGCGCCTACAGCTACACCTCCACCGGCCGCGGCACCCGGGCCTACGTCATCGACACCGGCCTGAACACCACCCACCCCGAGCTGGTCGGCCGCGCCTGCGGCGGCTGGGACGTCATCGAGAACGACGGCGTCCCGCAGGACGGCAACGGCCACGGCACCGCCGTCGCGGCGGTGATCGCCAGCCGGACCTACGGCGTGGCCAAGGAGGGCCTGGTGTGCGGCGTCCGGGTGCTCGACGCCTCCGGCAGCGGCAGCACCGCCGGCGTTGTCGCGGGCATCGACTGGGTGGCCCGCAACCACGTCAAGCCGGCCTCGGCGAACCTCAGCCTGGGCGGCGCCGCCTCGACCGCGGTCGACGACGCCGTGCGCCGGCTCATCGCGGCGGGCGTCACCGCCTCGGTGACCGCGGGCGGCAGCAACACCGACGCGGCGAACTCCTCCCCGGCCCGGGTGCGCGAGGCCATCACCTCGGGCGCGTCCACCGCCACCGACACGCGCGCCTCGTTCTCCAACTACGGCAGCGTGGTCGACGTGTACGCGCCGGGCGTGAACATCACCGTGCCGTGGGGCTCCGGCGGGACCAACACGCTCAGCGGCACGTCGTTCGCCACCGCGCACGTCACCGGCGTGACCCTGCGGTACCTCCAGTTCAACCCGACGGCGACCCCGGCGCAGGTGCACGCCGCCGTGGTCACCGAGGCGACGCCGCTGTCCTGGGGCCGGCTGCTCCACTGGTCACCCACCAGGTGAGCCGAGGGGGTGAGCCGGTGGCGCGCCACCGGCTCACCCCCTCGGTGAAGCCGAACGCGGTGGCCGGGTGGGACGGCGGGGCCGGGGTTCTACCACGTCTCCCACGTTTCGGGAAACCGCAGGTCACTCGGATTGTTGACGCAGTCGAACCAACTGGGAAAAGTTCACACTTCCGGACAAACCACCTGGTTGCTTACGTTGGTGACCGTCAGCGAGGGCAAGGTGGCCCAACGTCACCCACCCGAGCCCTGCAAGCTCCTCGGGTTGAGGTCGGGCCACCGCATCGTAGAAGGAAGCCGCATGCGACAGTCACGACAGGTCCGGGTCCTGGCCGGTGTTGGGGCGACGGCGCTCGCCGTCACCGCGACGTCCCTGTTGGCCGCCCCGGCGCAGGCCGCCGAGGGCGAGATCCGCGCCGCAGACGCCGCGCACAAGGTGCAGAACCACTTCATCGTCAAGCTCAAGGACGGCTCCGCCGCGTCCGCGGACGGCCTGGCGAAGCAGTACGGCGGTCAGGTCGACACCGTCTTCAGCAAGGCGCTCAACGGCTTCACCGTGTCGCTGCCCGAGAAGGCCGCCAAGCGGCTCGCGGCCAACCCGGCCGTCGAGTACGTCGAGCAGGACCAGGTCTTCACCACCCAGGCCACGCAGACCAACGCCACCTGGGGCATCGACCGCATCGACCAGCGCAACCGGCCGCTGAGCACCACCTACAACTACACCTCCACCGGCTCGGGCGTGAACGTCTACGTCATCGACACCGGTGTGCGCATCTCGCACAACGACTTCGGCGGCCGCGCCCGCAACGGCTACGACGCGGTCGAGAACGACAGCGTCGCCCAGGACGGCAACGGCCACGGCACGCACGTCGCGGGCACCATCGCCGGCAGCACCTACGGCGTGGCCAAGGGCGCGACCGTCTACGGCGTCCGCGTGCTGAACAACGCCGGCTCCGGCACCACCGCCGACGTGGTCGAGGGCATCGACTGGGTGACCAACAACCACGTCAAGCCGGCCGTGGCGAACATGTCGCTGGGCGGCGGCGCCTCCACCACCATCGACGCGGCCGTGCGCCGCTCGATCGCGGCGGGCGTCACCTACTCCCTCGCGGCGGGCAACAGCAACGCCAACGCGTCGGGCTTCTCCCCGGCCCGCGTGACCGAGGCCATCACCGTCGGCGCGACGACCAACACCGACGCCCGCGCCAGCTACTCGAACTACGGCTCGGTCGTGGACATCTTCGCGCCCGGCTCGTCGATCACCTCGGCGTGGTACACCAGCAACACCGCCACCAACACCATCAGCGGCACCTCGATGGCGGCCCCGCACGTCGCCGGCGCGGCGGCCCGCTACCTCCAGGGCAACCGCGCGGCCACCCCGGCCCAGGTGGCGAGCTACCTGGTCGCCCAGGCGACCACCGGCGTGGTGGGCAGCCCCGGCTCGGGTTCCCCGAACCGCCTGCTCTACCTGGCGCCGACCGCCTGACCCGCTCCACCCGCCGGTTCGGGGCCGTCCCTCCAGGGGGCGGCCCCGTCCGCGTTCGCGGCCCCGGTCCGGTCCGGCCCCGGTCCTCCCGGAGCCGCCGCGGACCGCTGCCCCGGTCGTGGGCGAAACCTGGTGGCGCCGGCCACGGGGCCGTTGGCTAGCCTTGACGACCGACCGTCAGTTGAGCTACCCCGAGGAGAGCTGTACCCGTGATGCGCACGCACGAGGCCGGGAAGCTCCGCGCCGAGCACGCCGGGCAGTCCGTCACCCTGACCGGGTGGGTGGCCCGCAGGCGCGATCACGGCGGTGTCATCTTCATCGACCTGCGGGACGCCTCCGGCGTGGCCCAGGTGGTGTTCCGCGAGGGCGAGATGGCCGAGCGCGCCCACCGCCTCCGCTCGGAGTTCGTGGTCAAGGTCGTCGGCGAGGTGTCGCGCCGCCCCGAGGGCAGCGAGAACCCCGACCTGCCCACCGGTCAGGTCGAGGTCTACGCCTCCTCCCTGGAGGTGCTCAACGAGGCGGCCCCGCTGCCGTTCCAGCTCGACGACCACCTGGAGGTCGGCGAGGAGGCCCGCCTCCGGCACCGCTACCTGGACCTGCGCCGCAGCGGCCCGGCCAAGGCGGTCCGCCTGCGCAGCGAGGCCAACCGGATCGCCCGCGAGGTGCTGCACGCGGAGGACTTCGTCGAGGTCGAGACCCCGACGCTGACCCGCTCCACCCCCGAGGGCGCCCGCGACTTCCTGGTGCCCGCCCGCCTGCGCCCCGGCTCCTGGTACGCGCTGCCGCAGTCGCCGCAGCTGTTCAAGCAGCTGCTGATGGTCGGCGGCCTGGAGCGCTACTACCAGATCGCCCGCTGCTACCGGGACGAGGACTTCCGCGCCGACCGGCAGCCGGAGTTCACCCAGCTCGACATCGAGATGAGCTTCGTCGAGCAGGACGACGTGATCGCCCTGTCGGAGAAGATCATCCGCGCGCTGTGGAAGGACCTGGCCGGGTACGAGGTCAGCCTGCCGATCCGCCGGATCAGCTACGCCGAGGCCATGGCCAAGTACGGCTCGGACAAGCCCGACCTGCGCTTCGGCCTGGAGCTGACCGAGCTGACCGAGTACTTCAAGGACACCCCCTTCCGGGTGTTCCAGGCCCAGTACGTGGGCGCGGTCGTCATGCCCGGCGGAGCCTCCCAGCCGCGCCGCACCCTCGACGCCTGGCAGGAGTGGGCCAAGCAGCGCGGCCACCGGGGCCTGGCCTACGTGCTGGTCGGCGAGGACGGCACGCTCGGCGGCCCGGTCGCCAAGAACCTCTCCGACGCCGAGCGCGACGGCCTGGCCAAGGCCGTGGGCGCGAACCCCGGCGACTGCGTGTTCTTCGCCGCGGGCGACCCGGACGGCGCGCGCGCCCTGCTCGGCGCGGCCCGGGTGGAGATCGCCCACCGGGTCGGCCTCATCGAGGAAGGCGCCTGGTCGTTCGTCTGGGTCGTCGACTTCCCGATGTTCGAGGCCGCCGACAAGAGCGACGACGTCGCGGTCGGCAGCGGCAAGTGGACCGCCCTGCACCACGCGTTCACCTCCCCGACCCCGGAGTGGGCCGACCGGCTGGAGGAGGAGCCGGGCAGCGCCCTGGCCTACGCCTACGACATCGTCTGCAACGGCAACGAGATCGGCGGCGGCTCGATCCGGATCCACCGCGCCGACGTGCAGCAGAAGGTCTTCGGGATCATGGGCATCGGCCCCGAGGAGGCGCAGGAGAAGTTCGGCTTCCTGCTCGACGCCTTCAAGTACGGCGCCCCGCCGCACGGCGGCATCGCGTTCGGCTGGGACCGCATCGCCATGCTGATCGGCGGCTACGACTCGATCCGCGAGGTCATCGCGTTCCCCAAGAGCGGCGGCGGCTACGACCCGCTGACCGCGGCGCCCGCGCCGATCACCGCGCAGCAGCGCAAGGAGGCGGGCGTGGACGCCAAGCCCGCGGCGGACAAGCAGCAGTAAGACCGTGCTGCACCTGCGGGCCGTGAGCCCGGTCGACCGCACCGACCGGGTGCTCGACCTGCTCCGGGAGCACCCCGGCGTGACGCACCTGGTGCTGTTGCGCGGCGCCGCGGTCCGCCCCGCGGGCGACGTGGTCGAGGCCGACGTCGCGCGGGAGGCCACCGACGAGGTGGTGGCCTCCCTGTGCGCGCTCGGCCTGGACCGCGACGGCGGGGTCACGCTGGAGGTCATCGACACGGCGCTGTCCGACGCGGCCGACCGCGCCGAGGCGTCCGTGCCGGGCGACGGCGCGGACGCCGTGGTGTGGGAGGAGCTGATCGCCCGCACCGGCGAGGAGTCCCGGCTCAACGCCACCTTCCAGGCGTTCCTGACCATCGCGTGCCTGCTCACGGCGGTCGCGGTGGTCACCGACTCCCCGGTCACCCTGGTCGGCGCGATGGTGGTGGGCCCGGAGTTCGGGCCGCTGGCCGCCATCGCGGTCGGCCTGGTGCTGCGGCGCTGGGACCTGGTGCGCCGGGCCGGCGCCGCGCTCGCCCTCGGGTTCCCGCTGGCGATGCTGATCACCGCGGTCGGCGCGTGGCTCGGCTCCTACACCGACCTGTTCGACCGGGACCTGGCGCTGGCCGGGCACCAGGTGGACTTCGTGTTCGAGGTCGGCCCGTTCTCCTTGATCGTGGCCCTGCTGGCGGGCGCGGCCGGGATGCTGTCGATGACGTCGGCCAAGTCGGCGGCGCTCGTCGGGGTGTTCATTTCGGTCACCACCGTGCCCGCGGCGGGCTACGCCGCGGTCGCCGCCGTTCTCGGGGAGTGGGACATATGCCTCCGTTCGATCACGCAGCTGGCGGTGAACCTGGTGGGCGTCGTGGTGGCCGCGGCGCTGGTCCTGGCGGTGCGCAACCGGCGTCGCCGGCCCCGTGACGTGGGCAGACCGCTGTCGACCGGCTGATCGGCGCGCCAATCCGGCCAAAAGGTGGCACCGGGTGCCGGGTGAGCACTACCGTCACGGTGCCCGGACGGGTTCTGTCACGTCGGTCGCCACCGGGGGTAGGGTCGGAGGCAATGAGCTTGGACATCACCGCCGGCCCCCAGGACATCGACGACGCTGCCCCCTCCGAGCTGGACGACGCGGTGAAGGCGGCGGAGTCCGTGTTGAGCGGGAGGTTCGGAGCGCCGGTCCGGCTGGCCGACCCGGAGGACCTCGGGGGAGCGGGCCGGTCCGTGGTGGCGCGCGTCCGCGTGACGCGCACCCCGTTCTCGCTGCCCCGCACGCTGGTGCTCAAGCGCTACCCCTCGCCGGTGGCCGACCGCGACCCGTTCGCGCACGAGGTGGTGAGCCACAAGCTGCTCACCGCGCTGCCCGGCGAGGACCGGCTGACCCCGGAGCTGGTGGCGCAGGACAACGCCAAGCGGCTCGTCGTGCTGGAGGACCTGGGCAAGGCGCCCCGGCTGGCGGAGAAGCTGCTCGGCTCGGACGCGCGGACCGCCGAGCGGGGCCTGCTGGCCTGGGCGCACGCCATGGGCCGGCTGCACGCGGCGACCGCCGGGCGCGACGCCGACTTCGACGCGCTGATGCGCCGCCAGGGCAGCCAGTGCTGCGCCGACCCCATCGCGGTGGACGTGCACGCGGCGCTGGCCGGCCTGCCCGACCTGCTCGCCGGGTCGCTGGGGGTGTCCACGCCGGAGCCGGTGCGGGAGTTCTCCGACCAGGCCGTGCGCGGGTTCGCCACGTCCCGCAGGCGGGCGTTCAGCCCGTCCACCTCCTGCCCGGACAACCACCTGGTGACCAGCCGGGGCGTGCGCTTCCTGGACTTCGAGGGCGGCTGCGTGCGGGACGTCGTGTTCGACGCCGCGTGCCTGCGGGTGCCGTTCCCGTCGTGCTGGTGCGCCTACGGCCTGCCCGCGGGCATGTCGGAGGCGATGGTCGCGGCGTGGCGGGCCGAGGTGTCGTCGGTGTGGCCGGACCTGGACGACGACGCGGTCTTCCTGCCCCGGCTGCTGGAGGCGCAGCTGCTGTGGGTGTGGCTGGGCACGTGGCGCGCCCTGCCCGGCCTGGGCGCGGCGCTGCCCTCGGGCCACCGGCCCCTGGACTCGCCTCCGCGCGGTCAGGTGCTGGTGGCGCGGTGGGTGCGGCTGCGGGCCGACGCGCTCGCGCTGGGGGTCAAGCACGTGGCGGCGCACGCCGATGACGTGGTCTCGGCGCTGGTCTCGCGGTACGGGGCGGCGGTCGTGGAGCTGCCGCTGTACCCGGCGTTCCGCTAGCGTTCCGCCCGCCTGCCCGCCTGCCCGCCAGCCGCCAGCCCGCCCGGCCAACCAGCCCGGCCGCCGGCCGCCAACCAACCCGGCCGCCGGCCAGCCGGCTCCGCCCCGCGACGGCTAACCCAGCGGGTAGACCGTAGACCCGCCCACGTCGACCGCCTCGAAGTTGGCCGCCACCCACTCGGAGATCTCCCCGCCCCCACCCCGGCCACCCGGGCCAGGCCCATCGGCGACGAAGTAGCCGATCCGCCCCTCGGCGACGTAGCGCCGGAACTCCTCCAGCGTGGGCGCGGGGTCGCCGCCGCTCCAGCCGCCGATGCCGATGACCGACCTGCCGGAGGCCAGGGCCAGCCCCGCGGCGCTCTGCGCGCTGAGCGTGGCGGCGGCCCACGTGCGGTCGGTGCCCTTGAGCAGGTCGACCAGCTCGGCGGAGGCCCCGCCGGCGATCTCGTCACCCCCGCCGGGACCGCCGCCCGGCCCCGCGTACGCCGCGGGCCCGGACAGGGGGATGGACCCGCTGTGCGGGGTGGCGGCGGTGGCGAACCCGAACGCGGCCGAGGACAGCACCGCGGTGAGCGCGGCGAGGGCCGCGACCCGGCGCACGCCCATCACGACCGCCGTGGCCACCGGCACGGTCAGCGCGAGCACCACCCAGCGGAGGGCGGGCGCCCAGTCGGGGTGGCGGGCGAGCAGCGCGAAGCCCCAGAACCCGGCGGCGGCCACCACGAGCGCGAGCGCCACGCGCGCCGGCAGGTGCCGACGACCCCGCCACAGCTCGCGCCCGGCGATGGCGACGAGCGCGGCGACGCCCGGCGCCACGGCGACCGTGTAGTACGGGTGGGTGATGCCGCTCATGAAGCTGAACACGACCCCGTTGACCAGCACCCACAGGCCCCACAACACCAGCGCGGCGCGGGTGCGGTCGGTGCGCGGCGCGCGGCGGGTGAACCACAGCCCGGCCACCAGCCCGATCAGCGCGGCGGGCAGCAGCCACGAGATCTCCCCGCCCATGCTCGCCCCGAACAGCCGGTCGGCGCCGGTGCTGCCGCCGAAGCCGATGTTGCCGTTGCCCATGCCACCGCCCACGCCGCCCGCACCACCGCCGCCGAAGACGCGGCCCAGGCCGTTGTAGCCCAGCGCCAGCTCCCACAGCGAGTCGTTGGACGAGCCGCCGATGTAGGGGCGCGACCCCGCCGGCCACAGCTCGACCAGCAGGACGAACCAGCCCGCCGACCCGACCACCGCGAGTCCCGCGCCCAGCAGGTGCAGGAACCTCCGGCCCGGGGAGGTCGGCGCGGCCAGCAGGTAGGCCGCGGTGAACGCGGGCAGCACCAGCAGCGCCTGTCCCATCTTGGCCAGGAACGCGAACCCGACCGCCACGCCGGCCAGCGCCAGCCACCGACCGGAGGCCGCCTCCAGCGCCCGCACCGTGCAGTAGGCCCCGGCGACCAGGAGCAGCACCAGCAGCGCGTCGGGCAGGTTGAACCGGAACACCAGCACGGCCACCGGGGTCACCGCGAGCGCCGCGCCCGCCAGCAGCCCGGCGACCGGGCCGGAGGTCCGCTTCACGGTGGCGTGCAGCAGCCACACCGCCAGCACACCCTCGATCGCCTGCGGCGCGAGCGCGGTCCAGCTGGAGAAGCCGAAGGCCCGCGCGAACAGCCCGCTGACCCACAGCGCGGCCGGCGGTTTGTCGACGGTGATCACGCCGCCCGCGTCCGAGCCGCCGAACAGCCAGGCGGTCCAGCTCCGCGCGCCGGCCTGGGTGGCGGCGGAGTAGTAGCTGTTGCCCCAGCCGGAGGCGGTGAGGTCCCACAGGTACAGCACCGCGGTGCCGGCCAGCAGCACGACCAGCGCGGGGGTGGTCCAGCCCCGGTTCGGGGTCGGCGCGTCGTGCGCCGCCGGGGCGGGTGCGCTCAGGGTCGCGGTCATCGGGTGGTCTCCAGGGTTCGGGTGTCGGGAACGGCCTCGGTGGTCCCGGTGAGCGGGGTGGTCCCGGCGGGCGGGCGCGGGCGGAAGACCCAGTTGCGCAGCAGGAGGAACCGCAGCACGGTGGCCGGCAGGTTGGCGCCCACGACGGCGGCCAGCTCGGCGTGACCGCCGGGCGGGGCGACCCGGTGCGCCAGCGCGAGCGCGCCGCTGGTCAGCCCGAGGCCCAGGGCGAGGACGAGCAGCCCCTCGACCTGGTGCCGCCCCGCGTGCCCCCTCCCGCGTACGCCGAAGGTGAACCGGCGGTTCGCCGCGGTGTTGCCGATCGCGGTGACCAGCAGCGCCACCAGGTTCGCGCCCTGCGCGCCCACCCCGCCGCGCAGCAGCACGAACAGCAGCAGGTAGGCCAGGGTGCTGACCACGCCGATCGCGCTGAACCGCACCAACTGCCGCACCAGCCCCGCGGGCACGCCGGGCGCGTGCGGCTCCAGCGGTCGCCTGCCCAGCTGGGCGCTCAGCTCGCCGACGGGGATGCGCCCGGTCGCCAGGCCGCGCATCACCCGGGCCACGCCCCGCAGGTCGGCCACCGCGGTGGGGACGATGTCCACCCGGCTGTCGGGGTCGTCGACCCAGTCCACCGGGACCTCGTGGATGCGCGCGCCCGCGCGTTCGGCCAGCACCAGCAGCTCGGTGTCGAAGAACCAGCCGGTGTCCTCCACGTGCGGCAGCAGCCGGCGCGCCACGTCGGCGCGGATGGCCTTGAACCCGCACTGGGCGTCGGTGAACCGGGCGGCGAGCGTGCCGCGCAGGATCAGGTTGTAGCAGCGGGAGATGAACTCCCGCTTGGGCCCGCGCACGACCCGCGCGCCGCGGGCGAGCCGGCTGCCGATCGCCAGGTCGGAGTGACCGGAGACCAGCGCCGCCACCAGCGGCGCCAGCGCGGCCAGGTCGGTGGACAGGTCGACGTCCATGTAGGCCAGCACCGCGGCGTCCGAAGTGGACCAGACGGCCTTGAGCGCGCGGCCCCGGCCCTTGTGCGGCAGGTGCACGGCCGTCACGCCGGGCAGTTCGCGGGCCAGCGCGTCGGCGACCTCGGCGGTCCGGTCGGTGCTCGCGTTGTCCGCGATGGTGATCCGGAAGGTGTAGGGGAAGCCGCGGACGAGGTCGGCGTGCAGCCTGCGCACGCACGGCGCGAGGTCGCGTTCCTCGTCGTGCACGGGGACCACCACGTCGAGGACCGTGGTCGTCGGGAACGTCGCGGGTGTCATGGGCCCACCGTCGCGGGACGGGCTGGGCGCTTCGTGTGTCATGCCTGTGCCCCGGCTGTGAGGTCGTAGACGGCCACGCCGTCCACGGTGGTGGCGGTGAAGTTCTCCTCGACCCACTCGGCGATCCGCTCGGACGCGTCGCTGCCGCTCTCGGCGGGCATCCCCGCGCCGCCGAGGAAGTAGTGGACCCGACCCTCGGCCACGAGCCGCCGGAACTCCTCCGGCGTCGGCGCGGGATCGGTGCCGTTGAACCCGCCGACGGCCATCACCGGCCTCCCGCTGCCGAGCTGGAACCCGGCCGCGTTGTTGGACCCCACCGCCGCCGCGGCCCACGTGGAGCCGTCGCTGTCGCGCAGCAGCGCCACCAGTTCCTCGCCGGGCTCACTGGCGTTCAACAGGCCACCGGGCCCGTTCTTGCCGCCGACGCGCGAGAGGAACGCCCCGCCGCCGGTCCGGTCCGGGCCCGCGCTGGGGATCGCGCCGGAGTGCGGGGTGGCGGCCGTGGCCACCGAGTAGGCGCCGGGCCCGAGCAGCGCGGCGACCAGCGCGACCGGCACGACCACCGCGGCGGGCGCGACCGCGGCCAGGAACAGGCCCACCGCGGCCGGCAGGCCGAGCACCAGCACCACCGAGGCGAGCAGCGCGGACCAGTCCAGCAGCAGGAGGTAGCACTGGAGCGCCGACACGGCCGCCGCGCCCGACAGCGCCGCCGCGGCGACCGGTTCCCGCCGCTCGCGCCACAGGGCGACCGCGCCGATCCCGACCAGCCCGCCGACGGCCGGCGCCAGGGCCACCGTGTAGTAGGCGTGGATGATCCCGTTCATCGAGCTGAACACCGCGGCGGTGACCACGAGCCAGCCACCCCACAGCACCAGCCCGACCCGCTTGGCCCGGCCCCGTTCGGCCTGCTCTCGCCCGGTCGGCCCCCGCCCGGCGTGGCCCTGTCCGGCGTGGCCCTGCCCGACCCCGCCCCGCCCGGCCGCCCACCAGCCCGCGACGAGCAGCACCACCGCGGTCGGCAGCAGCCAGGCGATCTGGTCGCCCATCTCCGCGCCCAGCAGCCTGCTCCACCCGGTGGCGCCCCAACCGCCACCACCGCCGACGCTGCCGACCTCCTCCCCGGTCAGCCGGCCCAGACCGTTGTAGCCCAGCGCGAGTTCGAGCACGCTGTTCTCCTGCGAGCCGCCGATGTGCGGCCGTGAGTCGGCGGGCACCAGCTCGACGGCCAGCACCCACCAGCCGCCCGCGACCACCACCGCACCCAGCGCGGCAACCAGGTGCCCGACCTTCCGACCGAGTCCGGCGGGCGCGAACGCCAGGTACACCAGGCCGAAGGCGGGCAGCACCAGGAACGCCTGGAGCATCTTGGCCAGGAACGCGAAGCCCACCGCCGCGCCCGCCAGGACCAGCCACCGGGGCGAGGCGGTCTCGGTGGCCCGCACCACGCAGTACGCCCCGGCCACGAGCAGCAGCACCAGCAGCGCGTCGGGGTTGTTGAACCGGAACATCAGCACCGCGACCGGCGTCAGCGCCAGCACCGCGCCCGCGATCAGCCCGGCCGCCTCACCGGCCGTGCGGCGCACCGCGGCGTGGAGGAGCGCCACGCTCGCCACGCCCATCAGCGCCTGGGGGACCAGGATGCTCCACGCGTCGACCCCGAACAGCCGGGCCGACAGGCCCATGACCCACGTCGCCGCCGGCGTCTTGTCGACGGTGATGGCGCCCGCGGCGTCGGTGGCGCCGAAGAACCACGCGTGCCAGCTCCCCGCCCCGGCCTGGGCGGCGGCGGAGTAGTAGGCGTTGGCCCACCCGGAATCGCCCAGGCGCCACAGGTACAGCACCGCCGTCCCGGCCGACAACAGCAACAGGGGTAGTCGCGCTCGCATGGGCCGAGCGTGTCCGGCCGGCCTGGGTGGTCCTTGTGGCCGCGCTGTGAACCGGCTGTGCGCGTCGCGTCGCCCGCGTCGGTAACGCCTTCGCCTTCGGCAGTGCCAGTGCCAGTGCCAGCGCCAGCCTCAGCGTCAGCGCGGCAACCGGACCGTGAACGTGGTCCGGCCCGGCCGGCTCGTCACCCGCACGTCGCCCCCGTGCGCCGCCACCACGGCGGCCACGATCGACAGCCCCAGCCCGGTGCTGCCCGCCGCCCGCGAGCGGGACGTGTCGCCGCGCGCGAACCGCTCGAACACCTCGCCCTGCGCCTCCTCCGGGATGCCGGGCCCGTCGTCGGTGACCGCCACCTCCACCGCGCCGCCGCCGGTGGACAGCGACGTCACCACCGTGGTCCCGGGCGGGGTGTGCACGCGGGCGTTGGACAGCAGGTTCGCCAGCACCTGGTGCAGCTTGTGCTCGTCCCCGGTGACCAGCACCGCCTCCGGCGGCAGCCGCAGCCGCCACTCGTGGTCGGGGCCCGCGATCCGCGCGTCGGCGGCGGTGTCCACCACCAGCCGCGACAGGTCGACCGGCTCGCGGCCCAGCGGCCGGCCCGCGTCCAGCCGGGCGAGCAGCAGCAGGTCCTCCACCAGCGAGGTCATCCGCACCGCCTCGGACTCCACCCGCCGCATGGCGTGCCCGACCTGCGGCGGCACCTCGTCGGTGCTGCGGCGGGTCAGCTCGGCGTACCCGCGGATCGCGGCCAGGGGCGTGCGCAGCTCGTGGCTCGCGTCGGCGACGAACTGCCGGACCCGCGTCTCGCTGGCGTGCCTGGCCTCCAGCGCGCCGCCGACGTGGCCGAGCATCCTGTTCAGCGCCAGGGCGACCTTGCCGACCTCGGTGTCGGGGTTGGTGTCCTGCTCTGGCACCCGCTCGGCCAGCGCCACCTCGCCCTGGTGCAGCGGCAGCTCCGCCACGCGGGCGGCGGTGTCGGCGACCCGGTCCAGCGGCCGCAGCGCGCGGCGCACCACGAACGTCCCGGCCAGGCTCACCGCCAGCAGCCCGGCCAGCGACACCCCGCCCAGGATCAGGCCCAGCCGCCACACCGTGCTGTTCACGTCGTCCAGCGACAGGCCGGTGAACACCACCTCGCCCGTCCGCGTGGGGGTGGCGACCACCCGGAACTCGCCGAGGTCCCCGCCCAGGTCCACGGTGCGCGGCGCGCCGCCCGTGCGCGAGGCCACCAGCGCGCTCACCTCGGCGGGCAGGTCCTCGGCCTCGGCGCTGTCGTCGAGCCGCACGCCCGCGGGCGCGCGGCCCGGGTCGAGCACGACCAGCAGCGTGCCGGTGCCGACCCCCGGGCCGGTCAGCGGGTCGTCGGGGCGCTTGCCCGGCGGTGGCGGCAGCGCGCGGGTGACGCGGTCGGCGGTGCGGCCGAGCTCCTCGTCCAGCTTGTCGGTCAGGAAGTCGCGCAGCGCGAACCCGCTCACCACGCCGATGACCGCGCACACCACGGCGAGCAGGGCCAGCTGCCCCACGACCAGCCGCGTGCGCAGCGACCACGCCCTAGGGCGCAGGTTTGAGGACATAGCCCGCGCCCCGCATGGTGTGGATCATCGGCGGTCGGCCCGCGTCGATCTTCTTGCGCAGGTAGGAGATGTAGAGCTCGACGATGTTGGCCTGGCCGCCGAAGTCGTAGCTCCACACCCGGTCCAGGATCTGCGCCTTGGACAGCACCCGCCGGGGGTTGCGCATCAGGTACCGCAGCAGCTCGAACTCGGTCGCGGTCAGGTCGACCGACCTGCCGCCGCGGCGCACCTCGCGCGTCTCCTCGTCCAGCACCAGGTCGCCCACCACCAGCTCGGTGCCCGCGGTCGCCTCGGTGACGCCGGTGCGGCGCAGCAGGCCGCGCAGCCTGAGCACGACCTCCTCCAGGCTGAACGGCTTGGTGACGTAGTCGTCGCCGCCCGCGGTGAGCCCGGCGATGCGGTCCTCCACGGCGTCCTTGGCGGTCAGGAACAGCACCGGCAGGCCGGGCGCGTCGGCGCGCAGCCGGCGCAGCACCTCCAGGCCGTCGAAGTCGGGGAGCATGACGTCCAGCACGACCACGTCCGGGTGGAACTCGCGCGCCACGCGCACGGCGGACGTGCCGTCCAGCGCGGTGCGCACCTCCCACCGCTCCATCCGCAGCGCCATGGACATCAGCTCGGCGAGGGTGGACTCGTCGTCCACCACCAGGACGCGCACGGGTCTGCCGTCCGGGCGGCGGAGTTCAGGGGACGGCCCTGCTGCGGACACTGAGCGCATGCTCCCATCGTGTGCGCGGCCCTTGAGCCCCTGCTGTGCCGGTCCTGTGTACCACCTGTGAACCGCCGCCGGGGCTGCCGAGACACGGCGGGCGACGCGCAGCGACCCACGCACAGCGGCCGCCCAAGGACCGCACAGCCCACGCACAGGCGGGCCCGCGACCGTGGTCGCCATGAGCACCGAACCCGAGAACCCGACCTGGGGTGACCCGCCGCCACCGCAGGCCGCCCCCGGTCCCGGCTGGAACGGCCGCAGGACCCTCGTCGCGATCGCCGTCGCCGTGGGCATCGCCGCGGCCGGCGGTGGCGTCATCTACGCCGCCGGCAACTCCGAGGCCGCCCGGCAGGGCCTGGGCGGACCGCGCGGCTACGGCGTGAAGGGCGGTCCCGGCGGCCTGGTGGTGATGGGCGGCCCGTTCGGGGACGCGCAGCACGGCGAGTTCCAGAACGGCGAGGTCACCGAGGTCTCCGACGCCTCCATCACGGTCAAGAGCCCCGACGGCTACACCACCACCTACCGGGTGGGCGAGGACACCCGGGTCAACGGCGGCCAGGGCGACCTGGCCGACATCGACACCGGCGACACCGTCACCGTCGTGGCCTCCGGCGCCACCGCCGACGCCGTGCTGGAGGGCAAGGCCGTGCGGGGCGACGGCGGCGGCAGGCAGCAGTCCGGCGACCGGCCGCCGGCGGACGGGCGGGGAACGCCCCCGACCCGGTAGAACTACCGGTATGAAGCGACTGGCGCTCTCGGCGCTGCTGGCCGTGCTGGCCCTGGTCGGGGCCGCGTCCCCGGCGTTCGCCCACACCGAGCTGATCTCCAGCGACCCGGCCGACGGGGCGACCCTGGCCCAGCGGCCCCAGCAGCTGACGCTGACGTTCAGCGAGCCGGTGCCCGCGGAGAGCGCCGGCATCACCGTGACCGGCCCGGACGGCGCGGCGTGGCCGCTGGGCGAGATCAGCGCCCAGGGCTCCAGCCTGGTCGTGCCCCTGAAGGCGAGCGGCTCGCCCGCCGGGCAGCACGCGCTGGCCTGGCGGGTCGAGTCCCTCGACGGCGACTTCGTGGACGGCGTGATCACCTTCACCCTGCCCGCGCCGGCCACCGGGCAGGCCCCGACCACCAAGGCCGGGACCCCGCCCACCGAGGCCCCTCCGGTCACCACGACGGAGGCCGCCACCAGCAGCGCGGCGGCGACCACCACCACCGCGACCACGGCGGCCACCACCTCCTCCGCCGTCGCCACCGCCACCGCCGCGGAGGAGGACGACGGCGGGGTGCCGGTGTGGGTGTGGGTGCTGGCCGCGGTCGCGCTGGCGGCCGTCGGCGTGGCGGTCGCGCTGGGCCGCCGCCGCTCCGCCGCGACCGACGACGGGGCGCCCACCGGGGCGACCGACGGGGCCGCGACCACCGCCGACCGCGCCGACGACGCCGGTTGAGGGTTTTCCGGTCGAGCGGTCAACCGTCAATGGCTACGGTCACCCCATGACCGGATCCCCCCTGCACCGCCGCGCCCTCCTCGCGGGCGGTGCCGCGACCGTGCTCGCCGCGACCGGTTTCCACTCGACGGCGCACGCCGCCCCGGACGACCGGACCGCCGGCGCGCGCCGGTTCACGCTGACCGTGCTCGGCACCACCGACCTGCACGGCAACGTCTTCAACTGGGACTACTTCGCCGACCGCGAGTTCGACGACAGCGCCCACAACGACATCGGCCTGGCGAAGCTGTCCACCCTGGTCAAGGCGATCCGCCGGGAGCGCGGCGCGCACCGCACCCTGCTCGTCGACGCGGGCGACACCATCCAGGGCACCCCGCTGGCCTACTACTACGCCAAGGTGGAGCCCATCGGCCGCCGCAAGGCGCACCCGATGGCCACCGCCATGAACGAGCTGGGCTACGACGCCGCGGCCCTGGGCAACCACGAGTTCAACTACGGCATCCCCCTGCTGCGCGAGTTCGAGAAGCAGCTCGACTTCCCGCTGCTGGCCGCCAACGCGGTCGACTCGGCCACCGGCCGGCCCGCGTTCCGCCCCTACGTGGTCAAGACCGTGTGGCGCACCGGCTCCGCGCCGCTGCGGGTGGGCGTCCTCGGCCTGACCAACCCGGGCATCGCCATCTGGGACAAGGCGCACGTCGAGGGGAAGATGACCTTCCCGGGCGTGCTGGAGCAGGCGCGCCACTGGGTGCCGAGGGTCCGCGCCGCGGGGGCCGACCTGGTCGTCGTCGCCGCGCACTCGGGCGCGGACCTGTCCTCCTCGCTGGGCGACCTGCTGCCGTTCCCGGAGAACTGCTCGGCGCTGGTCGCCGAGGAGGTGCCCGGCATCGACGCGATCCTGGTCGGCCACGCGCACACCGAGATCGCGCAGCGGTTCGTCACCAACCGGGAGACCGGGCGGCAGGTCCTGCTGACCGAGCCCCTGTTCTGGGGCAAGCGGCTCAGCGTGATGGAGTTCGACCTGGAGTGGACGCCCCGGCGGGGCTGGCAGCCGACCGCGTCCCGCTCCCGGGTGCTCGACACCACCACCTCGGCCGAGGACCCGGTGATCGTCCGCAAGCTGCGCGACGACCACGAGCGCGTGGTGGCCTACGTGAACTCGAAGATCGGCACGTCCCGGGCCGCGATGTCCGCCGCGACCGCCCGGTACGAGGACACCGCCGTGCTGGACCTCGTCAACCGCGTGCAGGGCGAGGCGCTCAAGGCGGGCCTGGCCGAGGCGCTGCCGGTGCTGTCGCTGGCCTCGCCGTTCAACAAGGCCGCGGCGATCCCGGCGGGCGAGGTGTCGGTGCGCGACGTGGCCGGCCTCTACGTCTACGACAACACCCTGCTCGGCGTGCGGCTCACCGGCGCGCAGCTCAAGGACTACCTGGAGCGCTCGGCGGGCTACTTCAAGGCGGTGGGCACGGCCGGGCCGCACCAGCCCGACGCGCTGACCAACGCCAACGGCACGCCCGACTACCTCTACGACGTGGCCGCCGGCCTGGACGCGCCGCTGACCTACGACATCGACCTGGCCCGACCGGTCGGGCAGCGGGTGGTGGGCCTGGCCTACGACGGTGCGCCCGTGGCGCCCGACCGGGCGTTCGCGGTGGCGGTGAACAACTACCGGCAGTCCGGCGGCGGCAACTTCCCGCACGTGGCCACCGCCCCGGTGCTGCACAACCAGCAGCTGGAGATCCGGCAGCTGATCATCGAGTGGGTGCAGGAGCACGGCGAGATCGACCCGGCCGCGTTCTCCTCCACGGACTGGCGGCTCGTCGTCGACGGTGTCCCGGTGGTGGTGGCGTGACGCTGTCCGACGTGCTGAAGCCGGGGTTGGACGTGCTGTTCTGCGGGATCAACCCCGGTCTGATGTCGGCCTCCCGGGGCCGGCACTTCGCCCGGCCGGGCAACCGGTTCTGGCCCGCGCTGCACCTGTCCGGGTTCACCCCGCGCCGGTTCGACCCGTCCGAGCAGGACGAGCTGCTCGACCTCGGGCTGGGCATCACCAACCTGGTGGCGCGGCCGAGCGCGCGGGCCGACGAGCTGACCGCCGAGGAGCTGCGGGCGGGCGGCGAGCGGCTGACCGAGGTGGCGCGGGAGCACCGGCCGAGGTTCGTGGCGGTGGTGGGCGTGACGGCCTACCGGACGGCGTTCGGGCGCAAGGCGGCCAAGGTGGGGCCGCAGCCCGAGCCCATCGCGTCGTCGCGGCTGTGGCTGCTGCCGAACCCGAGCGGGCTCAACGCGCACTACCGGCTGGCCGACCTGGCGGAGTTGTTCGGCGAGCTGCGGTCAGAGGTCGCGCAGACCGGCTAACACCCGTTCCAGCAGCGTCAGGTCGGGCCCGCCGGGCGCGGCGGCGTTGTGGTGCGCCGCCACCACGCCCATGCCGATCAGGTCGCCGACGAGCACCCGGGCCACGCCCAGCGGCACCGCCAGCAGCGCGGAGACCTCCGCGACCGACCGCGGTCCCGTCGCGCACATCTCGACGATCGAGCGCTGTTCGGAGGTGCTGTCGCGCAGGGCGGTCGTGATGCCGCCGCCCTCCAGCGAGAGCAGCGTCTCCAGCCGCAGGTCGTAGGCGGCGGACGTGCGACCGCCCGTCCACGCGTAGGGGCGGACCAGCGGCCCGGAGAACTCCTCGACCACCGGCTCCGGTTCGGGCTCGGGCGCGCGGCCGGCCGGCACCACCGGCCACGTGTCGCTCCCGGGGTCGGGCAACGGGACGGTCCCCGCCCACCGCTCCGCCTCCGACCCGCCGGGAGGTCTCGGCCGGCGCCCCGCCTCCGACCCGCCGGCGGGAGGTTCCGGGCGGCGCTCCCTCTCCGCCCCGCCGGCGGCGGGTTCCAGCCGGCGCTCCGCCTCCGCTCTGCCGGCAGCAGGTTCCGGACGGCGCTCCCCTTCCTTTCCGCGGACAGCAGGCTCCGGCCGGCGCTCCCCGGGCTCGTCCTTCTCCTCCAGACTGCGGCGCAGGGCGGCGGAGCCGAACCGGGCACCCGTGGCGCCCACCTCGCCGCGCAGGGACCGGCGCCGCCTGACCGGCTTCGGCTGTTCGGGTGGTTGTTCCTCCCACCCGCGGCGGAGGGCCTGCGAGCCGAACCGCGCGCCGGTCGCGCCGATCTCGCCGCGCGGCGACCGACGGCGCCCGCGCTCCGCGCCGCCGGTGGGCTCCGGCTCCGACCTGCCTGTGCTCACATCCCGGGAACCTAGACGCCGGCGCGTCCGGCTGATGTCGATCGTGTTTCGAGTCCGTGCAATCCTCGTTAACCAGGTGCCCGTGCGTCCGCACGTGCACCCGTGCGCGATGATGGGCCGGTGCGGATCCGCGAGGTGGAGATCTCCGACGACATGATCAGGTTGGGCCAGTTCCTCAAGCTGGCCGGCCTGGCGGACAACGGCGCCCACGCCCGTGAGCTGGTCGAAGCCGAAGAGGTGACGGTCAACGGCCGCCCGGAGACCCGCCGCGGCGCCCAGCTCAAGCACGGCGACGTCGTGGCCGTGGGCCCCGAGAAGGCTCGCCTGGTCACCGCGCGCTGACCCATCCGTGAACGACCGCTCACCCTCCCGAACGCTCAACTCGGGGGTCGCGAACGTACGACTCGCCCGGCCTGGACGTACGACTCGCCGG
Source organism: Saccharothrix sp. BKS2 (assembly GCF_047689505.1). Classification (NCBI taxonomy): domain Bacteria; kingdom Bacillati; phylum Actinomycetota; class Actinomycetes; order Pseudonocardiales; family Pseudonocardiaceae; genus Saccharothrix; species Saccharothrix sp. BKS2. Next base: position 248,746 of record NZ_JAUQOL010000009.1, on the reverse strand, counting down.
GGTGTCCGCGAGTCGTACGTTCGCGACACCCGTGTCGTACGTTCAGGACCCCCGGGTTGAGCGTTCGGGACAGCAGGGATTGTTCGGGAGAAGTGGTGTTGGTCACCCCTGTCGGGCCGAGTGGGCGGAATTGGTTCACGGCGGTCACCTGAAGTGCCGGTCCCGTTGCGCCGAATAGCTGCTTCCACTCTGTGAAAGGGTGACCCCGGTCCGCCGCGGTGCGGGTTCGCGGGTGACGCGTCCAGTCCTTTTTCCGCTACTTTCCGCACCGGTCCGGTCCGTGCCGGGAGAACCCCTGTAACGCGGTGCGGGCGCGCAGCGATGGTCCTGGTCCGCCACGTCAAAGGCCACTGCGGACGCCTGTCGCCCGGTGCCGACGCGGGTTTTTCCGCCACGCCGGGGGCGGTGACCTGAAGTCACCCGGTGAACCTCCTGGGTGTGCGCCGTGTGCCGCACTGATGAATCAGCATCCGGTCCACCTTCACCGTGTGTGTAACGCGCGACCGGCGTGTGACGAATGACGGTTCGCGAGGCTGAAAAACGCCGACCGCACATTTGCTGCACACCACACGCGGGTCCGTCGGGGATGCCCTGCGAACGATGCACGTCCGTACCGGCTCAACCGGGGGAGCACCACGATGAGCGAGCAGGTCCAGCACGCGAGGCACAGACCCGTCACCCGGGTCCGGGTCACGCGCCGCACCACGCACCCGACCGTCAGCGGCTGGGAACCCGCCTACCGCTACGGCGTGATCGCCGCCGACGTCCTGTGCACCGTCCTGGTCGTCGTGCTCGCGGGCGCCGTGCTCCAGGCCCGGCACGCCTCCTTCGGGCCGCTGCCGATGCTCGCCCTGGAGGCGGTCACGGTCGCGGTGGTCCTCGGCTCGCTGTTCCTCAACCGGGTCTGGAACCCCACGGTGCTCGGCCAGGGCGCGGAGGAGTTCCGCCGCCTGGGCCGCGGCCTGTTCGGCTCCGTCGTCGCGCTGGGCCTGGGCGCCCTCGCCGCGGGGCTGCCCGGCGCCCGCCTGTGGGTCTTCGTCGTCGGACCGGCCGTCGCGCTGGTCGCGTTCCCGGTCCGCTACGCCCTGCGCCGACCGCTGCACCGGGCCCGCGGCGAGGGCCGCTGCCTGCTGCCGGTGCTGGCCGCGGGCAACGTCGACACCGTCGCCGACCTGATCTCCCGCACCCGCCGCGCCCCGCACCTGGGCTGGCGCGTGGACGCGGTGTGCACCGTCGACGGCCGCGCCGAGATCGGCGTGGAGCTGGAGGGCATCCCGGTCGTGGGCCGCTTCGGCGAGCTGGCCGAGCAGGTGCGCCGCGGCGGCTACCGGATCGTCGCGGTCACGCCCGACGCCTACTGGACGCCCCGCCGGCTCCAGCAGCTGGCCTGGGACCTGGAGGGCACCGGCACCGAGATGGTCGTCGCACCCGCCCTGATGGACTTCGCCGGTCCCCGCCTGCACGTCACCGGCGTGCTGGGGATGCCGCTGCTGCGGGTGAGCGAGCCGTCGTTCACCGGCTTCCGCCGCGTGGTCAAGGCGACCGTGGACAAGGTCGGCTCGACCCTGCTGCTGGCCCTGCTCAGCCCGGTGCTGCTGGCGGTCGCGGTGGCGATCATGATCGACACCAGGGGACCGGTGCTCTACAAGCAGCGCCGCGTCGGCAAGGGCGGCGCGACGTTCACCATCCTGAAGTTCCGCACCATGGTCACCGACGCCGACGCGCTGCGCGCCAAGCTCCAGCAGCTCAACGAGGGCGCGGGCGTGCTGTTCAAGATGAAGCACGACCCCCGGGTCACCGCGGTGGGCCGCTTCCTGCGCCGCTACTCCCTCGACGAGCTGCCGCAGCTGCTCAACGTGCTCACCGGCGCGATGTCGCTGGTCGGCCCGAGGCCGCCGCTGCCCGAGGAGAGCGCCAAGTACGGGCCGGACATGCGCCGCCGGCTGCTGGTGAAGCCGGGGCTGACCGGCCTGTGGCAGGTCTCCGGCCGCAGCGACCTCTCCTGGGAGGAGTCCGTGCGGCTCGACCTGCGCTACGTCGAGGACTGGTCGCTGGCCCTGGACGCGCTGATCCTCTGGAAGACCTTCCGCGCCGTGTTCGGCGGGCAGGGGGCGTACTGAGATGACCACCCGGAGCGCCGGCGAGGGCCGCGAGAGGGAGAACGAGATGGACCAGCCGATCGGCATCGCCGTGATCGGCGCCGGCTACTGGGGTCCGAACCTGGTGCGCAACGCCCAGGCCACCCCCGGGCTCAAGCTGCGCTACCTGTGCGACCTGGACACCGAGCGCGCCCGCCGCGTGCTGGGCGACTACTCGACGGTCCGGGTGTCCGGCTCGCTCGACGACGTGCTGGCGGACCCGGCGGTCGACGCGGTCGCCATCGCCACCCCGGCCGCCACCCACCTGCCGGTCGCCCTGGCCGCCCTGCGCGCCGGCAAGCACGTGCTGGTGGAGAAGCCGCTGGCGGCCACCTACGCGGACGGCCTGGAGCTGGTGCGCGAGGCCGAGGACCGCGGCCTGACCCTCATGCTGGACCACACCTTCGTCTACACGCCGACCGTGCAGCACCTGCGGCACCTGGTGCGCGGCGGCGAGCTGGGCACCGTGCAGTACCTCGACTCGGTGCGCATCAACCTCGGCCTCGTGCAGCGGGACGTGGACGTGTTCTGGGACCTCGCGCCCCACGACCTGTCGATCTTCGACGCGATCCTGCCCGACGGCGTGCGCGTCGCCCGGGTCTCCGCGCACGGCTCGGACCCGATCGGCGCGGGCCGCGCCTGCGTCGGCCACCTGACCCTGGAGCTGTCCGACGGCGTGCTGGCCCACGTGCACGTGAACTGGCTGTCCCCGACCAAGATCCGCACCATGGTCGTCGGCGGCTCCCGCCGCACGGTCGTCTGGGACGACCTCAACGCGGTGCAGCGCCTGTCCGTGCACGACCGGGGCGCCGACCGCATCGAGGACGACGAGGACCGCCGCCAGGCGATCATCTCCTACCGCCGCGGCGACACCGTGGCCCCGGCGCTGCCGGAGCGGGAGGCGCTGCGCGGCATGATGGCGGAGTTCGCCGCCTCGATCGCCGAGAAGCGCGCCCCGCTGACCGACGGCTGGTCGGGCCTGCGGGTCCTGGCCACCCTCGAAGCCGCCTCCGCGAGCCTGGCCGCCGGCGGCGCGTTCGTCACCGTCGACCACACCACCCCCACCTCCCTCGTCACCGCGTAAGCACCACCGGAAGGACAGCACCATGTCGGAAGCGGCTCAGCCGATCAGCGGGCAGCGCGCCCTCGTCACCGGAGGGGCGGGCACCATCGGCTCCGCGGTGGTCGACCAGTTGCTCGCCGCCGGCGCCGCCGAGGTGGTGGTGCTGGACAACTTCGTGCGCGGGCGCAGGGAGAACCTGGCCGACGCGACCGCCGCGGCGGGCGACCGGCTCACCGTCGTCGAGGGCGACATCAACGACCGCGCGCTGCTCGCCGAGCTGTCGAAGGGCACCGACCTGGTGTTCCACCTCGCGGCCCTCCGCATCACCCAGTGCGCCGAGGAACCGAGGCTGGCGCTGGAGTGCCTGGTCGACGGCACCTTCACGGTCGTCGAGGCGGCCGCCGCGGCGGGCGTGAAGAAGGTCGTCGCCTCGTCGTCGGCGTCGGTCTACGGCCTGGCCGAGACCTTCCCGACCACCGAGCGCCACCACCCGTACAACAACGACACGTTCTACGGCGCGGCCAAGGCGTTCAACGAGTCGATGCTGCGCAGCTTCAAGGCCATGTACGACCTGGACTACGTGGCGCTGCGCTACTTCAACGTCTACGGCCCCCGCATGGACGCCCACGGCAAGTACACCGAGGTGCTCATCCGCTGGATGGAGCGCATCGCCGCGGGGGAGTCGCCGTTGATCTTCGGCGACGGCGCGCAGACCATGGACTTCGTCCACGTGCACGACATCGCCCGCGCGAACGTCCTGGCGGCCAGGGCCCCGGTCACCGACCAGGTCTACAACATCGCCAGCGCCGAGGAGACCAGCCTCAGGGAGCTGGCCCTGGCGCTGCTGACCGCGATGGACTCGGAACTGCCGCTGGAGCACGGCCCCGAGCGCAAGGTCAACGGCGTCACCCGCCGCCTGGCCGACATCTCCGCCGCCGCCCGCGACCTCGGCTGGAAGCCCGAGATCGGCCTGGTGGACGGGTTGCGCGGACTGGTCGAGTGGTGGGTCGCCCTGGGCGACGACGCCGCCGAGGCGGTCCGGTGATCCCCGTCATGAAGCCCTGGCTGGGCGAGGAGGAGGCGCGGGCGGCCTCCGCCGCCGTGCTGTCCGGCTGGGTCGCGCAGGGCCCGAAGGTGGCCGCGTTCGAGGACGCCTTCGCGCGTCGTGTCGCCGCCCTGCACGCGGTGGCGCTGTCCTCGTGCACCACCGCGCTGCACGTGGCGCTGCACCTGCTCGACATCGGTCCGGACGACGAGGTCGTGGTGCCGTCGCTGTCGTTCATCGCCACCGCCAACGCGGTCCGCTACTGCGGCGCCACCCCGGTGTTCGCCGACGTGGAGCCGGAGACCGGCAACCTGTCCGCGGCGACCGTCGGGCAGGTGCTTACCGAGCGCACCAGGGCGGTGGTCCTGGTGCACCAGGCCGGTGTGCCGGCCGACGTGGAGCAGGTGCGCGCGCTGTGCCGGCCGCGCGGCATCACCGTGGTCGAGGACGCGGCCTGCGCCGCCGGGTCGACCTACCGCGGCGTGCCGGTCGGCGCGGACGCGGAGCTGGCCGCCTGGTCGTTCCACCCGCGCAAGCTGATCACCACCGGCGAGGGCGGGATGCTCACCACGGACCGCGAGCAGTGGGCGGTGCGGGGCAGGCGGCTGCGCGAGCACGGCATGAGCGTCAGCGCGGCGGAGCGGCACAGCGGCGGCGGCGCGGTCGTGGAGAGCTACCTGGAGACCGCGTTCAACTACCGGATGACCGACATCCAGGCCGCGGTGGGCCTGGTGCAGCTGGGGAAGCTGGACGCGATCGTGCGGCGCCGGCGCGAGCTGGCGGCGCGCTACCACGAGCTGCTGGCCGACGTGCCGGGCCTGCGCCTGGTCGGCGACCCCGAGCACGGCACGACCAACTACCAGTCGTTCTGGGTCGTGCTCCCCGAGGACGCCCCGGTGTCGCGCAACGACGTCCTGGCCCGGCTCTCCGCGCGCGGCGTGTCGGCGCGGCGCGGGATCATGGCCTCCCACCTGGAGCCCGCCTACGCGGGCCACCCGCACGTCGACCTGCCGGTGACCGAGATGTTCACCGGCCGGTCGCTGATCCTCCCGCTCTACCACGACCTGGGCGAAGCCGACCAGCTCACCGTGGTCGACGAGTTCAAGGCGGCGCTGGACCTGCCCCTGGTGTCGCGCTAGCGCCACCGGAAGGACCTCCTCCCACCCGCGGGCGGCGCGCCGTCCGCGGGTGGGGCGCGCCGGGCGCCGACTACTTACCGTGACCGCGTGCCGGGTGATCGGCAAGCGGCGGAACACCCCTTGCGCCGGGCTGTAACGCGAGGCGGCATGGCCACGACGATCGGAGCAACAGCGTTGCGCCGGTCGGTGCAGTGTCCAGGTAGTGACTCGCAGTAGTCCTCAGCTCTGTCCGAGAGGTGACCCATGACCGCCCTCCCGTCGCGGGCGAGACCCGCGCTCGCGGTTGACCTGCTGAGGCTGCTGGTGGTGACCGCCCTGGCGGCCTCCCTCCTGGTCGTCGTCGGCGTGTTCCGCGCCCCCGAGGCGGCGGCCGCCCCGTGCACCGCGCCGGTGGTCAACAGGGTCGCGTGCGAGAACGACCGGCAGGGCACCCCGGACTGGCAGGTCGCCTACCGGGACGAGTCGATCCTCGGGTTCACCGCGGACATCAGCGCCACCCCCGGCGGCCGCGTCGACTTCAAGATGCTGACCAGCGCGCCCTCCTACTACCTCGACATCTACCGGCTCGGCTGGTACGGCGGCGTCGGCGCGCACTTCAAGCAGCGCATCACCCGCGCCACCCCGCAGAACCAGGACCCCTGCCGGCGCGGCACCGACGGCAGCGCGCTGATCGACTGCGGCAACTGGAACGTGTCGCTGAGCTGGAACGTGCCCGCGGACGCGGTCTCGGGCCTGTACTACGCGCGGGCGCACCGCAACGACACCGGTGCCGAGAACGAGATCGTGTTCGTCGTCCGCGACGACACCAGCACCTCGAAGATCCTGTTCCAGACGTCGGACTCCACCTGGGTGGCCTACAACCGCTACGGCGGCAACAGCCTGTACTTCGGCGACGGCCCGGGGCAGGGCGGCCAGGCGTACAAGGTGAGCTACAACCGCCCCTACACCGGCGGCGACGGGGACGACAACTTCATCTTCAACGCCGAGTACCCGATGCTGCGGTTCCTGGAGCGCAACGGCTACGACCTGAGCTACACCACCGACGTGGACTCGGCGCGGCGCGGGCACCTCATCAGGAACCACCGGGTGTTCATGGCCGTGGGCCACGACGAGTACTGGTCCAACGAGCAGCGCGCCAATGTGGAGGCGGCCCGCGCGGCGGGGGTGCACCTGGCGTTCCTGACCGGCAACGAGATCTTCTGGAAGACCCGCTGGGAACCCTCCATCGACGACGCCCGCACGGCCTGGCGGACCGTCGCCAGCTACAAGGAGACCAAGGGCACCCAGAACGACAACCTGCCCGACTGGACCGGCACCTGGCGCGACCCGCGCTACCCCGAGCAGGACGGCGGCCGTCCCGAGAACGCGTTGCTGGGCAACATCTTCACCGTCAACGGCCGCCGCGACGACTCGCTCCAGGTGCCCGCCGCGTACGGCAAGATGCGGCTGTGGCGGCACACCGACCTCCAGAACATGGCCGCCGGCTCCACCTACACGTTCCAGCCCGGCACCCTCGGCTACGAGTGGAACACGGTCGAGGACAACGGTTTCCAGCCGCCGGGCGTGGCGCAGCTGTCCCGCACCACGGTCGACATGCCAGAGGGCCCGTACGTGCTCCAGAACCACGGCGACCACTACACCCCCGACACCAAGACCCACGCGATCACCTACTACCGGCACCCGAGCGGGTCGCTGGTGTTCGGCGCGGGCACCGTGCAGTGGGCGTGGGGCGTGGACGACGAGCACGCCTTCCTCACCAACACCCCCACCTCCGACGTCCGGATGCAGCAGGCCACGGTCAACTTCCTGGCCGACATGGGCGTGGCCGCCGCGACCCTCCAGACCGGCCTCGTGCAGGCCACCGCGAGCACCGACGGCGCCGCGCCGACGGTCGCGTTCACCAGCGTCCCGCCGGTGTCGGCGGTCGGCGCCCCCTACACCTTCGGCGGCTCGGTCACCGACACCGGCGGCGGCCGGGTCGCCGGCGTCGAGGTGTCCACCGACGGCGGCACCCGCTGGCACCCGGCGAACTGGCGGGCCGGCCAGGGCACGTGGACGTACACCTACACCCCGGGCAGCTCCGGCCCGGCGAGCCTGCGGGTGCGCGCGGTGGACGACTCGGTGAACCTGTCCACCCCGGTGGTCGCCACGCCGGGCGTGAGCGCCCGCGCCTGCCCGTGCGGGCTGTGGACCGACGCCGACACGCCCGCCGAGGTCGACAGCGGCGACCCGTCGCCGCTGGAGCTGGGCGTGAAGTGGCGCGCCGCCGGCGACGGCTACGTGCGCGGCGTCCGGTTCTACAAGGGCTCCGCCAACACCGGCACGCACACCGGCTCGCTGTGGTCGGCCGCCGGCGACCAGCTGGCCACCGGCACGTTCGTCAACGAGACCGCGAGCGGCTGGCAGACCCTGGTCTTCGCGCAGCCGGTCCAGGTCTTCGCGGGCACCACCTACGTGGTGTCGTACTTCGCCCCCAAGGGCCGCTACTCCTACGACCTGGAGTACTTCCTGCAACAGCGGCGCACCCTGGAGCCGCTCACCGGCCTGAAGAACGGCGAGAACGGCCCCAACGGCCTGTTCCGCTTCGGCTCGTCCGGCTTCCCGACGCAGTCCCACTGGGGCAGCAACTACTGGGTCGACGTGGTGTGGGCGCCGGACCCCGGCCCCGACCTGCGCGCGCCGCTGCTGACGGCCACCGCGCCGCTGGCCGGCGAGGGCACCGTCCCGCTCACCCCGCCGGTCTCCGGCACCTACGACGAGGTCGTCGCGCCCGGCTCCGCCCAGTTCACGCTGACCGGCCCGAGCGGCGCGGTGTCCGGCTCGACCGCGCTGTCCAACGGCGACCGGACGGTCACCCTCACCCCCGCGCAGCCGCTGGCGCCCAACACCTCCTACACGGCGGCGCTGCGCGTGTCGGACGCGGCGGGCAACCAGTCGGTCCGGACGACCTGGTCGTTCACCACCGGCGCGACCAGGCCCGCGGCGTGCCCCTGCACGATCTGGGACGACTTCGCCCGCCCGGCCGTCTACTCGGCCGACGACGGCACCCCGACCGAGGTGGGCACCAAGGTCCGCTTCAACGGCAAGGGCGAGGTGCTGGGCGTCCGCTTCTTCAAGGGCGCGGGCAACACCGGCACCCACACCGGCACCCTGTGGTCCTCCACCGGCCTGCTCCTGGCGACCGGCACCTTCGAGAACGAGACCGCCAGCGGCTGGCAGCGGCTGATCTTCGCCGGACCGGTCCAGGTGCAGGCGAACACGACCTACGTCGTGTCCTACCACGCGCCCAACGGCCGCTACTCGGTCACACCGGGCGGGTTCTCCGGCCAGGGCGCGAGCCACGCGGGCCTGCGGGCGCTCGCCGACGGCGTCGACGGGCCCAACGGCGTCTACCACTACGGCCCCGGCGGCGTGGCGCCGGACAAGACCTACAACGAGACCAACTACTGGGTCGACGTCATCTACCGCAACGGCCTCAACGGCGACACCACGCCGCCCACGTCGACCAACCGCTCGCCGGGGGCCGGCGCCACCGGCGTGGCGGTGACGGCCCCGCTGACGGCGACGTTCAGCGAGGCGGTCGACCCGGCCTCCGCGCAGGTCGAGCTGAGCGACCCGCGCGGCGCGAAGCTCACCGGCTCGCTGTCGCTGTCCGGCGACCAGAGGACGATCACCTGGACGCCGTCCGGCAAGCTCGTGCCGAACACCGCCTACACGGCGAGCGTGCTGATCGCCGACGCCAACGGCAACCCGCTGCCGAACCCGATCACCTGGTCGTTCACCACCGCGACCACGTCGATCTGCCCGTGCTCGCTGTTCAGCCCCGCCACCGTGCCCACGGTGCGGTCGGCCGGCGACTCCGGCACCTACGAGCTGGGCGTGCGGTTCACGCCCACCTCGGGCGGCCGGATCACCGGCGTGAAGTTCTACAAGGGCCCCGAGAACACCGGCGCGCACACCGGCGCCCTGTGGTCGCCCACGGGGCAGGAGCTGGTCAGGGGCACGTTCCAGAACGAGACCGCGACCGGCTGGCAGACGCTCACCTTCGCCACCCCGGTCTACGTGACGGCGGGCGCCACCTACACCGCCTCGTACACCACGACCACGGGCCGGTACGCCGTGGACGGCGAGTACTTCGACGGCCACCAGGTGGTCTCCGGGCCGCTGACCGCGCCCGCGGCCGCCGACGGCGGCAACGGCGTCTACCGCGTGGGCACGGGCCACCCGACGAACTCCTACGCGGGCGGCAACTACTGGGTCGACGTGGTGTACCTGCCGAACGAGGACAACACCCCGCCGGTGGTCAACGGGCGCACCCCGCTCGCCGGCGCCGGCGAGGTCTCGCGCACCGCGCCGCTGACCGCGAGCTTCGACGAGCCGGTGGACCTCGCCTCGGCGCAGTTCACCCTGGTCGACCAGGGCGGCGCGAAGCTCGCGGGCACGCTGTCGCTGTCGGCGAACCAGCAGCAGGTGACGTGGACGCCCGCGGCGCCGCTGGGCGGTGGCACGGCCTACACGGCGAGCCTGCGCATCGCCGACGTCTACGGCAACGCGATGACCGCGCCGACCACCTGGTCGTTCACCACGACCACCGCCGGGAACTGCCCGTGCTCGCTGTTCAGCGCGGCCACCGTGCCCACCGTGGTGTCGGACGAGGCGACCGGACCCCACGAGCTGGGCGTGCGGTTCGTGCCCTCGGCCGACGGCGAGGTCACCGGCGTCCGGTTCTACAAGGGCGCGGGCAACACCGGCACGCACACCGGCACCCTGTGGTCGGCGACCGGGCAGGAGCTGGCGACCGGCACGTTCGTCGACGAGACCGCCACCGGTTGGCAGGCGCTGGTGTTCGACGAACCGGTGCGGGTCAGCGCGGGCACCACGTACGTGGCGTCCTACCACGCGCCCCACGGCCGGTACTCGGTGGACATCGGGTACTTCATGGGCAACTCGGTGACCAGCCCGCCGCTGAGCGCGCCGGCCAGCGCGGAGGGCATGGCGAACGGCCTGTACAAGGGCGACGGGGCGGGCTTCCCGGAGCAGTCCTACGCGGGCAGCAACTACTGGGTCGACGTCGTGTTCACCACCGGATGAGCGCCGTGCGGGTGGGCGCGACCCCGAGGCCCCTGCTGCTCGTGGGCGGCGGCGGACTGGCCCGCGAGGTCCTCGCGGCGGTCCGCCTCCTCCCGGAGCTGTGGCGCCCCGTGGGCGCGCTGGACGACGACCCGGCGCGCCACGGCGCGGACCTGGACGGCCTGCCGGTGCTCGGCGGGTCGGACCTGGTGCACGAGAGGACCGACGCGGCGGTGCTGGTGTGCGTGGCCAACGCGCACCGGCCCCGCGGCCGGCTGGGCGTGGTGGCCCGGCTCGGCCTGCCGGCCGACCGGTACGCGACCCTGGTCCACCCCGCGGCGTCGGTGGCCGCGGGCACGGCGGTGGGACCGGGCTCGGTCCTGCTGGCCGGGGCGGTGGTGACCGCGCCGCTGCGCCTGGGGGCGCACGTGGTCGCCATGCCGCACGTGCTGATCACCCACGACGACGAGGTGGCCGACGGCGCGACGTTCGCCGGCCGCGCGTCCCTGGGCGGGTCGGTGCGCGTCGGGGAGGGCGCCTACCTCGGGCAGGGCTGTGCGGTCCGGGAAGGCGTGTCGATCGGCGCGGGAGCCGTGGTGGGCATGGGCTCGGTGGTGCTCCACGACGTCCCCGCGGGTGAGGTCTGGGCGGGGAACCCCGCCCGACGACTGCGAGAGGGGAACGGTTCGTGATCGACATCCCGCTGGTGGACCTGCGTGCCCAGCACGACCAGGTGGCCGACGAGGTCGCCGAGGGCTGGGCCGAGGTGCTCAAGACCACCGCGTTCATCGGCGGCCGCCAGGTGGCCGCGTTCGAGGAGGAGTTCGCCTCCTACCAGGGCGTCGCGCACTGCGTCGGCGTCGGCAACGGCACCGACGCGATCGAGCTGGCGCTGCGCGCCCTGGAGGTCGGGCCGGGCGACGAGTGCGTGCTGCCCGCCAACACGTTCATCGCCACCGCCGAGGCGGTGGCCCGCGCCGGCGCCACGCCCGTGCTGGTCGACTGCGTGGCCGACACCGGCCTGATCGACCCGTCGCTGGTGCCCGCCGCGCTGTCGCCGCGCACCAGGGCGCTGCTGCCGGTGCACCTGTACGGCCAGGCCGCGCCCGTGGAGGAGCTGCGCGCGTTCGGCGTGCCGATCGTGGAGGACGCGGCGCAGGCGCAGGGCGCGCGGCGGCACGGCGTGGCCGTCGGCGGGCTCGGCGACCTCGCCGCGACCAGCTTCTACCCGGGCAAGAACCTCGGCGCCTACGGCGACGGCGGCGCGGTGCTGACCTCGTCCGAGGAGCTCGCGGGCGCGGTGCGGCTGCTGCGCGAGCACGGGTCGCCGCGCAAGTACGAGCACACCGTGCTGGGCTTCAACAGCCGGCTGGACACGCTCCAGGCCGTGGTGCTGTCGGCGAAGCTGCGCCGGCTGGAGGGCTGGAACGAGGCCCGGCGCGCGGCGGCCGACCGGTACTCGGCGATGCTGGCCGACGTGCCCGGGGTGGTGCCGCCGGTCGTGCTGGAGGGCAACCTGCCGGTGTGGCACCTGTACGTGGTGCGCGTCGCCGAGCGCGACCGGGTGCTCAAGGCGTTGCACGAGGCCGGGATCGGCGCGGGCATCCACTACCCGACCCCGGTGCACCTGACGGGCGCGTTCGAGTCCCTGGGCCACGCGCCGGGCGACTTCCCGGTGGCCGAGGCGGTGGCGGGGGAGATCCTGTCGCTGCCGCTGTTCCCGGAGATCACCCCGGCGCAGCAGGAGCGGGTCGTGGCGGCGCTGGCCGGGGCCGTGCGGTGAGCGGGGTCTTCGTGCACCCGCGCGGGCTGTGCGAGAGCACCGAGGTCGGCGACGGCACGCGGGTGTGGGCGTTCGCGCACGTGCTGCCCGGGGCCCAGGTCGGTCGGGACTGCAACATCTGCGACGGCGCGTTCGTCGAGGGCGGCGCGGTGCTCGGGGACAACGTGACGGTGAAGAACGGCACGCTGGTGTTCGACGGCGTGGTGTGCGAGGACGACGTGTTCCTCGGGCCGAACGTGCTGTTCACCAACGACCTGCGACCGCGCGCGGCGATCAAGCGCGGCGGTGCGGAGCTGCTGGCCACGGTGGTGCGGCGGGGCGCGACGCTCGGCGCGGGCACCGTGGTGGTGTGCGGGGTGGAGGTCGGCGAGCACGCGTTCGCCGGGGCCGGCTCGGTGGTGACGAGGGACGTGCCGGCGCACGCGTTCGTGGCGGGCAACCCGGCGCGGCACAAGGGCTGGGTGTGCGCCTGCGGGCAGCGCCTGGACGCCGTGCTGGAGTGCCCGGACTGCGGCAACCGCTACGCGGAGGGCGACAAGGGCCTGGTGCCGGCCTGATCGGGTGAGGTGCCCGGTGGGCGGCGCCCGGTCCACGACCGGGCGCCGCCCCGGCGGTTCACCGGCTTGGCCGGGTGGTTCACCGGCTTGGCCCGCCGCCGCCGGGCGGCCCGCGATCGCTGGCGGACCGCTGTGCCGGCCCCCGTCCGCGACCGGACCGCTCCGCCCGGCCCCGTCCGCTAGCGGACCGCTCCGCCGGCCCGCACGTCCGCCCGCTCCCGCATCCGCTGCTCCGCGCCAGGCTCGGCCGAGGCGATCCGCAGCGCCGCCCCGGACAGCCCCACCATGGTGAACACCATGCCGGTCGCCACGCCGAAGCTCAGCAGGTCGAACGTCGCCGAGGCGATCCCGCCGACCAGCACCGCCGCCAGCAGGCAGCTGGCCAGGCCCTTCAGGTTCTCGTCGCCGCTGATCAGGCGTGCCCGCACGGTCGCGTAGCAGGCGGCCAGGAACATGCCGACGAGCGCGAACAGCCCCAGGTAGCCGTTCTCGATCAGGGTCAGCAGGAACTGGTTGTCCAGGATCGTGTACTTCGTCGGCAGGAACGTGCTGAAACCCCGGCCCAGCAACGGGTTCAGGTCGATCTGGTCGGCCGCCGCCTCGTAGTCCGCGGTGCGCGCCTTGACGCTGGGGTCGTCCTCGATGTTGGAGAACATGCCGCGGATCGTGCCGAACAGGCCCGGCACGGTGAGGCTCGCGCCGAGGAAGAACGCGGTGCCCATCAGCGCGACGGTCAGCTTGCGGCGGCGGGGGAGCGTGAGGATCAGCACGACACCCGCCACGGTCATGCCGAGGATGGCGGTGCGGGACAGCGCGGTCAGCCCGCCCAGGCCGACCAGGGCCAGGCACAGCCACCAGCGCAGCTGCGGCGTGCCCTCGTCGCGGGCGCGGAACACGTAGTGCGCGCCCAGCGGCACGGCCATCGCGCACACCAGGCCGTACTCGATGGGGTGGTTGGTGGTGCCGGTGGGGCGGCGGAAGATCGACCGGCTCTCCATCGCCGAGTAGGCGTTCTCCTGGGTGCGCAGGCCGGGCAGGCTCACGTAGGAGGCGAGGTCGACGCCGGCGCCGAACTGGACCAGGCCGACGAACGCGATCAGCGCCGAGCAGGCCAGCACCAGCTTGAGCACCTTGTCCAGGCGCTCGCGGGTGCGGATCGCGTCGCAGGCGAAGATCGCCACGCTGATGGTGGCCACGATGCGGACCATGCCGCTGTCGGCCACGGTCAGCTCGTCCATGGGCAGCCAGCGGCGGGTGGCGACCGCGTAGGTGGCCAGGTGCATGGCCAGGTAGAGGAGGACGGCGGTGCGCAGCGCGTTGCGGCCCTTGCCCATGCCGAGGCTGTCCACCATGTGGGCGGACAGCGACAGCACGCCCAGCACGAGGGCCACCACGAGCGCGGGCGGCAGGGTCATCGGCACGAAGGACAGCACCAGGCGGGCCGGGATCACCAGCAGCGCCAACAGGTAGGCGCAGACGAGCGTGGCGCCGTCCGCGCGTTGCCGCACGCGGGTCAGGGCGCTCATCTCACGGGGTGTCTTCGCGGGCGGGCCAGGTCGGCGCGCCGGGCTTCGGCTGGTCCGGTCGGCCGACGGCGGTGATCTTCACCGTCTTCTCGCTGGCCGTGGGCTGGACCTTGACCGTCTGCTCGGCGGCCGTGGGCGCCCTGCGCACGGGCGGGCGCGGCCCGGGTGCGCCCACCGGCTGGTCGGGCCGACGAGGCTGGCCGGTGACCGGGGGCCGCGCCTGCTGGCCCTGCTGGTTCTGCGCCTGCTGCTGACCCTGGCGGTCCTGGCGGTCTTGGCGCTCCTCCGCGACGGCCTCGGCGATCGGCCCACCGCCGTCCCGTTCGACCTGCTGGGGCCTCCCCCCGCCGTCACCGCCACGGGCGTCGTCCGGACCACGATCACCCGGACCGCCGCCACCACCCGAACCACCACCGCCACCCGAACCGCCACCACCGGGACCACCGTCGCCGGCGGCCTCCCCGGCGGCAGCGGCTTCCTTGCGCCGCTTGACCTTGCCCATGACGCTGTCCGAGGCGAACGTGACGGCCAGCGTGAACAGCATCATCAGCACGAACCCGGCACCCGCGTACCGGACCTTCCCGCCGATCTGCGCCTCCGCCGTCGTCGGGTTCACGATCACCTGCGAGGTGATGAACGTCGGCTCCGGGGCGTTGAGCTTGCGCTGCTGCGCCTCCAGTTCCGAGCGGGCGAAGTCCAGCACCGTGGTGACCAGCTTCTCGGCCTCGTCCGGTGACTCGCAGTCGGTCACCACGAACATGAACGGGCCGTTCATGCCGCCGCCGGCGGCGGTGAAGTTCGCGGTCGAGCCCTCGACGATGCCGAGCTTCTCGCGGGTCTTCGGGTCGGCGAGGATCTGGGCGATGATCTGAGAGGTGGTCGACAGGCTGCCGTCGAACGCCAGCAGCGGGTTGATCCTGACCGCTTCCTCGGGGGAGACGTTCTCCGAGAAGGTGCCGCCCGCCGACGGCGAGGTGAACACCATCACACCGGTGGACTCGAAGCGGGTCGGGATCGACACGAAGACCCCCGCCGCCACGCCCACGGCCAGGAGCGCCGACGGCAGCGCGATGTACCACCGCCTCCGCAGGACACGCAGCGCGCCCCAGAAGTCCATCCGTTCCCCGATCCGCGTTTACCCTGCGTAGAGGTGTGCAAGGGTGTTGTTACCCTGAAATCGGTTGGCTTGCGCCTTGTCGTTACAGGTGGTGATGGATTTTGGGCTCGCGGCGCGTCGTGCTCGCCGTCGCCGCCATCGTACTGGTCGTCGTGGCGGGCGCGGTCTACGTGATGGCGGTGGCCCGCGAGGGGTCCCGGGTGGCTCCCGCGGCCGCCTCGGCGGGCCGGGGTGACCTGCTCTACGTGGAGCTGGCCGACGGCCGGTCGCGGGTGGAGCAGCTGAGCCTGGCCGACCCCGGCGCGCGCAGCGCCACCGGTCGGACGTGCCAGCGCTTCTACCGCGCGGGCGGCACCGAGGTGTGCCTGCGGCTCGCCGGGCCGGGGCCGACGTACGAGGTGGAGGTGTCGCGCGGCGGGGCGGTGGTGAAGACCGTGCCGCTGCCCGGGATACCGAGCCGCGCCAAGGTGTCGGCGTCCGGCCAGGTGGTCAGCTGGACCTCGTTCGTGACCGGCGACTCGTACGCGGTGCCGGGCGGTTTCTCCACCCGCACCGGGTTCCTGGACCTGCGCAGCGGCGAGGTGGTGGAGAGCCTGGAGGGCTTCGCGGCCGACATCGAGGGCAGCCCGCACTCGGCGCAGGACACCAACTACTGGGGCCTGACCGTCGGCACCGACGACCGGACCTTCTACGCCACCCTCGCCTCCGGCGGCTTCACCTGGCTCGTGCGGGGCGACCTGCGGACCCGTGCGGTCACGTCGTTGCGCCGCGACGCCGAGTGCCCGTCCCTGTCCCCGGACGGCACCAGGATCGCCTACAAGAAGCGGATCGGCCGCCTGGGTCCCTGGGACCTGGCCGTGCTGGACCTGGCCACGGGCGCCGAGACCCGCCTGCCCGGCACCGCGGGCGTGGACGACCAGGCCACCTGGCTGGACGACGACACCCTGGCCTTCGCCGCCGTCCCGCGCGACGCCAGGCACCCGGCGGTCCACCTGGTCCCCGCGGACGCCACCACCCCGGCCACCCTCGTCGTCCCCGACGCCACCAGCCCCTCCCCGGCCTGACCTCCACGAACCAATCGCGAGTCGTACGTCCAGACCCACCGTGTCGTACGTTCGCGACCCCCGAGTTCAACATTCGCGGTGCTCCGTGCCTGGTCAGCGGTTACCAACCGGTAACCCTCACCTGGTCGCGAATGGTGAACTCACCCGTCCTGAGCGTTCGACACGGTGGTCGTGAACGTTCGACTCGCGCGGGGTTGAACGTGTAACTCGGGGGGTCCGGACGTACGACACGCGAGGTCTGGACGTACGACTCGCGCGGGGTCAGAGGGAGTGGGTCAGGAGTTTTTCCAGGTGGTGGCCCGCGGCGTCCCAGGAGCGGCCGGAGACGCTGGTGGAGGCGGCCAGGGCGGTGGCGGCGAAGTCCGGGGTGGTGACCACGTCGCTCAGGGCGCGGGCCAGGTCGTGGGGGGTGGCGGGGGCGTAGCGGACGTGGTCGTTGTCGAGGACCACGCGGTTGTGGACGGCGTCGTTGACGACCGGGACGCAGCCGGCGGCCAGCATCTCGTGCGGCACCAGCGAGACGTTGGTCATGGACAGGCTCAGACCGGCGTAGCAGCGGTTGTAGAGGTCGTTGAGCCGGTCCGGGGTGACCAGGCCGTGGTCGACGTGGCGCGGGCCCAGGGAGCCGATCTTCTCGCCGTAGGTGTGGATGGTGACGTCCGGGTGCCGGGCGGCGAAGACCTCCAGGGCCAGCAGGCCCACCTCGATGGCGCGGCGGGGCGCCAGCCGCCGGGCGTAGAACACCACGCCGTCCCGCCGCACGCCCTCGCGCAGGTGGTAGCGGTCCGCGTCGCAGCCGAAGTCGAAGTGGTCGGCGGACATGCCGATCTCGCCGCGCAGCTTGTCCGCCAGGTAGCGGCCGGCGGTGAAGCCGTGGAAGCCCATCCGGTAGGTGTTCTCCGCCAGCGCCGACAGCCCGCCGACCGGGTAGAACCACGGCTCGTAGTCCTGCACGAGGTAGAACCGCCTGCCCGCGCACGGGTCGTTGAACACCGGGTAGGCGGTCATCCACGCGGTGGCGAACACGGCGTGCGCGTCGGCCATCCCGTCCAGCACGTCGAGCACCGGACCGCGGAACCCCGGGTACGCCGACCGGATCACCGGCTCGTGGTCCGCCGCTCGGCTGCCGTACACGTCGTACAGGTACAGCCGGCACGTGTGCCCCAGCGACTCCAGGTGCTCGACCAGCCGGAACATCGTGGTGTGCCCGCCGGAACCGGGCGCCGGCGGCGTGCTGACCCAGTTCACGGTCAGCCGCCCGTCGGCCGGCACGGGCGGCACCACCACCGGCCGCGGCGAGCCGAGGTCCGCGGCGCGCACGTCCTCCAGCCGCACCGGGAACACCTCGGCGCCCGCCCCGAGCCGCCGCGCGGCGTTGTGCAGCGCGCGGACGCCCACCTGGCGCACCCCCTCCTCGCGCACGATGCGCGAGACCTGGTGCGCGCGGCGCTGCAACTGCTGGACGACCCTCACGCTTTGCTCCTCCTCAGCAGCCCCAGCACCTCGTGGCGCAGGGGGAAGACGACGGCGGCGTAGGCCAGCGACGCCAGCGCGCCACCCGCCAGCAGCCGCCACAGCGGTTCCTCGACCACCCACTGCACGCCCACCGCGACCACGACCATCACCGCGCCGCCGAGCACCGGGCGCGCCACGGCCGCGCCCAGCACCCGCGCCCGCAGCCCGTAGGGCCGGAACGCCAGCAGGTACGCGGGCACGATGAACACCAGCACGACCACGCTCTGCGCGACCGCCACGCCCCGGATGCCGTCCAGGTGCGCGCCCAGCGCCAGCAGCGGCACCAGCGCGACCAGCCACACCAGGTGGATCACCAGGATGGCCCGCGACCGCCCGGCGCCGGCCAGGTAGTCGTACCCCAGCTCCAGCGCCACGCGCAGCGCGCCCAGCAGCACCAGCAGCGCCAGCGCCTGAGCGGCGGGCGCCCACCGCTCGCCGTAGACGATCCGCACCAGCGGGTCCGCCAGCGCGGCCAGCAGCACGCACGCGGGCACGGTCGCCAGCGCCAGCAGCCGCAACGCGCGGGCGAACGTCCGCGCGAGCAGCTCCGGGTCGTTCCTGACCTGCGAGAACGCCGCCAGCGACACGCTGCGCACCGGTTGCGAGAACGCCGCCACCGGCCAGTTCGCCAGGTTGACCGCCAGCAGGTAGTACCCCAGCGGCACGGTGCCCAGCACGCTGCCGACCACGATCTGGTCGACGTTGAGCACGCCGAACACCAGCAGGCTCGCCCCGGCCAGCGGCAGGCCGAACGCCAGCAGCTCGCGCGCCTGCCGCGGGTCGAACCCGGGCCGGTAGCGCCGCTCGGTGTAGGCGAACATCACCCCGGCCGACACCAGGTTCACCGCGATGCGCTGCCAGGCCAGGCTCCACGCGCCGAACCCCAGCACCGCGAGCACCACCACCACGGCGGTGCCGACGACGAACCCCGAGGTGTCGGCCACGAACTTGTGGTTCTGCCGGAACTCCCGCTGGAGCAGCGCGCCCGGCACCGCCGACGCGCCCGCCACCACCAGCGACACCGACATGAGCTGGATGACGCCGGTGGCCTGCGGGGTGCCCATGGCGGCGGCGAAGAACGGCGCGCCGACCACGCACGCCAGGCACAGCAGCACGCCCGAGGCGATCGACAACGTGGTCACCGTGGGCGCCAGCTCGTCGACGGGCTTGTCGCTGCGCACCAGCGCGACGCTCACGCCCATCTCGCTCACGCTGAGCACGATGTTGAGCACCACCAGCGCCACCGCGAACACGCCGAACTGCTCGGGCGCGACCAGCCGGGCGATCAGGACGCCGACGCCGACCTGCCCCAGCCTCTGGAGGAGGCTGTTGACGGCGCTCCACCGGATCGCCGAGGTGACCTTGCGCTCCAGACCGGCGGTCACTGCCCGCGCCACTTCCACAGCTGCTTGCCGACCAGGCCCCGGCCGCGCTTGACCAGGTGCGAGCCGAGGAACAGCTGGGTGCGGCTGCACACCTTCGGGCCGAGCGCGCGCCGCCGCCGCAACGCCCGGTGCTCGGCCAGCCGCCCGGTGTCGGGGTAGACGCGGCGGGCGAAGTCCTCCAGCTCGGCCACCGGGATCTCGTCGAGCTGGTCGCGGTCGTAGGCGCGCACCGCCCGCCACAGCGCGTCGCGCGCGATCGACCGGTTGGCCAGCGACCGCAGGCGCGCCGGCAGTTCGGGGTGCTCGCGGAAGAACAGGTCGAACACGGCCTGCCGCTGCTCCAGGTCCGCGAACAGCGACGAGAACCGGGTGCGCATCATCGACTGCTGGTGCACCCGGTAGTAGGCGGCGGGCTCGCCCCGCACGTAGCCGATGTCGGACACCGCGGCGATGCGCATCCACATCTCCAGGTCGCCCGCGTGCGGCAGGTCGGGCCGGTAGCCGCCGACCGCCTGCTGCACCGACGTGCGCACCACGGCCTCGGGGGAGGACAGCACGTTCTGGCCGGTGCGGCAGCGCGCCTCGACCCAGTCCACCCCGGACCAGACCGTGCGTCCGGCGGGAGGCGTGCGCACCTTCGGCAGGGCGTCGTGGTCGCTGTAGTAGACCACCCGCCCGTACACCATGCCGACGCCCGGGTCGGCCTCGAACACCGCGGTCGCGCGGGCGAGCCAGCCCGGCGCCAGCAGGTCGTCGGCCGACAGCAGGACCGAGTAGTCGGCCTTGGCCCACTCCAGCAGGCCCTCGTTGTAGGTCGCGATGTGGCCCTTGTTCACCTCGTGCCGGCGGCCCTCGACCCGGGGGTCCCGCACCAGCTCGGCCATCACCTCGGGGGTGTCGTCGTCGGACGTGTCGTCGATGATCAGCACCCGCACGTCCACACCGGCCTGGTCGAGCACGCTGTTCACGCAGGCCCGCAGGAACCGCGCGTAGTTGTAGCAGGGGATGACCACGTCGACCGTGGGTCGTGCCGAGGGCTCAGTCACGCCCTACTCATCGTGGGCGACCGCGGATCGTTAACGGTCCGCCCCCGATCCCGATGTACGGGTGACGGGAAGGGGTTCTCGATGGACCACGTTGTGCTGACGCGCTTCAACCTGCCGTCCGTGGGCGCGGAGAGCGTCGTGCGGGCGCGGGAGGGCTGGCTGGTCGAGCGCGTCGGGCTGTTCGAGCGGTACTGCCTGCCCTCGGTGGCGGCGCAGACCTCCTCGAACTTCCGGTGGCTCATCTACTTCGACCCGGAGAGCCCCGGGTGGCTCAGGGACCGGATCTCCGCCCACGGCGACGCCTACACGCCGGTGTTCCGCACGCAGGTGAGCCGCGAGGAGCTGGTCGAGGACGTCTCCAAGCTGTTCGCGGTGAGGGGCGAGGGCCTGATCACCACCAACCTCGACAACGACGACGGCCTGGCCGCGGACTTCGTCGCCCGCCTCCAGGCCGACCGGCCGACCGGCCGCCGCACCGCCCTGTACCTGGCGAACGGCCTGGTCAAGAGCCCCGGAGGGCTCTACGCCCACCACGACCCGGACAACGCGTTCGCCTCCCTGCGGGAGAGCTGGGACGACCCGGTCACCTGCTGGGTGGACTGGCACAACCGCCTGCATCGGCACGCCGAGGTGGTGTCGCTGGGCGGCGCGCCCGGCTGGCTCCAGGTCGTGCACGGCGGCAACGTGAGCAACCGCACACGCGGCCGGCTGGTCCCGCCCGCCCCGCACCGGGCGCTGTTCGGCGCCGCGCTGGACGACGTGCCGGAGCCCGCCGCCCGGCTGCTGGCCCGGGACCGGTTCGTCGGGCACCCGCTGCGGGTGGCGCGCGACGGCGCCCGGTACGCGGCCAAGACCGCGGCGATGCGGGTGCTGGGCCCCGGCGGCTTCGAGAAGGCCAAGAAGGCGCTGGCCGCGCGCGGCCGCGCGCGGACGAGCGGCTGAGGGGGACCGGGACGGTGGCCCGCGCACCGGGTCTGCTCGCTGTGCTGGTCCTGACGGCGGCCTGCGTCACCGGGGAACGGGGCTGCGGGGAACGGGGCGGCGGGGAGCGGGGCGGGGAGGAGGCCGGACCGACCCCGATCCCCTCACCCGCCTACTACCGGAAGTGGGCCAACGGCCCGAACCCCACCGGCGACCGGAACGTCTTCCCGATCACCGTGTGGATGCAGGACCCGTCCGGCGTCGAGCACGGCGAGAAGCTGGGCCGCGCCTTCCCCCGCATCGGCGTCGACCTCGGCATCGGCCTGTGGGAGGACGAGTGGTGGTACCTGCGCCAGGAGGGCCTGTACGAGACCGACTGGCAGGTCTACGTGGACCCGGTGCGCGTCGACACCGTGCTGGCCGACACCGCGCACGCCCGCAACTACGTCGGCTACCTGGTGGCCGACGAACCGGACATGAACAAGGTCTACGGGGACGTGTTCAACCCGGACATGCAGCCCTCGGCGATCCTCGCGGCCGCCGACCGGGTGCGCGCCCGGGACCCGTCGCGGCCCACCTACCTCAACTTCAGCCCGTGGATGGGCACGCCGACCGGTGAGATCGGCTACGGCCACGTCGAGCGGTCCTACGAGGAGGACATGCGCACCTACTGCTCGGCCGCGGACATCGCCTCGGCCGACTACTACGCCTGGACGCACCCCGACCGCAACCACACGGTCGGCGCGTACGCCTACGGCGAGGTGATCGACACCATGCGCAAGTGGTGCGGGCCGGACAAGCCGCTGTACGGGTTCGTGGAGACCGGGCACCCGCACACGCACGGCGAGATCATCGACGCCGACCAGCTGGAGGCGGCGGTGTGGAACACCGTCCTGCACGGCGCCACCGGCATCAACTACTTCGCGCACAGCTTCTACACCGAGGGCCGCGGCGAGTACTCCAGCGTGCTGACCCGCCCGGAGATCACGCGGCGGGTGGCGGAGGTCAACGCGCGGCTCAAGTCGCTCGCGCCCGTGCTCAACGCGCCCGACGAGCCGGGCGTGCGGGCGGCCGCCGACAGCGGCATCCCGGTCGCCGTGCTGCACAAGCGGGTCGACGGCGCCACGTGGGTGCTGGCGCAGACCGACGGGAACCGGACCCACCCCCGGAGCCTGGCGGCCCGGGTGACGCTGACCGTGCCGGTCCGGGAGGGCACGGCGACCGTGGTCGGCGAGGACCGGACCGTGCCCATCCGCGACGGCCGGATCGTCGACGACTTCGCCCCGTACGGGGTGCACATCTACCGGTTCTGAACCCTGGAGGCAGACAGTGCTGTCCACATCCCCGCGAGCGCTGGTCGGGGTGGTCGCCCTGGGGGCGGCGCTGCTGCTCGCGCCGCCCACCGCGACCGCCGCGCCGACGACCACCGCGCCGACGACCCCGGCGCCGACCCGCGTGCTCGGGTACGTGGCCAACAACGGCGGCGGCGTGTCCGTGCTGGACACCGCCACCGACGCGGTCACGACCACGCTCGGCGACTCCGCCGACGGCTCGCCCTACGGGGTGGGCGTCGCGTTCGACGGCGCGCGCGCCTACGTGACCAACGTGCGCGACAACACCCTGACCGTCGTCGACACGCCGACCAACACCGTGGACGCGCGGGTGCCGGTGGGCGACGGCCCGGCCGGTGTCGTGGTCTCGCCCGACGGCGGCCACGCCTACGTGTCGAACTACCGGGCGGGCACGGTGTCCGTGGTCGACGCGGCCACGCTGACCACGACCGAGACCATCCCGGTCGGCCCGAACGCCGACGGCGTGGCGATCAGCCCGGACGGCGACCGGCTGTACGTGGCGCACGACGTGGCCGGCCCCGGCACGGTGTCCGTGGTGGACACCGCGACCAACACCGAGGTCGCGGAGATCCCCACCGGCTCCACCCCGACCGCGCTGGCGGTGACCCCGGACGGCGCCAGGCTGCTGGTGGTCAACAAGGCGTCCAACGACGTGGCGGTGGTGAGCACGGCGACGAACGCGGTGCTCGGCCGGGTCCCGGTCGGCTTCATCCCGCACGGCATCGCGGTCTCGCCCGACGGCTCCCGCGCGTTCGTCACCAACAGCGAGGGCCACACCCTGTCCGTGGTCGAGGTCGACACCCTCACGCACGTCGCGCAGGTCCCGGTGGGCCGCCGCCCGATCAGCGTCGCCCTCACCCCGGACGGCTCCCGCGCCTACGTGACGAACTTCCTCGGCGGCACGGTGTCCGTCGTGGACACCGCGACCCTGGCCGTGACCGGGACGGTGCCGGTCGGGGTGAACCCGGTGGGCATCGCGATCCACGCCGTGCCGCCCGCGTCGACCCAGCTCACCGCCGGCCACGCCCAGCTCCAGCTGCGGCTGCTGCTCGGCTTCACCGTGCGCGGCCTGGACGCCAGGCTCGTCGAGTCGCACACCGGCCGTCCCGTGGTCGGCGAGCGGGTGGCGTTCCGCACCGTCAAGGGCCACCCGCTGTGCGCGGCCACCACCGATGACCGGGGCGTGGCCAGGTGCGACGCCCGGGTGCCGCTGCTGGTCGGCCTGGACACGCTCCTGCGCGGCCACACCGCCGGTTTCGCCGGCGACACCGAGCACGGCAGGTCCGTCTCGCACGGCCACACCACCCTGCTCTGACCCCGCCCTCCGACCCCGTCCTGCCCCGACCCCCGTCCTGCCCCGACCCCACCGAAAAATCCCCGTGGCGCCCTCCCCGCGAGGAGGGCGCCACGGGTTTCCCCACCACGGGGTCTCTAGGCCCCCAGCCGCCAGGCCACCACCACGGCCCCCAGCAGCGCGCCGATCGCCACGTGCACGGCGGTGCCGAACGCGGCGTACTGGAGCAGGAAGCCGAACGCCACCGAGGACGCGAACCGGGCCAGCGCCTGCCCCGTCTGCACCACCGCCAGCCCGGAGGCCCGCAGCGTCTCCGGCACCAGCGCGCTCACCCGCGCCGACAGCACGCCGTCGGTGGCGGCGTAGAACAGGCCGTGCAGCAGCAGCGCCGCGCCCGCGCCGAGGTAGCCGGTGCCGGGCACGAGCAGCACCGCGTACACGCCCAGCAGCAGCACGTGCCCCACCAGGAACACCGGCCACCGGCCGACCCGGTCGGCCAGCCTGCCCACGGGCGCGGCGGCGA
Organism: Saccharothrix sp. BKS2; assembly: GCF_047689505.1. Classification (NCBI taxonomy): domain Bacteria; kingdom Bacillati; phylum Actinomycetota; class Actinomycetes; order Pseudonocardiales; family Pseudonocardiaceae; genus Saccharothrix; species Saccharothrix sp. BKS2. The sequence goes on along the minus strand of NZ_JAUQOL010000009.1, from coordinate 224,208 downwards.
CCAGGAACACCAGCGCGGTGCCCAGCGGGAACAGCGCCAGCAGGTGCAGCGGCGCGCCGGTGGCCCGCTGCACCAGGATGAACACGAACGCGTCGGACAGCGTCGCCAGGCCCAGCACCGCCGAGGCGACCGCCACCCTCCGGTACCCGGCGCCCCGCAGCAGCGCCAGCCCGGCCCGGACCGACGGCTTCGGCCCGGCGGGCGCGGGCGCCGGGTTCTCCCGCACGAACGCCACCAGCACGATCAGCCCCACCACGGCGAAGCAGGCGCTGACCGCGAACACCGGGCCGGCGACCGTGCCGATCCCGTACAGCAGCAGGAACGTCACCAGGGGCCCGAGCAGCGCCCCGACCGTGTCCATGGTGCGGTGCAGGCCGAACGCCGCGCCCAGCCGGTCCGGCGGGGTGGCCAGCGAGATCAGGGCGTCGCGCGGCGCGGTGCGCAGGCCCTTGCCCGCGCGGTCGGCGGCCAGCGCCGCGCCGATCCCGAACGCCGACGCGCCCACCACCGGGAAGATGAGCTTCGTCACCGCCGACAGCCCGTAACCGACCGCGGCGACCGCCTTGTGCCGCCGGGTGCGGTCCGACAGGTGCCCGCCGACGAGCCGCAGCACCGCCGTCGCCCCCGTGTACAGCCCGTCGAGGAAGCCGAACTGCGCGTAGCTCATGTTGAGCGTGACGAGCAGGTAGACCGGCATGAACGCGGTCACCATCTCGGCCGACACGTCGGTCAGCAGGCTCACCGCCCCCAGCGCCACCACGGTGCCGGGGACCTTGCCCCTGACCTGTTCGCGGGGCCGGGCGGACGCGACGTACATGCCCCGGATATCGGCTACGGGCGGTGACCGTTACCGGGCGGGGTCGCCGTAACGGCGTCCGCGCCCCCGCCGATGACGCGGGTATGCCGGAGATCTCACAGGCCCGCGTCCGGGTGGGCGCCGTCGACGTGTGGGCCGTGCCCGAGTCCGGCCTGGCCGAGCACGTCGCCGCCGCGTGGCGGCGCGCCGAGGGCGGCGCGATCGTCACGGCCAACGTGGACATCGTGCGCGCCGCCACCCTCGACCCCGCGCTGGCCGCGCTCGTCGCCGAGTCGGAGGTCGTGGTCGCCGACGGGATGCCCGTGGTGTGGGCGGGCCGGCTGGCGGGCGTGCCCGTGCCGGAGCGGGTCACCGGCTCGTCACTGGTGTTCACCCTCGCCGGGGTCGCCGCCCGCGAGGACCGCTCGGTCTACCTGCTGGGCGGTGACCCGGGCGTCCCGGAGAAGGCCGCCGACGCGCTCGTGGCCCGGTTCCCGGGGCTGCGCGTGGCGGGCACGGACTCGCCGCCGTTCGGCTTCCACACCTCCGCCGAGCTGACCGCCGAGGCGGTCGCCGCCGCGGTGGAGGCCAAGCCCGACCTGGTGCTGGTGGGCCTCGGGTTCCCCAAGCAGGAGCGCCTCATCCGGCTGCTGCGCGCGGAGCTGCCCGAGACCTGGTTCCTGGGCTGCGGCGCGGGCATCCCGATGGCCGCGGGCGAGTTCCGCCGCGCCTCGGGCGTGGTGCAGAAGGTCGGCGCCGAGTGGCTGCACCGCCTCGCGCTCGAACCGCGCCGCCTGGCCAAGCGCTACCTGCGCGACGACCTGCCGTTCGCGTTCCGCCTGCTCGGGGGCGCGCTGCGCACCCGGTTCCGCCGTCCGGGGGAGTAGAAGTGCCGCTTGCCGTGGTCGTGGTGACCTACCACAGCGCCGACATCGTCGAGGACTGCCTCAGATCGGTGGCCGCCGCGCTGGAGTCCATCCCGGACGGTCGCGTCGTGGTGGTGGACAACGCCTCCACCGACGACACCCTGGAGGTGGTCGCGCGGGTCGCGCCCGACGCCCAGGTCGTCGCGCGCCCCACCAACGACGGGTTCGCCGCGGGCGTCAACGCGGGCTTCGCCGCCGCACCCGACTGCGACGTCCTCGTGCTCAACCCGGACGTCCGCCTCGAACCGGACGCGATCGCGCTGCTGCGCACGGCCCTGGCGCAGCCCGGCACGGGCGTCGCCGCGCCGCGCCTGAGCAACGTCGACGGCTCGCCGCAGCTGTCGTTGCGGCGCGCCCCCACCCCGCTGCGCTCCCTGGGCGAGGCCGTGCTCGGCGGCACCCGCGCCGGCCGGCACGACGCGCTGGGCGAGCTGGTCTCCGACCACCGCCGGTACGCGACGCCGGGCACCGTCGACTGGGCGACCGGCGCGGCCTGGCTGGTCTCCCGCGAGGCCCGCGAGGCCACCGGCGTGCTGGAGGAGCGGTACTTCCTGTACTCGGAGGAGACCGAGTACATGCTGCGGCTGGGGGAGCGCGGGTACTCCGTCCGCTACGAGCCGCGGGCGCGGGCCGTGCACTTCGGCGGCGAGCAGTCCACCTCGCCGGTGCTGTGGTCGATGGCCACCACGAACCGGGTGCGCATGGCCCGCGAGCGCCACGGCCGCCCGCGCGCGTTCCTGATGTGGCTCGCCGTCCTGCTCAACGAGGTGCTGCGCGCCACCCGCCACGCCAAGCACCGCACGGCAGTGCGGGACCTGCTGCGCTGGCGGCGCTGGCCCGCCCGCCCCGGGCAGGGCCCGGAGCACGGCTGGATCTGCTTCTCCGCGCAGGACTGGTGGTACCACAACCGGGCGCACTCGGACTTCCAGCTGATGCGGTCGATGGCCGGGCACCGCCGGGTGCTGGTGGTCAACAGCATCGGGATGCGGATGCCGACCCGGGGCAACAGCACCCACGTGGCCCGGCGCATCCTGCGCAAGCTGCGCAGCGTGGCCAAGTTCGTGCGCCGGCCCATGCCGGACTTCTACGTGATGTCCCCGCTGCCGCTGCCGTTCTACGGCTCGCCGTTCCTGCGCCGCGTCAACGCCGTCCTGGTCCGCGCCCAGGTGCGCCTCGTCGCCACCGCCCTGCGCCTGCACACCCCGGTGATCATGGTCACCATCCCGACCGCGTGGGACGTGGTCGCCCCGATGCGCCGGCACCGCCTGGTCTTCAACCGCTCGGACCGGCACTCGGACTTCCCCGAGGCCGACCGCGCGTCCATCGAGGTCCTGGAGCGCCAACTCCTCACCCACGCCGACCACGTCGTCTACGTCTCCCACGCCCTGATGGCCGAGGAGGCGCCGCTCACCGGCTCCCGCGCCCACTTCCTGGACCACGGCGTGGACGTGGACCACTTCACCGCCCGCCCGGAGCACGAGCGGCCCGACGACATCCGCGCCGTGCCCGGCCCGCGCATCGGCTTCTTCGGCGCCCTGGACGACTTCGTGGTGGACTTCGACCTGCTGGAACGGGTCGCCGCCGAGCTGCCCGACGCCTCCCTGGTGCTGATCGGCGACGCCACCCACCCCATGGAGCGCTTCGACAAGTACCCCAACGTCCACTGGCTGGGCTTCCGCCCCTACAGCCTCATCCCGGCCTACGGCTCGGCGTTCGACGTGGCGATCATGCCGTGGCAGGACAACAGCTGGATCCGGCACTCCAACCCGATCAAGCTCAAGGAGTACCTGGCCCTGGGCCTGCCGGTGGTCAGCACCGACTTCGCCGAACTGGCCGCCTACACCGGCCGCGTCCACGCCGCCACCTCCCACACGGACTTCGTCGAGGCCATCCGCACCGCCCTGACCACCCCCACCGCCCCTCTCACCCCCACCGCCCCTCTCACCTCCCCTCCTCTCACCTCCCCTCCCCCCACCCCCCTCCCCTCCACCCCGATCTCCCGCCGCACCTCCGTCCTCCCCCACTCCTGGCACTCCAAAGCCACCACCCTCCTGACCCTCACCACCTGAACGGGCGCGAGTCGTACGTTCAGGCCCACCGTGTCGTACGTCCAGGACCCCCGAGTTCAACGTTCAGCACCACCCCCTCCGCCATCCGTGAACCAGTTGCCCGCCGGGTGGTCACCCCGAGTGATCCACCCGGTTGCCGTGAGAGGTGCTCGGAAACCCGACCCGTCCCGAGGTTGCGGCGGGATAGTTCACACACCGCAATCGGCGGTCCGGGTCAAGCGCCGCGCCCGGCACATCTAATGTGGGTGTCGTGCAGCCACTGCCCCCGAACGCCCCGTCGCGGATCGGCGACTACACGCTGCTCGCCGCACTCGGTCGCGGCGCGATGGGGTCGGTCTACCTGGCCCGCTCGCGCGGCGGGCGCCCGATCGCGGTCAAGGTCGCGCGACCCGAGCTGGCCCAGGACCCCCAGTTCCGCGAGCGGTTCCGCCGCGAGGTCGAGATGGCCCGCTCCGTCGGCGGCTTCTGGACCGCGACCGTGGTCGACGCCGACCCCGACGCCGAGCACCCGTGGATGGCCACCGAGTACATCCCGGGCCTGAGCCTGCACCAGGCCGTGCAGGACCACGGCCCCCTGCCGGAACGCGCGGTGCGCCGCCTGGCGGGCGGCCTGGCCGAGGCGCTGGTCGCCATCCACTCCGCGGGCCTGGTGCACCGCGACCTCAAGCCGTCCAACGTGCTGCTGGCCGACGACGGCCCGCGCGTGATCGACTTCGGCATCGCCCGCGCGCTGGAGCACTCGGCGCTCACCGAGGCGGGCACCGTCTTCGGCACCCCCGGCTACCTGTCGCCGGAGCAGGTCGTCGGCCAGGCCATCACCTCCCAGAGCGACGTGTTCGCCCTCGGTTCGGTGCTGGTGTTCGCGGCGACCGGCAGCGGTCCGTTCGGCGAGGGCGCCACGTCCGCGCTCGTCTACCGCGTGGTGCACCAGGAGCCGGACCTGACGCGCGTGCCGCCGTCGCTGGTGCCGCTGGTCGTGCCGTGCCTGGTCCGCGAGCCCGCGAACCGGCCCACGCCCGCCCGCCTGCTGGAGCTGATCGGCCCGCCGTCGGCCGAGCCGTCGTGGCTGCCGGCTCGGCTGCGCACCGTCGTCGAGCAGCGCCACACCGAGCTGAGCGGGCTGCCCGCGAAGCCGCCGACGCGGGTCATGGTGGAGGACCCGCCGCCGAAGCCGCCCACGCTCGTCGGCCCGCCCCTCACGGGGTTCGCCGACCCGACCGGCAAGCCCCAGCAGACCGGGATGCCCCAGCAGACCGGCAAGCCCCAGGTCACCGGCCTGCCGCACGTCACCGGCCTGCCCCGGCAGACCGGGATGCCGAACCAGACCGGGATGCCCAGCCCGACCGGGATCGCCCCCGCGACGCCCAAGCCGGCCACCCGCGCGGCACCCGCCGCCGAAGTCGGCTCCCAGCACATCAAGGCCACCGGGGCGCGCTTCCGCACCTCCCGCGTGGTCGCCCTGAGCTGGGCCGGCGCGAACCTGCTGGCGGCCCTGGCCACCGGCTGGATCTCCGACCCGGACAACGGGGCCCTCGACATCGTGCGGCTGGCCGCGTTCATCGCGTTCCTGGCGTTCGTGATCGCCGCGGTGCGCCTGATCGCGGGCGCGGTGAGCGCGCCGCTCACCCTCGACGTCGGCCCGGACGGCCTCACCCTGTCCGACGGGCAGCAGAGCCGCCGCCTGCCCTGGTACGCCATCGCCCGGGTGAAGGTGGAGTCGCACCACTCCCGCCCGTGGCTGGTGGTGTGGCTGGTCAGCGCCGCCCGGCCGCCGGAGACGCTGGGCCGCGGCACCTTCACCAACCACAAGGGCGGCCTGCGCGTCTACCCGATCTCGCACGAGCGCTACCGCAAGCGCCGCGACCGGGACGTGGTGGAGCTGCGCTCCGCGCTGGCCTGGTACGCGTCGAACACCTACGACCCGTTGTGACCCGTGGGGCCGGGTGGCCCCTCAGCGCCCGCTGAACGTCGCCCGGCCCGGCCCGTCGGCCAGGAACGACCGCACCGCCCCGCGCAGGTCCTCGGTGTCGAACAGCTCCGCCGCGATGGCCGTGACGTGCTCGTCGGCCTCGGCCACGCCGCCGCTCTCGAAGTGCGCCAGCACCCGCTTGGTGGCGGCGTGCGCCAGCGTGGGCCCCTTGGCCAGCGCGTGGGTGAACTCCAGCGCCGCGTCGTCGAACCCCTCGTCCGGCAGCACGCGGTTGACCACGCCCCACCGCTCCAGGGTCTCGGCGTCGTAGCGGTCGCCGGTCATCACGAACTCCTTGGCCCGGCCCACGCCCGCCCGCGCGGCCAGCCGCTGCGTGCCGCCCATGGTCGGGGTCAGCCCGACGACCTTCTCCACCAGCCCGAACGTCGCCCGCCGCGCCGCCAGCACCACGTCGCACGCCACCGCGACCTCGAACGCCCAGGTCAGGCACAGCCCGTGCGCGGCGAACACGGTCGGGAACGGCAGCGCCGCCACCCGCTCCGGCAGCTCCAGCATCCGGTCGAACAGGGCCTTGGCCTGCGCGACGGACCGCTGCGCGGCGAACAGCCGCACGTCCACGCCGCCGCTGACCACCGCGCCCTCGGCCCGGACCAGCAGGGCCCGCGCGGGCCGCTCCTCCAGGTCGTCGAGCGCGCCCTCCAGGAGGTCGTGCAGCTCCGCGGTGTAGAGGTTCAGCGGGGGAGCGTCGACGGTGAGCACCGCGAGCCCCACCGCGTCCCGCTCCAAGCGGACCTGTTGCGCCGGCACGGGCCTGGACTTTACACACGTCCGGAATGACGAAAACCCGGTGTCCAAATGGACCAGCCGTGGTGAAAATCTGCCAATGACTTCCTGGACCGTTCAGCCCGTGGCGGTTGACAGCCCGCTCGCGACCGCACTCGTCCACGACTACTTGATCGACATCATCGGCCGCTACTACGGCCGCCCCGCCACCCGGGCCGAGGTGGACCGGGCCCTCGTCGAGGACCCCACCGACGACCTGGTCGCCTTCTACGTCGGCCGGCACCGCGGGCAGGCCGCGGGCTGCGCCGGCTTCCGGCTGGTCGACCCCGGTACCGCCGAGCTCAAGCGCCTGTACGTGGCGGCCGGGGCGAGGGGCACGGGAGGGGGTGCGGCGCTGCTGGCGGCGGTGGAGCGGGGGGCGGCCGCGCTGGGTGCCCGGCGCGTGCGCCTGGACACCCGCGCTGACCTGGTCGAAGCCCGCGCGCTGTACGCCGGGCACGGCTACGCCGAGGTCGCGCCGTTCAACGCCGACCCCTACGCCGGGTACTGGTTCGAAAAGCGCCTATAGGGGTCATTGGGTTCGCATATCACCCATGTGAGGTGTCTCACTTGACACTGAATAATGGCCACATGTTGAGTGTTGGACGAAAGTCGGCCGCGGAATGAAATGGGGATCAGTCCAGTGGCTTTCGCCGTTGAGTTGACATTTCGTGATGCGCGCCAGGTGCGGAGATCCATTCATCTCGCCCACCGGGAATACTGGCGTCCGCTGGCCGAGCAGGGTGTGCTCGTCGGGACCGGCCCCTGGGCCGACGGTTCCGGCGTGCTGCTGATCGTGCAGGTGCCCGACGACGCCGCCGCCCGGGACCTGGTGCGCGGTGACCCGTACGTGCGCTCGCAGTCGATCGCCGAGGTGCGCATCCGGCAGTGGCACGTGCTGCTGGGCGTGCCGGAGGGCGAGCGCGTGCCGGGCATGGTGCGGCCGCGGGACGGGCAGAGCGCCGAGGCGCGCTCGCGCGAGCCGCTGACGCCGCACGAGCACCGCATCGCGCTGATGATGCTGGAGGGCATGACGAACCGGCAGATCGCCGAGCACTTCTCGGTGTCCACCCGGGCCGTGGAGCTCCACATCACCCGCATCTACCGCAAGCTCGACATCGGCAGGCGGGCCCAGCTCGCCGCGGCGATGCCGTGGGGGCAGCGCTCCTACCTGTAGGTCGGTGGGCGGGCGATCCTCGGGTCGGCGGTCCGGTCCGTGCGCGACGCCGTGCGGGGCTTGTGTGGTGCTTGCGTCGCGTGCTGCTCGATCGCGCGTGGGGTGGGTACGGCGGGGCGTCGGTGATCCCCCGGTTGGTGCGCCCTCGGGCCGGCGGCCGGGGTACGTCCTGGTCTTGTGGTGACGGTGCGTTGCCGTACCCGCGCCTGTCGCGGTGTGGTGACCCCGGTGTCGTGCACCGGGGCCCGCGTCCTGGTCTGGTGGGCCCGCGCTCCTCGGCGTCCCCGGTGTGTCCTGCGGCGCAGATCGCGTCCACCTCGTCGGGCTCGTGCGGTACGCCGCTGCGCAGCGGAGTGGTGCGGTCGGCCCGGTGGAGCGACCGCGCCGACCTCGGCCGGCGACGCCTCGTCGGCGGGCACCTCCGGGCGGTGGTGTCGCGCGCGCTCCCGAGGGATCGGCCGACCCCGGTATTGAAATCCGGGACGTTCACGGGCGGCACCCCTGCGGTTCACCTGGAGATCGCCTTCACGACCGGGTGGACGAGTGTGGAATTGAAAACTTTCTGTGATTGATGCTCACATGCCATTCCGGTGATGGGTTAGTCCGTTCAGGCATACCGACCGTGCGGTATGTAACACGATCAGCGTCCTCGGCGTCGCGTTCGCCGCCATCCCGGAGAAGGCGTGCGCCGAACAGGGCCTCACCGGTGACGGGGTGCTCCGGGCGTTCCAGGACACCAACCACGTCGACACCGGCGGGCCGGCCGGCTGTGGTTCTCGTCGGTTGTGGTTCTCGTCGGTTGTGGTTCTCGTCCGTCACCCGTCCCGCATCGCCCGACCGACCCCCGCCACCGCCCGGTGGCCTCGCCGTCGTGGTAGATCTGTTCGAGCCCGAGCTGGTCAGGTCCGGGCTGGTCCGGCTCAAGGGCACGTGCGCCAAGTAGCCGCCGGGAGTTTTCGGCCGCCCCGCACCGGGAAACCGGTGCGCATGATCGAGGTGCGCACGACGGTCCCCGCGCCGGTGGACCGCGTCTTCGCGGTCCTCACCGACGGCTGGTCCTACGCGGGCTGGGTGGTGGGCGCGGCCCACATCCGGGAGGTCGACCCCGGCTGGCCCGCGGTCGGCACCCGCATCCACCACAGCGTGGGTGCGTGGCCGATCGCGGTGCGCGACGTGACCGTCGTGCGGGCCGTCGAGCCCCTGAAGCTGCTCGACCTGGAGGCCAGGCTGTGGCCGATCGGCGCGGCCCGGGTGCGGTTGGAGCTGACCGAGGTGCCCGACGGCACCGAGGTGGTCATGTCCGAGGAGGCGATCAAGGGGCCCACGGCGCGGCTGCCGGAGTCCGTGCAGGCGCTGTTCCTGGTCCCGCGCAACCGCGAGTCGCTGCGGCGGTTGGCGGACTTGGCGGTGCGCAAGGCGAACCCCAAGGGGTAGTTTTCCGCTGTGCCGTCCGTGCCGTTGGCCGGCCTGGCCGACCTGCCCGACTGGCTGCCGACCTGGTGCGCCGACCGGTTGGGCGGCGAACCGGTTGACGTGCTGTTCGAGCGGCGGCAGATGTCGGCGGTGTTCGGCCTGCGGTTGGCCGGTGGCCGGGAGGTCGGAGTCAAGGCCCGCGAGGACGACGGCCGGGCCGCGTCGTGCGTTGCCGCGCAGACCCGGCTGGCGGACCGGGGCTTCCCGTGCCCCCGCCCGCTCACGCCCGCGCTGCGGGTCGGTGCGCTGGCCGTGCACGCCGAGGAGTTCCGGCCCGGCGGTGACCTGCTGCGCGGCGACTCCCCGGACGTCGCCGCCCGCTGCGCGGCCGTGTTCGCCCGGCTGATGGCGGAGCTGTCCGACGTGACCGTCACCCCGCCGCTGCCGAACCCGCGCTGGGTGCGGTGGGACCACCCCGGGCCTGGGTTGTGGCCGGCGATCAAGTTCCTGGACGACCGGGACCAGGACGCCGTGCCCGCGTTCGTCGTCGACGTGGCTGTCCGGGTGCGCGAGCGGCTGCTGGCCGCCGACCTGCCGTGCGTGCTGGGCCATGCCGACTTCGAGGCGCAGAACCTCCGCTGGCGCGAGGGGGACGTGTGGGCCGTGCACGACTGGGACAGCCTGGGGTGGCAGCCCGAGGCGGCGCTGGTGGGCGCGGCGTGCGGTGCGTTCGCCAGCGCCTCACCGCCGACCCTGGCCCCGGTCGGGAGCTCCGCCGCGTTCCTGGAGGTCTACCAGGACCTCCGGGGGCGCGGGTTCAGCGCGGAGGAGCGGGAGGTCGCGTGGGCGGCCAGCCTGTGGCCGGCCGCGCACAACGCCCGCTGGGAGGCGGTGCACGGTGACGAGCCGGTGTGCGGTGCCGCCGTGCGCGCGCAGGCGGCCGAACGCCTCCGGCTGGCGAACGCCTAGCCGTCGAGGCCGGCGGCTCCGGCGGCTCGGCACCTCCGTCGAACCCGTGCCGGCACCTTCGCCGCCGGTGCCGACCACCGTGGGAGCCGGCTGTTCCTGGCGGGTGACGGGTGCCGCCGGCGGAGGGCGGGTGCTGCTGGGGTGTGGGAGTGGGTTGAGTCGGGGGAGTGCGTTGAGTTGGGGGAGTGGGCTGGGTGGGACTGTGGGGTCTGGTCGCGGGATTCCATGTCTAACCGATGGCCGAGACCCCGGTTTTCGTACATCCTCGGGCGATGATCACTCCATCGTGTGACCCGCCCGGCGGCGAAACCCCTGATCACCGCCCGTGGGCCGTGATCGGCGACCACGGCCCACCCTAGTCCACCCCGCTAGTACACCGCCCGGTTCAGCCCCTGCACCAGCAGCCGGTACGCGTCGCCCGCCAGGCCGTTGCGCGCCAGTGCCGCCCGCGCCGCGTTCGCGCCCGCCGCGCCGTGCACGCCACCGCCGGGGTGCGCCGACGCGCCCGCCAGGTACAGCCGGTCCACCGGGGTGTCCGCCCGGCCCAGCCCCGGCACCGGCCGGAACACCAGCTGCTGGTGGATGGCCGCCGTGCCGGAGTTGATCGAACCGCCCACCAGGCTCGGGTTGCGCGACTCCAGGTCGCCGGGACCCTGCACGAACCGCCCGCGCACCAGGTCCCGGAAGCCCGGCGCGTGCTGCTCGATCAGCTGCTCCAACCGGTCGGCCCGCCGCCGCACGCGGTCCGCCGACCACTGCTCCCCCTGCGGCACGTGCGTGTAGGCCCACGCCGTCTCGGTGCCGGCCGGTGACCGCGACGGGTCGGAGGTCGTCATCTGGCCCATGATCACGAAGGGCACCCGCGGCAGCCGGCCGCACGCGATCTCCGCGCTGGTCATGGCCAACCCGTTGAAATCGCCTCCCAGGTGGACGGTCCCGGCCCCGCGCACCTCCGGGTTCGTCCACGGGATCGGCGCGTCCAGCGCCCAGTCCACCTTGATCGTCGCGTCGTCCCACTCGAACTTCGCCAGGTCCGACACCAGCTGCGCCGGCAGGTGCCGCTCACCGACCAACCCCAGGTAGAGCCGCGGCGCGGGCACGTCCGCCAGCACCGCCTTCCGCGCCCGCACGAACCCACCGGACGCGTCGCGCACCCCCAGCGCCCGCCCGCCGGCCACCACCACCTGCGCCACCGGCCGCGAGCACTCCACCACACCGCCGAGCCGCCGCACCAGCGCCCGCGTCAACGCACCCGCGCCACCCGCCGGCACCGGGTAGCCCAGGTCCTGCCCGAGCATCGACAGCAGCCACCCGAACGCCGCGCCACCCGCCTGGTCCGGGCCCAGGTCGGTGTGCATCGCGTTGCCCGCCAACAACAACGGCGCGCCCTCGCCGGAGAACCGGTCGTCCCCGAACGCCCGCACCGACTGCACGAACGACCGCGCGAACCGCAGCGCCCCACCCGGACCCAGCGCGCCCAGCAACCCGGCGGCCGGCCGCACCGGGGGGAACGGCCTCATCAGCGCCTCGATCAGGTCGTCCCGGACCAGCTGCCAGCGCGCGAACTCCTCCCGCCACACGTCGCCGTCACCCGCGCCGAACGACTCCACCGACGCCGCCGTGCGGTCCACGTCCCGCGACAGCAGCGCCACCCGGTCGTCCGGCAGCACGTACGCCAGCACGTCCGGCGACCACCGCCACTCCAACCCGTGCCGGTCCAGCCCCAGGCCCGCGATCACCGGCGACGCCACGCCCAGCGGGTAGAACGCGCTGAACAGGTCGTGGTGGAACCCCGGCTCGGTCAGCTCGGCCGTGCGCACCGCGCCACCGGGCTCGTCGGCGGCCTCCAGCACGAGCACGTCCCACCCGGCGTCGGCCAGCACGTTCGCCGCCACCAACCCGTTCGGACCGGACCCGACGATCACCGCGTCCACGACGTCGCTCAACGCGAACCTCCTCCTTGGCTCTGGTGCACGGGTCGACCCCGGCCCAGTCTGCTCCACCGGGGACCCTCGTGCGGCGCGAGCGGCCCCCAGGTCCCGCGCCCGCGCCCGTCCGCGATCGCCGCGACCACCGCCTCCAGCGCCCGCCTCGGGTCGTGCCGGGGCACCCACCCCAGCCCGCGCAGCCGACCGGTGTCCACAAGGGACGCCCGGTCGGCCAGCCGCAGCCAGCCCGGGTGCACCGGTTGCAACCCGAAGCGCCAGGTCAGCCACGCCGGTCCGGGCAGCGCGCGGAACGGGACGGGCACCAGGAAGCCGCCGACCACCGCCGCGAGGTCGGTCGCGCGCAGCACGGGATCGGCGGCGACGTTGAACGCCCCGGTCGCGCGTTCGCGCAGGATGAGCCGGATCGCCAGCGCGACGTCCTCGGCGTGCACGAACTGGATCCGCAACCCCGGCCACAGCGGCACCGGCAACCAGGGGCGACCCAGCAGCGCGGGCGGCACCAGCGGGCTGAGCAGCCACCGGTCGATCTCGGCGCCGGCATCGGGCTGGACGACCGCGCAGGGCCGGATGCGCGCGATCCCCGGACGACCGTCGAGCAGTCGCTCCAGCTCGGCCTTCTGGGCGCTGTAGGCGCTGCCGGGCACCCCGCCGCACGGCCATCCCTCGTCGACGGGTCCGGAGGCGGGCGTGTAGGCGGCCACCGAGGAGGCCACGACGACGTGCGGCACCCCGGCCCGCTCGGCGGCGCGCAGCACGTGGGCGCTGCCGGTGAGGTTGGTGCGCCGCATGTCCGGGTCGCGGGGGGTGGGCTGGACCGCCCAGGCGAGGTGCACGACCGCGTCGGCGCCCTCGAAGGCCCGGGTCAACAGCGCCTCGGCGGCCGGCGCGCCGATGTCGCAGCTCACCCACCGCTCGGTCACCGGCGGATGATCACGCCCGGTGGGGGTTCCCGCCGAACGGCCGGGAGCGGTGGAGATCGCCGCCGGAAGATCAGGCCAGGTGGAGGTCTCCGCCGAACGGCCGGGAGCGGCGAAGTCCGCCGCCGGAAGATCACGCCCGCCGAAGGTCTCCGCCGAGCGACCCCCGAGCTCCGCAGAGGTCCCCGCCAGGGGGTCCCCTGCTTTCATCTTGCCAGAAGGGTCCGACAATTCCGGCCGACGAGACCCGACCACCCCACCGGGCACCCGCCGCGCGACGCCGATCACCTCGACCCCGTCCGCCGCGAGCACGCGGCGCAGTGCCGTCCCCACGCTGCCGCTGGCACCCGTGACGACGACCCTCATGCCCGCAAAGTACCCCCCGACCACCACGCCCAAGCCCGAGCGCGCGGTGCGGACCGAGTTCGTCGGTCCCGTGCCCGCCGACCACCGGGGCGCCCCGGGACGGGACACCCCGGTGACCGGATCAGCCGCCGAGGCCGGCGCGGCGCAGCGCTTCCGCCATCGCGCCGTTCGCCGGCGGGCGCTCGTCCCGGCGCGGCCGACCGCCGCCACCGCGCTGCCCCTGCCCTTGGCCCTGCCCCTGACCCTGCCCACCCCGACCACCGCGCTGGCCGTCCCGCGGCTGACCACCGCGTTCCTGACCCCCGCGCGGCTCGCGCGGCGGCTTGCGCCCCGGCTCGTCCTCCAGCCGCAGCGACAGGCCGATCCGCTTGCGCGGGATGTCGACCTCCAGCACCTTCACCCGCACCACGTCACCGGACTTCACCACGTCCCGCGGGTCCTTCACGTACGTGTTCGACAGCGCCGAGATGTGCACCAACCCGTCCTGGTGCACGCCGACGTCCACGAACGCGCCGAACGCGGCCACGTTCGTCACCACGCCCTCCAGCACCATGCCGGGCTTGAGGTCGGCGATCTTCTCCACCCCGTCGGCGAACGTGGCGGTCTTGAACGCCGGTCGCGGGTCGCGGCCGGGCTTCTCCAGCTCCCGCAGGATGTCGGTCACGGTCGGCAGGCCGAACCGCTCGTCCACGAAGTCCTGCGGCCGCAGCTTCTTCAGCACCGCGGTGTTGCCGATCAGCTCCGCGCTGTCCGCGCCCTGCTGGATGCGCCGCACCACCGGGTAAGCCTCGGGGTGCACGGCGGACGCGTCCAGCGGGTCGTCGCCGTTCGGGATGCGGAGGAAGCCCGCGCACTGCTCGAACGCCTTCGGCCCCAGCCGGGGCACGTCCTTGAGCGACTGGCGCGTGCGGAACGGGCCGTTGGCGTCGCGGTGCACCACGATGTTCTCGGCCAGGCCCGCGGTGATGCCCGAGACCCGGGTCAGCAGCGGCGCCGACGCCGTGTTCAGGTCAACGCCGACCGCGTTCACGCAGTCCTCGACCACCGCGTCCAGCGACCGCGACAGCTTGGCCTCGGCGAGGTCGTGCTGGTACTGGCCGACGCCGATGGACTTCGGGTCGATCTTGACCAGCTCGGCCAGCGGGTCCTGGAGCCTCCGGGCGATCGACACCGCGCCCCGCAGCGACACGTCCAGGCCCGGCAGCTCGGCGGACGCGAACGCCGACGCCGAGTACACCGACGCGCCCGCCTCGGACACCACGACCTTGGTCAGCCGCAGGTCGGGGTGGCGCGTGAGCAGGTCGCCGGCGAGCTTGTCGGTCTCCCGCGACGCGGTGCCGTTGCCGATGGCGACCAGCTCCACCGAGTGCCGCCGGGCCAGCTCGGCGAGCTTGGCGATCGACTCGTCCCACCGGTTCGCGGGCACGTGCGGGTGGATGGTGTCGGTGGCCACGACCTTGCCGGTGGCGTCGACCACGGCGACCTTCACGCCGGTGCGGAACCCGGGGTCGAGGCCCATCGTGGCGCGGGTGCCCGCGGGCGCGGCCAGCAGCAGGTCGCGCAGGTTGGACGCGAACACCCGCACGGCCTCGTCCTCGGCGAACGCCCGCAGCCGGGACCGCAGGTCGATGCCCAGGTGCACCAGGATCCGGGTGCGCCACGCCCACCGCACGGTGTCGCCCAGCCACCTGTCACCGGGCCGGCCCCGGTCGTCGACGCCGAAGCGGGAGGCGATGCGCGCCTCGTACCCGGTGGGCTCGTCCTCGTCGGCCGGGTCGAAGACCAGGTCGAGGACCTCCTCCTTCTCCCCGCGCAGCAGCGCCAGGATGCGGTGCGAGGGCAGCTTGGTGAACGGCTCGGAGAAGTCGAAGTAGTCCGCGAACTTCGCGCCCTCCTCCTCCTTGCCCTCCCGGACCTTCGCGGCGACGCGGCCCTGGCCCCACATGCGCTCGCGCAGCTCGCCGATCAGGTCGCCGTCCTCGCCGAACCGCTCGACCAGGATGGCGCGGGCGCCCTGGAGCGCGGCGGCGACGTCGGCCACCTCGCCGGTCACGTACGCGGCGGCGGTGGTCTGCGGGTCCAGGGTCGGGTCGGCCAGCAGCCCCTCGGCCAGCGGCTCCAGGCCCTGCTCGCGCGCGATCTGCGCCTTGGTGCGCCGCTTCGGCTTGTACGGCAGGTAGAGGTCCTCCAGCCGGGCCTTGGAGTCCGCGGCCAGGATCTGCGCCTCCAGCGCCTCGTCCAGCTTGCCCTGCGACCGGATCGACTCCAGCACGGCCCCGCGGCGGTCCTCCAGCTCGCGCAGGTAGCCCAACCGCTCCTCCAGCGTGCGCAGCTGGGCGTCGTCCAGCGTGCCGGTCGCCTCCTTCCGGTAGCGGGCGATGAACGGCACGGTGGAGCCCCCGTCGAGCAGTTCGACGGCCGCGCTCACCTGCCCGACCCGCACCCCGAGCTCGTCGGCGATCCTCTGGTGAATGGCAGTGGTCACAGCGAGCCATTGTGCCCTGCCCGGCCGGCCGCGAGCGGGCACCCCGACCGCCCGGCGCGCCCCCGCGCCCGGCGGGGCGC
This sequence comes from Saccharothrix sp. BKS2, assembly GCF_047689505.1. Lineage (NCBI taxonomy): Bacteria > Bacillati > Actinomycetota > Actinomycetes > Pseudonocardiales > Pseudonocardiaceae > Saccharothrix > Saccharothrix sp. BKS2. Next base: position 208,309 of record NZ_JAUQOL010000009.1, on the reverse strand, counting down.
GCCGTCGTCCGCGGCGGGTCGCCCGGCTCCGGCGGGGAACCCGGTTCCCCGGGCCGCTCCCGGCTGACCAGCCAGGTTCCGACATACTGACCGGTATGACCACACTCGACCACTGGGGCGGGACGAGCCGGTACGCCGACCTGGACGGCGCGGTGCACTACGTCGACTTCGGCGGCGACGGGCCGCCGGTCGTCCTGGTGCACGGGTTGGGCGGCTCGCACCTCAACTGGTGCCTGCTCGCGCCCCACCTGGTCGAGCACCACCGCGTGCTGGCCGTGGACCTGGCCGGGTTCGGGCTGACCCACCCCGAGGGCCGCGGCACCACCGTGCCCGCCAACGCCCGGCTGCTCGACCGGTTCCTGGCCGAGGTGGTGGGCGAACCGGTGGCGCTGGTCGGCAACTCGATGGGCGGGATGATCTCCATCCTGCACGCGGCCCGCCGCCCGGACTCGGTCACCGCGCTGGCCCTGCTCGACCCGGCCGTCCCGCTGCCGCTGGGCACGAGGGTCGACCCGCAGGTCGCGGCCGCGTTCGCGATCTACGCCGTGCCCGGCCTGGGCCGGCGGTTCCTGGAGCGGTCTCGCCGCGGCGTGTCGACCCGCCGCCAGGTCAAGCGCGTGCTCAACCTGGTCTGCGCGAACGCGAAGTCGGTGCCGGAGGAGGTCGTGCTCGCCTCGATGTCCCTGCTGGAGCAGCGCGCCGAGATCCCCGGCCTGGACGAGGCGTTCCTGACCGCCGCCCGCTCGGTGGTGTGGACCGGGGCCACCAGCCGCCGCTACCACACCGCGATGAGCCGGGTGAAGGCGCCGGTCTACCTGGTGCACGGCGACCGGGACCGGCTGGTGCCGGTGACCTCGGCCCGCGCGGTGGCGCGGCGCAACCCGTCGTGGCGGTACGAGGAGTTCGCGGGCGTCGGGCACGTGCCGCAGCTGGAGATCCCCGACGTGATCGGCGGCAGGCTGGTGGACTGGCTGGCACGGGACTGAGCGCCGGGCCGGGCGGGGACCGGGCGGGCGACTGGGCGTCGGGCCGGGCGGGGACCGGGCGGGCGACTGGGCGTCGGGCCGGGTGCGAAACCGGGCGGGGACCGGGTGGGCGACTGAGCGTCGGGCCGGGTGCGAAACCGGGCGGGGACTGAGCGCGGGACCGGGCGCGGACCGGGCGCGGTACCGAATTCGGTACCCGCCGGTACTGGCGGTTTGCCCCCGGGCGAAACATCATGGACCCAGGGGACGCTCGACGAGGAGCGGGGAGGGGCCATGCCGACGCTGCCGGACATCCCGCCGGACCTGGATCCGGTCACCGCGGTCGAGGCCGTCCAGCCGGGCCTGCTCTGGTACCTCACCGAACCGACCCGCGCCGCGGTCGACATCGGCCAGTTCGCCGCCGGCCGGGCGCTGCTGCGCGGTGCGCCCAGCGGCGACGGCCACACCGTGCTCGTCCTGCCCGGCCTGGGCGCGACCGACCGGGCCACCGGACCGCTGCGCCGGTTCCTCACCGGCCTGGGCTACGAGGTCCACGGCTGGGGCCTGGGCCGCAACATCGGCCCGTCGGTCACCGCCGTCAACGGGATGCGCGACCTGCTGCGCGAGCTGGCCGGGCGCGGCAAGGTCAGCCTCGTCGGCTGGTCGCTGGGGGGTGTGTTCGCCCGGGAGCTGGCCCGCCAGCGGCCGGGGTCGGTCCGGCAGGTGATCACGCTCGGCAGCCCGTACGCGCTGGCCGACCCCCGGCACACCCGGGTCAACCCGGTCTACCGGCTGCTGTCGCGGTTCTACGAGCCGGGCGCGCCGCCACCGCCGCCCGAGCACACCCGCCCGGCGTTCCCGGTGCCCGCGACCGCGGTCTACTCCCGGTCGGACGGGATCGTGCCGTGGCGCTCGTGCGTCTCGCCCACCGGCAAGCGCCACGAGAACGTGGCGGTGGCGTCGAGCCACCTCGGCTACGGCTACAACGCGACCGTGCTGTGGGTGGTGGCCGACCGGCTGGCCCAGCGGCCGGGGCGCTGGCGGCCGTTCACCCCGCCGCCCGGCATGGCGCGCATGTTCCCGGCCGCCTGAACCGGGCCGCCTGAACCGGGCCGCCTGAACCGGGCCGCCTGAACCGGGGCGCCTGAACCGGGGCGCGACCCGGTCGGCGGCGGGACGGCAGCCCACGAACGGGTGAAACCTGATCGTGTCACACGGTCGCGCCCCCTACGGTGCACCTCGTGTGGCATCGGCTCGAACACGCGTACGGCCCGGCCACCGACGTGCCGGGACTCCTCGCGCAGGTGCGCGACCCGCTGCACGCCGGGGCCGCCATCAGCGAGCTGAACATGAACCTCTACTGCGACGGGCGCGGGGTCTACCCCGCCGTGCCCGCCGCGCTGCCGGCCCTGGTCGACCTGGCCGAGGACCCCGCCGTGGCGGTGCGGCCCGCGGTGGTGGACACGATCGGCGACCTCGCCCACGCCGGCCGCACCGCCCACCCCCGCGACGTGGACCCGGGCTGGGCCGCCGCGTGGGCGCGCGCCGTGCCCCGGCTGCTGGCGCTGCTGCGCGACGAGGACGTGGAGGTCCGCCGCGCGGTGACGTTCCCGCTGGCCCAGGCCGTCGACCACGCCGACGTGCCGCCCGCGCTGCGCGCCCGGTTCGCGGCCGAGCCCGACCGGTCGGCCCGGCTGGGCCTGGTGGTCGCCCACGGCCGCCTCCCGCGCGGCGGCGCGTCCTGGCCCACCGGCCTGCTCGACCACGAGGACCCCGCGGTGCGGGTGGCCGCGGTGGTCGGGCTGCGGCGGGCCGGGGTGGTGGCGGACGCGCACGTGGCGCTGCTGCGCGACCCGGGGAGCGGGGTGTGGGACCAGGCGTGGTGGGTCCGCACGGGCGGCGCGGCGGTGGTCTGGTGGCTCAGCCGCGAGCTGCGCGAGGACCGGGCCGCGCGCACCCGCCTGATGGCGTCCTGGCTGCCCCACCCCGACCCCCAGGTCCGCGCCGGCGCGCTGCTGGCGTGCGCGCACCCGGTCGACGGCGAGCAGGTGCTGCCGCTGGTCGCGGACCGCCTGGCCGACGAGGAGCCGGAGAACCGCCGCGTCGCCGCCACCCTGCTCGCCCGCGCCCGCGCCCCCTACGCCGACGACCTGGCCCTGGCCGCCCGGGACGCCTACCTGCCCGCCGCCGACGCCGCCCTGACCGCGCTGGCCGCCCTCGGCGACGAACGCGCCGTCGCGCCGCTGCTCGACCGGCTGACCGGGCCCCGGCTCGGGCTCTCGCTGCACCGCCGGGCCGACGAGGCGTGGCGGCTGCCCCTGCTGGAGGACGTCCTCGCGGCCATGCGCCCCCACGCCGCCGCGCTGCTGCCCGCCCTGCGCGACCGCCTGCGCGCAACCGCCGATCCGGTGGAACAGGGCGTGCTCATCAAGGTTTTCGAGGACTGGCAACAGGATCACCGATAACGATCACCTGATCAACGTCTTGTGTTGGCCGGCGCTTCACCCCAGGGTTCCGGACGGCCCGTTGGCTCCGACGGGAAACCCTGACGAAGAGGTGGAGCATGACCCCCGCACGCAAGCTCGCCGCGGCCCTGGCCGCCGCGCTGGCGCTCCCGGCGTTCCTGACCGCACCCGCCGCCCACGCGGTGAGCGACGCGGACCTGGCCAACCACTGGGCCCCGGTCCACCACCAGGACACGGACTCCTCCGACCACGACGCCGACTACCTGTCCACAGTGGACTTCGACGGCGACTGGAACGCGCAGAACAACTGGGAGGCCCAGGACGACTCGCTCGCCCGGCTCACCGGCGCGGCCTACTACTCCGTCGCCGAGACCTCGACGCACTGGTTCCTCGTCTACGGCTTCTACCACCCGCGCGACTGGGACGACGCGCCCGACCCGTTCGGGCTGACCACCCACGAGAACGACATGGAAGGGCTGCTGGCCACCGTCCGCAAGGACGGCTCGACCTATGGCCGGCTCGAAGCCGTGGTCACGGTGGCGCACAGCGACTTCTACTCCTACGTCGCCCCCGGCAGCACCTTCACCTCGGGCCGGGAGGGCGTGGACGGCACGCTGCGGCTCCAGGGCCACCGGCCCACCACCCGCCAGGAGGCCAAGGGCCACGGCCTGTACGCGTGGAACGGCGCGGAGTTCCCCGGCGGCGACGGCGTGGTCTACGTGCCCGCGGCGGCCGGCGAGGTCCCGTCGGGCGGCAACGACCGCTCGGTCGGCTACCGCCTCGTCGACACCTTCGCCCCGGCCGGCCTGTGGGCGCAGCGGAACAACACCGCGACCTTCGCGAGCTGGGGCACCTTCCGCGGCGACAACGGCAAGGACAACGCGGCCAACTCGGCGTGGGGCTGGGACGACGGCAACGACGGCGGCGACCTCCAGCGCGGCCTGCTCGCGACGGACCCGGCGTACCTGGTCTCGGTGTACTTCGCGAACCGCGGCGACTTCAGCCTCACGTACACCCGCAACCAGTACCGGCAGTAACCGGGCCGCGCCGCACGACCGCGTACCTCCGCACCCCCGGCCCTGCCGGTCGCGGAGGTGCCGCGGGTCTCGAGGCTCCCGGTGGCGTGCCGCACCCTGCCGGCCGCGCCGCTGGTCGTCCTGGGCCTGCTCCCGGTCGGCGCTGCTGGGCACCGGGCTGCTCGGCGCGGCGCTGCGCGATGGGGCGCTGCGCGGTGCGGCGCTGCTCGCGCGACGCTGCGCGGCACCGGCCGACCCGGCCTTCCGGGCGCTCGCGTGAGCGCGCTCACGCCCGGCCACGGCCCACCGGGACATACCCTCCGGGGATGACGTTGAGGCTCGACACCGCGGGTCCGGTCGCCACGCTGACCATCGACCGCCCGGCCAAGCGCAACGCGCTGAGCTACGAGATGTGGTCGGCGCTGCCCGGCCTGCTGGCCCGGGTCCGGGACGACGACGCGGTGCGCGTGCTGGTGGTCCGGGGCGGCGAGCACTTCTCGGCGGGCGCCGACATCAGCGAGTTCTCCGCGCTGCGCAGCGGGGCGGACGGCGCGGCCCGCTACAGCGAGGCCGTCCACGCGGGGGAGCGGTCCATCGTCACGCTCGGCAAGCCCACCATCGCCGCGGTCACCGGGTTCTGCATCGGTGGCGGCTGCGAGGTCGCGCTCGCCTGCGACCTGCGGCTGGCCGCCGCGGACGCCCGGTTCGGCATCACGCCCGCCAAGCTCGGCATCGTCTACAACTTCCTGTCCACCCGGCAGCTGGTCGACGCGGTCGGCCCGGCGTGGGCCAAGCAGATCCTGTTCAGCGGCGAGATCATCGACGCGGCCACCGCGCTGCGCATCGGCCTGGTCAACGAGGTGCACCCGGTGGAGGAGCTGGAGGCCCGGGTCGCGGAGCTGGCCGGGACCATCGCCTCGCGGGCCCCGGTGAGCGTGCGCGGCGCCAAGCACATCGTCAACCGGATCACCGAGGGCCACCACGACGAGGACGACGCGGTGCGGGCGCTCTACGACGAGGCCGTGCACAGCGCGGAGTACGCGGAGGGCGTGGCGGCGTTCCTGGAGAAGCGGCCCCCGCGCTTCTGAAGCGGAGGTTCAACACCCCCGGGGTGGGTACCTCGTCGGCATGACCGAACCGGAGGAACGACCCCTCAACCCGGACCCGCCCCGTTCACCCGGCACGCCGGAGCCGCCCGACCTCGACGTGGACCCGGAGCAGTTCCTCGACGAGGACGAGCGGCGCGGACGTCGGCAGGAGCCGCCGGACTAGGCGGCCCCCGCCGGGCGGCTCACTTGCCGTCGTGCTTGTTCGTGTCGCCCGGCCACTCGCCGACGACCTTCTCGTAACCGGCCGCGCCGCCCCGGTCGATCGCGGCCCTCACCACACCGAAGATCGCGCCCTGGACGGCCGCGGCCAGCAGCACCTCGCCCCACCCGCGGTCCTTCTGGGTCGCGGTGGGGGCTTCCTTCGTGCCCGTGATGACCTTCCACACCTGGCCGAACAGCGCGCTGGCCGCCGCGCCGCCGAGCACGCCGAACAGCAGACCCAGCGGGCGGTAGAGGAGCTTGTTCACGGTCATCGCCCCCGCCGCGCGAGCTTCCACAGCACCACCACGAGCGCCACCGCGCCCGCCACGACCGCGGCCGGGTGCCGCCTGCCCTGCTCGACGCGCTGCTGCACGGTCGGCGGCAGCTGCTCGACCGCCCGGCTCGCCCTCTCGCTCACCTGGCCGGCCACGGCGCTCGCCTTCTCGCCGACCTGACCGGCCACGACGGTCGCCTTCTCGCTCACCTGGCCCGCGACGACGGTCGCCTGCCCGGCCACCGCGGTGGCCTTCTCGCCCACCTGCGCGGCGACCGCGCCGGCCTTCTCGGTCACCTGCTCGGCCACGGCGCTCGCCCTCTCCCCGACCTGGCCCGCCACGGCGCTCGCCTTCTCGCCCACCTGGCCGGCCACGGCGCTCGCCTTCTCGCCCACCTGGCCGGCCACGGCGCTCGCCTTCTCGCCCACCTGCTCGGCCACGGCACTCGCCCTCTCCCCGACCTGGGCCGCGACCGCGCCGGTCTTCTCGCCGACCTCGGCCGCCTTCTCCCCGGTCGCGGCGCCCGCGGCGCCGACGGCGGTGCCCGCCGCGGCCCCGGCCCGGTCCGCCTTCCGACCCGCCTCGTCCTTCGCCTGGCCGACCGCGGCGGCCGTCTTGCCCGCCGCCGCCGTCACCGCCGCGTTGGCCCGCGTCGCGGTCTCCTTCACCTTCCCCACTCCCTCGTGCGCCTTCTCCTTGACCCGACCGGGCACGTCCGCCTTGTGCGCCAGCGCCTCCACGGTCTCGCCCAGCTCGCGCCGGGTCTCCTCGACGTCGGCGCGCAGCTCGTCCGGGTCGGTCGGTCCGGTGTCCTTCTTCGGGCCGCTCATCGGTGTGCCCTCTCGCTCACGGTGGCGATGTCCTGCTTGACGTTGGAGATGGCCTCTTCCGGCAGGGGCGGGGTGCCGCGCTCGATCTGCCGGCGGCCGACCAGGGCGAGCACGCCGGCGATCGCGAACACGGCCAGCGCGACGACGAACGCCGCGACCCACGCGGGCCAGACCGTGGCCAGCAGCAGCACCAGGCCGGCGATGACCGCGCCGAGGCCGAACCAGGCGAGCACGCCCGCGCCGCCCAGCAACCCGGCGCCCGCGCCGACGCGCTTGCCCTTCTCGCGCATCTCGAGGCCCGCCAGCCGGATCTCGTCCCGGGCCAGCCTGCTCACCTGCTCCGAGAGCCGGCTCACCAGTTCGGCGGTGGACGGTTCGCGGTCGGTGGCGACGTGGTCCATGGCCCCCTCCTCTCACTCGTCCCCCGACATACCCAAAAAGCCCCGGGTGTACGCCCCGTCTTCGGGGGAAACCGACGGCCATGGCGACACGAGCACCCGACGCACCGACCCAGTTGCCGAAGCGCTCCTGGTGGGCCGTGCTGAAGCGGACGGCCAAGGAGTTCAACGACGACAACCTCACCGACTGGGCGGCGGCGCTGACCTACTACTCGGTGCTGTCGCTGTTCCCCGGCCTCCTGCTGCTGACCTCGGTGCTGGGCCTGCTCGGGCCGAACGCCACGCAGACCATTGTGGACTGCCTGGACGTGCTGGGGCCGGGTGAGGCCAAGACGTTCATCGAGGACGCGATCCGGAACCTCCAGCAGTCGCGGGCGAGCGGGCTGCTGGCGATCGTCGGTCTGGTGACCGCGCTCTGGTCGGCCTCGGGCTACGTGGGTGCGTTCATGCGCGCCGCGAACTCGATCTACGACGTGGAGGAGGGCCGCCCGTTCTGGAAGGTCGTCCCGCTGCGGCTGGGGCTGACCGTCGGCGTGGTGGTGCTGCTCGCGCTGACCGCGCTGGGCGTCACGCTCACCGGCGGGGTGGCGCAGTGGCTGGGCGACCTGCTGGGCCTGGGCTCGACGTTCGTCACGGTGTGGGACATCGCCAAGTGGCCCGTGCTGTTCCTGCTGGCCGGCGCCGCGGTCGGGCTGCTGTTCTGGGCCTCGCCGAACGTGCGGCAGCCGAGCTTCCTGTGGATCACGCCGGGCGGTCTGCTGGCCGTGCTGGCCTGGGTGGCGGCCTCGACGGGCTTCGCGCTGTACGTGGCGAACTTCGCCTCGTACAACAAGACCTACGGCTCACTGGCCGGTGTGATCATCTTCCTGGTGTGGCTGTGGATCTCGAACCTGATGCTGCTGCTGGGCGCGGAGCTGGACGCCGAGCTGGAGCGCGGGCGGCGGATGGAGACCGGTGAGTCGACGGGGCAGGACCCGGTGGCCCCGCCCCGCGACACGCGTGCGATGGACGGCGACTAGGGCCCGCTGGCGGGTCGCCGACCGAGGGGGATCAGGACGACCCCTGCTCCGCCTTCTGGTCGGCGACCTGCTTGTGCACCTCGTCCATGTCGACCTTGCGCGCCTGCTCGATCAGGTCCTCCAGGGCCGCCTCCGGCAGGGCGCCGGGCTGCGCGTAGAGCACCACGCCGTCGCGCACGATCATCAGCGTCGGGATCGAGCGGATCTGGAACGCGGCGGCGAGCTGCTGCTGCGCCTCGGTGTCGACCTTGCCGAACACGATGTCGGCGTGCTTCTCGGCGGACTTCTCGTAGACCGGCGCGAACTGGCGGCACGGGCCGCACCAGGCCGCCCAGAAGTCGACCAGGACCATCTCGGAGCCGCCGACAACCTCGTCGAAGTTCTCCGCGGTCAGCTCCACGGTGGTCATAGGTCCTCCTCGGTGTTGACTCAGGGGATCACACCCCTGGTACCCCGCTCAACGAAACGGACACGCCGAGCATTCCCTTCAACAAGTTGTAGACGTCTTCAACAGGACGTTGTAGCTTTCGGGGCACCCCATCGCCAGGAGGTGTCCCGTGCGCCGGACCGCAGCCGTCGCCCTGTCCCTGTTCGCGCTGGTCGCGTGCGGTACGTCGCCGGAGGGGAACGCCCCGGGCGGCGAGTCCCCGGGGGCCGGCGACCTCCCCGACACCGCGGCGATCGTGGCGGCCGTCACCCGCGACGACGCCCTCGCGGCCGCCCTGCCCGAGGGCATCCGGCAGGCCGGGAAGCTCCGCGTCGGCTCGAACGTGCAGAACCCGCCGAACAACTTCTACGCCGCCGACGGCAAGACCCCGGTCGGCTCCGAGGTCGACCTGGTCAAGGCGGTCGGGGCCAAGCTCGGCCTGGCCGTCGAGCACCAGGACATGGCGTTCGGCTCGCTCATCACCGGCCTCCAGGCGGGCCGGATCGACGTGACCATGGCCGCGATGAACGACACCGCCGAGCGGCAGGAGGCGATCGACTTCGTCGACTACTTCACCTCCGGCATCACGATCATGGTGCAGAAGGGCAACCCGGAGGGTGTCACGGGCCCGGACGACCTGTGCGGCAAGTCCGTCGCGGTCAACCTGGGCTCCAGCCAGGAGACCTTCGCCAAGGAGCACCGGTGCCTGTCCGGGGACGCCATCCAGGTGACCGCCACCGACAGCGACACGCAGAACCAGAACCAGCTGCGCACCGGCCGGGTGGCCGCCATCCTCAACGACCTGCCCACCGCCGTCTACGTCGCCAAGACCGCGGGTGACGGCGAGTTCTTCGAGGTCGTCGACCTGGAGCCGATCAACGGCGGCCCCTACGGCATCGGCGTCGCCAAGGGCAACCCCGAGCTCACCGAAGCCCTCCGCGGGGCCCTCCAGGCCCTGATCGAGGACGGCACCTACACCCGCATCCTCGACGCGTGGGACGTCGCCCAGGGCGCGGTGGAGCAGGCGACGGTCAATGGCGGCTGACCCGCAGACCGACGACCTGACCGTCGTCCCGCTGCGCCACTGGGGCCGCTGGGTCGGCGGCGCGGTGATCCTCGCCCTGCTCGGCGCGCTGACCTGGGCGCTGGCCGGCGCCCGGATCGACTACGCGGCCGTGCCCGGCTTCTTCACCCACGAGATCATGCTGCGCGGCCTGGTGAACACGGTCGTGCTCGCGGTGGTCGCCCAGGCGGGCGCGATCGTGCTCGGCGTGGGCATCGCGCTGCTGCGGCGCTCGCCCAACCCGGTCGCCCGCTGGTTCGCCGCCGGCTACGTGTGGCTGTTCCGCGGCCTGCCGGTGCTGCTCCAGATCCTGCTGTGGTTCAACCTGGCGCTGGTGTTCGAGAACATCTCGATCTTCGGCCTCTACGAGGAGAAGACCAACGTCCTGGTCACCGCGTTCGTGGCGGCGCTGCTCGGCCTGGGCCTCAACGAGAGCGCCTACATGGCCGAGATCGTGCGGGCCGGCCTGACCAGCGTGGACCACGGGCAGGTCGAGGCCGCGAAGGCCATCGGCATGACGCCCGCCACCACGCTGCGGCGCGTGGTGCTGCCGCAGGCCATGCGGGTGATCATCCCGCCGACCGGCAACAACTTCGTCAACATGCTCAAGGGCACGTCCATGGCCTCGGTCATCGGCTTCCTGGAGCTGATCCACGCGGCCAACAACATCGCCTCGCGCAACCTCCAGGTCATGGAGACGCTGTTGGCGGCGGCCGCCTGGTACATGGTGGTGGTCAGCCTGGCGGGCGTCGGGCAGCACTTCCTGGAGCGCTACTACGGCAGGGGGACGGTCCGGTGAGCCTGGTGCGCGCGGTCGGCGTGCGGAAGTCCTTCGGCGCGGTCGAGGTGCTGCGCGGCGTCGACCTGGAGGTCGCCGCCGGCGAGGTGGTGTGCCTGCTCGGGCCCTCGGGCGCGGGCAAGTCCACCTTCCTGCGGTGCGTCAACCACCTGGAGACCATCGACGCGGGCCGCATCTGGGTCGACGGCACGCCGGTCGGCTTCGCCGAGCGCGGCGGGAGGCTGCACGAGCTGCCGGAGCGCGAGGTCGCCCGGCAGCGGCGCGACATCGGCATGGTGTTCCAGCGGTTCAACCTGTTCCCGCACCGCACGGCGCTGGAGAACGTGGCCGAGGGCCCGGTCCGGGTGCTGCGCCGGCCGCGCCGGGAGGCGGTCGAGCAGGCGCGGGCGCTGCTGACCCGCGTCGGCCTGGCCGACAAGGTCGACGCCTACCCGCACCGGCTGTCCGGCGGCCAGCAGCAGCGCGTGGCCATCGCCCGCGCGCTGGCCATGCGGCCGAAGCTGATGCTGTTCGACGAGCCCACCTCGGCGCTGGACCCCGAGCTGGTGGGCGAGGTGCTCGACGTGATGACCGACCTCGCCCGCGACGGCATGACCATGGTCGTGGTCACGCACGAGATCGGGTTCGCCCGGCAGGTCGCCGACCAGGTGGTGTTCCTCGTCGACGGCGCGGTGGTCGAGGCGGGGCCGCCCGCGCAGGTGCTGGACGACCCGCAGCGGCAGCGCACGCGGCAGTTCCTCGCGAAGGTGCTCTAGTGGTCACGCGCGTCCCGTCCTCCTACCTCGTCCAGTTCCACGAGCCGGAGGGGTACCTGGACTTCGCCCGGTTCGGGCCGCCCTCGCACGCCGTGGTGGAGGCGTCGACCCGGCTGCTGGAGGTCTCGGCGGCCGCCGGCCCGTCCACGGTGGACGACCTGATGCGCCAGGAGCTGCGCGCCAAGGCCGCCGCGGCGCGGCTCTGCCGGGGCGACACCGACCACGTGACCCTGCTGCCCAACACCAGCACCGGCCTGTTCCAGGTGGCGCTCGGGCTGTCCGGCGGGGTACTGGTGTCGGCGGGGGAGTTCCCGGCCAACACCTACCCGTGGGTGCGCTCGCCCGGCGTGGACGTGACCTGGCTGCCCCCCGGTCCGGTGACGCCCGGGGCGGTGCGCGCGGCGCTGACCCCGGAGGTGCGCGCGGTGTCGGTCAGCGCCGTGGACTTCCGCACCGGCCACCGCGCCGACCTCGCCGCGCTGCGCGAGGTGGTGGGCGACCGGCTGCTGGTGGTGGACGGCATCCAGGGCTTCGGCGTGGTCGACGAGCCGTGGGAGGCGGCCGACGTGCTGGTGGTCGGCGGCCAGAAGTGGCTGCGCGCCGGGTGGTCCACCGGCTTCCTGGCGCTGTCCGACCGCGCCCTGGAGCGCCTGGACCCGGTGCTGTCCGGCTGGACCGGCGCCGAGGACCCCGGCCTGTTCGACAACGCCGTCCACCCGGTGGGCGAGGGCGCGGCGGCCTGGTCGATCACCAACCTCAGCCCGGTCGCCGCCGGTGCGCTGGCCACGGCGCTGGAGCTGGTCGAGCTGGCCGGCGTGGCGGCGCTCGACCGGCGGGTCGCCGAGCAGGCGGGCGCGCTGGCCGAGGCGGTCCGGGAGGCGGGCGGCGAGGTGGTGCGCGCGACCGACCGGCACGCGGGCATCCTGGCCTTCACCCTGCCCGACCTGCCGTCGCCGGTGGTCGGCGCGGCGCTGGCCGAGGCGGGCGTGACCGCGACCGTGCGACCGGAGCACGTGCGCGTCTCACCGCACGCCTCCACCACCCCCGGCACGGTCGAGCGGTTCGCCGCCGCCCTGAAGGGGCTGGCCGGGCCGAGACCCCGGGCGGTCGCCGCGCCCCCCGTCACCCACGACGTGCTCGCCGCCCTCGTCCCCACGGTCAACAGCCTGGCCGCGGCGCTCGGGCCGGGCACCGAGGTCGTGCTGCACGACCTCGGCGCCCTGCCGAACTCGATCGTCGCCATCGCCGGCGACCTGACCGGCCGCGCGGTCGGCGGGCCGATGACCGACCTGCTGCTGGGCCTGGTCCGCCGGGGCACCACCCAGGACCTCGCGGGCTACGAGACCTACGCCCCCGACGGCCGGGTGATCCGCTCGTCCACGGTGTTCCTGCGCGACGAGCGCGGGGTGGCGGTCGGCTGCCTGTGCGTCAACAGCGACCCAGGGTCCGGCAACCCAGGGTCCGGCAACCCGGGGTCCGGCAACCCGGGGTCCGGCAACCCGGGGTCCGGCAACCCGGGGTCCGGCAACCCGGGGAACGGCAACCCGGTGAACGGCAACCCCGGGAACGGCGCGCCCGGCCCGGAGCGCGCCGTCGAGGCGTTCCCCGGTGACGTCGACACCCTCCAGCGCCTGCTCGTCGAACGCGCCGTCGACGCGGTCGGCGTGCCGGTGGAGCTGATGAAGAAGTCCCACAAGTCGCAGGTGGTGCGCGTGCTCGACGAGGCGGGGCTGTTCCTCATCCGGGACTCCGTGGACCACCTGGCCGGCGTGCTCGGCGTCACCCGGTACACGATCTACAACTACCTCAACGAGATCAGGGGCTGATCGCCCTCGTGCACCGCGGCGTGCACGGCGTCCCGCGCGGCGTTCGCCTCCTCGTCGGTCAGGGTGCGGGTCGGGTGGCGCAGCACCAGGCGCAGCAGCACGTTCTTCTGGTCGGGGCGCGCCCCCAGCCGGGCCACCGCCGCCGGCGGCAGCCCGGCCACCGGGGTCTCGCCCACCACCAGCACCTCCTCGGCCAGGTCGCCCACCACGGCCCGGACCGCGTCGCCGAGGGTCTCGGCGTCGGCGTCCGCCGCGACCGCCACCGAGAGGTCCCGGGTGATCGCCGGGTGCCGCGACACCGGCCGGTACGGCGCGAGGTCGAGCATCTGCGCGGCCACCCGGGGCTCGGTGGAGCGCAGCAACCGGATGTCCGGCACGCCCTTGCGCAGCATCAGCAGCCGGTCCAGCCCCAGCCCCAGGGCCAGGCCGCGCACCTCGCGGGGCAGCCGCGCCCGGTCCAGCACGTGCCGGGCCGCCACGCCGCACTCGGCGACCTCCAGCCACCGACCGTCCACCAGCACGTCCACCTGCCGCCCGGCCGTGGTGTACGGGTGGGTGGCCGGTGTGGCGCGGTGCGGCAGGCCCGGCACCGCCGCCGCGAGCACCGCGCCCACCAGCTCGTCCAGCGACGCCTCGTGGTGGGAGATCCGCCACAGGTCGAGCTGGTGCGGGGTGCCCGAGTGCACCCGGTCGACCGCGTCCCGCCGGTGCACCACGCCGACGCACGCCAACACCACGTCGTCCCAGTCGTCGGTGGCGCCCAGCAGGCGCAGCGCGGGCGGCACCATGGCCGTGGTGTGGCTGCGCAGCATCCGGCCCTCGGTGGTGTAGCGCGTGTAGCGGGCGTCGCGGGTGACCGCGTCCGGCGGGTAGCCCAGCGCGGTGTAGTTGTCGTCGATCGGCACGTCCGGGGGATCCCGCCGGACGCGCACGTCGGCCACCGGCAGGGCGGCCAGGATCTCGTCGAGCAGCAGTTGCACGGCGTGCGCCCCGTAGGCGGGGTCGCTGAGGTCGCGGGTCATCGCGGTGTTCCTCTCGCGGGTCGGCTGGACGGTGCGGGGAGCACCCCCGGGCCGGTCCGCCGACGGGACCGCGTGGACTTCAGCGCACGCCGCAGGCCCCGACGACCGGGTCTCCCGGCCGGGGGCGGCTGAATCGACGTGTCACGTTTTCCACCTTAGCCGGGGCGTGCCGCATGATGCACCCATGTTGTCGACCAAGGGCGAGGACTTCCGCGCGTTCTGGACCGAGCGCCACCTGTGCACGCTGACCACGGTCCGGCGGGACGGCACGCCGCACGTCGTGCCGGTCGGCGTCACCCTGGACGTGGGCACGGGCACCGCGCGGGTGATCACCTCGGGCGGCTCGACCAAGGTCCGCCACGTCCTGGCCGCCGGCGAGGCGGGCGCGGCCGTCGCGGTGTGCCAGGTCGACGGCGCGCGCTGGTCCACGCTGGAGGGCCGGGCCACCGTCCGCCGCGAGCCCGGGGCGGTCGCGGACGCCGAGCAGCGGTACGCGCGGCGCTACCGCACTCCCCGCCCCAACCCCGAGCGGGTGGTCATCGAGATCGCCGTGACCCGCGTGCTGGGCACGGTGTGAGCGCCCCGGTCACCGTCGTCGGCATCGGCGCCGACGGCTGGGACGGGCTCGCGCCCGCCGCCCGCCGCGAGATCGCCTCCTGCCAGGTCCTGATGGGCAGCGCCCGCCAGCTCGACCTCGTCCCCGGCGACGCCGAGCGGGTGCCGTGGCCCTCGCCGCTGCTGCCCGCCCTGCCGGGGCTGCTGAGCCGCCACGGGGACCGCCGGATCGTCGTGCTGGCCAGCGGCGACCCGATGTTCCACGGCATCGGCTCCACCCTGGTCCGGCTGGTGGGCGCCGAGCGGGTGCGCGCCGTGCCGCACCCGTCGTCGGCCTCGCTGGCCTGCGCGCGGCTGGGCTGGGCGCTGGACGGGGTGGCGGTGGTCAGCCTGGTCGGCAAGCCCGCCGCGCTGCTCGTGCCGCACCTGCACCCCGGCCGGCGCGTCCTGGTGCTCGGCGGCTCGCCCGCCGAGGTCGCGGCCCTGGCCCCGGACGCCCGGATCACCGTCCTGGAGCAGCTCGGCGGCCCGCGCGAGCGCGTCCACCACGACCTCGCCGCCGCCGACCCCCTGCACGTGCTGGCACTGGAGTGCGGCCGCGACGGCGCGTCGACCACCCCGGGCCGCCCCGACGACACCTACGAGCACGACGGCCAGCTGACCAAGCGCGAGGTGCGCGCGGTGTCGCTGGCGCTGCTCGCCCCGCGCCCCGGCGAGCTGCTGTGGGACGTGGGCGCGGGCGCGGGCAGCATCGCCGTCGAGTGGTGCCGGACCCACCCGGCGTGCCGCGCGGTCGCGGTCGAGCGGCACCCGGGGCGCGCCGCCCGCGTCACCCGCAACGCCACCGCCCTGGGCGTGCCCGGCCTGCGCGTCGTGGTGGGGGAGTCGCCCGCCGTCCTGGACCCCCGGGAGCTGGAGCCGCCGGACGCCGTGTTCGTCGGCGGCGGCCTGACCGCGCCCGGCGTGGTCGAGCGCTGCTGGGCGGCGCTGCGGCCGGGCGGCCGCCTGGTCGCCAACGCCGTCACCCTGGAGTCCGAGGCCGTCCTGACCCGCTGGCGGGCGCGCCTGGGCGGCGAGCTCACCCGCGTCGAGGTCAGCCGCGCCGCGCCCGTCGGCGGCTTCACCGCCTGGCGACCGCACCTGCCCGTGACCACCTGGGCCGTGACCAAGGAGGACCCCATGACGGAGGACCTCATGGCGGAGGACCCCGTGGCGGAGGACCCCATGACGGAGGAAGACCGGTGACCGTCCACTTCATCGGCGCGGGCCCCGGCGCGGCCGACCTGCTGACCCTGCGCGCCGCCCGCCTGCTCGCGGAGGCGCCCGTGTGCCTGTACGCGGGCGCGCTCGTGCCCACCGAGGTGCTGGCGCACTGCCCGCCGGACGCGCGCCTGGTGGACACCGCGTCGCTCACCCTGGACGAGATCGTCGCCGAGCTGGCCGCCGCGCACGCCGCCGGCCACGACGTGGCCCGCCTGCACTCCGGCGACCCGTCGGTGTTCAGCGCGGTGGCCGAGCAGATGCGGCGCCTCGACGCCCTGGGCATCCCCTACGACGTGACCCCGGGCGTGCCCGCCTTCGCGGCCGCCGCCGCGGCGCTCAACCGGGAGCTGACCGTGCCCGGCGTGGGGCAGACCGTCGTGCTCACCCGCACCGCCGCGCGCGCCACCCCCATGCCGCCGGGGGAGGACCTCGGCTCGCTCGGCCGGTCGGGCGCGACGCTGGTGCTGCACCTGGCCGTGCAGCGGATCACCGAGGTGGTGGCCGACCTGCTGCCGAACTACGGCCCGGACTGCCCGGTGGCCGTGGTGGCGCGGGCCAGCCGCGACGACGAGGAGGTCCTGCGGGGCACCCTGGACACCATCGCCGACCAGGTGCTGGCCGCCGGGATCAGGCGCACCGCCGTGATCGTGGTGGGCCGGGTGCTGGCCGCCGAGGGGTTCCCCGACAGCCACCTCTACTCGGCCGACCGCTGCCGCTCGTGACCCGCCCGCCCCACGACCGTCCCCGCCCGGTCGATCACCACCACGTCCACGGCCACCGGCGCGCCCCGCAGCACCCCGTCCGCGACGGCCTTCGCCCGCGCCGCCACCAGGTCGCCCAGCGGCACCCCGGCCTCCTGGCACACCCGCAGCGCGCCCAGCGCCGTGTTGGCCCCCCGCACCCGCGCGGCCACCTCGGCATCGCCCACCAGCGAGGCCAGGAAGCCCAGGTCGACCTGCGACCGGCCCGAGTGCAGGTCCAGGTGCCCGTCGGCGAGCTTGGACAGCTTGCCGATGCCGCCCGCCACGGTCAGCCGCGGCACGGGGTGGCGCCGCAGGTACTTCAGCACCGCCCCGGCGAAGTCGCCCATGTCCAGCAGCGCGTCCTCGGGCAGCCCGTGCAGCTCCGCCGCGACCCGCTCCGACGTGCTGCCGGTGCAGCCGGCGACGTGCGTGCGGCCGGCGGCCCGCGCCACGTCCACCCCGCGCCGGATGCTGTCGATCCACGCCGAGCACGAGTACGGCACCACGATCCCGGTGGTGCCCAGGATCGACAGCCCGCCCAGGATGCCCAGCCGGGGGTTCCAGGTGCGGCGCGCCAGCTCCTCGCCGTGCGCCACGGAGATCTCCACCACCACGTCGCCGCTGCCGCCGTGCTCGCGAGCCACCCGCTCGACGTGCTCGCGCACCATCCGGCGCGGCACGGGGTTGATCGCGGGCTCGCCGACCCCCAGGGGCAGGCCCGGCTTGGTCACCGTGCCCACGCCCGGCCCGGCGCGGAACACCACCCCGGTGCCCGGCTCGCCCCGCCGCACCGTCGAGCCGACCAGCGCGCCGTGCGTGACGTCCGGGTCGTCGCCCGCGTCCTTGACCACGAAGGCGGCGGCGAACCCCTCGCCCAGCTCCTCCCGGGCCAGCGCGAAGGCCGGGGTCTGCCCCCTGGGCAGCACGATCCCCACCGGGTCCGGGAACTCGCCGGTGAGCAGCGCCGTGTAGGCGGCGGTGGTCGCGGCGGTCGCGCAGGCGCCGGTGGTCCAGCCGAAGCGCAGGTCCGTGCTCACGACGACAGGATGCAGCAGCCGTGAGGACCGTGCTGGTGCTGGGTGGCACCGGGGAGGCCCGCGAGCTCGCCGGCGCCCTCGCCGGCGTCCGGGTGATCTCCTCGCTCGCCGGCCGGGTGAGCGCGCCGAGGCTGCCGCCCGGGGAGGTGCGCGTCGGCGGGTTCGGCGGGGTGCCGGGCCTGGTCGCCTACCTGCGCGCCGAGCGCGTCGACGCGGTCGTGGACGCCACCCACCCGTTCGCGCAGCGCATCACCGCCAACGCCGTGGCCGCCACCGCGGAGACGGGCACGCCGCTGCTCGTCCTGCGCCGCCCGCCGTGGCCGCCGCAGGAGGGCTGGACCTACGTGGACGACGTCGCCGCGGCGGCCGCGGCGGTGCGGGGCCGGCGCGCCCTGATCACCACCGGCCGCCGGGAGCTGGCCCACTTCACCACCGGCGTGGCCCGCACCGTCGACCCGCCCGACGACCCGGCCCCCGGCCTGACCGTGGTCCTCGACCGCGGCCCCTACACCGTCGAGGGCGAGCTGGCGCTGCTGCGCGAGCACGCCGTCGAGGTCCTGGTCACCAAGGACAGCGGCGGCCCGATGACGGCCGCCAAGCTGACCGCGGCCCGTCACCTCGGCCTGCCGGTCGTCGTGGTGCGCCGCCCGCCCGCGCCCGACGCGCCGCTGGTCGAGACGGTCGCGGAGGCCGTGGCCCGGCTCACCGGGGGTAGCGGCGCGGGGTGAACACCGCGCCGCGCGCGGTCCACCGGGTCTGCGAGGAGCCGACCAGCAGCAGGCACCGCATGTCCACGGTGGACGCGTCGAGGTCGGCCAGGCGCACCACCCGAACCTCCTCCTCCGGGCCGCCCACGTCACGCCCGATCACCACCGGCGTGTCCGGGGACCGGTGCCGCAGCAGCACCTCCCGCGTCGACTCCACCTGCCAGGTCCGGGTCTTCGACGCCGGGTTGTAGAGGGCCAGCACCAGGTCCGCCCGCGCCGCCGCCTCCAGCCGCCCCTCGATCACGTCCCACGGCTTGAGCCGGTCCGACAGCGACACCACGCAGTAGTCGTGCCCGAGCGGCGCGCCCACCCGGCTGGCCACCGCGTGCGCCGCGGTCAGCCCCGGCAGCACGCGCACCGGCACGCCCGCGAACTGCTCCTCGTCCGCGACCTCCAGCACCGCGCTGGCCATCGCGAACACGCCCGGGTCGCCGGACGAGACCACCGCGACCCGCCGCCCGCGCCTGGCCAGGTCCAGGGCGAACGCGGCCCGCTCGGACTCCACCCTGTTGTCCGAGGCGTGCACCCGCTGCCGCGGCCCGGCGTTGACCCGGTTGAGGTACGTCACGTAACCCACCAGGTCGTCGGCCTCGGTCAGCGCCCGCCGCGCCTCCGGCGTCAGCCACTCCGGCCCGGCCGGGCCGAGCCCGACCACGACGACCTCGCCGACGGCCTCCCGCCGCCGCTGCCCCTTGCTGGGCAGCAGCGCCAGCGAGAAGTAGGGCACGCTGTCGGCGTCCACCTCGGACAGCGGCGCGGTGCGCTGCCCGCCGGTGGTGGCCCGCTCCACGTACCACGCCCCGTCCAGCCGGCCGGTCCGCTCCAGCGCCGCCCGCACCTGCGGGAAGGTCCGGCCCAGCTTCACCACCGCCACCGGGTCGCCACCCGACAGGTGCTCCACCAGCGCGTCGGCGGGCAGCGTGCCCGGCAGCACGGTCAGCACCTCGTCCCGCTCCACCAGCGGCCGCCCGAGCACCGCCGCGCCCGCGCTCACCGACGTCACCCCGGGCACCACCTCGGCCTCGTACCGGTGCGCCAGCCGCTTGTGCAGGTGCATGTAGGAGCCGTAGAAGAACGGGTCGCCCGCCGCCAGCACGACCACCACGCGCCCGGCGTCCAGGTGGACCGCCAGCCGCCGGGCGCACTCCTCGTAGAAGGCGTCCATCTCGCCCTGGTAGTCGTCCGAGTCCTCGGTCGTCACCGGGTAGACCAGCTGCTCCTCGACCTGGCCCGGCCGCAGGTACGGCGCGGCGATCCGGCGCGCCACGCTCCGGCCGTGCCGCGCGCTGTGGAACACCACCACGTCCGCCTCGGAGATCAGCCGCGCCGCCTTGACGGTCACCAGCTCCGGGTCCCCCGGACCCACCCCGACCCCGTAGAGCTTGCCGGTCATTCTTCCTCGCTCGCGATCGCGTTGACCGCCGCGGCGGTGATGGCGCTGCCGCCCCGCCGCCCGCGCACGACCAGGTACTCCAGACCCAGGCGGTTGTCCGCCAGGGCGTCCTTCGACTCGGCCGCGCCGATGAAGCCGACCGGCACGCCCAGCACGGCCACCGGTTTCGGCGCGCCCGCGGCGATCAGGTCCAGCAGGTGGAACAGGGCCGTGGGGGCGTTGCCGATCGCCACCACCGCGCCGGCCAGCCGGTCGCCCCACAGCTCCAGCGCGGCCGCGCTGCGCGTGTTGCCGATCCCCGCGGCCAGCTCGGGCACCCCGGGGTCGTCCAGCAGGCACAGCACCTCGTTGTCGGCGGGCAGCCGCCGCCGGGTCACGCCCGAGGCCACCATCCGCGCGTCGCACAGCACCGGGGCGCCGCCCAGCAGCGCCTCCCGCGCCGCCCGCACCACGTGCGGCGAGAAGTCCACGTCGTCGACGAGGTCGACCATGCCGCACGCGTGGATCATCCGGACCACCACCCGCGCCACGTCCGCGGGGAACCGCCCGAGGTCGGCCTCGGCCCGGATGGTGGCGAACGACCGGCGGTAGATCTCCGCGCCGTCCCTGACGTAGCTGGTCACCTGATCTCCTCGTACCCGTCGCCGGTGGCGACGAACTCCACCACGTCCCCGGCCGGTCGCCCGCACCGCCGGGCGCAGCCCGACCAGTGCGCGCGGCCCGCGTGCGGCGTGCCGACCCACCGGGTGACATCGGCCCGCACGTCGCTCAACGACTTCGCGCACCCCGGCCGCCCGGCGCACGCGCTCACCCCGTGCCACGGCGAGTCGGCCGAGGTGAACATCCCTCCCACGTCCGTGCCCACCGGCACGACCACGCTCCGCCACGGCGTCACCCGGACGGGAACCCCGGCCAGCAGCCGGGCGTCCCACCGCCCCAGCGGCACCCCGGCGACGACCACGGACCCGACCGGGCCCGGCGCCACGGGCGTCACCAGGGCGGGCAACCGCTCCTCGCCCGCGCCGCCCAGCGCCTCGGTGATCTTCCCCACACCGCCGTCCACTTCGGACAGCCGCCAGGCCGGGCCGCGCAGTTCCCGGAACAGCCGCGCGGCCGTCACCACCGCCGCCACCGGGTCGTCCACCCGCACGCCTGAATCGACGCCGGCCAGGAACAACGCGTCACCGACCAGTCCGATGTCACCCGCCAGCCCGCTGACCCCGTGACCGACGGTGACCAGGAACCGGCCGGGCAGGTCCGCCAGCTCCGGGACCGCGCACAGCGCCGCGTCGACCTCGTCGACCAGCGCCTGGTTGTCCGCCAGCGGGTCGGCGACGATGTTGCGCACCCGCTCGTGGGTCGCCGAGGGCAGCAACCCGGCCTCGCGCAACCGGGCCGCGAGCTCCAGCTCGGCCCCGTCGGCCAGGCCCCTGAGCTGCACGTTCGCCCGCGAGGTCAGCTCCAGGAAGCCGTCGCCCAGCTCCGCCGCCGCGCCCCGCAGCACGTCCACCTGGCGGGCGCTCAGCGTGCCGCCCGGCACCCGCACGCGCGCCAGCCCGCCGTCGGCGGCGCGGTGCACCTCGACGGCGCCGGGGCAGGCGTCCGGGCGATCCCGATCGGTGGACATGGGCTGGATGCTAACCACCATCTAGGGTGACTTCCGAACGGCGAAGCAACAGGAGGAAGCCGGTGCGAACCCGGCGCGGTCCCGCCACTGTGACCGGGAGTGGTTCCCGGGAGTCAGGAACTCCGCCCGCCGAACCCTACGACCTGGGGCGAGGACCCCCGAGGGATGGAGCCCGCACGTGATCCTGCTGCTGTCGACCTCCGACACGGACCTGCTGTCCGCCCGCGCGAGCGGTGCCGACTACCGCCTGGCCAACCCGGCCCGCACCGCCCCCGACGACCTGCCCGACCTCCTGCGCGACGTGGACCTGGTCGTCGTGCGCATCCTGGGCGGCCGCCGCATGTGGGAGGAGGGCCTGGACGCGCTGCTGGCCGGTCCGCGCCCCGTCGTCGTGCTGGGCGGTGAGCAGCACCCCGACGCCGAGCTGATGGAGCTGTCGACCGTCCCCGCCGGCGTCTGCGCCGAGGCCCACGCCTACCTGGCCCACGGCGGCGCGGCCAACCTGGCCCAGCTGCACCACTTCCTCTCCGACACGGTCCTGCTCACCGGCCACGGCTTCAGCGCCCCGGAACCGGCCCCCACCTGGGGGTTGCTCGACCGCGAGCGGCGGGGCACCGGCCCCACCGTCGCCGTCCTGTACTACCGGGCCCACCACGTGGCCGGGAACACCGCCTTCGTGCACGCCCTGTGCGACGCGATCGAGGCCAAGGGCGGCACCCCGCTGCCCCTCTTCTGCGCCTCCCTGCGCTCCGCCGACGAGGGCCTGCTGGCCGAGCTGCGCAAGGCCGACGCCCTCGTGGTCACCGTCCTGGCCGCCGGCGGCACCAAACCCGCCACCGCCTCGGCGGGCGGCGACGACGACGCGTGGGACGTGGGCGCCCTGGCGGCCCTCGACGTCCCGATCCTCCAGGGCCTCTGCCTGACCACCAGCCGCGCGGCCTGGGACGAGAACGACGACGGCCTGTCCCCGCTGGACACGGCCACCCAGGTCGCGATCCCCGAGTTCGACGGCCGGATCATCACCGTCCCGTTCTCGTTCAAGGAGGTCGACGAGGACGGCCTCACCGTCTACGTGGCCGACCCCGAGCGCGCCTCCCGGGTGGCCGGCCTCGCCGTGCGCCACGGCCGGCTCCGCCACGTCCCGCCGGCCCGGCGCCGCGTCGCGGTCATGCTCTCGGCCTACCCGACCAAGCACTCCCGCATCGGCAACGCCGTCGGCCTCGACACCCCGGCCAGCGTGGTCCGCCTGCTCGCCGAGCTGCGCGACCGCGGCTACGACATCGGCGACGACCTGCCCGGCGTGGCGAACCAGGACGGCGACGCCCTGATCCACGCCCTCATCGCGGCCGGCGGCCAGGACCCCGACTGGCTGACCGAGGAGCAGCTGCGGGGCAACCCCGTGCGCCTGCCCGCGACCCGCTACCGGTCCTGGTACGACACGCTCCCGGAGGACCTCAGGGAGGGCATGGAGCGCCACTGGGGCGAGGCCCCGGGCACCCTCTTCGTGGACGGCTCCGACATCGTCCTGGCCGCCCTGCGCTCCGGCAACGTCGTGGTCATGGTGCAGCCGCCGCGCGGCTTCGGCGAGAACCCCATCGCCATCTACCACGACCCGGACCTGCCCCCGAGCCACCACTACCTGGCCGCCTACCGCTGGCTCGAGGAGGAGTTCCGCGCCGACGCCGTGGTCCACGTGGGCAAGCACGGCAACCTGGAGTGGCTCCCCGGCAAGACCGCCGGCATGTCGGCGTCCTGCGGCCCCGACGCGGCCCTGGGCGACCTCCCGCTCATCTACCCGTTCCTGGTCAACGACCCGGGGGAGGGCACCCAGGCCAAGCGCCGCGCCCACGCCACCCTGGTCGACCACCTCGTACCCCCGATGACCCGAGCCGACAGCTACGGCGACATCGCCAGGCTCGAACAGCTCCTCGACGAGCACGGCGCCATCGCCGCGATGGACCCGGCCAAGCTCCCCGCCGTCCGGGCCCAGATCTGGACCCTCATCCAGGCCGCCAAGCTGGACCACGACCTCGGCCTGGAGGACCGCCCGCACGACGCCGAGTTCGACGACCTCCTGCTCCACGTCGACGGCTGGCTGTGCGAGATCAAGGACGTCCAGATCCGCGACGGCCTCCACGTCCTCGGCCAGGCGCCCACCGGGGAGGCCCGGGTCAACCTCGTCCTGGCGATCCTCCAGGCGCGGCAGATGTGGGGCGGGCAGACCGCCGCCCTGCCGGGCCTGCGCGAGGCCCTGGGCCTGGACAGCACCGACCGCGCCTCCACCGACCGGGTCGAGGCCCAGGCCCGCGCCCTGGTCCAGGCCATGGAGGACGCCGGCTGGGACCGCGCCACCGCCCGCACCCTCACCGAGGACCCGGACGTGGCGAGGATCCTGGAGTTCGCGGCCGACGAGGTCGTCCCGCGCCTGGCCCGCACCACCGACGAGCTGACCAACGTCCTGCACGCCCTGGACGGCGGCTACGTCCCCGCCGGCCCGTCCGGCTCCCCGCTGCGCGGCCTGGTCAACGTCCTGCCCACCGGCCGCAACTTCTACTCCGTGGACCCCAAGGCCGTCCCGTCCCGCCTGGCCTGGGAGACGGGCCAGGCCATGGCCGAGTCCCTGCTCGCCCGCTACCGCGAGGACACGGGGGAGTGGCCGCCCTCCGTCGGCCTCTCCGTCTGGGGCACCAGCGCCATGCGCACCGCCGGCGACGACATCGCCGAGGTGCTGGCCCTGATGGGCGTCCGCCCCACCTGGGACGACCAGTCCCGCCGCGTGACCGGCCTCGAACCGATCCCGCTCGCCGAACTCGGCCGCCCCAGGATCGACGTCACGGTCCGCATCAGCGGCTTCTTCCGCGACGCGTTCCCCCACGTCGTCGCCCTGCTCGACGACGCGGTCCAACTGGTCGCCGACCTCGACGAGGCCCCCGCCGACAACTACGTCCGCGCCCACACGCGGGCGGACCTGGCCGAGCACAACGACCGCCGCCGCGCCACCCTGCGCATCTTCGGCAGCAAGCCGGGCGCCTACGGCGCGGGCCTCCTCCCGCTCATCGACAGCCGCAACTGGCGCGACGACACCGACCTGGCCGAGGTCTACGCGGTCTGGGGCGGCTACGCCTACGGCCGCGACCTCGACGGCGCGGAAGCCCGGACGGACATGGAAACGGCCTACAAGCGCATCGCCGTGGCCGCGAAGAACATCGACACCCGCGAACACGACATCGCCGACTCGGACGACTACTTCCAGTACCACGGCGGCATGATCGCCACGGTCCGCGCCCTGACCGGGAGGACCCCGGCCGCCTACATCGGCGACAACACCCGCCCGGAGAACGTCCGGACCAGGACCCTCCACGAGGAGACGAACCGGATCTTCCGGGCCCGGGTGGTCAACCCCCGCTGGCTCTCCGCGATGCGCAAGCACGGTTACAAGGGCGCCTTCGAACTGGCCGCGACCGTCGACTACCTCTTCGGCTACGACGCCACCACCGGCGTGGTCGCGGACTGGATGTACGAACAACTGGCCGCCACCTACGTCATGGACCCCGAGAACCAGAAGTTCATGACGGAATCCAACCCCTGGGCCCTCCACGGCATCGCCGAACGCCTGCTGGAAGCCGCGAACAGGGGCATGTGGGAACACCCGGACCCGAACACCCTGGAAGCGCTGCAAGCCATCTACCTCCAGACCGAAGGCGATCTGGAAGAAAGCTGAACCAAAGGCAAACCGCACCCCGACCGACAACCGAACAAAGCCTGCCGCGCTCGTCCTCTCCCGTATGGCCTGGGCGCAGCCCTGCCGCGCTTGTCCAGGGGTGTCGCACGCTTTTCGCGACACCCCTGGACAAGTGTGGTTGCCTCTGGCAGGTCATACGGGAGAGGACGAGCCCGAGCTCTTCCCCCTCCTGGCGGCCTGCCATGCGGCGAGCTGCTCTTTCTTTGTCTCGTGAACCAATAAATTCGGTTCACGGACGACGCTCGCCGCTGGGCAGACCTCCGGGGGGAAAGGCAACGGCTCGTGTTCCCCCGCATGGCCTGCCAAAGGCAACCACCCTTGTCAAGGGGGCGTCGCGAAAAGCGTGCGACACCCCCTTGACAAGCGCGGTAGGGCTGCGCCCAGGCCATACGGGGGAACACGAGCTGCCCCGCGGTTCGACAAGCGCGCGATGTCCGTGGTTGGTCCTGTGTGGAGTGCGTGTGTGAGTGCCCGGCGAGCGCGCATGATCGCGTGACACGGATCTGCAACAGATCGACAACTGAGACGGCAACGGGGAAGTGTGGAGTCGTCAACGTGGGACTCTGGGGTCCGGAACGCGGAACTCGCAGGTCGGGGCCTCGCGCTTCGCGGTAGGGGTAAACCGAGAGTGTCCGACCGGTCTACGGATGGTGCCTGAACGGACCATCCACGACCCCGCTAGCAGAATCGTTCCAGCGGCGCAAATGTCGCAACGTCGGTAACAGCGCGGACACGGGAGCTTGACACAACTCCGTGGTGCGAACCACACTCCCCCAAAACCTGGGAGCGCTCCCAGAACGTTCACCGCCGATCAACTGAGGAGTTCTCGTGCGCTACCGTCGAGCGGGCTTGGCCAAGGCAGTGGCCTGCACCGCAGTGGTCGCCCTGGCCGCCTCGGCCTGTGGCTCGGGTGGTTCCACCACCACCTCCGATGGCAAGACCGTGCTGACGGTCGCCACGTTCAACGAGTTCGGCTACGAGGAACTCTTCAAGGAGTACGAAGCCGCCAACCCGAACATCAAGATCGAGCAGCGCAAGACCGGTCAGGGCGCGCCCCACCACCAGAACCTGTTCACCAAGCTGGCCGCGGGTTCCGGTCTCGCCGACGTCGAGGCGATCGAAGAGGGTTACCTGGCCCAGGTCATGTCGAAGTCGAGCCAGTTCGAGGACCTGAAGGAGATCGGCCCGTCCGATGTCCGCGAGGACCGCTGGCTCCAGTGGAAGGTCGACGCCGTCACCACCAAGGACGGCAAGCTGATCGGCTACGGCACCGACATCGGCCCGCTGGCCATGTGCTACCGCAAGGACCTCCTGGAAGCCGCGAACATGCCGTCCGACGCCGAGGGCGTCAAGGCGCTGTTCGAGTCCTGGGACACCTACTTCGCCGCGGGCGACCAGTACGTGAAGGCCACCGGCAAGGCGTGGTTCGACTCCGCCTCGCAGGTCTTCAACCCGATGCACAACCAGGAGAAGGTCGGCTACTTCGACCAGGACGACAAGCTCGCGATCGAGACCAACAACGACAAGAAGATCTTCGAGCAGGTCTCCGCGGCCGTCCAGGGCGGTCAGTCCGCCAAGCTCGTCGCCTGGAGCGACGAGTGGAAGCGCGGCTTCAAGGAGTCGGCGTTCGCCACCAAGGTGTGCCCGTCGTGGATGCTGGGTGGCATCCGGGACAACTCCGGCCCCGAGCACAAGGGCAAGTGGGCCGTCAGCGCCACCTTCCCCGGCGGCGGCGGCAACTGGGGCGGTTCGTACCTGAGCGTCCCGAAGCAGGGCAAGAACAAGACCGAGGCCGCCAAGCTGGCCGCGTGGCTGACCGCGCCCGAGCAGCAGATCAAGGCGTTCACCGCCAAGGGCACCTTCCCCAGCCAGACCCAGGCCCTGATCTCGCCCGAGCTGCTGAACCAGACCGACGAGTACTTCGGCGGCGAGAAGGTCGGCCTGCTGTTCGCCGAGCAGGCCAACAAGGTCCCCGCGGCCCAGTACAAGGGCCCGGAGGACGGCACCATCCAGGAGACCGTGCTCTCCCCGGCGTTGCAGGCCGTCGAGCAGGGCACCGCGCCGGCGGACGCGTGGAACACGGTCCTCGAGGGAGCCAAGAAGGCTGCCAAGTAATGACGACCGAATTGACGGTCGCGAGCGGGCGGGGCGCCGAGCCCCGCCCGCCGCGGCGCGAAGACAACGATGACAACGCCCCCGCCAAACTGAGCTGGCGATATCGGCTGACGCGGTTCGACGTCAAGTTCTCGCCGTACCTCTACATCGCGCCGTTCTTCGTCGTGTTCGGCATCGTGGGCCTTTTCCCGCTGCTCTACACCGCCTACATCTCCCTGTTCGACTGGGAGCTGGGCGCCGACGAACAGCCGTTCGTCGGCATGGAGAACTACACCACGCTGTTGGCCGATTCGCAGTTCTGGAACGCGATGGTCAACACGCTGAGCATCTTCGTGCTCTCCAGCGGTCCCCAGGTGGTCGTGGCGGTGCTGCTGGCCGCCCTGCTCAACACCGCGCTGCGCGGCCGGACCGCCTGGCGCATGGGCGTGCTGCTGCCCTACGTGGCGAGCCTCGTCGCCCTGACGATCATCTTCGCGAACCTGTTCGGCCCCCAGTACGGCATGATCAACAGCCTGCTGGAGTTCGTCGGGCTGGAGCGGATCGACTGGCAGGCGGAGCGGTGGTGGAGCCACGTCGCCATCGCCACCATGGTCAACTGGCGCTGGACCGGCTACAACGCCCTGATCGTGCTCGCCGCCATGCAGGCCATCCCGCGCGACATCTACGAGGCGGCCTGGGTGGACGGCGCGAGCAAGGTGCGCCAGTTCTTCAGCATCACCCTGCCGCTGCTGCGCCCGACGATGATCTTCGTGGTGGTCACCTCGACCATCGGCGGCCTCCAGATCTTCACCGAGCCGAAGCTGTTCGCGCCCGCGGGCAGCAACAACGGCGGCGCCTCGAACCAGTACCAGACCGTCGTGCTCTACATGTACCAGTCCGGCTTCCAGAACTTCGACCTCGGCTACGCCTCCGCGATCGCCTGGGTCCTGTTCCTGGTCATCATCGGGATCGCCGGCGTCAACTTCCTGATCACCAGGCGACTCGCATCCTCCGGAGGATCATGATGGCCGTCATCCACGGGAGCCCGCCCGTCGTCGCGCGACCGCCGGACCGGCGCCGGCGCGCGGGCGGGGGCAAAGGCACGCTGTCCGACCGCCGCCCCGGCTTCACCGTCTACGGGATCCTGATCGCCTTCATCCTGGGCTCGGCCTTCCCGTTCTACTGGTCGTTCGTGGTGGCCAGCCACAACGACTCGGAGATCACCGGCGACCCGCCCCTGATCCCGGGCGGGAACTTCTTCATCAACGCCGGCCGGGTGCTGGACACCATCCCGTTCTGGCAGGCGCTGGGCAACAGCATCATCGTCTCCGGCACCGTCACCCTGTCGGTCGTCGTCCTGTCGACCCTGGCCGGATTCGCGTTCGCGAAGCTGCGCTTCAAGGGGCGCGGCCCGCTGATGGTCTTCGTGGTCGCCACCCTCGCCGTGCCCACCCAGCTCGGCATCATCCCGCTCTACATGACGATGGCGGAGTTCGGCTGGTCCGGCACCCTCGGCGCGGTCATCATCCCCAACCTGGTGACCGCGTTCGGCGTGTTCTGGATGCGCCAGTACATCGCCGACGCCGTGCCCGACGAGCTGATCGAGGCCGCCCGCATGGACGGCTGCAGCATGATCCGCACGTTCTGGCACGTGTGCCTGCCCGCGGTTCGCCCGGCGGCGGCCATGCTCGGCATCTTCACGTTCATGATGTCGTGGAACGACTTCCTCTGGCCGCTGATCGTGCTCGACCCGGCCAACCCGACCATGCAGGTCGCCCTGGAGAAGC
This sequence comes from Saccharothrix sp. BKS2, assembly GCF_047689505.1. Classification (NCBI taxonomy): domain Bacteria; kingdom Bacillati; phylum Actinomycetota; class Actinomycetes; order Pseudonocardiales; family Pseudonocardiaceae; genus Saccharothrix; species Saccharothrix sp. BKS2. The sequence continues at coordinate 179,131 of NZ_JAUQOL010000009.1, read as the reverse complement.
TCCAGAGCGGCTACTACGTCGACAACACGCTCGTGCTCGCCGGGACCACCATGGCCACGGTCCCGATCTTGATCGTCTTCCTCGTACTCGGTCGGCAGATCGTCGCCGGGATCATGCAGGGTGCTGTGAAGGGGTAGCTGTGGAGTCGATTTCCTTTCCCGAGGGATTCGTGTGGGGCGCCGCGACCGCGGCGTTCCAGATCGAGGGCGCGACCACCGCGGACGGTCGCACCGCGTCCATCTGGGACACGTTCTGCCGGACGCCGGGCGCGGTGGTGGGCGGTGACACGGGTGACCCCGCCGCCGACCACTACAACCGCGTCGACGAGGACGTCCAGCTGATGGTCGACCTCGGGCTGCACGCGTACCGGTTCTCCACCGCGTGGCCGAGGATCCGCCCCGACGCGGGCCGGGTCAACCAGGCGGGCCTGGACTTCTACTCCCGGCTGGTGGACAGGCTGCTGGAGAAGAACATCACCCCGTGGCTGACCCTCTACCACTGGGACCTCCCGCAGACGCTGGAGGACGAGGGCGGCTGGGCCAACCGCGACACGGCGTACCGCTTCGCGGAGTACGCCGAGTCGGTCGTGGGCGCGCTGGGCGACCGGGTGTCCAACTGGACCACGCTGAACGAGCCGTGGTGCTCGTCGCTGCTCAGCTACGCCGCCGGCGTGCACGCCCCGGGCCGCCAGGAGCCGGAGGCCGCCGTCGCCGCCGTGCACCACCTGCTGCTCGCCCACGGGCTGGCCACCGCCGCCATCCGCGAGCAGACGCCCGACGCCAAGATCGGGATCACGCTGAACATGTACCCGATCATCCCGGCGGACCCGGACGACCCGGCCGACCTGGACGCCGCCCGCAGGCTGGACGGCCTCCAGAACCGGATCTTCCTCGACCCGGTGTTCAAGGGCGAGTACCCGGCCGACATCGTCGCGGACCTGGAGCCCTACGGGTTCTCCAAGCACATCCGCGAGAACGACCTGGAGATCATCTCCGCGCCGCTGGACCAGCTGGGCGTCAACTACTACGCCGAGCACTTCGTCAGCGGCACCCCGGACCCCGAGCCCGCCCAGGCGCCGGTCCAGACCAACGGACGTCGCCCGACCGGGTCACCCTGGGTGGGCGCCGAGCACGTCACCTTCCCCAGTCGGGGCCTGCCGCGCACCGACATGGACTGGGAGGTCGAGCCGAACGGCCTCTACAAGGTGCTCAAGCGGGTGCACGAGGACTACCCGAGCATCCCCCTGTACGTGACCGAGAACGGCGCCGCCTACCGCGACGCCTTCGAGGACGACGGCTCGATCAACGACGTGGAGCGCCGCGACTACATCGAGTCCCACCTCCGGGCGGCCCACGCGGCCATCCGGGAGGGCGTCGACCTGCGCGGCTACTTCGCGTGGTCGCTCATGGACAACTTCGAGTGGGCCGAGGGTTACGCCAAGAGGTTCGGGATCGTGCATGTCGACTACGACACCCAGGTGCGGACCCCTAAGATGAGCGCCATGTGGTACTCGCAGGTTGCCCGTGGCAACGCTCTCACGGCGACGGTCGCTCCGTGACCGATGCCGTTGAACCACCCAGGGCACGACGACCGAACACCCGGCTCGAGGAGGTCGCTCGTGCCGCCGGGGTGTCCAAGTCGACCGTGTCCAGGGTGATCAACGGCGAACCGTACGTGAGCTCCAAGGCGCGCGAGGCCGTCCACCTGGCCATCACGCAGCTCGGCTACAGCCCCAACCAGGCCGCCCGCACGCTCGCCGGCAGCCGGGCGAACTGCATCGCCCTGGTCGTCTCCGAGCAGGGCAGCCGGGTGCTGGCGGACCCGTTCTTCGCCGGCGTGCTGCGCGGGGTGAACGCCGAGCTCGCGGGCAAGCGGGTCCAGCTCGTCCTCATGATGAGCAAGGAGGGCGACGAGCAGGACCTGGTGAACTACCTCTGCGGCGGCCACGTGGACGGCGTGCTGGTGATCAGCCTGCACGGCCAGGACCCGCTGCCCCGCACGCTCGCCGACGCGGGCCTGCCGACCGTCGTCGGCGGCAGGCCCCTCGGCGCGGGCGGCGTGCCCTATGTGGACTCCGACAACTTCAACGGGGCCATGGAGGCGGCGCGCTACCTGGTCTCGCTGGGGCGCGAGCGGATCGCCACCATCGCCGGTCCCCGGGACATGGCGGTGGGCATGGACCGGCTCTCGGGGTGGAAGCGCGGCATCAGCCAGGCCCGGATGGACGCCGACCTGGTCGCCTACGCGACGGACTTCACCCCGGAGAGCGGCGCGGCGGCCATGGCCGACCTGCTCCGGCGGGAACCGGCGCTGGACGCGGTGTTCGTGGGCGCCGACATCATGGCCCTGGGCGCCCTCCAGACCCTGCACGCGCACGGCAAGAAGGTGCCCGACGACGTGGCCGTGGTCGGGTTCGACGACCTGATGATCGCCTCCACCGCGGTGCCGCCGCTGACCACGATCCGCCAGGACGTGGAGCAGTTGGGCCGCACCATGACGTGGCGGTTGATGGCGGAGCTGGCGGGGGAGGAGAACCTGCCGCCCTTCCTGCTCCTGCCGACCTCGATGGTCACCCGCGCGAGCGCCTGAGCACGACCTCCGCGAACCGGCCGGCGGCACGTCCGTCGGCTGGTTCCGCGTGTTCCGGATCCTTTGCCGTTTTGTCCATCTTATGCCGCAGGTCCTGTTCGAGTCGTCCTTCGATCGCGTGAAATCTTTCGTTCACGGAACATCACTCGAACGGTCTAGCCAGGGGTCTTGCTGAGGGTCGATCCAGCCGGCTACCGTCGCCTGACAACGACCTGGGAGCGCTCCCAGAACCGGGTGGTACCGGGAGCGCCCCGAGCGCGAACGCCGCGGCCCCGGGCACCACCGGGATCCGCCCCGGTAGGGCGGCGGCGTCCGCGCACCCCTCCCCGAAGAGCCCGGGAGGAGGCGGACACCTCTCGCCCCCGCCTCCTCCCGCCCCGCGCAAAGGAGCGCAGGCACGATGGCAGCCACCTCGGCGCGGTACCCGGGCCTCCTCGGCGACCGCGGGCGCCCGGACCCGGGCAGCGGGCTCGGCCGGAGGCTGCTGGCCCTGACCTCCGCGGTCCTCGCCGCGTTCGGCCTGGTCGCCGTCGCCAGCGCGACCGGCCCCGGCGCCCGCACCCCCCGCGTGGACGCCTCCTCGGTGGCCGAGGTCGTGCAGAAGCACCACTGGCGCAACGCGGAGATCGCGGGCGGCGGCTTCGTGCCGGGCATCGTGTTCAGCCGGGCCGAGAAGGACCTGGTCTACGCCCGCACCGACATCGGCGGCGCCTACCGGTGGGACCAGGGCGCCGGCCGCTGGATCCCCCTGCTCGACTGGGTCGGCTGGGACCGGTGGGGCTACAACGGCGTGGCGAGCATCGCCCCCGACCCCACCGACGCCGAGCGGGTCTACGCCGCGGTCGGCATGTACACCAACAGCTGGGACCCGAACAACGGCGCGATCCTGCGCTCGTCCGACCGGGGCCGCACCTGGCAGGTCACCGAGCTGCCGTTCAAGGTCGGCGGCAACATGCCCGGCCGGGGCATGGGGGAGCGGCTCGCGGTCGACCCGAACGACGGCCGGGTGCTCTACCTCGGCGCGCCCAGCGGCAAGGGCCTGTGGCGCAGCACCGACCGCGGCGTCACGTGGTCCCAGGTCACGGCCTTCCCGAACCCGGGCAACCACGTCGCCGACCCCGACGACACCACCGGCTACTCCAGCGACGTCCAAGGCGTCGTCTGGATCACCTACGACCCGCGCTCGTCCTCGCCCGGCAGCCCCACCAGGACCCTCTACGCGGGCGTCGCCGACAAGGACAACACCGTCTACCGCAGCACCGACGCGGGCGCGACGTGGACCCGGCTCGCGGGCCAGCCCACCGGCTACCTCGCCCACAAGGGCGTGCTGGACACCACCGGCGGCTTCCTCTACCTGGCCACCAGCGACACCGGCGGCCCGTACGACGGCGGCAAGGGCGACGTGTGGAAGTACGACACCGCCACCGGGGACTGGGCGCTGATCAGCCCGATCCCGTCGTCGAGCCCCGACGCCCACTTCGGCTACAGCGGCCTGACCGTCGACCGGCAGGACCCCGACACGCTGATGGTCGCCAGTCAGATCTCCTGGTGGCCGGACGTCGTCCTCTTCCGCAGCACCGACGGCGGCGCCACCTGGACCCGGGCCTGGGACTACACCGACTACCCCGAGCGCAGCTTCCGCTACCGGATGGACATCGGCTCCGCGCCGTGGCTGAGCTGGGGCGCGAACCCGCAGCCGCCGGAGGTCGCGCCGAAGCTCGGCTGGATGGTCGAGTCGCTGGAGATCGACCCGTTCGACTCCGACCGGATGCTCTACGGCACCGGGGCCACCGTCTACGGCACCACCGACCTGCGCAGGTGGGACGAGGGCGGCCAGATCACCGTCAAGCCGACCGCCGCCGGCCTGGAGGAGACCGCGGTGCTCGACCTGATCAGCCCGCCCACCGGGGACGCGCCGCTGATCAGCGGCCTGGGCGACCTCGGCGGGTTCCGGCACACCGACCTCACCCGGGTGCCGCCGATGATGTTCACCCGGCCGAACTTCACCACCACGACCAGCCTGGACTACGCCGAGGGCAACCCCGCCGTGGTGGTCCGCTCCGGCAACGTCGACGACCAGCCGAACGTGGCGTTCTCCACCGACGGGGGCGCGAACTGGTTCCCGGGCGCCGAGCCGGGCGGCGTCACCGGCGGCGGCACGGTCGCGGCGGCGGCCGACGGCGGCCGGTTCGTGTGGTCGCCGGCGGGCACGGGCGTCCACCACTCGGTGGGCTTCGGCACCTCGTGGGCGCCGTCCGCGGGGGTGCCGGCGGGCGCGGTCGTCGAGGCCGACCGGGTGAACCCGGCCAAGTTCTACGCCCTGGCCGGCGGGCGCCTGCACACCAGCACCGACGGCGGCGCGACGTTCACCGCGGGCGCCGAGGTCGCGGGGGCCACCAGGCTCAAGGCCACCCCCGGCCACGAGGGCGACGTCTGGGCGGTCGGCGAGGGCGGCCTGTACCGCTCGACCGACTCCGGCGCCACCGCCAGGCGCAACAGCCACGTGGGCCGGGGCGTGAACATCGGGTTCGGCAAGGCCGCGCCCGGCCGGACCTACCCGACGATCTTCGCGGTGCTGACCGTGGGCATCGGCGTGGACGGCGTCTTCCGGTCCGAGGACCTGGGCCACGAGGGGGTCGGCTCGGGCTGGATCCGCATCAACGACGACGCCCACCAGTACGGCAACGCGGGCGAGGCGATCACCGGGGATCCGAGGGTCTACGGGCGCGTCTACCTGGGCACCAACGGCCGCGGCATCCTCGTGGCCGACCCGGACGGCCCGGTCGTGACCACCCACCCGTGGCCGCCGTCGACCACCACGACGACGACCACCACCACGACGACCACCACGACGACCACCACGTCTCCGCCGGCCGCGTGCTCGGTGGAGTACCGGGTCGTCAACCAGTGGGGAGGCGGCTTCACCGGCTCGGTGAAGCTCACCAACCGGGGACCGGGCGCCGTCACGGGCTGGGACCTCGGCTGGTCGTTCGCGAACGGCCAGGAGATCACCAACAGCTGGAACGGCAGGGCGACCCAGTCGGGCGCCGCCGTCTCGGTGACCAACGAGGGATGGAACAGGACCGTGGCCGCGGGTGGCTCGGTGGAATTCGGTTTCCAGGCGAGCTGGCAGGGCAGCAACGTCACACCCACCGGCTTCACCCTGAACGGCAGGACCTGTTCGACCGCCTAGCGGGCCCTCGTTGCCCGGCGACGCGGCCGCCCGATCCAGGGGCCGCGCCACCGGGTCGGCAGGACCGCACCGGCGCTCGCCGCGAACAGCAGTACCCCTCCACCCGGAGCGTGCCGGACGCACCCGGTGGGAGGGGATCGCGGCGCCGGTGCGGTTCTGGCGTTTCCTCGGCACCACCCGGTCGTGGCCCCGGCATCACCCGGTCGCGGCCTCCACGCCACGGGCCGTCACCGCCGTGGTCTCCGCGTCACCGGTCGCATTACCGTCGCGTCACCGCCGTGGCCTCCGCACCGGCCGTCACCGGTCGCGGCTCAGCGGCACGGGCGGCGGTACTCCAGCGCGCCGACGGCGGCCACGTACTGCTGCCACTCCTCGCGCGTGATGTCCGCCTCCACCAGCTCGCACATCTCCCGCCGCGCCACGTCGAAGTCGAACTCCCAGTCGCGGAACGTGCCGTCCGCCCTGGTCGTCACCAGCCGCGTCGGGTCCTCGTCGAACGACACCCCGGAGATCCGGTCGGTGCGCCCGGCGATCCGGCCCTGCTCCACCGGCCGGGTCCGGTCCGCCAGGCTCCACAGCGCCACCTTGTCGTCCTTGCCGACGGTGGCCAGCGCCAGGCCGTCGCGGCGGAACCCCAGGGCGCTGATCGCCTCCGGGTGCGCCTTGCGCGACCACAGCTCACGCGGCGCCCACCGGTTGGTCCGGTCCCAGACCCGCACCTTGCCGCTCGGGAAGCCGACCGCGAGCGTGCCCGCGTCCGGGGTGAGCGCGACCGACGAGATCGCCTCGCCCAGCGGCTGCTCGCCGATCCGCTTGGGCTGGTCGAGGTCGGTCAGGTCCCACAGCCGGATGACGCCCATCTCGTCGTAGGTGATGACCACGTTCCCGGCGGGGCTGAACGCGATGCCGTCCAGCCGGTGGTCGTGGCCGATCAGGCGCGACCGCTTGACCGGGCGGTTCGGGTCCATCCAGTCCCACACCACCACCTCCTTGATCTCGGAGACGGTGACCACGATCCGCGCGCCGGGGTTCATCGCGACCCGCACCACGGGGAAGTCGAAGGTGTGCGCGACCACCGGGTCGATCGCGTCGGTGGTGTTCCAGACCGCGGCCTCCCGGTTGCGCAGGGTGGTGGCGAACGCCTGCGACACGGAGTTCTCCGCGGTCGAGGTCACCACCAGGTCGGGCACGTCGCGCGCGGTGATGCTGCGGTACTGGTCGAGGGCCGGGACCGGCACCCGGTCGGTGGGCAGCGGCGTGCCGTCCGGGCTCAGGCCCCCGGCGAAGGTCGACCGGCTGACCATGTCCTTCCCGCTCGCCGCGTGCGCGCTGAGCACGCCGTCGCGCAGGGCGTCGGTGGGGTTGAGCTGGTGGGCGGCGATGGCGAGCTGGTCGGCCAGCCGGGGGTCGCTCGCGCGCAGCGCCTGCGCCTGGTTGGCGACGTACCAGGCGGCCGACGAGCGCCAGCCCTCCGCGGCCTCGTTCTGCGCCCGGACGGCGTAGACGCCCGCGCCGCCCGCGCACACCAGCAGCACGGCCAGCAGCGCGACGAGCTGCCGCAGCCGCCGGGTGCGGCGGTGGGCGGTGTGCCGCTCGCGGTCGCGGGCCTGGCCGCTCTCGGCCAGGAAGTCCCGCTCCCGGGCGCTGGTGCGCACGCCGTCGCGCCGCGTCCACTCCAGGGCGGTGTCCAGCCGGGTGCCCCGGTACAGCGCGTCCGGGTCGCGGCCCAGCGACTCCCAGGTGGCGGCGGCCTCGGTGAGCCGGCGCAGCGTGCGCAGGCCCTCGCGGTCCTCGGCGAGCCAGCCGCGCAGCCGGGGCCAGGAGCGGATCAGCGCCTCGTGCGCGATCTCCACGCAGTCCCGGTCCAGGGTGAGCAGCCGGGCGTGGGCGAGGCGGTCGAGCACGACGTCCAGGTCCGGGTCGGCGTCCAGCTCGGCGCGCGGCAGCCGCCGCTTGGTGTCCTCGGTGCCGTCGCCCAGCGCGGTGAGCCGCAGGAACACCTGCCGGGCCAGCTCGCGCTGCTGCTTCTCCAGCGAGGTGAAGGTGTGCTCGGCGGTCTGCGCGATGGCGTGCTGGATGCCGCCCGCCGCCTCGTACCCGGCCAGCGTCAGCGCCTTGCCGCGCCGGCGGCGCCAGGTCTCCAGCAGCGCGTGCGACATCAGCGGCAGCACGCCCGCCTGGCCGGTGGCGTCCGCGATCAGCCGGGAGACCAGGGCGGTCTCGACCGTGCAGGACGCCTTCGCCGCGGGCTGCATGACGACCTGGCGCAGCTCCTCCGGGCCCATCGGCCCGAGCAGCAGCTGGCCGTCGGTGATGGCGCCCACCAGCGCCGGGTGCTGCGCGCAGTGCCCGTAGAAGTCGGCGCGCACGCCCACCACGACCCGGCACGGCGCGGTCAGCAGCGCCTCGACGAACGCGGTCCGCTGGTCGGCGTCGGGGCAGAGGGTGAAGACCTCCTCGAACTGGTCCACGATCAGCAGGTCCACGTCCAGGTCGAGCAGCTCGGCGCGGACGTCCAGCTCACCGGGGGTGGTCACCACGACGCGGCCCACGACCCGCGGCACCAGCCCGGCGCGCAGCAGCGAGGACTTGCCCGCGCCGGAGGCGCCGAACACCGCGACGAACCGGCGCGCCGCGATGCGCTTCTCCAGGTCGTCGAGCAGGTGGTCGCGGCCGAAGAACCACTCGGCGTCCTCGGTGCCGTAGGCGGCCAGCCCCGCGTAGGGCGGGCAGGCCGCGTCCCGGCCGGTGTCCTCGCCGGGCAGCACCTCGGCGGCGACCCGGCGCCAGCGGTCCTCCCACTCGGCCACGTCGCCCTCGCAGGCGCGCACGTACGCCAGCGTCACGGCGAGCGTGGGCAGCCTGCGCCCGCCGGCCGCGTCGGACAGGGTGGTGGCGGAGTAGTGGGCGCGCGCGCCCAGCTGCCGGTAGCTCTGGCCCCCGGCCCGGTCGCGCAGCGACCTCAGCTCCGCGGCGAACCTGAGCAGCGGGCTGTCGCCGACGTCCAGTGGTCGCTCTCCACGCGGCACCGGGTCACCCCCTGGTCGTGTCCCCGGCCCTCGGCGTCCGGAGTGGCGTCCAGGCTGTCAGAACGTGACCTCGCGCACCTCCCCATCGCGGGTACGCATCCGGGTGATGACTTCGGGTGCGCGGCAGGTCACGCACCGCACGCGCTCTACCTGCGGACACGTCTGGACACGCCCAGAACGACCCGCCGGGCCACGGCAAGTCGCCCCGGCCACCTCAACGCCCACGAACGTTGAACTCACCCGTCCTGAACGTACGACACGCCCGACCTGAACGTACGACTCGCGCGCGTGTCGTACGTTCGCGTCCCGCGTGTCGTACGTTCGGGACCCCCGAGTTCAGCGTTCGTGACGCCTGAGTTGGTGGTCAGGTCAGGGCTGAGGTGACGTAGGGGTCCGGGTCGGCGAGGATGGCGCGGACCGCGCTGCCCGCCGCGCCGCGGACGGCGGCCTCGGCGCCCAGGGAGGACGCGCAGATGCGGACGGGGGACCACTCGGCGCTCACCACGCGCCGGTCCAGCTCGGCGCGCAGGGGGTCGCGCAGCCACGGTTCCAGGCGCGCGTAGGTGCCGCCCAGCACGACCGTGGGCAGGTCGAGGAGGTTGACCGCGCCGGCCAGCGCCACGCCCAGCCAGCGGGCGGCCGAGCGGACCGCCGTGGTCGCGGCCTTGTCCGCCGAGGCCAGCCGGGTCAGCAGGTCGTCGACGCCGGACACGCCCGCCGCCCGGACGATCTCGTCCTGCCCGGCCAGCCGCTCCAGGCAGCCGCGCGAGCCGCACCCGCAGCGCGGGCCGCGGGGGTCCACCGACAGGTGCCCGATCTCGCCGCCGAACCCGGACACGCCCTCGAACAGCCCGCCGCCGACCACGATGCCCGCGCCGATGCCGATCTCGCCGGAGATGTGCACGAAGTCGGTGGGCACGTCCCCGTGCCACAGCTCCGCCAGCGCGGCCAGGTTCGCCTCGTTGGCCACCAGCACCGGCACGTCCAGGTCCATCCGCCGGGTCAGCTCGCCCCGCACGTCGACCTCCCGCCAGCCCAGGTTCGGCGCCACCCGCAGCGTGCCGCCCGCCACCTCGACCAGGCCGGGCACGGCCACCCCGACCCCGCCGATCGGCACGTCCTCGGCCAGCGCGGTGCGCACCGCCGCGGCGACCTTGGCCAGCACGCGGGCGGGGGAGGAGGCGCGGTTGTCGCTGGGCCGCACCCACCGCGCCCGCACCCGCCCGGTCAGGTCGACCAGGCACGTGGCGAGGTAGTCGACCCCGACCTCCACGCCCAGGCCGTGGGGCCCGGTGGGCGACAGGTGCAGCGCCGTGCCCCGCCGGCCGGGTCCGGAGCGCGCCTGCGCCTCGCCCTCGGCCACCAGGCCCGCGCCGATCATCCGGTCGACCAGGCTGGACACGGTGGCCTTGGTCAGGCCGGTGCGGGCGGCCACGGCCGCGCGGGACGAGCCGGGCGCCTCCCTGATCGTGTCGAGCACCAGGGCGGAGTTGTGCCTGCGCACGGTGTGCTGGCTCGCCGGCCGGGGTCGGGACACCACTGGATACTAGCCGCTCCGTGAGATAAGTTTAGGCATCAAACTTATTGGAGGTGCTCTCGTGGCGGACAAGTTCAGCTTCGGCCTGTGGACGGTGGGCTGGCAGGGTCGTGACCCCTTCGGTCACGCCACCCGCCCCGTCCTGGACGCGCCGACGGCCGTGCGCAGGCTCGCCGAGCTCGGCGCGTGGGGCATCACGTTCCACGACAACGACCTGATCCCGTTCGACGCCGACGCGGCCGAGCGGGACCGGCGGGTCTCGGACTTCCGCGCCGCGCTCGACGAGACCGGCCTGGTGGTGCCGATGGTCACCACCGACCTGTTCCAGCACCCGGTGTTCAAGGACGGCGGCTTCACCAGCAACGACCGCGGCGTGCGCCGGTTCGCGCTGCGCAAGGTGCTGCGCAACCTGGAGCTGGCCGCGGAGCTGGGCGCGGAGACCATCGTCCTGTGGGGCGGTCGGGAGGGCTCCGAGGTCGACGCGGGCAAGGACGTGCGCGTCGCCCTCGACCGGTACCGGGAGGCGCTGGACACCATCGCCCAGCACTCCGAGGACCAGGGCTACGGCCTGAGGTTCGCCCTGGAGCCCAAGCCCAACGAGCCGCGCGGCGACATCCTGCTGCCGACCATCGGCCACGCCCTGGCGTTCATCGGCGAGCTGGAGCACCACCGGCTGTTCGGCGTGAACCCCGAGGTCGGCCACGAGCAGATGGCCGGGCTCAACTTCGTGCACGGCATCGCCCAGGCGCTGTGGCAGGGCAAGCTCTTCCACATCGACCTCAACGGCCAGAAGGGTCCGCGCTACGACCAGGACCTGGTCTTCGGCCACGGCGACCTGCTGTCCGCGTTCTTCCTGGTCGACCTGCTGGAGCACGGCGGCTACGAGGGCCCGCGCCACTTCGACTACAAGCCCCTGCGCACCGAGGACATCGACGGCGTGTGGGCCAGCGCGGCGGCCAACATGACCACCTACAAGCTCCTGCGCGAGCGGGCCGCGGCGTTCCGCGCCGACCCCGAGGTGCAGGAGGCGCTCACGACCAGCGGCGTCTACGAGCTGGCCGAGCCGACCCTGTCCGAGGGCGAGTCCATCGCGGACTTCATCAAGGGCGACGACGTGGACGTGACCGCGGCCGCGGAGCGCGGGTACGGGTTCGTGCGCCTGTCGCAGCTGGCGCTGGAGCACGTGCTGGGCGCGCGCTGATGGCGCTCGTCGCGGGCGTCGACTCGTCCACCCAGTCGTGCAAGGTCGTGGTGCGCGACGCGGACTCCGGCGCCCTGGTGCGGGAGGGGCGCGCGGCGCACCCGGCGGGCACCGAAGTGCACCCGGCCGCCTGGTGGGACGCCCTCCAGGCGGCCATCGACCGGGCGGGCGGCCTGGACGACGTGGCCGCGGTGTCGGTCGCGGCGCAGCAGCACGGCATGGTCGTGCTGGACGAGGCCGGCGAGGTGGTGCGTCCCGCGCTGCTGTGGAACGACACCCGCTCCGCGGGCGCGGCGGCCGACCTGACCGCCGAGCTGGGCGGGCCGTCGGCGTGGGCCGAGGCCGTCGGCAGCGTGCCGGTGGCCTCGCTCACCGTCACCAAGCTGCGGTGGCTGGCGCGGCACGAGCCGGAGTCGGTGGCCCGTACCGCGGCGGTCTGCCTGCCGCACGACTGGCTGACGTGGAAGCTGGCCGGCGGCACCTCGTTGGACACCCTGACCACCGACCGCAGCGACGCCAGCGGCACGGGTTACTGGTCACCGTCCACTGAGGACTACCGGCCGGACCTGCTGGAGCTGGCGCTCGGTCGCGTGCCGCGCCTGCCGCGCGTGCTCGGCCCGGCGGAGCTGACCGGCGGCCGCTTCGGCGCGGGCGCGGGGGACAACGCGGGCGCGGGGCTGGGCGTGCAGATGCGCCCCGGCGACGTGGTCGTGTCCGTCGGCACGTCCGGCACGGCGTTCGCCCGCTCGCCACATCCGGTGGCGGACGGCACGGGCATCGTCAACGGCTTCGCCGACGCGGAGGGCGGGCACCTGCCGCTGGTCTGCACGCTCAACGCGTCGCGGGTCCTGGACGCCACCGCGGCCGTGCTGGGCGTGGACCTGGACACGCTGTCGGACCTGGCCCTGAGCGCCCCGGTGGGCGCCGACGGCCTGGTCTTCGTCCCCTACCTGGAGGGCGAGCGGACGCCGAACAAGCCGGACTCGACCGGCGCCCTGCACGGCCTGCGGCTGGGCAGCATGACCCCGGCGCACCTGGCGCGCGCCGCGGTCGAGGGCCTGCTGTGCAGCCTGGCCGACGCCATCGACGCGCTGGTGGCGGTGGGCACCCCGGTGTCCCGGGTGCTGCTCATCGGCGGCGGCGCCCGGTCGGCGGCCGTGCAGCGGCTCGCGCCCGCCGTGTTCGGCTGCCCGGTGCTCGTGCCGGCGCCGGGCGAGTACGTGGCCGACGGCGCCGCGCGGCAGGCGGCGTGGGCCGCGGGAGGTGCGGCCGAACCGCCGCACTGGTCCTCGCTGGAGGCCGCGCTCGTCGAGGCCGACCCGTCGCCCGGGGTGCGCGAGCGCTACGCGGCGGCGCGGGAGTTGACCGTCGACCGCTGAGCGGTCGACCGCGGGGCCGGAGTTCGGTGGGCCGGAGTTCGGGGGGCCGGAGTTCGGGGGGAGGGGTGCTTCCACGTGACGTGGAAGCACCCCTCCCGGGTTTCAGCGCCGTGCCGCGAGGAAGGCGAGCCAGGCGCCCGGCGGGAAGGCCAGGGTGCCGCCCGCGGTGTTCTTGCTGTCGCGGACCACCGCCCGGCCCGCGGAGAAGCGGACCTCCACGCAGGAGCTCTGCGGGTCGGCCTGGCTGGTGCTCGCCTTGCGCCACGTCGGTTCGTCCACCGCGTTCACGTCCTTCCCGGTGCGGTCGTCAGGACCGGGAGGCCCCCGACAGGAAGCGGAGGAACGGTTCGGCCTCGTGGGCCTTGAGTCCGGCGGCGCGCTGTTCTTCCCACAGGTCGAGGACCCTGGCCACCTGCCTGGGGTCGCTCACGACCTCCCGGTCGTCGTAGCTCTCAACGTAGAGGAGGTGGATGGTCGGGTCAGCGTCGTATTGGTAGACGGAGTACTGGGCCTCTTGGCCCCGGTAGTACCCGTGGGTGAAGGGGACGAACAGCAGGTCGACGTTCGGCCGGCGGTCCGCGGCCAGCAGGTGCAGCAGCTGCTCGTTGGCCCACGGCGTGGTGCCCATCCGGGCCAGCGCGGCCTGGTCGATGCTGAACGCGAAGCGCTGGTCGGGGTTGTCGAGCACCCCCTGGCGCTGGAGGCGCAGCGAGGTGTGCCGGGTGACCTCCTCCTCGCTGAGCGCGGGCCGGAACGCGCGGAAGTGGTGGCGGATGTACGCCTCGGTCTGGAGCAGGCCGGGCACGAACATGCTGTAGCGCGAGCAGATCACGGCCGCCGAGCGCTCCATGTCCACCACCTTGCGCAGGGTGTCGCCCTTGAACCGCCAGCGGAAGTCGGTCTTGGGGATGGCCGCGCGGCCCGCCTCGACGTGGTCGCGGACCCGTCGGCGCTGGTCGTCGTCCGGCCGCAGCACGTCGAACAGCTTCTCCAGGTCGTCGGGCCGCACCCGGATCGCGCCCTGCTCGACGTTGGCGACCTTCGTCTGGGACCAGCCGCACCGCTCGGCGACCTGCTCCTGGGTGAGGCCCCCGGTGGTGCGCAGCAGCTCCAGCTGTCGTCCGGCGACGATCTTGTGGACGAACGGCGGCATCGGTTCACGGCCCGTCACCTGCGGAAAACCTCCGGAATTCGGGGTTGTGCGCAACGTTGCGGACAGTAGCAGGGTCCGTGTTCACCCCAACGGACGTATTTCAGCTCTGAATATTCAAGAGTTGAGCCGCCCTGTGTCATCGTTTCCACAGTTCCGATCGGCGGCTAGGAGTGGTCCTGGATGGATATGCGCCCATCGCTGCAAGGTCGTCTACTGGGTGACAAGCTGCGCGGCCTCCGGGAGCGGCGTGGTTTGACCGTGGACGAGCTGGCCGCCCGCGTCGGGCTGCCGCCGCAGCGGATCGTGGAGCTGGAGGGCGGCGGCTCGCGCCGGGTGCGGCAGCGGGACCTGTGGTGCTCCTGGGGCACCCAGGCCAACGCCGTGCTGGACGAGCTGTGCCGGTCCGCGGAGCGGGTCGAGCTGCACGCGCCGCTGGGGGTGGCCCCGGTGTTCCGGGACCTCGACGCCGGCCGCTGCACGGCCTACGTGCTGGCGCAGGCGCCGACCGACCGGACCGACGTCACCTTCCGCGTCATCCCGCGCGACGCGGGGGCCTACCCGGGGCTGGACCAGCCCCTGACGCTGTTCCGGATGGCCGGTGGGCCGCCGGTGGTCTGCTACACCTACGCGCACGCGGTGATGTTCACCGAGGACCCGGAGCACACCGACGCCGCGCACGCCGTGTTCGACCGCCTGCACGAGCTGACCGGGGCCTGACGGGCCGGAGCCTGGCGGGCCGGGACCGACCCCCAAACCGGCCCCCGGAACCCGGCCGCCAACACCCTTCGCACCAGCCCCGGACCGCCCGCCGACCGCTCGTGTCGCGCCGCACCCGCGCGGGTACCCGGCGCCCATGAGGATCGTGGTGACCGGCGCGACCGGCAACCTGGGTACCGCCCTGCTGCGCCGGCTCGCCGAGGAGCCGGACGTCGCCGTCCACGGCGTCTCCCGCCGCCCGCCCGAGCGGCGCGACGCCTACCGGGACGTCGAGTGGACCCCGCTCGACCTCAGCCGCGAGGGCGCGGAGGAGCCGCTGACCGAGGTGTGCCGCGGCGCGGACGCCGTGGTGCACCTGGCCTGGCGCGTCCAGCCGGGCCACGACGAGCGCGCGCTCTACCGGGCCAACGTGGCGGGCAGCGACCGGGTGTTCACCGCGACCCTCAACGCCGGCGTGCCGCACCTGGTCCACATGTCGTCCGTCGGCGCCTACTCGCCGGCCGCCAAGGACCACACCGTCGACGAGAGCTGGCCGACCGACGGCGTCTCCACCTCCTACTACAGCAGGCACAAGGCCGCCGTGGAGCACCTGCTCGACGAGGTCGCCCGCGAGCACCCGGACCTGCGGATCAGCCGGGTGCGACCGGGACTCGTCCTGCAACCCGAGGCCGCCGCCGAGATCAAGCGCTACTTCCTGGGCCCGCTGGTCCCGCACGCCCTGTTCCGGCTCCGGACGCCCGTGCTGCCGCTGCCGCGCACGATGGTGCTCCAGTTCGTGCACGCCGACGACGTGGCCGACGCGGTCGCCAAGGTCGTGCTCGGCGGCCACACCGGCGCGTTCAACGTCGTCTCCGACCCGGTCATCACCCCCGAGGTGCTGGCCGGGGTGCTGGGCGCCCGCCACGTGCCGCTGTCGCCCACCGCCCTGCGCACCGCCGCCCGGGTCAGCTGGCACCTGCGCCTCCAGCCCACCTCGCCCGGCTGGGTCGACCTCGCCCTCACCACACCGCTGCTGGACGCCTCCAAGGCGCGGGACGAGCTGGGCTGGAAGCCCCGCCACGACGCCCGGGACGCGCTCCGGCAGCTGCTCGACGGGCTGGGTCGCAAGGAGGGCCTGGCCCCCAGCCCGCCGCTCAAGCCGTAGCGGGTCCGGGGGTCCTCAGAACGCCTTCGACCAGCCCATCACCTCGGCCACGATGAAGGCCAGCACCAGCAGCGTCAGCACCACCACGAGCACCAGGGTGATGATCGGGCCGCGCCGCGAGGGCATGGGCTGCGGGTGGGACAGGCCGGAGGTCTGACCGGCGTCGGGCGGCGTGTCCCCGGGCGCGACCCCGCCGCCGGGCTCCAGGCCGGGCGTGCGCGCCGGGTCGGGGTCGGGCGGCAGCGCGCCGCCGGGAGCGCGGGAGGTGTCCGGGTCGGGCGGTTGGGCAGTCATGCCCGGTGATTACCCGGCACGCCCCCGCCTACCCGTGCGATGCCCACCCGTGTGAACCGCGGCACGTCCGGGTAGTCAGCAGGCATGAGCGGTGTCCAAGACGATTTGTTGCGCACTTTGACCAAGGTGGCCAAGGCCCTGCGCACCGAGGGCATCCCGTTCGCCCTGACGGGCGGGTGCGCGGTGTACGCGAGGGGCGGCCCCGCGACGGAGCACGACGTGGACCTCATCGTGCGCGAGGAGGACGCCAAGAACGCGGTGAGCGCGCTCGTGGCGGCCGGGATGCGGGCCGCCCCGCCGCCCGAGGACTGGTTGCTCAAGGTCTACGACGGCGACTGCCTGGTGGACCTGCTGTTCCGCCCGAACGAGATCCCGGTGACCGACGAGACGCTGTCCAGGGCCGAGGAGCTGGCCGTGGGCTCGGTGACGCTGCCGGTGATGCCCGCGACCGAGGTGATGATCAGCAAGCTGCTGGTCCTGGACGGGCACCGCTGCGACTTCAGCCAGCTGCTGCCCTTCGCCCGCGCGCTGCGGGAGCAGATCGACTGGGACAAGGTCCGCGGCGCCACGAAGCACTCGCCGTACGCGGAGGCGTTCCTGGTGCTGGTGGAGCGCCTGGACCTGCTGCACCCGACGACGCTGACCAGGAGCGCGTGATGAACGCAGAGCCCGAGCAGTACCTGTCGGCCCGGTTGCGCCGGGCCCTGGCCGAGGACCCGCGCACGGCCGAGCAGGGCGTGCGCGTGACCGTGCGCGGCGACAACGTGCTGCTGTCCGGCAGCGTGGTCAGCGACGAGCGGCGGGACGCCCTGAAGGCCGTGATCCACGACGTCGCCCCGGACCTGACCGTGCTGGACGACGTGAAGGTGGTGCCGGTCGGCGCGCCGGCGGGCCGGGAGGAGATTCGATGATCCGCATCGCCGCGGTGGGGGACGTGCACCTGGGCGAGGACGCGCGCGGGCGGATGCGTCCCGCGCTGGAGCAGCTGGGCGACTGCGCCGACGTGCTGCTGCTGGCCGGTGACCTGACCCGGCACGGCACGCCGGCCGAGGCTCGCGTGGTGGCCGACGAGTTCCGGGACCTGCCGGTGCCCGTGGTCGCCGTGCTCGGCAACCACGACTACCACGACGACAAGCCCGCCGAGGTCACGGAGCTGCTGCGCGACGCCGGGCTGCACGTGCTGGAGGGCGAGGCCGTCACCTTCGACGTGAACGGGCGCTCGCTGGGCGTCGCCGGGGTCAAGGGCTTCGGCGGCGGTTTCGCGGGCAAGTGCGGCAGCATGTTCGGCGAACCGGAGATGAAGGCGTTCATCAAGCACACCATCGGCATCGCGGACTCGCTGCGCACGGCCCTGGAGGGCCTGGACACCGACGTGAAGGTGGCGCTGACCCACTACGCGCCGATCCCGGACACGCTGCGCGGCGAGCCGCCGGAGATCTACCCGTTCCTCGGCGCCTACCAGCTCGGCGAGGCCATCGACGCGACCGGGACGACCCTCGCGGTGCACGGTCACGCGCACTTCGGCACCGAGCACGGGCTCACCCCCGGTGGTGTGCGGGTGCGCAACGTGGCGCAGCCGATCCTGAGGCAGGCGTACACGGTGTACTGCGTGGAACCCGCAGTGGTGGAGGTGTAGGCATGGAGGAGACCAGGACGCACGGCCCGGCGGTCGTGTGGGCGGGACCGGAGGACGCGCCGGTCGTCGTGGTGCTCGACCCCGCGGGTGTCGGCGTGCACGGCGACCTGCCCGCGTCGTGGCGGCCGCTCACCGAGCACCTGCGGGTGATGTGGTGCCGGCTGCCCGCGGCGGAGGAGCCGTGGCGCGAGGTGGACGAGGCGCTGACGGACTTCGGGTCCCGCGGCGTGCGGGTGCACCTCGTGGCGGGCGCGGGCGCCGGCTCCGAGGTGGGTGACCTGATCCGGCGCCACGAGGCGGTCGTGGGCTCGGCCCAGACGTTCGCCGCGCCGGTGCCCCTGGGGCACCCGGAGGTGGTGCTGGAGGTCGTGCGGGAGCTGCTGGACCAGGACGTGAAGCCGAACGCCTCCCCGGAGGAGGCGGAGCGGCCCGGGACGGCGTCGCTGCTCGGTGACGCGGCCTCGGCGGTGCGGCAGTCGGTGGGGCAGCTGTTCGACCGGTTGAAGCGGGACTGACCTCCCGCTCCCACGACGAGGGGGCCGGTGGACCCTCGGGTCCACCGGCCCCCTCGTCGTGGGTAGGCGACGTGGAATTCCCTCGAGGGACGAAGAAGACCTCGGGCCCCGGGCACGACGAAGCCCCGCGAACCGTGGTTCGCGGGGCTTTCGCCGTCTTCGATCAGCTGTCGTCGACCGGCGGCCTGGGGTGCGGGATGGACGAACCGGTCACCCGGTCCTCCCGTCGTCGCGGCCCCGGCACCGCTCGCGCGCTCATCGCAGCGGGTCACCCGGCCGGCCGCCGTCGGGCAGGTCGTGGCGCGTCTCGCCGGCCTGCGGGGGCCGCTGCACGTCGCCGCGCCAGCCGCCCTCCTCGACACCGCGCTCCTCGATGAACTCCTTGAACCGCTTCAGGTCGCCGTTCACGCGGTGCTCGACCACGCCCAGTGCGGAGCCCGCCTTCTCGACCAGCGTCTGCGGGTCGTACTGCATCTGCACGTGGACGCGCGTCGTGCTGTCGTCGATGCGGTGGAAGGTCACCACACCGCCCTGCGGCGGACCGTCCACGGTGTGCCACGCGACGCGCTCGTCCGGGTGCTGCTCGGTGATCTCGGCGTCGAATTCCCTGGTCACGCCGCCAACCTTGGTCACCCAGTGCGTCCTGGTGGGCGTGACCTGCGTGATGCGCTCGACGCCCTCCATGAACCGCGGGAACGATTCGAACTGGGTCCACTGGTTGTACGCGGTCGTGACCGGGACCGCGACGTCCACCGACTTCTCGATCGTCGTCACTGCTCGCAACCTCTCCATCGGAAATCGAACTCCCCTCCGGAGTACCCGCCTGCTCCTCTCCCACACCTGACCCACTCCCGGGTGACGGTGAGTAGCGCTTCTCCGTTTCGTGTTTGCTTCGGGTTCGCCAGGCTAAATCTCCTCTGTGGACCAGTACCCCGACGCGGTGTTGTTCGACCGGGACGGCACCCTCATCCGGGACGTGCCCTACAACGGCGATCCCGACAAGGTCGAGCCGATGCCCGGTGCGCGCGAGGTCCTGCGCGCGTTGCGGGCACGCGGCGTGCGGACGGGCGTGGTGACCAACCAGTCCGGCATCGGGCGCGGGCTGCTCACCCCGGCGCAGGTCGAGGCGGTCAACGCCCGCGTCGACGAGCTGCTCGGCCCGTTCGGCACCTGGCGGATCTGCCCGCACCACCCCGACGACGGCTGCGGCTGCCGCAAGCCCGCGCCCGGCATGGTCCTCGACGCCTGCGCGCGGCTGGGCGCCCGCCCCGGGCGCACCTACCTCATCGGCGACATCGAGGCCGACGTGGCGGCGGGCCTGGCCGCGGGCGTCACGCCGATCCTGGTCCCCACCCCGGTCACCCTGCCGGACGAGGTCGACCGCGCGCCGCACACCGCGCCGGACCTCCGGGCCGCCCTGGCGATGGTCCTGTGAGGACACTGGTGGCCAGGCTCGACAGCGACGGCGACGTGCTGCTCGCCGGGCCCGCGGTCCGCGCCGCCGCGCACGCGGGCGAGGTGGTGCTGCTGTGCGGCCACGCCGGCGCGCAGGCCGCCGGGCTGCTGCCCGGGGTGAGCCGGGTGGTGCGCTGGGACTGCCCGTGGATCACCAGCCCCGCGCCGGAGGTCCGCGCCCCCGAGATCGAGGCCCTGGTGACCCTGCTCAAGGGTGTCCGCGCCGACGTGGCCCTGATCCTGACGTCGTTCCACCAGAGCCCGCTCCCGCTCGCCCTCGTGCTGCGGCTGGCCGGCGTGCCGAGGATCGTGGCCCGCTCCACGGACTACCCCGGTTCGCTGCTGGACGTCCGGCTGCGCGAGGACCTCGACGTCCCGGAGGCCGAACGCGCGCTGGAGGTCGCCCGCGCCGCCGGGTTCGAGCTGCCGCCGGGCGACGACGGGCGCCTGGCGGTCGAGCCGCCGCCCGAGCCGGCCGAGGTCGGGCCCTACGTGGTGGTGCACCCCGGCGCCTCGGTGCCCGCCCGCGCCTGGTCGCCCGACCGGTGCGCGCAGGCCGTGACCGCGCTGGCGGGGGCCGGGCACCGGGTGCTGGTCACCGGCGGGCCCGGCGAGACCGCGCTGACCGCGCACGTGGCCGGCGCGCACGGCGTCGACCTCGGCGGCCGCACCACGTTCGCCGAGCTGGCCGGGCTGCTGGCCCGCGCGGACGCCGCGGTCGTCGGCAACACCGGCCCGGCCCACCTCGCCGCGGCCGTGGGCACGCCGGTCGTCTCCCTGTTCGCCCCGGTCGTGCCGGCCGCGCGGTGGGCGCCCCACGGGCCCCACGTGCTGCTGGGCGACCAGGACGCCCCGTGCAAGGACTCCCGGGCGCGGAACTGCCCGGTCCCCGGCCACCCGTGCCTGAACCAGGTGACGCCCGACCGGGTCGTCGCCGCCGTCGCCGAGTTGGTGGGAGTGCGGACGTGAAGATCCTCCTGTGGCACGTGCACGGTTCGTGGACGAACGCCTTCGTCCGGGGTGGGCACGAGTACCTGATCCCGGGACCGCCCAGGGGCAACGGCCTGCTCGGTCGGGACTGGCCCGCCGCCCGCGAGGTGGACCTGTCGGGAGCCGGCTCGCCCGGCTCGGACGCCGACGTGGCCGTGCTGCAACGGCCCGAGGAGGTCGGCTGGGTCCCCGGCGGCATCCCGGTGGTCTACCTGGAGCACAACACGCCCCACCACCCCAACCAGCCGCACCCGCTCAAGGACTGGCCGGGCACCATCGTCCACGTCACCCACTTCAACGACCTGATGTGGGACTGCGGCACCACGCGCACGGTCGTCGTCGAGCACGGCGTGGTCGACCCCGGCCCGCTCTACACCGGCGACCTGGCGCGCGCGGGCGTCGTGGTGAACGAGCCGGTGCGGCGCGGCCGGGTGGTGGGCACGGACCTGCTGCCCCGCTTCGCCGAGGTCGTGCCGCTGGACGTGTTCGGCATGAAGACCGAGCAGCTGGGGGAGATGGGTCGCGGTGACCACCCCCTCGACGTGCTGCACCCCGAGCTGGCCCGGCGCCGCGCGTACCTCCACCCGGTGCGGTGGACGTCCCTGGGCCTCTCGCTCGTCGAGGCGATGCACCTCGGTATGCCGGTGGTCGCGCTGGCCTGCACCGAGGTGGTGCGCGCCGTGCCGCCGGAGGCGGGTGTCGTGTCCACGGACGTGGACGAGCTGGTGCGCGGGCTGGCCGATCTCGTGGCCGACCCGGCGCTGGCCCGCGAGAAGGGCAAGCAGGCCAGGGAGTTCGCCCTGGCCCACTACGGCCTCGATGCCTTCCTGCGGGCCTGGGACCGATTGCTGACAGGAGTGTCCGGATGAGGATCGCGATGGTGTCCGAGCACGCCAGCCCGTTGGCGGCGCTGGGCGGTGTGGACGCGGGTGGGCAGAACGTGCACGTGGCCGCGCTCTCGGCCGCCCTGGCCGCCCTCGGCCACGAGGTGGAGGTCTACACCCGCCGCGACGACCCAGACCTGCCCGAGCGGGTGCGCACCGACCAGGGCTACGAGGTGGTGCACGTGCCCGCCGGGCCCGCGGTCCCGGTGCCGAAGGACGAGCTGCTGCCGCACATGGGCGACTTCGCCCGCTACCTGGAGCGGCAGTGGGGCGCGCGGCGGCCGGACGTGGCGCACGGGCACTTCTGGATGTCCGGCCTGGCCGCGGTGCTCGCGGGCCGCGGGGCGGGCGTGCCGGTCGTGCAGACCTACCACGCCCTGGGCACGGTCAAGCGCCGCCACCAGGGCGCCGGCGACACCAGCCCAGCGCAGCGCACCGGCATCGAGCGCATGATCGGTCGCGAGGCCGCCGCCATCGCGGCCACCTGCGACGACGAGGCGGCCGAGCTGATGCGCATGGGCCTGCCCCGGGCGAAGATCTCGGTGGTGCCGTGCGGGGTGGACCTCACCCGGTTCCAGCCCGAGGGCCCGGTGGAGGCGCGCGGGCGGTTCCAGCGGGTCGTGTCGGTGGGCCGGCTGGTGCCCCGCAAGGGTTTCGAGGACCTGATCGGCGCGCTGCGGTCGTTGCCCGGCACGGAGCTGGTCATCGCGGGCGGCCCGCCGGACGTGGGCGCCGACCCGGAGGCGCGCCGCCTGCTGGCCCACGCCGAGCGGTGCGGCGTGCGGGGCCGGGTGCGGCTGGCCGGCCAGGTGTCGCGCGCGGCCGTGCCGGCGCTGCTGCGCTCCGCCGACGTGGTGGCCTGCGTGCCCTGGTACGAGCCGTTCGGCATCGTGCCGCTGGAGGCCATGGCGTGCGGCAAGCCGGTGGTCGCCACCGCGGTGGGCGGGCTGATGGACACGGTGGTGCACAACGTCACCGGGGTGCTGGTGCCGCCGCGCGACCCGCTGGCGCTGGCCCGCGCGCTGGGGCCGCTGCTGTTCGACCGGGCGCGCCGGGAGGCGTACGGCCTCGCCGGGCTGGACCGGGTCGCCGCTTGTTACACGTGGGAACGGATCGCCGAGAACACCGAACGCGTCTACGAGCGGGTCACGGCAGGCAGTGCCGTGGCCGTGGGAGGCACCCGATGAGCGTCGACTCGCACCTGAACGGACTGGCCCAGTCCCTGGCCGGGCTGCGCGCCCAGGCGCCGCGCCTGACCAGGTGGGGCGCCGTGCTGGCCCGTCGGCTCGGTGACGGGGGCCGGCTGCTCGCGGCGGGCAACGGCGGCTCGGCCGCCGAGGCGCAGCACCTGACGGCGGAGCTGGTGGGCCGCTTCCGCGACGACCGGCGGCCGTTCTCGGCGATCGCGCTGTGCGCGGAGTCCTCCAGCGTCACCGCGATCGGCAACGACTACGGCTACGACCAGGTGTTCGCCCGGCAGGTCACCGCGCACGCCCGGCACAACGACGTGGTGCTGCTGCTGTCCACCAGCGGGGAGAGCCCGAACCTGCTGGAGGCGGCGAAGGCCGGGCGGCAGGCGGGCGCCCACGTGTGGGCGATGACCGGGCCGGGGCCGAACCCGCTGGCCGAGGCCGTGGACGAGGCGCTGTGCCTGCCCGGCATCCCGGCCAACGTGCAGGAGGCGCAGCTGGTGGCGGTGCACGCGCTGTGCGCGGCGTTCGAGGCGGCGCTGCCCGCCGAGCAACTGAGGGTGTCGTGAGACCGGGTGGTGGAGCGGGCGCGGGTGCGCCCGGAGGGGAGGTTGTCGTGGCACGGGTGGACGAGGTGCGTGAGGGTGGCGTAGCGCGCGAGGTGCGTGAGGGCGGCGTGGCGCGCGAGGTTCTTGAGGTAGGCGTGGCGCCTGAGGGTGGCGTGGTCCACGAGGGCGGCGCGGTGGCGCCGGAGACCCGCGCCGCGGCGTTCGCCACGCCGTGGCTGGGACTGGCCGGCCGCCGGGTGCGCGCGGGGCAGCGGCCCGCGGCGGTGGTGGCCGGCAACCGGGTGCGGGGGGGGGTCGTGAAGCTGGCGGTGGTCGGGGACTGCCTGCTCGACGTCGACCTGCACGGCGCCGTCGAGCGGGTGTGCCCCGACGCGCCCGCGCCCGTGCTGGACGTGGCCGAGGAGCGCGCCCGGCCCGGCGGCGCGGGCCTGGCCGCCGCGCTGGCCGCCGCCGACGGGGTCGACGTCACGCTGGTCAGCGCGATCGCCGACGACGCCGACGGGCGCCGGCTGCGCGAGGAGCTGGCCGGACTGCCGACCGTGCTGGGCCGCTCGTCCGCGCCCACCCCGGTCAAGACGCGCCTGCGCTGCGGCGGCCACTCGCTGGCCCGGGTGGACCGGGGCGGCGGCCCCGGCGCCCCGGAGGTCACCGACGAGATGCTGGACGCGGTGCTGGACGCCGACTTCGTGCTGGTCTCCGACTACGGGCGCGGCCTGGTGCGCGACGAGCGGCTGCGCGCCGTGCTCACCCGCGTGCCCGTGGTGTGGGACCCCCACCCGCGCGGTCCGGCCCCGGTGCCGAACGCCCGGCTGGTCACCCCGAACGCGGCCGAGGCCGGGCGGTTCAGCGGCCACCCGGACCCGGCGGACGCCGCCCGCGCGCTGCGCGCGAAGTGGGACGCCCGCGCGGTGGTGGTGACGCTCGGCGCGAGGGGCGCGCTGCTGGACGCCGGCGGCACCCCGGTGGCCGTGCCCGCGCCGGAGGTCCCGGTGCTCGACCCGTGCGGCGCGGGCGACCGGTTCGCCGTCACCGCCGCCGCCCGCCTGATGGCCGGCGCGGCGACGGACGACGCGGTCGCCGACGCGGTCACCTCGGCCGCGGACTTCCTGCTGCGGGGCGGCGCGTCCGGGTTCCGGCCCGCCGAGCGGGTGCCCCGGCCCAGGGCGGAGCCGGTGTCCCCGGTCGACCGGGTGCGGGCGCGCGGCGGCGTGGTCGTCGCCGCCGGCGGGTGCTTCGACCTGCTGCACGCGGGCCACGTCCGGACCCTGCGCGCGGCCCGCTCGCTGGGCGACTGCCTGGTGGTGTGCCTGAACTCCGACGCCTCGGTGCGCCGGCTCAAGGGTCCCGGGCGGCCGGTCAACCGCGAGCACGACCGGGCCGAGGTGCTGCGCGCGCTGGACTGCGTCGACGACGTGGTCGTGTTCGACGAGGACACCCCGGAGCGGGTGCTGGCCGTGCTGCGGCCGGACGTCTGGGTCAAGGGCGGCGACTACTCCGCGGACTCGCTGCCCGAAGCGGAGCTGGTGCGGGGGTGGGGCGGGCGCACCGTCGTCGTGCCCTACCACCGCGGCCGCTCCACCACCGAAATGCTCTCCAGGAGGGGTTGATGGCTGCTACAGGGGAAATCGGCACCGTGCTCGTCACCGGCGGCGCGTCGGGTCTGGGCGCCGCCGTGGTGCAGGCCGTGCACGGGTTGGGCGGCAAGGCGCTCGTGCTGGACAAGGCCGCGCCGTCGGCGTCGGGGGTGGCCGACTTCGAGTCGGTCGACCTGTCCGACACCAGGGCGGCGGAGCGGGCGGTCCGGGCGATCGCGGAGCGCAACGGTGGCCTGCGGGCCGTGGTGACCGCCGCCGGCACCGACGCGTGCGGGCGGCTGGACCAGGTGCCCGCCGCCGACTGGGAGCGCGTGGTCCTGGTCAACCTGCTGGGCACCGCCGCGGTGGTGCGGGCGGCGCTGCCGATGCTGGAGGGCGGCCGCGTGGTGACCATCGCCTCCACGCTGGGCATCAAGGCGGTCGGCGACGCGACGGCCTACTGCGCCTCGAAGTTCGGCGTGGTCGGCTTCACCCGGGCGCTCGCGGCCGAGACCGCCGGGCGGGTCGGCGTGACGCTGGTGATCCCCGGCGGGATGCGCACCCGCTTCTTCGACGACCGCGAGGAGCAGTACCGGCCGCCGGACGACAGCAAGCTCAACCCGCCGGAGCGGGTGGCCGACGCGATCGTGTTCGCCCTGCGCCAGCCCGAGGGCTGCGAGATCCGCGAGCTGGTCGTGGCCCACCGCGAGGAGGGGTCGTGGCCGTAGCCTCCAGGTCGGACACCGGCCGGGCGTTCACCCACGTGCTGCTCCCGACGCTGGCCAAGGGCGTGATCGTGCGCCGCCCGCCGGTCGGCGCGCTGGTGGGGAGGGTGCAGGCGGACGCCCTGGCGGTGGCCACCCTGAAGCGGTTCCGCGCCCGCTACGGGCCGGAACCGCTCCGGCTGCGCGTCACCGGCCGCAGCCTCGCGCTCGTGCTCGACCCGGGCGACGCGGCGCGGCTGCTGGCCGACTCGCCCGAACCGTTCGCCCTCGCCACGAGGGAGAAGCGGGCGGCGCTGGAGCACTTCCAGCCGCACGGCGTGCTCATCTCCACGGGGGCGGAGCGCGTCGCGCGGCGGCGGTTCAACGAGGAGGTGCTGCGGCCGGAGAAGGTCGACGTCGAGGGCGTCGTCCGCGAGGAGGGGGACCTGCTGCTGCGGCACGCCCGCGCCACCGGCCGGCTGACCTGGGACGCGTTCGCGCGGTCGTGGTGGCGGGTCGCGCGGCGGATCGTGCTCGGCTCGGCCGCCCGGGACGACGAGGAGGTCACCGACCTGCTCAAGACCCTGCGCGGCCACGCCAACTGGGCCTACCTGCGCCCGAGGCGCGACCGGGTGCGCGAGCGGTTCGAGGCCCGGCTGCGCGGGCACCTGGAGCGCCGCGAGCCGAACAGCCTGGCCGCCCTCGCGCCGGTCGACGAGGTGCTGGGGCAGGCGCCGCACTGGCTGTTCGCGTTCGACGCCGCCGGGATCGTCACCGTGCGGGCGCTGGCCGTCGGCGGCGAGGGGCACGCCGGCATCTGGGAGTCGGCCCGGCTGTGGCCGACGACCCCGGTGATCCTGCGCGAGTCCACCACGCTGACGGACTGGCACGGCACGTGGCTGCCCGCGGGCACCACGTTCATCGTGTTCACGCCCTACTTCCACCGCGACCCCGACCGGCTGGCCTACGCCGACGAGTACGCGCCCGACATCTGGCCGCTGCCCGCCGACCCCGGCATCCTGCCGTTCAGCGGCGGGCCCGGCGCCTGCCCGGGGCGCGACCTCGTGCTGGTGGCGGGCAGCACCATGCTGGAGGTGCTGCGGCCCCACCTGGAGGTGCCGGTGCTGCGGGCCCCGCTGCCCGCGACGCTCAACCACTTCGGCCTGTCGTTCGCCGTCCGTCGCTAGCACCCGGCTCGGCCGCGTGGCCCACCGGCCGGTCGGCCACGCGGCCCAAGTCCCCCCGACCTGGAAAATCGCACGGAAAAGGGTGGTTGAGCGAGGTGTCGGAGGGGTACGTGGTGCCCGTGAGCCAGGGCGAGGAATCCCACCACCGCAGACTGACCCGCAACCTCAACGAGCTGCTCCAGGAGCTCAGGGTCGCGCAGGCGGGGGTGCAGATCCTGTTCGGCTTCCTGCTCACCATCGCCTTCACCGAGCGCTACCAGGACGCGGACAACTTCATCCGCATCACCCACCTGGTCACGATCCTGTTCGCGGCGTGCTCGGTCGCGCTGATGACCGCGCCGGCCGCCTGGCACCGGCTGCTGTTCCGGAGGGGCAGGCGGGAGGACCTGATCGAGGTGGCGAACCGCTTCGCGATCGCCGGCCTGGTGTTCCTGGCGCTGGCCATGATCGGCACCGTGCTGCTGCTGGGCGAGGTCATCCTCGGCGGGTGGCTGGCCGTGGCGCTCGGCGTCTTCGCCACCCTGCTGTTCGGCACCCTCTGGTTCGCCCTGCCCCTGCGCGAACGCGGCCGGAACAGCTTCGACGAGGAGGACGAGGACGACGACGAGGAGGACGAGGACGAGACGGCGGACCGGCAGGGCTGAGGCCCGCCCGTCCGCCGCCCGGTCCTCCCTGATCCCCCGGGCGGTGGCGCCTCAGGGGCGCAGCAGCACCTTGACCGCCCCGTCGCGCTTCTGCTGGAAGATCTCGTACGCGTGGGGCGCCTCGTCCAGCGGCAGGTGGTGCGTCGCGAACGAGTCCACGCCCAGTGGGTCCTCGTCGGTCAGCAGTGGCAGGATCTCCGGCACCCACCGCCACACGTTGGCCTGCCCCATGCGCAGCTGCACCTGCTTGTCGAACAGGGTCAGCATCGGCAGCGGGTCGGCCATGCCGCCGTACACGCCGGACAGCGAGATGGTCCCGCCGCGCCGCACGAGGTCGATCGCCAGCCGCAGCGCGTGCAGCCGGTCCACGCCCGCGGTCCGCATGAACGGCGCGGCGATGGCGTCCGGCAGCAGCCCCACGGCCTGGTGCGCCAGCTTGGCCACCGGCGCGCCGTGCGCCTCCATGCCGACCGCGTCGACCACCGCCTCCGGGCCGCGCCCGCCGGTCAGCTCGCGGATGTGGCCGACCAGGTCCTTGTCCCGCGCGTCGAGCACGGTCACGCCGTTGGCCGCGGCGCGGGCCAGGCGCTCGGGCACCAGGTCCACGCCGATCACCGTGCCGACCCCGCGGTGGCGCGCGACGCGGGTGGCCATGTCGCCGATCGGGCCCAGGCCCAGCACCACCAGGCTGTCGCCCGGGTCCGCGTACTCGACCGCCTGCCACGCCGTGGGCAGCACGTCGGACAGGAACACGAACCGGTCGTCCGGCGGGCCGTCGGGCACCTTGATCGGCAGCGTGTTGCCGAACGGCACCCGCAGGTACTCCGCCTGCCCGCCGGGCACCTGCCCGTAGAGCTTGGTGTAGCCGAACAGCGCCCCGCCGGTGCCCTGCTCGCGCACCTGGCTGGTCTCGCACTGCGAGTGCAACCCCCGCTCGCACATGAAGCACGTGCCGCAGGAGACGTTGAACGGGATCACCACCCGGTCGCCGGGCTTGACCGCGGTGACCTCGGGGCCGACCTCCTCGACGACGCCCATGGGCTCGTGCCCGAGGACGTCCCCCACGTCGATGAACGGGCCCAGCACCTCGTACAGGTGCAGGTCGGACCCGCAGAGACCGGTGGACGTGATGCGCACGACCACGTCCGTCGGGTCCTCGACCACCGGGTCGGGCACGCTGTCCACGCGCACGTCCCGCTTGCCGTGCCAGGTGACGGCCTTCATCCTGGTCCTCCTCTCGGCTGGTCGTGGCGTTCCCCGGGCGGGGTGCGGCAAACCCGGGCGGGGTGCGGCGGACCCGGGCGAGGTGGCGAACCCGGGCGGGGTGGCGAATTGGGGGCGGCAACCCCGGCGGTGTGGCGAACCCGGACCGGGGTACTCGCGGGCCATGAGCGCCCCACTCCCCGAGGACCGCGCCGGCGCGCCGCTGCGCGCGGTGGTGACCGGCTCCGACTCCGGTATCGGCAAGGCGATCGCGGTGGCCCTGGCGGGCGGCGGCGTGGACGTCGGCATCACCTACCACGCCGACGCCGACGGCGCGCGGGACACCGCCGCGCAGGTCCGCGCCCTCGGCGCCCGCGCCGCCGTGCGGCCCCTCGACCTCACCGACCTGCCCGACGCCGCGGCCGTCGTGGACGAGCTGGCCGAGGAGCTGGGCGGCTTGGACGTCCTGGTGAACTGCGCGGGCACCGGCAGCTCGCAGAAGGCCCTGGACATGGACTTCGCGACCTGGCGCTCGGTGCTGTCGGTCGACCTGGACGGCGCGTTCCTGTGCGCCCAGCGGGCCGCCCGGCACATGATCGCCGGGGGCCGAGGCGGGCGGATCATCAACATCACCTCGGTCCACGAGCACCAGCCGCGCGTGGGCGCGGCGCCCTACTGCGCGGCCAAGGCCGGTCTGGGCGCGTTGACGAAGGTGCTGGCGCTGGAGCTGGCCGAGCACGCCATCACGGTGAACTCGGTGGCGCCGGGCGAGATCTCCACGCCGATGACCGGCCAGGAGGACGTCGACCCGCGGACCCGACCCCGGCCGGGCGTCCCGCTCGGCCGCCCCGGGCACGCGAAGGAGGTCGCCGCGGTGGTGGCGTTCCTGGCCACCCCCGCGGCCGGGTACGTGACCGGCGCGTCGTTCGTGGTGGACGGCGGCATGACGCTGATGGGACCGCAGGCCAGCCAGCTGCTGCCCGACCGGAGCTGGCTGGAGGTGTAGCCCGGCCGGGTGGTGCCGCCCGCCGCGCGGCACCACCCGGCCGGAAGTCCTAGGCGCGGGCCTTGGCGGTCGCGCGGTCGTTCGCCTTCTGGATCGCCTTCACCAGCTCGTCCTTGGTCATCGTGGACCGGCCCGCGATGTCCAGCCGCTTCGCCACGTCGTACAGGTGCCGCTTGCTCGCGTTGGCGTCCACCCCACCCGCGGTCTTGCCGCGCTTGGCGGTGCTGCGCGCGGCCTGCGCGTCCGAAGGTCCCTTGTGGTCCTTGGCCTCCCAGTGGTCGCCGACCTTCTCGAAGGAGTGCTTCAGCGCCGAGAACGCCGTGCGGTGGGCGCGCTCGCCCTCGCCGTAGGTCTCCACCGCCGAGTCGTGGGTCTCGACCCAGGTCCGCTGGGCCTTCTTCGACGAGCGGGCGATGGTGCTGGGCATGTCCCGGCTCGCGGGCTTGTCCTGGCTCTTGGGCACGGCTCCTCCTCGCACGCGGTTTCACCTGCACTGCTCGGGTACCCGAAGTCCATGACGGACATGCGCGCCCCCCTCGACGTCCAGCCCGCGCTCGACGGCAGCGCGATCGACCTGCTGCCGCACGCCACCGACGACGACGTGGCCGGGGCCGTGCGGATCGCGCGCGAGGCGCTGCCCGGCTGGGCGGCCACGCCCGCCGCCCAGCGGGGCGCGGCGCTGCGGGCCGCCGCCGACGAGGTCCGCGCGCACGCCGACGAGCTGGCCGCCGCGGTCGGGTCGGAGACCGGCCGGCCGTTCGACTCGGCCCGCGAGGGCGTGCTCGCCGGGGTGTCCACGCTGGAGCAGTACGCCGAGCTGGGCCCGGTCCACCGGGGCCGGTCGCTGCTCGGCTCGCCCGACGCGGCGGACTTCATGGTGCCCGAGCCGCGCGGCGTGGTGGTGGCGCTGACCCCGTGGAACGACCCGGTGGCGGTGGCGTGCGGCCTGCTCGGCGCGGCCCTGGTCACCGGCAACACCGCGGTGCACAAGCCCAGCGAGCGCTGCCCCCGCACGGGCGCGCTGCTGGGCGGTTTCCTGGCCGGGCACGTCCCGCCCGGCGTGCTCCAGACCCTCTCGGGTGCCGGCGAGGTCGGCGCGGCGCTGGCCGCGGCGCCGGGCGTGGACGTGGTCGCGCACGTCGGCGGCACGGCCACCGGCCGCTCCGTCGCCCTGGCCTGCGCGCGCACCGGGGCCAAGGCGCTGCTGGAGAACGGCGGCAACGACCCGCTGGTGGTGGACGCGGACGTGGACCCGGTGTGGGCGGCGGCCCAGGCGGCGACGGGCGCGTTCACCAACGCGGGCCAGCTGTGCACCTCGGTGGAGCGGATCTTCGTGCACGAGGCGGTCGCCGCGGAGTTCCTGGCCGCGCTGTGCGAGCAGGCCCGGCGGTGGACCGCGAACGCCCAGCCGCTGGTGGACCGGCGGATGCGGGACCACGTGCACGCGCACGTGGTGGAGGCGGTCGCCGAGGGCGCGGAGCTGCTGGTGGGCGGCGAGGTGCCGGAGGGGGAGGGCGCGCGCTACCCGGCGACGGTGCTGACCCGCTGCGCGCCCGGGATGCGGGTGATGCGGGAGGAGACGTTCGGCCCGGTCGCCCCGGTGCGGGTGGTGGCCTCGTTCGAGCAGGGCCTGGCCGAGGCCCGCGCGGACGAGCACGGCCTGGCCGCGACCGTGCTGACCGGGTCGATGGCCAACGCCCAGCGGGCGTGGCGGGAGCTGCCCGTGGGCACGGTGAAGGTCAACGCGGTGTTCGGCGGCGCGCCGGGCGGCGCCGCGCAGCCGCGCCGGTCCTCCGGCACCGGGTTCGGCTACGGGCCCGAGCTGCTCGACGAGATGACCGCGGTGAAGGTGGTGCACCTCGGGCAGGCCGAGCTGCGGCGCCGGGACGCCTGACGCGCTAGATCCAGCCCTCCTCCCACGCCAGGCGCGCGGCCTCGTAGCGGGTGCTCACCCCGAGCTTCGTCATGGCCGAGGACAGGTAGTTGCGCACGGTGCCCGCGGCCAGGTGGGCGTCGCGGGCGATGGTGGCCACGGTGCCGCCGCCCAGGGCGTGCCGCAGCACGTCCAGCTCCCGCGCGGTCAGCGGGCACGTGCCCTCGGTCAGCGCGGCGGCGGCGATCTCGGAGTCCACGTAGCGGCTGCCCGCGTGCACGTCCCGCAGGATCGACGCCAGCCGCGCGGCGGGCGTGGTCTTGGGCACGAAGCCGCGCACGCCCGCGCTCAGCGCCCGCCGCAGCACGCCGGGCCGGGCGTGCCGGGTCACCAGGACCACCGCCACCCCGTCCAGGTCGCGCACCGCCTCGGCGGCCAGCACGCCGTCGCGGCGCGGCATCTCCAGGTCGAACACCGCGATGTCCGGCCGGTGCTCGCGGACCGACGCCACCGCCGCGTCCCCGTCGCTGACCTGGTCGACCACCCTGATGTCGTCCTCCAGCTCCAGCAGCGCCGCCAGCGCGCCCCGGATCAGGTCCTCGTCGTCGGCGAGCACGACCCGGATCACCGGCCCACCCCCGCGCGGCCGACCAGCTCGAACCCGTCCGGCTCCGCCTGGCCCGCCTCCACCCGGCCGCCGACCGCGGCGAACCGCTCCCGCAGCCCGGCGAGCCCGGCGCCCGCCCCGGTGTCCCCGCCCGACCGCACGCCGTCGTTGGCCAGCCGCACGCTGACCGCGTCGCCGACCACGCTGATCGCCACGTCGCAGCGCCGCGCCCGGCTGTGCCGCAGCACGTTCGTGGTGCCCTCCCGGACCAGCGCGCCGAACAGGGGCTGCAACGGCGGCGGCACGTCCGCCGCGTCACCGGCCACCGCGGTCTCGATGCCCGCCGCGCGCAGCACGCCCACCGCGTTGGTGATCTCGGTGCCCAGGCTCGCCCGCCGGTAGCCCTGCACCACCTCGCGGGTCTCGCGCAGCGCCGTGCGGGCCAGCTCGGCGACCTCGGCCGCGTGTCGCCGGGCCAGCTCGTCGTCCCGCCCGATCAGCCGCTCCGCCAGCTCGCCCTTGAGCGCGATGGCCTGGAGGTGGTGGCCCTGGATGTCGTGCAGGTCGGCGGCGAACCTCAGCCGCTCCTCGGCCACGGCCAGCGCCCGCGTGGTCTCCCGCGCCCGCTCCTGCTGGAGCGCGATGTCCCACATCCACAGCTGCGCCAGGTCCGCGAGCACCAGCGTGGCGACGACGACCAGCGACATCACCACCGCGGGCCGGGCCTCGTCCCCGCCGAACACGAAACCGGTCGCCACCGTGAACGCGCCGCCGACCAGCACCACCGGCCACCGGGACCTCCCCGGCACCGCGGCCGCCACGTGCGCCAGCACCAGGGCGGGCAGCGCGCACCACGCGGGGATGAACCCGCCCTCGGCCGCCATCACGCCCCAGGCGACCAGGGCCACCGCGAACGTCGCCGCGTGCTCCAGCGGCCGGTGCTCGCCGCGCCCGAGCCCGGCCATGGCGTGCCGCATGTAGCGGAGGTGCTGCACGGCCACGAACACCACCGCCGCGCCCAGCAGCAGCTCCTTGACCACCCCGTACGGGTGAACGACGAGGTCCAGCACGCTGCCGAACGCGACGGCGACGCCACCCGCCACCACCGTCCACCACGTGTAGCCCCGCAGCCTGCGCAGATCCGTCACGGGAGGAATCTACGAGCCCGGATCTCACGGTGTCTGCTGACATCTGTCACGAGGACCGGTGAGCGCCGGCACTACAGCGCCGCGCGCCGCGCGGACAGCATGGTCGGCATGAGGAACCCGGTGATCGACGTGGTGGGCCTGAGGTGCCGCTACGGGAGCTTCGAAGCCGTGCGGGGGGTGGACTTCGAGGTCGCCGAGGGAGAGCTGTTCGCCCTGCTGGGCACCAACGGCGCGGGCAAGACCACGACCATGGAGACGTTGGAGGGCCTGCGGCCGGCCGACGCGGGCACCGTGCGGGTGCTGGGGGCGGACCCGTGGCGCGAGCGGGCGGCGTTGCGCCCGCGCACCGGGATCATGCTCCAGGAGAGCGGCTTCCCGGCCGACCTGACCGCGGGGGAGGTGGTGACCCTGTGGACCGCGACGAGCGGGCGGCGCGCCACCGAGGACGTGCTGGAGCGCCTGGACCTTGCGCACCGCCGCGACGTGCGGGTCAAGCAGCTGTCCGGCGGTGAGCGCCGCCGCCTGGACCTGGCCCTGGCCGTGCTCGGCCGGCCCGAGCTGCTGTTCCTCGACGAGCCGACCACCGGCCTGGACCCGGAGTCGCGGCAGCGCACCTGGGAGGTGGTGCGCGGGCTGCTGCGCGAGGGCACCACCATCGTGCTGACCACGCACTACCTGGAGGAGGCCGAATCGCTGGCCCACCGGCTGGCGATCTTGCACGAGGGGGTGGTGGCGGTGTCCGGGACGCTGGTGGACGTGCTGGCCGGGCAGCCCGCGCGGATCTCGTTCGACCTGCCCGAGCCGCTGGGGGTGGACGCGCTGCCGATGCTGCTGGGCGACGTCGTGCACGAGCCGTCGGGGCGGGTGGAGGTGCGCACCCGGGAGCTCCAGGAGGACCTGGCGGTGCTGCTGGCGTGGGCGGGCGCGGCGGACGTGCGGCTGGGGCGCGTGCGCGCCCACCACGCGTCGCTGGAGGACGTCTTCCACGCCGCGCGCAGCCGGTCGTTCCGGGTGGGGGTGGCCGCGTGATCGCCGCCCTGGGCGTGGCCGAGCTGAAGCTCCTGCTGCGCAACCGCACGGCCGCCGCGCTGGCCGTGCTCATGCCGCTGGGCGCGGGCGCGTTCTTCGCGCTGAACGTCGAGGAACCCGACAGCTGGCCGATGGTCATCGCCCTCCAGCTGCTGTTCGGGTTCGGCTTCTCCGTCTACGTGACGGTGACGACCGCCCTGACCGCCCGCCGCCAGGACCTGTACCTGAAGCGGCTGCGCACCGGCGCGGCGTCGGACGCCGTGGTGCTGACCGGCGTGCTGCTGCCCGTGGTGCTGCTGGGCCTGGCGCAGTCGCTGGTGCTGCTGGGCATCAGCCTCGCGGCGGGCGCGCCGGTGCCCGAGCGCCCCGAGCTGGTGCTGCTCGCCCTGCTCGGCGGCACCGCCATGACCTGCGCGGCCGGGGTCGCCACCAGCGGCCTGACCGGCACGGCGGAGCTGGCCCAGATCACCACGGCGCCGTTCTTCTTCGCCATGGTGGCGGGGGTGCTGCCCGCCCTGGCCCCGGACCCCGACCAGCGCCTGCTGCTCCTGCCCGGCAGCGGCCTGGGCGTGCTGGTGCGGGAGGCGTGGGGCGGCGCCGGCGGGCAGGTCGGCCTGGCGGCGCTGTCGCTGGCCGGCTGGACCGCGGTGGGCGTCGCCCTGTCCCTCCGGTTCTTCCGCTGGGACCGGCGGGGCTAGACCGGCAGGTCCACGCCCTCCTGCCACGCCGCCTCGCCGATGCTGCGCCGCAGGTGCTCCACCGTCCGCTCCACCGCGCGCCGCGCCGCCTGGAGGTCGACCCCCACCAGGCGGTGCTCGCGCTTCGCCACCCGCCCGCCGACCAGGACGGTGTGGACGTGGTCGCGCTGCGCCTGGAACACGATGTGGCCGTGCGGGTGGAGCAGCGGGAACGCCAGGTCGTGCTTGAGCACCACCAGGTCGGCCGCACGACCCACCTCGACGCTGCCGAACTCGCCGTCGCGCCCCAGCGCCCGCGCCCCGCCCCGGGTCGCCCACTCGACGACCTGGTCGGCGCGCAGG
This sequence comes from Saccharothrix sp. BKS2, assembly GCF_047689505.1. Lineage (NCBI taxonomy): Bacteria > Bacillati > Actinomycetota > Actinomycetes > Pseudonocardiales > Pseudonocardiaceae > Saccharothrix > Saccharothrix sp. BKS2. The sequence goes on along the minus strand of NZ_JAUQOL010000009.1, from coordinate 143,641 downwards.
GCGTTGCGGGTGATCGTCTCGCCCCTGGCGTGGGCCCGCAGGTGCTCGTGGGCCCGGTCCGCGCCGAGCGTGGCCCGCATGGCGGAGAACAGGTCGCCGCTCCACCAGGCGCTGGTGTCCATCGACAGCGAGACCGGGATGCCGTGGGTCCGCGAGACGCGGGTGGGCGGGTAGCCCTGGCCAGCGCTCTGCTCGCTCTCGGCGGAGATCGAGATCGTGCCGCCGGAGCCCGCGATGAGGCGGTAGGACTCGTCCGACAGCGAGGCGGCGTGCACGTACACGGTGAGCTCGGTGGCGAACCCGTGCTCGTGGATCAGCCGCACGCCCGCATCGCCGTTGACGCCCCAGACCCCGGCGTGCGTGGTGACCGGCACGCCCAGGTCCCGGGCCACCTCGAACGCCGCCCGCTCGGGGAAGACGGGGTCGCCGGTGACGTCGAACGCGAGCTGGAAGCGCAGCGGGTCGCTCCCGGGGAAGTGGCGGCGCGCGAAGTCCCGGAACCCCGGCGAGGTCGCCCACACCCCGGGCGGCCGGTGGATGTTGCCGTACGCCAGCACGAACCGCCCCGGCACGCTCCGCAACGCGTCCACGGCGGCTTCGGCGTGCTCGGTGGTCCGCAGCCCGTGCGACCAGTCGACGACGGTGGTCACCCCGGCGTCGACGGCCTCGATCGCGGCCAGCAGGTTGCCCGCGTGGATGTCCTCGGGCCGGAACAGCGCGCCGTAGCGCTGGTAGAACCACACGAAGTACTGGGTGAGCGTCCAGTCCGCCCCGTAGCCGCGCACGGCGGTCTGCCACAGGTGGCGGTGGGTGTCGACCATGCCGGGCATGACGATGCCGCCCCGCGCGTCCACCACCTCCGCGTCCGGCGGCACCGGGAGCCGGGGACCCACGGCGGCGATGCGGGTGCCCCGGACCAGGACGTCGGTGTCGGGCAGCACGCGGCGCGCGGCGTCGACGGTCACCACGGTGCCGCCGCGCAGCAGGACCGGGCGGTCGGGTGCGTGGGCTCGGTCGGGGCTCACTGGTCCACCTCTTCGGTTCGGCCGATCCCGGGCATGGGGTCGGCTCGGCAGGGTGCGGAGGAGTTCGCGGGCGTCGTCGCGGAGCACTTCGCTCCAGCGGGCGAGGTCGCGGGCGGCGTGCGCGCGGACGTGCCACGGCACGGTGTCGTCGAACGCCACGCCGCGGGGCGCGAGCACGGCGCTCCCGCGGTGCTCCCGGTGGACGAGGAGGAGGGCTTCGGCGCAGCGCAGGCGGGCGACCGGGGGGAGGTCGCGGTCCCGGGTCACGGCGCGCAGCGGTGGCGCCGCCTCCAGGGGCGCGAACGCGCCGATCGCCCGCAGCGCGAGCAGGAGGTGCGGGGGTGGTCGGTCCCGGCCGGCTCGCGGAGCGTGGTGAGCACCTCTCGTCGTCGGCTGGGGGTGGGCTGCGCTCGTCGTCGCGGAACGCCCGGAGCCCGGCCAAGCCGTGAACGGGGCGGGCGACGGACATCGCCTTGGCGCGCAGGTGGGTGGCGGCTCGCTCGTCGGCGACCACCTCGGTCAGGAAGTCGACGACCGGTGCGGGCGGGGTGGCGCACAGGTCGTCCACCAGCTCGGCGGCCCGGAAGCGGGTGTGCCGGGGTGTCGTCTCGTCGGCCACCGGGCTCAGGGCGTCCTCCAGCGCTCGCCGTCGGTGGGCCGAACCCCGCTTGGCCAGTTGCCTACCGCCGGCCCGCAGCCGCCTCGTTCAGCACGTCGAGCACCGAGAAGTACGCCGGCTTGCGGCCGTAGTCGGCGTCGATCAGCAGAGGCGTCCTGGCGGCGTTCCAGTAGTACTTGTCCGTCACGCCGCCCACGGTGATCACGGTGCAGCGCGGCACCGCCAGGCACGCGCTGACGGCCACGGCGTACGCCTTGGCCTGCGTCTCGCCGGAACCGGTCACGTTCAGCTCGGTCAGGTGCACGTCCACCCCGAGGTCGGCGAAGCGCCGGAGGTTCTCGGCCATGTCCGCGGGCACCCGGTGATCGCTGTTGAAGTACCCTTGGAAGCCGACGCAGTCGATCGGCACGCCGCGCGCGATGAAGTCCCGCACCAGCCCGTACACGGCGTCGGACTTCGGGCCGAACCCGTCGGTGTAGTAGTCGTTGTAGCAGAGCTTCGCGGTGGGGTCGGCGGCCTGGGCCGCGAGGAACGCCTCCTCGACCCAGCTGTCGCCGATGCGCTCCTGGAACACCGAGTTGCGCCGGACCCCGCTGTCGCCGAACGCCTCGTTGACCACGTCCCAGTAGTCGACCCGAGCGCGGAAGTGGCCCGCGACGCCGGCGACGTGCTCGCGCAGCGCGGTCAGCAGCTCGGCGCCCGAGCTGATGTTGACCACCCAGCCGGGCAGCTGGCTGTGCCACGCCAGCACGCTGCCGCGCACCGCCATGCCCCGGCTCTCGGCGTAGTCGACCAGGCGGTCGGCGGCGGCGAAGTCGAACTTGCCCCGGACGCGTTCGACGACGTTCCACTTCATCTCGTTCTCGGGCGTGATCTGACCGAACTCCTGGTCCAGCGCCTTGGCGTAGTCGGCGACGCCGAGCAGGCCGGCCGGGACCACCGCGCCGAAGACCCGACCGGTGGCCGCCGCCGCGTCCTTGAGCGTGTACGCGGCGGCGTGTGCCTGTGGTGCCGCGAGCAAGGCGGTCACCAGCAGGGCGGTTGCCAGGGGCGCCACGGCCCCGAACGACTTCTTCACGCGTTCCTCCTCGATCCTCGTCGACCAGGCGGCGGAACAGGCACTGCGGGACGGCACTGCGGGGTGGAAACTTTCGACAGTTTTGCAGATCTGTTTCGGAGGCGGGAGGCGCTGTTCGGGCAAAGACGGGGAGGGACGTTCGGGCAACACGGTCAGTGGCATCGCAGCGCGACCGGCCTCGGCGCGACCGACCTCGGCGTCCGGGCGTGGCGGGCACTCTTCACACTCGACACCGGCGACATCAACCCCGAACGGTGACGACCACCGGAGGGCGGTGCGGTCACCGGTGGCGGTCAACGTCGTGGCGGGCGGCGCGGGGGACGTGGTCCAGGCGGGCTCCATCGGGAGGAGCCCGCCGACCCCGGTCAGGCCGCCGCTCGCCGACCCAGGGTCACCAGGTGGAAGCCCGCCTCCACGACCTTGTCCACCGGCAGCAGGTTGCGGGTGTCGACGATGACCCGCCGCCGCACCACGCCCGCCAGCGCGGGCCAGTCCAGCTCGGCGAACTCCGGCCACTCGGTCAGCACCAGCAGCCCGTCCGCGTCCCGCGCCACCTCCTCCGCCGAGGTCAGCACCCGCACCGGCCCGCAGTCCCGGCCCACGCACGGGTCATACCCGACCAGGCGCGCCCCCTCCTCCGCCAGCAGCGCGGCCACCGCCAGCGCGGGGGAGTCGCGCAGGTCGTCCGTGCCCGCCTTGAACGTCAGCCCCAGCAGCCCCAGGCGGGCGCCGCGCAGCGGTCCGACCGCCGAGCGCACCAGGTCCACCACGCGCCGCGCCTGGTGGCCGTTCGTGCCGATGGTCGCGCGCAGCAGCGGGAAGTCCACCCGCGCGTCCTCCGCGGCGGACAGCAGCGCCCTGGTGTCCTTGGGGAAGCACGAACCGCCCCAGCCGGGGCCCGGTTCCAGGAACGCCGCGCCGATCCGGTCGTCCAGCGACATGCCCTCGGTGACGTCCGCGATGTCCGCGCCGACCCGCTCGCACAGCTCGGCCAGGCTGTTGACGTAGGACAGCTTCATGGCCAGGAAGCAGTTGCTGGCGTACTTCACCAGCTCCGCGCTCGTGCTGCCGGTGATCACCGCCGGCGCGCCCGTGCCCTCGTAGAGCCCGACCACGCGCCGCGCGGCCTCCTCGCCCGACGAGCCGGCGGCGCCCACCACGACCCGCTGGGGCCGCAGGAAGTCGTCCACCGCGTGCCCCTCGCGCAGGAACTCCGGGTTGGACACCACCCCCACGTCCGCGCGGCCCAGCACCCCGGCGACCCGCTCGGCGGTCCCCGGCGGCACCGTGGACTTGAGCACCACCACGCAGCCCGGCCGCACCGCGTCCCGCGCCTCGCGCAGCACCGCGTGCACGGCGACCAGGTCGGCCGCGCCGTCCGCGCCGGTCGGCGTGGGCACGCACACGAACACGAAGTCCACCCCGGACAGCGCCTCGTCGTTGCCCAGCACGAAGCGCAAGCGCTTGCCCCGCACGCCCTCCCCGACGAGTTCGGGCAGGCCCGGCTCGTGCGCGCCGACCTCGGCCCGGGACAGCGCCTCGACCTTGGCGGGCTCCACGTCCGCGCACACCACCTCGTGCCCGAGGCGCGCGAAGCACGCCGCGGTGGTCAACCCGACATAGCCCGCGCCGACGACGCCGATCCTGGCCACGGTCCACCTCCCAACAGCGCTCGTGCGGCCGCCGACACCTCGTCGACGCCGATGTCCAGCAGACCGGGGTCCGGCTCGTCGGCGAACGTGTCGCCGGTCCGCCCGCGCCACAGCACCGCGTGCGGTCCCGGGGTGCGCGGTCCCCAGTCGGCCGGCGACACCGGCCCGAACAGCACCACCGACGGCGTGCCGTACGCGGTGGCGACGTGGGCCACGCCCGTGTCGCCGCACACCACCAGGCGGGCGCCCGCCACCAGGTCCAGCAGGCCGGCCAGGTCGCCCGTGCGGGTGCGCCCGCCCCGCGCCACCTCCCGCACCAACCGCTCCTCGGCGGGGCTGCCGGTGACCACCACGTCCGGGCCCAGGGCCGCCGCGACCTCCGCGAACCGCTCCGCGGGCCAGCGGCGGGCGCCGTGGCTGGCGCCGGGGTGCACCACGACCGCGCCGGTGGCCGGTCGGGGCGGCAGGCGCAGGTCGTCCGGGTCGCACGCGATGTCGAACTGCGCCAGCAGCCGGCACCACCGCACCACCTCGTGCTGCCGGTCCACCCACGGCACGTGCGCGCCGTGCGTGATGAGCCGGTGCGGCCGGGTGGCGCGCAGCAGCTCGGTGCTCCGCGGTCCACGCCCGTGCAGGTTGACCGCGAGGTCCGGCGCAGCCCGGTCGACCGCCTCCCAGTCGATCGGGGCCAGCCCCTCGGTGGGCAGCAGCCGGTCGACCGCGTCGATCCGCGCCACCGCGTCGGCCAGCCAGGCGGGCGCGGCCAGGACCAGTTCCGCGCCGGGGTGGGCGCGGCGCAGCCCGCGCAGCGCGGGCACGGCCGTGAGCAGGTCGCCCAGGCCGAGCGCGCGCAGCACCAGGACCCTCACCGCCGCACCACCGGCGGCCGTTCGGCGTGCGGGTCGAACACGTCGGCGGCGACCGGCGACCGCACGCCGCGGTGGCGGAGTTCGCCGAGCACCCGGTGCAGGCACGCGACGGGCGGGATGGCGGCGCTGGTCACCAGCATCTTCACCACCTCCTCGCGCGTGCGCGGGCCGGGCGCGATGCGGTCGAGGGCGAACTTCGCGGTCAGCCCGGCCCACGCGCCGCCGAGCAGCAGCGCCGCCCTCCGCGCCCCGAGCACCCCGCACAGCACCGCGAGGACGGCGGCCGCGGTGGTCGCGGCGTGCTGGGGCAGCCGGCCGCGCGCGCCGCCGAACTGCTCGCGCCAGTCCGGCCCGAGCAGGCGGCGCACCAGCGCGTCGTCGGCGTTGCCGCGCTGCTGCCGCACGCTGACCAGGAAGTCGGCCTCCCGCACCGGGTGCGTGGTCACGCGCTCGCCGGTGACCACCCGGTACCCGTGCCGCTGGACGCGCAGCGCCAGTTCGGTGTCCTCGCGGTAGGCGCGGGGGAAGCGCTCGTCGAACCCGCCGCTGCGCACCAGGGCCGCCCGCCGGTAGGCCATGTCGGCGGTGATCCACTTCGAGGTCGCCAGCCCGGCGGTGTTGCGCTCCCAGTCGGTCGGCCTCCGGTCGGCGGGCAGCGGCACGGTGATCCGCGCCTGCGACGCGCCCACCTCCAGGCCCAGCCACGCCAGGTCGGCGACCAGCCGGGCCTTCCAGTCCGGCGGCGGCAGCACGTCGTCGTCCAGGAACACCACCCACTCGCAGCACGCCGCGCGCCACCCGGCGTTGCGCGCGGCGGCGGGGCCGCGGCCGCCGGAGCGCAGCACGCGCGCCGAGCGCGTGGCGGGCAGCGGGCCGGGGTCGGGCCGGTCGTCGACCACGATCACCTCGCGCGGCGGCGGGCCGGAGCCGTGCTCCAGCGCGTCCAGCACCACGGCCAGGCTCTGCCTGCCCACGGTCGGGATGACCACCGCGTAGTCCACGCCCACCCCGGGGTTCGCCGCCGCGCTCATCGCCGCACCACGAACCGGCCGATCGCGAGCAGGTCCACCGGCGCCGAGCCGAAGCACTCCAGCGCGTCGCGCGGGTCGTCGACCATGGGCCGCCCGGCGGTGTTCAGGCTGGTGTTCACCACCACGGGCAGGCCGGTGCGCCGCTCGAACTCGGTGAGCACGCGCGCCACCAGCGGTTCGTCCGCCGGGTCCACGGTCTGGGCGCGGGCGGTGTGGTCCACGTGCACCACGGCCGGGATGCGGTCGCGCCACTCGGGCTTCACGTCGTGCACGAACAGCATGTAGGGGCTGGGGAGCGGTCCGCGCTCGAACAGCTCGTGCGCGCGGTCGGCCAGCACCATCGGCGCGATCGGCCGGAACTGCTCGCGGCCCTTGACCTCGTTGAGCCGGACCAGGTTCTCCTCCTTGCCGGGGTGGGCCATCAGCGAGCGGCGGCCCAGCGCGCGCGGGCCGTACTCGCTGCGGCCCTGGAACCACGCCACGACCCGGTCCTCGGCCAGCGCCTCGGCCACCGCGACGGCCACGTCCTCGGGCTCCTCGTAGGCGATCGCGGCCCGGTCCAGGTACTCCCGGATCTCGTCGTCGGTCCAGGAGCGCCCCAGGTCGGCGCCCGGCATCGCCCCGGCGGGCTCGCCCGCGTCGGCGACCACGGTCAGCGCCGCGCCGAGCGCGGTGCCCGCGTCGCCGGCGGCCGGCTGCACCCAGACCTCCTCGAACGGGCCCTCGGCGAAGATCCGCGTGTTCGCCACGCAGTTCAGCGCCACGCCGCCGGCCATGGTCAGCCGCCGGTGCCCGGTGCGCTCGTGCAGCCACCGGGTGAGGTCCAGCAGGACCTCCTCCAGCCGCACCTGCACGCTCGCCGCCAGCTCGGCGTGCTCCTGGGTCACGTCCTCGTGCGGCTCGCGCTTCTTGGCCAGGGTCGCCCAGTCCAGCGGCGTGATCGCGAACCCGCCGTCCTCGGTGGCGCGGACGTGCTCGCGCATCAGGTCCAGGTGCCGGGGCTTGGCGTAGGAGGCCAGCGCCATCACCTTGTACTCGTCGCTGGAGCGCAGGAAGCCCAGGTGCTCGGTCAGGTCCTCGTAGAACAGGCCCAGGGAGTGGGGCAGGTGCTGCGCGGCCAGCGTCTCCAGCCGGTGGTCGCGGTAGCTGCCCGCCAGGTGCGAGCGGCACTCGCCGCGGCCGTCGTTGACCAGCACGGCGCAGTCGCCGCCGTAGGGCGCGGCCAGGCCCGCGGACGCCGCGTGCGCCACGTGGTGCGGCACGAACCGCACGATCGCCGGGTCCAGGCCCGGCAGGGCGGTGGCCAGGAAGTACGGGGCGCGGCGGGCGTACTCGGTGCGCAGGTCCTCCCACGGCACGTCGCCGGGCTCCACCAGGTCCGGGTCGTAGGAGTAGGCGACCGCGTCGAGGTCGGCCGGCGTCAGCCCGGCCCGCTCCAGGCACCAGCGGGCGGCCAGCTCGGGCTGCTCCCACGCGGAGAAGGGCACCGGCCGCTTGCCGTGCTTGCGCCGGGAGAAGCGCTCCTCCTCCGCGGCCGCGACCACCTGCCCGTCGACCACGAGGGCCGCGGCGGGGTCGTGGAAGATCGCGTTGATGCCGAGCACGCGCACGGCGTTCCCCTTTCGCTCCTGTGTGGACCGACCGGTCCGCCCGGCCCGGCCCCCGGCCCGCCTACCCGACGAGGTGCCGGTCGAACGACCGCCGCAGGCCCTCGGCCAGCGGGATCCGGGGCTCCCACCCCAGCAGCTCGCGGGCCCGGGAGATGTCCGGCCTGCGCCGCCGGGGGTCGTCGGTCATGGCCCCCACGTGCTCGACCCGCGACGCGCTGCCGGTGAACTCGACGATCCGGCGGGCGACCTCCAGCACGGTGACCTCCTCGGGGTTGCCGAGGTTGACCGGGCCGAGGTGGTCGCTGCCGGCCATCGCCAGCAGGCCGCGCACCAGGTCGTCCACGTGGCACAGCGAGCGGGTCTGCCGCCCGTCGCCGTGCACGGTCAGCGGCTCGCCGGCGAGGGCCTGGCGCAGGAACGTCGGCACCATCCGCCCGTCGTCGGGGCGCATCCGCGAGCCGTAGGTGTTGAAGATGCGCACGATGCCCGCGGCCACGCCGTACTCGCGGGCGTACGCGCACGTCAGCGCCTCGCCGTAGCGCTTCGCCTCGTCGTAGACGCTGCGCGGGCCGATCGGGTTGACGTTGCCCCAGTAGGTCTCGCGCTGGGGGTGCTCCAGCGGGTCGCCGTAGACCTCGCTGGTGGAGGCGACGACGACGCGGGCGCCGTTGGCCCGCGCCAGGTCCAGCGCGTGCTGCGTGCCCAGCGCGCCGGTCCTGAGCGTCTCGACCGGCATCCGCAGGTAGTCGACGGGGGAGGCCGGGCACGCCAGGTGCAGGACCAGGTCGACCGGGCCGGGCACGTCGAGCGGGTCGCACACGTCCGCGACGACCACGTCCAGCCCCGGGTCCTCGGGCAGGTTGGCGGGCGAGCCGGTGCGGAAGTCGTCCACGCACACCACCCGCGTACCGCCCGCCAGCAGCGCTTCGCACACGTGCGAACCCAGGAAACCGGCGCCGCCGGTCACCACCGCTCTTTCGAAACCCATGAAAGTGAGCTACCCGGGGAACGCGGGTGTAACCACCGCTTCCCCGGGTACCACCCGCTGGTGCGCCGCGCCGGACCACGCGGTGGACGGCCGGTCGTCCGACGTCTCGGCGGGCGGGTTTCTTGTTGCCGTGATCCCGATGCCCTGGTTCCCGGTCCCGGGTCGTGAGACCCGGCCGCGCCCTCAGCCGGCCAGGGCGTCCCGCTCCACCACCACGTCCGCCGTGCCCTCCACCCGGTAGCCCACGCCGCGCACGGTGGTGATGAACGAGGCCGCGTCGCCGAGCTTGCGGCGCAACCGGCGCACGTGCACGTCCACCGTCCGGGTGTCCACGGTGCTCGTCCCGCCCCACACGGTGCTCATCAGCGCCGCCCGCCGGTGCACCTGGCGGGGGTGCGTGCACAGGTGGTGCAGCAGGTCGAACTCCAACCTGGTCAGCTCCACCGACCGCCCCCGGCGCAGCACGCGCCGCGAGTCGACCAGGACGCGCAGCGCGGGTTCCGCCCGGCGTCCCGGCAGCTCGCGAACCGGCAGCTCGCGAACCGGCAACCCGACCACGACCTCCGCCTCGGGCAGGTCCAGCGCGGCCCGCAGCGCCTCGGCGAGCCGCTCGGCGTCCTCCACCGCCCGGGACGGGGCGGCGGACAGGCGGATGGCGATCGTCACCTCGACGTTCGTCACACCGGGGAATGCGTTCACGGGGAGGATCCGACCAGCGCGGACGGCTCCGGGTCAACGCCTCCCGGCACGTGGGAACCCTTGACAAGGGGCATGATGGACCCATGACGAGGAGCATCACCCTGAACAACGGCGTCACCATGCCGCAGCTCGGCTTCGGCGTCTTCCAGGTGTCCACTGAGGACACCCACGCCGCGGTGACCGAGGCGTTGCGGGTCGGTTACCGGAGCATCGACACCGCCGCCGCCTACGGCAACGAGGAGCCCGTCGGGCGCGCCCTGGCCGATTCCGGCCTCCCGCGCGACGAGCTGTTCGTGACCACCAAGCTGTGGAACTCCCACCAGGGCTACGACGAGGCGCTGCGCGCGTTCGACACCAGCCTGGGCAAGCTCGGCCTGGAGCGGCTGGACCTGTACCTGATCCACTGGCCCGCGCCGGGTCAGGACCGCTACGTCGACAGCTGGCGGGCGCTGGGCAAGCTGCTCGTCGACGGCCGCGTCCGCGCCGTCGGCGTGTCCAACTTCCAGCCCGCGCACCTGGAGCGCGTCATCGAGGCCACCGGCGAGGTGCCCGTGCTCAACCAGGTGGAGCTGCACCCGTGGCTCCAGCAGGAGGAGCTGCGCGCGTTCCACCGGGCGCACGGCATCGCCACCGAGGCGTGGAGCCCGCTGGCCCAGGGCGGCGACCTGCTCGCCGACCCGGTGATCACGTCCCTCGCGGAGGAGCACGGCCGCACGCCCGCCCAGGTGGTGCTGCGCTGGCACGTGCAGCTGGGCAACGTCGTCATCCCCAAGTCGGTGACGCCGAGCCGCATCGCGGAGAACTCCCGGATCTTCGACTTCGAGCTCGGCGAGGACGACCTGGACCGGATCAAGGGCCTCGACCGCGGCCTGCGCACCGGCCCGGACCCCGACACGTTCGGCTGACCGGCCCCGCTCACACCTCGACCGGGCCGCCCGAGCGCCAGTACTCCCCGCCGGCCCGGTCGAGCAGGCCCTCGTCGACCAGGTACCGGCGCACGGTCACGTGGTCGACCTCGCCGCCCTCGCACCACGTCCGCAGCACCGCCACCACGTCCCGCTCGGCGTAGCGCCGACCGGGTTCGAACGCGGTGCTCACCTGTTCGAGGACCGCCCGCCTGCGCTCGCGCTGCGCCGGGAGCCTCACCAGCCGCCCCCCGCGGAGGAACGGGTCCTCCCGGACCCGGTTCCCCCGCTCGACCCGGGTGGCCTCCTCGAACAGCTCCTCGCGCACCCGCAGGCCCGCCGCGTCGCCCACCACCAGGCCGGCGGTCCGCAGCCGGCGCAGCGCGGCCTCCACACCCCGGCCGTCCAACCGGGTCGCGTCGACGACCTCGGCGCTCGTGCGCGCGCCCAGCACGAGCGCCGCCACCACGCGCAACCGCTCCGGTTCCGCCAACAGGCCGATCAACGAGTCAGGGGTCACGGGGGACAGCCAACCGGAACCGCGCCGCCGGTGCACCCGCGTTGAGGGCGGACCTTAATACCCGTGCGCACTGATCTCCTCTTTCCCCTGGCCTCGGTGGAGCCCGTCTTCGGCATGCCCACCGAGCACGCCCGCAAGTTCCAGCAGGTGGCCGCGGAGCAGGACCTGGTCATCGACGTGCGGGCCACGAACCCGCACGCGGTGGCGTGGTTGCGCGCGGGCGCGCTGCCCAAACCGGAGGCCGTCAAGGCCAAGACCATCGACGACCTGGACGTGCGGCTGGGCGCGTCGGCCGGCCACCGCGGCCTGGTCGGCTACTTCCCGCCCGCCTTACCCCGGCACGACCTCGGCGACCGCCTCCTGCGGCGCTACGACCAGCGGCGGGTCGAGTTCGACGCGCTGCGCGAGAAGATGGCCGCGTTCGAGCGGCGCGGCGAGTACGTGGTGCGCGAAGGCGTCGTGCACGGCTACGACCGCCGCGGCGCGCTGCGCCCGCTGACCGGCGACCACGACGTGTTCGACATCCACGCCTCCGGCGGGCGGGCGCTGAGCGACCTCCGCTACGACCGGGCCGTGGCGACCATGATGTCCCTGGACATGGGCGTCACCCACGGCGCCCACATGTACTGGCGGCCCACCACCACGGCGGACCGGGCGATGTTCGAGTCGATCGCCGGCAGCCACGACCCCAAGCTGCGCTTCCACCCCGACGGCACGCTGACCTCGGGCGACTACCGCCGCTTGAACGCCGGGATGAGGACGATCACCAGACCCGCCACCGCCGCCCGCCCGTACGCCAAGGTCTCCAGGGTCGGCAGGCCGAAGGGACCGGTGTCGCCCGCGTCGGTGATGAACAGCTGACCGTAGAGCAGGAGCAGGCCGACGCCGTAGCAGCGGGCGTGGTGGTGGCGCCAGGCGAGCGCGAGACCCGCCAGACCGGTGCAGACGTACAACGTGTGGTTCGTGCCCTCGCCCATGGGCAGGAAGGGGATCGACGCCATGACGATCTGGAGCACGCCGACCACGAGCGCGAGCAGCTGCGCCCGGCTGAACCGCCCGGTGTCGGACGCGGTCGGGCCGCGTACGGGAGCTGTGTTCCGCATGGGGTCGGACTACCCGGAGCTACCGAGATCATCCCTGGTCAGGGCAGTGTCCTCCCGTGGAGTCGCCTGGGGCTACCCGATGGGGTGAGGGGTTGTGCGGGCTGCGTGACGAGAGTGGGCGCGGGCCGCGTGGGTATGACACGCGGCCCGCGCTCCACCACGCCCCCACCCGCCCTCACCCCAGCAACCGACCGACCTCCGCCCCCGCCCCGCTCGCCGCCTCGGCCGGCTCCCTCCGCCCGGCCAGCACGTCGGCCACCGCCCCGCTGATCACCGCCGAGACCTCCGCGTACCTCGCCCCGTACGCGGTCCGGCTGCGCGCGGTGGCCAGCGGCCCCGCGAACCCCGCCAGGTTCGGGTCCCACTGCCAGGCCAGGTCGTCCACCGTGTCGGTCCGGTTGGGCAGCGCCCCCAGCCCGCCGCCGAACTCGGTGGCGTTGTCGCGGGTCTCGGCGAGCCAGGCGAGCAGGTCCCACGCCTGGTCTACGTGCCCGCTGCCCCGGCCCACCACCCACGTCTGCCCGCCCAGGGCGGTCGCCGTGCCCGCTTCGCCGGCGGGCAGCGGCACCGCCGCCCAGTCCAGGCCGGCCTGGTTGAACACCGGGATCGAGCCGGGCCCGGCGACCACCATGGCGCACCGCCCGTCGGCGAACCGCCGCGCGACCTCGTCGGCGCTCCACCCCGGCAGGTCCGCCGGCGCGCCGAGGTCGTCGACCAGCCCGCGCAGGTGGGCGAGGGCGTCGACACCGGCCGGCGCGCCGAGGTCCGCCACGTCCCCGCCCGCCTGCCACAGCACCGGCAGGAACGTCGTGGTCAGGTCCTCGCCCGCGGCCGGGAAGCACAGGCCCGCCCGGTCGCCGCCGGTCAGCGCGCGGGCCGTGGCGCGCAGGTCCGCCCAGGTGGCCGGGGGCCCGGTCACGCCGGCCCGCTCGAACACCGCCCGGTCGTAGACCAGCGCCGTCGTGGTGCTGCGCAGCGGGACGCCGTAGAACCTGCCGTCGTGGGTGGCGCTCTCGCGCACCGGGTCCAGGAACCGGTCGGTCAGCGGCCAGTCGGCGAACCGCCCGGTGAGGTCGGCCAGCGCGCCCTGCCCGGCGAGCCGGGGCAGGTCCGGCGAGTCGACGGCCGCGACGTCGGGGAAGGTGCCGGCGGCGGTCGCCCGGACGAGCGCGTCCCGGAACTCCTCGGGCGACATCGACCTGCGCTCGACCCGCACCCCAGGGTGCTCCCGCTGGTAGCGCGCCAGCAGGTGGTCCACGGCCTGGTCGGCCATGGGGGAGTGGGTGAAGTGGTCCCACCAGGTCAGGGACACCTGGTCGGGCGTGGTGGGGTGCCCTCCGGTGCAGGCCGCCACGGTCAGCAGCATCGCCGCCGTGAGCAGTGCTCGTACACGCATTCCGCTCCACCCTCCGGGGTAGGCGCCCTGGTCTACGGACTCCAGTCGTCCTACTCCGCCGCGGAACGCGGTGTCAAGATCGGTGGTTCAGACCTTTGGCTTCTTCCGGAGCCGGTCCCGGGAGGCGCGCTCGGCGCGGCCCGGTGGAGCGGCCTCCGGGGTCGGGTCGGCCGCCGGCGGCGCGGGCTCGCCGGGCTCGGCCTCGGCGAGGTAGGTGGCGGCCAGCTCGTCGTAGATGGGTGTTGAGCTCATTCCCCGGATCCTGTCCGGCCACCGGTCCCCGCGCTGCCCCTCTCACTCCTGTGGGTTACGTTTTTGGCCGAACGGGGCCGCAGTTGTGCGGAGACGGCCTGGTGAGTCCGGGTGAACGGGCGGCCCGTCCCGGGATGCACCGGGTGGAAAGCCCGTCTTCCGGGTGGATCACCCAAGAAAATCCGATGGGTCGGTTTGAGCGCCGGTAACAGGGGTATCCGTGCGCACGATGAGGGCGTAGGCGGCCACCGCCCCCCAAGGCCGCCTGGCAGGTCCCGGTCGGACCCCACTCCCCCCAGGGGTCCGACCGGGCGCCTCAGCCCTTCGTGGGGTCGTGGCCCCAGTTCATCAGCGAATAGCGCCACGCCGTGTGCTCCACGTCCTTGTCCGGCCGCTGCGCCAGGTGCCGGTGCACGTACCCGACCACCTTGCGCATGTGCCGGTAGTCGTCGTCGCCGAGATCGTCCTGGCGGGTGCGCAGCAGGGTCACGATCCGACGGCCCGAGGCGTGCCCGGTCGACTCGCCGTCCCCCGCCGAGTCGCCCACCCGCCCGGACTCGTCGGTGCCCAGCCACTCCTCCAGCTCGCCCGCGGTCAGGTTGACCGCCCGCCGGAACTCCTCACGGGTCTCGCGCCTCTCGTCGTCGTCCACGGTCTCCTCCGTTTCGCCTGGCCCCCGGGGGTACCCCCGGGACGCCGGATGATTCGGACGCCGGATGACCCGATGGGAGAGAAGTCATGGCCGAACAGTTCCGGAAGGGTGAGGACGTGGAGTGGTCGAGCCACGGCTCGACCACCCACGGCCAGGTCCAGGAGGAGATCACCTCGGACACCGAGGCGGCGGGTCGGCGGGTGAGGGCGTCGGAGGACGACCCGCAGTACCGGGTGCGCAGCGCCAAGAGCGGGCGCGACGCGGTGCACAAGCCCTCCGCGTTGCGCCCGCACGACGACTGACGCCCGCCCCGGTCACCTCACGACCGCGACCCCGGTGGGGTGCGGCGCTTCGGGGCCCGGTGCCGGGGCTGGCTGATCTCCGGCGGCTCCGGCGGGTCCGGGATGGACAGCACGACCGGCTCGCCCGGCGCCACGGTGACCTCCTCGCCGTGGTGCGAGGTGTGCAGCGCGTCCCCGGACAGCACCCGGTAGGTGGCCCGGCCCGGCTCGACCTCCACCGCGAGCAGCGTGCCGCGGAAGGTCAGCCGGAACGCCAGCCCCTCCAGGCCCGGTGGCAGCCGCGGCGCGAACGACAGCGCGCCGTCGTGGTCGCGCATCCCGCCGAACCCGGCCACCAGCCCGATCCACGCGCCCGCCAGCGACGCCATGTGCAGTCCGTTGTGGACGTTCTTGTGCAGGTCGTGCAGGTCGGTGAACGCCGCCTCGGCCAGGTAGTCGTAGGCCAGCCGCAGCGCGCCCACCTCGGCCGCCAGCACCGCCTGCGTGCCCGCCGACAGCGACGAGTCGCGCACCGTCCGCGCCTCGTAGTAGGCGAAGTTGCGGGCCTTCTGCTCCGGGGTGAACGCGTCGCCCCGCACGTGCATCGCCAGCACCAGGTCCGCCTGCTTGACCACCTGCTTGCGGTACAGGTCGAAGTAGGGGTAGTTCAGCATCAGCGGGTACTCGTCGGGCTCGATCCGGTCGAAGTGCCACGCCGCGTGCGAGGTGAACCCCTCGGCCTGCTCGTGCACCCCCAGCAGCTCGTCGAACGGCACCAGCATCCCGTCGGCGGCCTTGAGCCAGGCCGCGGTGTCCTCGGCGGTGACCCCCAGCCGCCCGGCCACCTCCGGGTGCCGCTCGCACGCCTCGACCGCGTTGCGCAGGTTCCGCTGCGCGATCAGGTTCGTGTAGGTGTTGTTGTCCACCACCGCCGAGTACTCGTCGGGCCCGGTGACGCCGTCGATGCGGAACCCGCCGTGCTGGTCGTGGTGCCCCAGCGACATCCACAGCCGCGCGGTCTCCACCAGGATCTCCGCGCCGTGCTCGCGCTCGAACGCCAGGTCGCCGGTCATCGACACGTACTGCGCCACCGCGTGCGCCACGTCGCCGGACACGTGGAACGCCGCCGTGCCCGCGGGCCAGTACGCCGAGCACTCCGCGCCGTTGATCGACCGCCACGGGAACGCCGCGCCGCCCTGCCCGAGCACCTTCGCCCGCTCCCGCGCCTTGTCCAGCGTGGAGTGCCGCCACCGCAGCGCGTCCCGCGCCGCCTCCGGCAGCGTGCAGGCCAGCACGGGCAGCACGAACATCTCGGTGTCCCAGAACGCGTGCCCGTCGTAGCCGGGCCCGGTCAGGCCCTTGCCCGGGATGGCCCGCGTCTCGCCGCGCACCGCCGCCTGCATGACGTGGAACAGCGCGAACCGCACCGCCTGCTGGAGCTCGTCGTCACCCCGCACCTCCACGTCGGCGGCCGCCCAGAACTCGTCCAGGAACCGCCGCTGCTCGGCCAGCAGCCCCTCCCAGCCGGTCTGCCGCGCCCCCGCCAGCGCCGCCTCCACCTGCGCGCGCAGCGCCGGCACCGACCGCTGCGCCGACCAGCCGTAGCCGAGGTACTTCACCAGCCGCAGCTTCCCGCCCGCCGGCACGTCCACGGCCGCGGTGAACCGGGCCAGGTCGCCCTCGGCGCTGATCTCGGTGCGCACCCCGTCGCCGGTCTCCAGCTCGTGGTCCATCGCGGCGGCCATGCGCAGCTCCGAGTTGCGCGCGTGGTGCGCCAGGATCGCCCGGCTGCCCGCGGCGTGGGCGAAGTCCGCCACCAGCGGGTCCTCCAGCGCCGCGGCCACCCGCGGGTCGTCGCTGTCGTGCTCGACCGGCTCGTTGGCCAGCAGGTCGGACTGCACCACCAGCTGCACCCGCTCGTCGGTCTCCACCTCGTACAGGATCGCGGCGACCGCGCGCTGGGTCAGCGACACCAGCCGCTCGCTGCGCACCGTGATCCGGCGGCCGGTCGGCGACTCCCACACCGTGCGGCGGCGCAGCGTGCCCGCGCGGAAGTCCAGCTCCCGCTCGTGCTCGTGGGCCCTGCCGTAGCGCATGTCCAGCGGCTCGTCCTCCACCAGCAGCCGGATCACCTTGCCGTCGGTGACGTTGACGATCGTCTGCCCGTCCTCGGGGTAGCCGTAGCCGGACTCCCCGTACGGCAGCGCGTGCTCCTCGTAGAAACCGTTGAGGTAGGTGCCGGGCAGCCCGCGCGGCTCGCCCTCGTCCAGCGTGCCGCGCATCCCGATGTGGCCGTTGGACAGCGCGAACACCGACTCGGTGCGGCGCAGCTGGTCCACGGCCAGGCCCCGCCAGCGCAGCAGCCAGGGCAGCACCTCCCAGCCCGCCGACCCCGAGCCGTCGGTGGCGCCCTCGGCCACCAGGTCCTCCGACGCGACGTCGTCGGGGGTGGTCGTCGTCCCGCCGGGCGCGGTCGCGGCCTCGCTCGGTCCGTTCGCCGTGCCGCCCGGCCCACCGCCCGCATCCCTGTCGAACGCCATCAGAGCAGCTCCGCCACGTCGTCGACCACCACGTCCGCCCCGTGCTCGAGCAGCGCGTCCCGCTGCCCGGCCCGGTCCACGCCCACCACGTACCCGAAGCCGCCCGCGCGGCCCGCCCGCACCCCCGCCAGCGCGTCCTCGAACACCGCCGCGTGCTCCGGGGCCACCCCCAGCTCGCGCGCGCCCACCAGGAACGAGTCCGGCGCGGGCTTGCCCCGCAGGCCGTCCCGGCTGATCACCACCCCGTCCACCAGCGACCGGGCGAACCGGCTCAGGTCGGCCGCGTCCAGCACCCTGCGGGCGTTGGCCGACGAGGTCACCACCCCGATGTCCAGCCCGAGCGCCGCCGCCGCCTCCAGGTACCGGACCGTGCCCGGGTACGGTGCCACGCCCTCCTGCCGGATGACCTCCTCCAGCAGCTCGTTCTTGCGGTTGCCCACCCCGTGCACGGTGTCGGCGTCCGGCGGGTCGTCGGGCGCCCCCTCCGGGAGGGTCACGCCCCGCGAGGCGAGGAACTCGCGCACCCCGTCGTAGCGGGGGCGACCGTCCACGAACCGCACGTAGTCCAGCTCGGTGAAGGGCTCCTGGCCGCGCGGGACCAGGAAGTCGTCGAAGGTGCGCCGCCAGGCCCGGCGGTGCAGCACGGCCGTGCTGGTCAGCACGCCGTCCAGGTC
Organism: Saccharothrix sp. BKS2; assembly: GCF_047689505.1. NCBI lineage: Bacteria > Bacillati > Actinomycetota > Actinomycetes > Pseudonocardiales > Pseudonocardiaceae > Saccharothrix > Saccharothrix sp. BKS2. The sequence goes on along the minus strand of NZ_JAUQOL010000009.1, from coordinate 125,747 downwards.
GAACAGGCACGCGGTGATCGCGTCCGGCAATCCAAGGGGCATGTCCCGTGTCTACCCCCTTCCTCTCCGGGGTACCCGTTGTCGTCATCACCGCCGTCGGAGGGGCACCACCATGGGCAAGCCGCGCGTGCTGGTCGTGGGGACGGGTTTCGCGGGCTACCACTGCCTGCGCGCGCTGGAGCGCGCGCTGCCGCCCGACGCGGCCGAGCTGGTGGCCGTCAACCCGACCGACTACATGCTGTACGTGCCGCTGCTGCCCGAGGTCGCGGGCGGCTCGCTCGACCCGCGCCGGGTCGCCGTGCCGCTGCGCCCCAAGCTGCCGCGCACCCGGCTCGTGCAGGGCAGCGCCACCGAGGTCGACCTGGGCGCCCGCACGTGCTCGGTGGTCGACGTGGAGGGCCGCGAGCAGGTCCTGGGGTGGGACCGCCTGGTGCTCACCGCGGGCTCCGTCACCCGGCTGCTGTCCATCCCCGGCGTGGCCGAGCACGCGTTCGGGTTCAAGTCCGTCGCCGAGGCGGTGTTCCTGCGCGACCACGTGCTGCGGCAGGTCGAGCTCGCCGAGCAGGCGGACGACCCCGCCGAACGCGCCGCGCGCGCCACGTTCGTGGTGGTCGGCGCCGGGTACACGGGCACCGAGCTGGTGGCGCAGGGGCAGCAGCTGACCAGGTCGGCGCTGCGCGGGCGCACCGGGCTGTCCGAAGCCGACATCCGGTGGGTGCTGGTCGACACCGCGCCCCGCGTGCTGCCCGGCCTCGACGAGCGGCTGGCCGGGCCCGCCGCCGGGGTGCTGCGGGGCCGGGGCGTGGACGTGAGGCTGGAGACCAGCGTCGAGGAGGTCACCCCCGGCTGCGCCCGCCTCACCGACGGCACGGAGATCCCCACCCGGACCGTCGTGTGGTGCGTCGGGGTGCGGCCGGACCCGCTGGTCGAGTCGGTGGCGGTGAAGACGGAGAAGGGCCGGATCTCGGTCGACCCCACGCTGGCCGTGCCGACCCACCCGCACGTGTTCGCCGCCGGCGACGTGGCGGCCGTGCCCGACGTGTTCAACGGGGGCGCGCCCACCCCCATGACCGCGCAGCACGCGCAGCGGCAGGGCAGGCTGGCCGGCCGCAACGTGGCGGCCTCCCTCGGCCACGGCGCGGTGGGCACCTACCGGCACCGCGACCTCGGGTTCGTGGTGGACCTGGCGGGCGCGCAGGCGGTGGCCAACCCGCTGCACGTGCCGCTCACCGGGCTGCCCGCGAAGGTCGTGGCGCGCGGCTACCACCTGCTGGCCATGCCGGGCAACCGCCTGCGGGTCGCGGTCGACTGGCTCACCGACCTGCTCGTCCGGCGCCAGGTCGTGCAGTTCGGGCTGGTGCCGCAGGCGGGCGTGCGGCTGTCGGACGCGGATCGGGTGCCGGTGGTCAAGCAGTCCTGAGGGGGTCGTTCTCCTCGGGCGGGCTTCCAGGCTTCCGGGTGGGTTCCCGGTCAGGCTGTCAGGCGGGCTTGAGCGGGTCGTGGCCGATGGACATCAGCCGGTGCCGCCAGTGGGCCTCGCCGGCGGTGGGCTCCAGGTCGGCGCGGCGCTGCTCGTGCACCCGGTCCACGACCTTGCGCATCACCCTCACGTCCTCGGTGGTCAGGTCGGTGCGGCGCTTGCGCAGCACCCGCAGGACCTCTTGGCCGGTCGGGGTGCCGGCCTGGTCGGGCACGGTCTCGCTGTCCTCGTCCGCGGAGCGGGTGCGCAGCCAGTCCGCGAGTTCGTTCGAGGTCATGTTCACCACGCGGTGGAACTCTTCCCACAGGGTGTCGGTCATGGGGAAGGGGATTGCCGCTCGGGGCGTCCGCGAAACGGACGAGTTCCGCGGAGTTCGCCGGCCTTGGGGGACCCGCTCGTCGGGTGGGCGAGTTCGCCGGCCCGAGGCCCTGCCCGCTGGGGTGGGCGAGTTCGCCGGCCCAGGGGCCCTGCCCGCCGGGGTGGGCGCCACGCCGGACCCGACGCAGCGCCCATCCCGTTCCCTCGGCCCTCGTTCCCAGCCTGGGGTCGTTCTCCAGCCCAGGGCCGTCCCTCGGCGCGGGTCGTTCTCCCGGCTCGGGTCGTGCCCTCAGCCCAGGTCGGGTGCGAACTGGCCCTTGGCCACGCCGACCGCCTCCGCCAACGCCTCGGGGGTCGAGGTGCCCTCCGCCCCCACCACGGCGGTCCACAGGTCGATCGACCCCAGGCTGAACTCCTGCGCCTCCCCGGTGGCGGCCATGGCCACGGGGTCGACACCCTCCTCCACCTGCCCGGACAGGAACAGGGCGAGGCCCAGCAGCCCGCCGTCCCACCCGGGACCCACGTAGAGCGCGCCCGCGCCGCCGGCCACCATCTCCGGCGGGACGGTGTGCTCCAGCTCCACCGTCGTCCGATCGCCCTCCGGGGTCAGCCGCACGTGGACGATCGACGTCTCGCCGCCGAAGGTGACCTTGAGCAGCTTCGGGGGAGCGCAGGTCAGGATCTCGCCGCCCGCGTTGCCCTCCAGCTGGAAGTTCCCGCCCTCCCGCAGGTCGCCGCTGATCGGCATGAACCAGCGCCGCAGCCGGTCGGGGTCGGTGATCGCCTCCCACACGTCCTCGGCCGTCGCCTCGTAGGTGCGGCGGAGCAGCACGCCCACGACCTGCTGCCCGTCGTCCTTGCTCAGCTCGCGGCCGATGGCCTTGAGGTGGTCGGCCATGTCGATCACTCGTGGTCCTCCTTGAGTCGTCTCTCACGCTTGCCACGCGCGAGTTCGGTGGCCAGCGCGTCGAGGTGCCCGCTCCAGAACCGGCGGAACCGGTCGAGCCACTCGTCCACCTCGCGCAGCCCCTGGGAGTCCACCGCGTAGAGGCGGCGGTTGCCCTCCACGCGGACCTGGGCGAAGCCGTGCTCGCGCAGCACCCGCAGGTGCTGGGAGACGGCCGGCTGGGAGATGCCGAACTCCTCGCGGACCACGTCCGTGACCGCCCCGGAGGCCAGCTCACCTTCGGCGAGCAGCTCCACGATGCGGCGCCGAACCGGGTTGCCGAGAACGTCAAAAGCGTGCACGACCTGCATCTTTCAACTTGAGACTTATATAAGTCAAGACTTGGGACTCCAAAATTGTCGGTGGTAGGTGGCAACATCTTCGAACGGGTGTTCGGTACGCGTTCGAAGGGAGCTGTGCGATGCGAGTTCGACTTGATCCCCGTCAGTGGCCCGGCCGTGTCATCCCAGAGACCGACACCGAGATCGACACGGCGGTCGAGGCGTTCTGCCTCCGCGCGAACTGGACGGACGCGAACCGCGCCGCCCTGCGCCGCGTCGCCGAGCCCTGGTTCGCCGAGGGGTGGTGCGTCGACGCCCTGCTGGCGGCGGTCGACCGCAGGCCCGACGGTACGAAGCAGGGTAGCCCGAGGAACCGCGACCAGGTAGCGCACGACTTCCTCCGTGCGCGGCTGAGGTCGTGGTGGGAGGGGGGCGCGCGCAGGGCGCGCCCCCCGGTGCCGGGCATGACGCTGGGCGCGTGGTGGCGCATCAACCGCCGCAACACGCGCCTGACCCAGCCCAAGCAGGCCCGCCCGCTCAGCGCGGCCGGCACGCTGGCGCGGGAGCAGTCGCGCGAGCGCGTCAGAGCCCGGTTGAAGGACCCGGTCGAGCGGTCGAGGGAGCTGGCGCGGCGCAGGCAGGAGGTCCTGGACAGCCTCCTGGTGCCCGGCCTGGCACCCCCCACCTTCGAGGACTCCAAGCGGCTGCTGGCGGAGATCCAGGTGCCGGCCCACCCGGTGTGCAGCAGGTGCGGCTGCCGGCAGGGGGTGCTGCCGTCAGCGGCTTGAACAGCGGGAACGCCACCCCCGCCGCCGGTTGCCCCGGCTCCGCCGGTGCCACCACCGGAGGCGCCACCCCCGTCGGCACCTGCCCCGTCGGCACCCTCAGCCCCGGAGCCCACCTCGGGGCCGGCGCCGAACACGATCGAGTGATCATCGGCAGAACACGTACGAAAACAGGGGCCTCGATCATCGGTTAGAAGAACACGGAGCCCCCGAACCACCCACCCCCAGCCGACCACCCACCCGCCCCGTCCACCCACCGTCCTCCCACCCACCACGCCAACCCCACTCCTAGACCCAATCCCCACCAACCCACCCCGGCCCGAGCCCACCGCCACCACCCCGGCCCGGCCCGACCTCGAACCAGACCAGAACGGGAGACCCCCGGCCAACTCCAACCCCGACCCTACGGACCACCCCAACCACCCACCGCCCCACCAACAGCACCACACAAGCAGCCCGGCCGAAGCACCACCACCGGAGCACCACCACCGGCCCCCCAGCCCCACCGGCCCCTGCCAGCCCGACCCGCCCCACCTGCTCCACCGCTCGACCTGCCCCACCCAACTCGGCCTCACCCAGGCTGTCGGCCCGCCGAAGACGTCCTGGGATGCGGTGGCTGATGCAGGTCCGCACGTCCGCCCCACCCCGGGCAAGCTGTCGAAGCTGCCTGATGCGGCCCTCCCAACCCTGATCCGCCGCGACGCCGTCTCGCTCGCGCTGGGACCACTCGCATCGAGATCGCCCGCGCCCGCCTCGCCCGCGCCCGCCTCGCCCGCGCCCGCCTCGCCCGCGCCCGCCTCGCCCGCGCCCGCCTCGCTCAACGCCGAGAAAGCCAGGCGCAGCCGGCCTTCCTGTAGCCCTCGCCCTCTGGTCTGCCTCACCTCCGCATCCCCGCTGGTCCGGTTGCGGTCCGTCTCGTCGTGTCGGCTTGGTTGCTGCGCGTTGCCCGCGCCGTCCTGCGCAAGATCAACTTTGCGGTCGCTGGTCACCTGAACGTGGGATGAGGGCTGGGTGAGGTCACCTGGTCAGGTGAAATGCGCCCGCCCGTGGTGCGGATACGGGGAGTGCTGGTGGTGCCTGGGCGTCGGCTTCCGGTAGTAACGCCCGGTGTTGAAATCCCGGACTTGGCGAGTGTGGCTCGTCGGGGTCCTGCTCGTCCCGGCTCTCCTTGCGGCGTCCGGGGTTTGTGCCCGCGCGCTTCAGGTCGAGCGGGTGGGGGCGGTCGGGTGGTTGGTGGTGTTGGTCCGCGCCGACGAGGTCTTGTTGGTGGGGGACGCTCGTGATGATGCCGAGCGGGAGGCGTTGGTCGACGCGGGTCGTGGTGAGGTCGGGTCCTATCGCGTGACGGATCTGATCAGCGGCGGCTTGCGCTTCGAACCCGGCGGCACCGACTGGCAGGGCACGGGCCGGTCCTGGTCAACCGCGTCGGACGGTTGCTGCTGGTCAAGCCCTTCTCAACGGTCACCCTGGTCGGGCACGCCTCCGCCGAGTACCCCGACGCCTACGTCCTGGCCTCCGCCCGCGCCGGGGTGGTGCGTGACCTCTTCGCCGCCCAAGGGGTGCGCCCCGACCGGATGAAAACCCCGGTCAGCGTCGACGCCGCACCGGAGAACTCGGACCCGGTCACCCGCCAGGTCGACGTTCTGGTCAACTAGTCCCCCCGCCCGCAGCTCCGAGGAGTGCCAGTGTCCTGGTTGTTCACCCAGTCGTTCACCCTCTGCGCATTGGCGTTCGTCGCCGGGGCGGTCCTCACCTGGCTGCCGCTGCGCGCCACCATCCGCAAACTCCGGGCCGAGAACGCCCGCGCCCACCAGACCGCTCAACCCGCTCTCTCCGCAGCCGAACCCACGGCACTCGTGATCACCGACCTTGATCAGGCACGGGCAACGGACGAAGCGCAGGAAACCGACCTCGCGAAGGTCGGCCTGGAGATCATCGAGCCGGAAGCAGTCGCAGTTGGGGTTGGGGTGGAGGGGGCGGAGGCAAAGACCGGGGGAGTGGCGACCGGTGGTGGCACTGCGGACGGGGCTACCGCAACCGACCAGGAAACGCTGCCTCCTACGGCGATCAACCTCGGGACGACCTGGACGGTGTCCAACCCGGCCACAGAGGATTCCAAGCCCTTTGTGATTTCAGTGCAGAACGAAAAGAAGGTTGAGGCGTCCAGCGAGGTGGTTGAGGCGTCCGGCGTGGTGGACGACCCGGCAACCATTGAGTTCCCGAGGCAGGTGGAGCCTTCGAAGGAAGCGGAGGAACCGCAGAGTGCGGGGGCACCGGCAGGGGCGGAGGTGCCGGCGGAGGAGCAGCTGCTCACGAAGGTGGAGGGTTTGGAGGCTCCCCAGTGGCTGAAGGACCGCCTGGAAGGCAGAGGGGAAGAGCGGGGCGAGGGGAAGGCCGGGGAAGCGTCGGAAGTTGCGACGTCGCGGCCGCAAACCGAACCGGTCAACGAGGACGAGACCGTCGGTCAGGAGGAACACCCGGGGGTGCCGGTGTCGGCAGGTGGATCGCACCGTTCCGACTCGGAGCCGTCACCGAAGGCTGCGAAGGCGGCAGTGTTGACGGCAGCGGCGACGAAGGCAACGGCAACCGTGGTGAAGGCGACGACGGCAAAGGCGGCACCCAAGGCCGCGACCGTCAAGACCGTCAAGACCGCAACGGCCAAGGCCGCGAAGGCGAAGGGCCAGAAGGTCACCCCACCCGCCCTGGTCAAGTGCAACTCCAGGTCCATGGTCTTCCACACCCCCGCCTCCCCCTACTTCAACCGCATGAAGGGCGACGTCACCTTCACCACCCCCGAAGAGGCCGAACGCGCCGGCTACACCCGCTGGTCGCCGAAGCCCAAGACCGCACCGGACCCGACCCCCAAGGCCGGCGCCAACCGATGACCACCGGCCACCACCGGCGGCCGATCCGACCACCTCACCCCCGCCGGTGGTGGCGCCGTGAGATCAACGCCCACAGCTCGCGCCCGCCGCGTCGCCCCACACTCGCGCGGCGTGTGGAAGAACAAGGCTGTCCAGCCCGCGACACGGGGCGTGGAGTTGCCGGTCCCACGATTCGGTGACCGGCGGGCACAGGCGGGACAGCTCTGGCACGGGGATCACGTCCTCGATCGGCCTCGATGTCGGATCGGTCGTCCCTCCAACCCCGAATTCGTTCAAGATCGGTTCAACTCGAGAACCGCCTCCACCGCCTCGCCCAACGTCCACAGCCGCCGCGCCCCGGCCGGCACCTCGTCCCACCCGGCCCCGCCGACCAGCACCGCGTGTCCCCGCGCCAGCAGTTCGGCCACCGGCGCGGCATCGGCGAGGGACCGTTCGTGCGCCCACAACATCACCGAACCGGGTGACAACAGCTCCGCCGCGTCCAGCAGCGCCCCGGCCGGGACCCGCGCCCCGAGGTTGCGCGACGCGCACCCGCGCTCGGCCAGCGCCGCCGCCAGCACGTCCACCGGCAGGGTGTGCTGCTCGTCCGGCGCGCACGCCAGCAGCACCGGCAACCGCCCGGAGAGCGCGACGGGCGCGGTGCCGCGCAGGGCGTCGAGGACGCTCGCCGTCGCCAGGTGCTCGACCTCGACGCCCCGGCCCCGGGCGATGACCCGCTCGCCCAGTGCGACCAGGAACGGCGCCAGCACCGACTCCCACGCGTCGACCACGCCGCGCTGCTCCACCAACTCCAGGACCAGCGCGCTCATCAGCGGCGCGTCCAGGCGGGCCGCCGCGCGGGCGAACCCGCGCCCCTCCGCCGAACCGCCCACCGCGAGGGCCTTGGGTCCGCCGCCGGCCCGGGGTCTCGCGGGCGGGGACGAGCCCAGGGCGATGGCAGCGGCCGCGGCGGGCGCCATGCCCTGGGCGGTGAGTTCGAGCATGCGGCGCAGCCGGGTCACGTCGGCGGGGGAGTAGCGGCGGTGCCTGCCCTCCTCGCGGGTGTCCGGGCCGAGCCCGTAGCGCCGGTCCCACGTGCGCAGCGTGGTCGGTGAGATGCCCAGCATCCGCGCGACCGCGCCCGCGCTCCACTGCTCCACGCGTCTCCCGCCTGTGCGGATCGGTTCTGAACCGAATCATGGTAACGAGCACGCGTGGCACGCGCCCGGAATCGCCAGGCGGGGGTCGGCCGGCGAGGGCCGGCCGGGGAGAGGCAGCCAAGGAGAGACAGCCGGGAAAGATCAGCCAGGAAAGATCAGCCGACCACGCGGCGGATCACGTCGACCGGCCCGATCGACTCGATGTCCTGGACCTTCACCGGCACACCCTCGGTCGAGGCGTGCACGGCGCGCAGCCCGTCGATCGCCATGGCCACGTGCGTCTGACCGCTGTAGTAGATGATCAGATCACCGGCCCTGACCTCGTTGCGCGACACCCCTCGCCCGACCTTGGCCTGCCCGTACGTGGTGCGCGGGATGCTGATCCCCACCGACCGGTAGGCCGCCTGCATGAGGCTGGAGCAGTCCCACGAGTTCGGCCCGTTCGAACCGTAGACGTAGGGCTTGCCCCGCTCGCCCAGCGCGAACGCCAGCGCCTGCCCCGCCGTGCCCGCGGGCACCGGGATCGGGCCCGTGTCGCCCGCGTTGTTCAACGCCCGGCGCTCGGCGTCGCCCAGCGAGCGGTACGCCTCGCGGGCCTCGTCGATCTGCCGGTCCAGCGCGCCCTTGCGCTGGTCGATCTCGCCGATCGCCTGGTTGGCGCTCGTCGCGGCCTCGGTGGCGCGCCGCGCGGCGTCGGCGGCCTCGTCGACCGCCTCCTCCAGACCCCGCAACGCCTCGGCGTTGTCGTGCGCCAGCACGCCGAGCGCCGACATCCGGTTGAGGAAGTCCTGCTGGGACTCCGACACCAGCAGCGCGGACAGCTGGCTGAACCGCGCGCCCTGGAACGACGCCTCGGTGAGCAGGTCGACCTGCCCGCGCAGCGCCTCCTGCGCCTCCTCGGCGGTGGCGATGTCGCGGTTGGCCTGGTCCAGCGCGCCCTGCGCCCCGGTCAGCGCCTCCTGCGCCCGCAGGTGCTCCTCGTTGAGGGCCTCGGCCTGCGTGGACAGGTCGTTGTACCGCTTGAGCGCGTCGGAGGCGTTGGGCGGCACGGGGTCCGCCCCGGCGTGGGGCAGCGGCAGGGCGCCGACCAGCACGGCGACTGCGGTGGCCGCCACGGCGGCGCGAACGGTGCGCTGGGCGGGGTTCGACGCCACGGTCTCGCGACCCTCCTCGTAACCGGACCTACCCCGAACGGGTGACCCCATTCAGGTCTCGGACAGGTTACGGAACCGCGGGACCGCCGTCCACCGGGGCCCGTCCGGGCCCGTCAGCGTGCCAGGCCGGTCAGGTCGGTGCGCCCACCGGGGTGGTCGACGGCGCGCCCGGAGGCGGCGGTGGCGAGCTTCCCGGCCTCCTCGGGGTCGTCGCCGCGCACCAGCGCCACGGTCAGCGCGGCCACGAACGCGTCCCCGCCGCCGGTGGTGTCCACGACGTGCTCCCCGGTCAGCGGCACCACCGCCGAGCCGCCCTCCCAGACCAGCGCGTTCGCCTCGCCGGGGACCTCCAGCGCCACCACCGACGGCCCGCGCGCCAGCAGTTCCCGGCCAGCCGCCAGCGCGTCCCGCGCCCCGTCGATCGAGCGGCCGGTCAGCTGCTCGGCCTCGGTGTGGTCGGCCCGCAGCACGTCCGCGCGGGCCAGCAGGGCGTCCACCTCGCCGCCGGGCACGCCGTCCAGCACGACCAGGCCGGTCGCGGCGCGGGCGGCGGCCAGCGCGGTCCCGGCGGGCTGCTGGAGCTGGATCACCACGGCGTCGGCCGCGGCCAGCTCCGCCGACGCCGCCGCCACGTCGGCGGGGGTGACGAGGGTGGCCTCGGGGATGTCCTCCAGGTAGCGGTACCGGCCCTCGCACACGACGTCCACGACCAGGGCCGTCCGGGTGCCCGTCCGCTGCGCCACCGCGCCGGTCGCCACCCCGTCCGCCGCGAGCGCCTCGACCAGGAGGCGGCCCTCGCGGTCGTCCCCGACGACGCCGAGCAGCACGACCGACGCCCCGAGCTGGACGGCGTCGCGGGCGATGTTGGCGCCCTTGCCGCCCAGCACCTCGCGGCGCTCGGACACCGTGGCGCTGCCGCCCTCCCCCGGCACCTCGGGCACCACCAGGACGAGGTCGCGCGCCACCTGGCCGATCACCGCGATCCGCATGGGTGACCGGTACCCGGCGACCACCAGTTGAAACGGAGCGTTGACGTCGGGTCACCGGAAATGCGATCGTAATTCTGGGAGCGCTCCCAGTTACCAGGTCACCGTCGATCTGAATGGAGACATCCGTGCGACTCAAGCGCACCGGGGCGTTGGTCGCCGCCGTGCTCGGCGTGGTCGGGGTGACCACCGTGTTCGTCCAGAGCGGCGTCGCGGTGGCCCACGGGTCCATGACCTACCCCGCCAGCCGCACCTACGCCTGCTACGAGGACGGCAGGCTCGGCGGCAACGGCGACCTGAACCCGACGAACCCGGCGTGCGCCGCGGCCGTGCAGCTCGGTGGCAAGCAGCCGCTGTGGGACTGGTACGGCAACCTGATCAGCCAGGCCGGCGGTCGCCACCGGGACCTCATCGCCGACGGCGACCTGTGCGGCCCGACCACCAAGTACGACGCCTACAACCTGGCGCGCGCCGACTGGCCCGTGACCAACCTCCAGGCGGGCGCGCGGATCACCTTCAAGTACAACGCCTGGGCGCCGCACCCCGGTCGCTGGGACCAGTACGTCACCCGGGACGGCTTCGACGTCACCCAGCCGCTGAAGTGGTCGGACCTGGAGCCCGCGCCGTTCGACAGCGTCACCAACCCGCCGCTGGGCAGCGGCGAGTACGCCTGGAGCGGCACCCTGCCCAACAAATCCGGCCGCCACGTCATCTACTCGATCTGGCAGCGCAGCGACAGCCCCGAGGCGTTCTACAGCTGCTCGGACGTGAACTTCAGCGGCGGCGGCACCGGCGGTGACACCCGGGCCCCGAGCGCGCCGGGCACGCCGACCGCGACGGCGACGGCGAACTCCGTGTCGCTGAGCTGGGCCGCGTCCTCGGACGACACCGGTGTGGCCTCCTACCAGGTGTTCCGGGAGGCGGGCGCGAACGACGTCCAGGTGGCCTCCGGCTCGGGTACCACGGCCACGGTCACCGGCCTCACCGCCGACACCGCCTACCAGTTCTACGTGGTGGCGCGGGACGCGGCGGGCAACACCTCCACCCCGTCGGCGGTCGTCTCGGTCCGCACGAGCGGCGGCGGCACCGGCACCCCGCCGGGCACGTGCTCGGTGACCTTCGGCGTGGGCAGCTCGTGGTCCGGCGGCTTCACCGCCGCCGTGTCGGTGCGGAACACCGGCACCACCGCGGTCACCGCGTGGGAGCTGGTCTGGGACGTGCCCTCCGGTCAGGGCATCACCCAGGCGTGGTCGGCGCAGGTCGCCGTGTCCGGCGGCAAGGCCACCGCGAAGGGGGCCGCCTGGAACCAGGACCTCCAGCCGGGTCAGTCGGTGAGCTTCGGGTTCAACGGGACGTCGCAGGGAACGCCCGCCACCCCGACCGGCTTCACCCTCAACGGCGCTTCGTGCGCCACGGCCTGATGTTGGCGCGCTGCGCGGCCCTGGCCGCGCTCCTGGTGGGGTCGGTCGCCTGCTCGTCCGGGGCGACCGGCTCCACCGGCTCCACCGACCTGGCGGCCAACGCCCTCGGGCCGCCCCTGGCGAACCCGGTCGAGGTGGCCGACTGGGTGCACGAGAAGACCGGGCAGTGCGACGAGGCGCAACCGCGGACGATGGAGGAGTTCCACGACTTCGTCGGCCCGCTGCGCGCCGCGCTCTACGCGCCGTACGTGACGGAGTGGGCGACGTGCCAGGCGGGGCCCTACGAGCGGCTCGGGCTGGTGGTGTTCCGGCGCGACGGGCTGGGTGACTTCCAGCGCGCCTGGCAGGGGGCCCTGTCGAGCGGCGAGGTCCTGGACGACCCGGACTTCGGCTTCGGCAACGGCTTCGCGCTCAGCGGCACGCTCGGCCTGGAGCTGCTGGGCCTGCACCAACTGCGGTGCACCCCGGTGACCCCCGACGACGAGGTGGGCCACACCGTGGCCGCCGAGGCGGAGGGCTGCGTCTACACCCAGGCGCCGGGTCACCACCACTGAGGGGGAGGAAGGAAAGACGGCTCGTCAGCGCGGCGGTGCGGTGCTCTGCCGCACCACGAGCGTGGTGGCAAGCTCGATTCGGCGGTGTTCGGGCTCTTCACCACGCGCCAGCGTGATGGCGAGACGGGTGCCCGCCGCGGCCATGTCCTGCAGCGGCTGCCGGACCGTGGTCAGCGGCGGGCCCACCCACTGGGCGACCGGGAGGTCGTCGAAACCGATGACGCTCAGGTCCTCGGGCACGCGCAGGCCGGCGGCGCGGGCGGCCTCGTAGACGCCGAGCGCCTGGAGGTCCGAGCCCGCGAACACCGCGGTGGGCGGCGTGGTCAGCTCCAGCATCTGGGCGAACTGCGCGCGGCCGGACTCCACGTGGAAGTCGCCGTAGCGGACCAGGGTCGGGTCGACCGCGAGGCCCGCGGTCTCCAGCGCGGCGCGGTAGCCGTCCACCCTGGCGCGGCTGCACAGCACCCGCTCCGGGCCGCCGATCATGGCGATCCGGCGGTGCCCCAGCTCGATCAGGTGCCGGGTGGCGGTCAGGCCGCCGTTCCAGTTCGTGGCGCCGATGGACGGCGTCTCCAGCTGCGGCTCGCCGATCGGGTCGACCACCACCACCGGGATGTCGCGGGCGCGCAGCTTCGCCAGCTGCTGCGAGGTCAGGTCGGAGAACACCGAGATCACCGCGAGCGGCTTGCGGGCGATCACGCCCTCCAGCCAGCCGTGGCCCGGGGTGAGCCGGCCCTGGGACTCGCTGAGCACGAGCGCCAGGCCGTTCTCGGCGGCCACCTGCTCGGCGCCGCGGATGATCTCCAGCGCCCAGGCGCTCTCCAGCTCGTGGAACATCAGCTCCACGAGGTTGGACCGCCGCGACCGCTCGTCCGACCGCCTCTGGTAACCGTGGCGGCGGATGATCGCCTCGACCTTTTCCCGCGTGTGCGGTGCGACGTCCGCCCGGCCGTTCATGACCTTCGAAACTGTCGGTACCGACACCCCGGCCTCGGCGGCGATGTCCGCGATGGTGATCTTGCTCGTGGCGGTGCCATCCGGGGTTGGCTGGGCTTTCGTCGGCATGGGCCGCAGTCTACGGCAGCAGCACCGGGAGAAGTCCGGTCAATATGGTGATCGGGGAGCGGTGTGGCTCACTCTGCGGGATACATAGTGGCCGAAATTGTCGAATTGCTTTTCGAAAGTGTCAATGCGCGCGGCGGGGCGTGGCCGTCGGGAGAGAGGTTGAACGGCCACGCCCCTGGCGCGCGGGGCCCCGCGCCGCCGCGGGACCGGTGCGGTGGTCGGTTACTTGCCGAAGCCAGCCGTGAGGCCGCTCAGCAGGAACCGTCGCCCGAACAGGTACACCGCGAAGATCGGCAGCACGGACAGCGTCACGGCCGCCAGCAGCGCCGGCACGTTGGTGCCGAACTGCCCCTGGAAGTCCCACAGGCCGAGGGTCAGCACGCGCGACGACTCGGACTGCGTGAGCACCAGCGGGAACAGGAACCCGTTCCAGGCGTTGAGCGCCGTGTAGACCACCACGGTCATGATCGCCGGCCTGGCCAGCGGCAGGACCAGCGACACCAGCACCCGGAACGGGCCGGCGCCGTCGATCGCCTGCGCCTCGTACAGCTCGCGGGGCACCTCCCGCAGGCTGTTGGTCATCACCAGCGTGGCCACCGGCAGCGCGAACGCCGCCGTGGGCAGGATGATCGCGGCCAGGGTGTCGTACAGGTGCATCCGGGTGATCAGCAGGTACACCGGGATGATCGTCGCCTGCGCCGGGATCGCCAGGCCGATCAGCAGCAGGGTGAACCCGCGCTGCACGAACCGCGCGTTGCTCCGCGCGACCGCGTAGGCGCACGGCACGGTGATCAGCACGACGATCGCCACCGTCGCCGCGGTCACGATCACGTTGTTGAGCAGGTACTGGCCGAACCCGCCCGTCAGCACCGTCTTGTAGTTGTCGAGCGTCAGCGCCTCGGGGACCGACCACGCGCTCTTGCCGAGGTACTCGGTGCGGGTGCGCAGCGACACCGTGATCAGGTAGACCAGCGGGCCGAGGACGAGGACCAGCCACGCCAGGGAGAACAACCCGGCGAGCCAGTTCGGACGAGATTTCACGACCCCTCCTGCTGGCTGCTCATCGCGCGGAACCCGCTCCAGCGCATGACCGCCACCGACAGCACCGTGCCGAGCACGACCAGCACGACCGCGATCGCGCTCGCGTAGCCCATCTCGAAACCGCTGAAGCCGGTGATGTACATGTGCAGCGGCAGGATGCGGGTCGCGGTGCCCGGTCCGCCGTTGGTCAGGATCAGCACGGTGTCGAACGTGGTCAGCGAACCGACCAGCATGAGCACCGACGACGTCACGATCGTGTACCGCAGCTGCGGCAGGGTGATGTTCCGGAACTTCCCGAACCGCGAGGCGCCGTCGATGGTCGCCGCCTCGTACAGCGACGGCGGGATGGCCCGCGCCGCACCCTGGTAGAGCAGGGTGTGGAACGGGATGTACTGCCACGAGATCACGAAGACCACGGTGTAGATCGCGATCTCGGTGTCACCCAGGAACAGCGGACCGCCGACGAAGGCGCCGAAGTTCGGGTCGAGCAGCACCTGCCACAGCAGCGCGATCGCCGCCGTGGACAGCAGCAGGGGCAGGAAGAAGATCGAGCTGAGCACCGCGCGGGACCGCTCCTTGCCGGCCGCCCAGACCCCGATCAGCAACGCGATCGGGGTCTGGACGAGCCAGGACACGACCATCAGCAGCACGGTCCGCCCCACCGAGGCGTGGGCCTCGCCGTCCTCCATCAACCGGGTCCAGTTGTCGGCCCCGCTGATCTCGGGAGTTCCCAGGCCGTCCCAGGTGGTGAAGCTCAGGTAGACCACGAGCACCATGGGCAGCGCCGCGAACAGGGCGAAGAACGCGAACGCCGGTGCGGCGTACCAGCCCGAAGGTCGCTGGGAGGACATCAGCGCGCGGCCACCGCGTCGACGAACTGCTGCGGCGAGACCTTGCCCAGGAAGAACTCCTGGAGCTGGGTCAGCATGAACGTGGCGTCGTCGGCGGGCAGGTCCTGGTCCCAGGAGAGCTGGAAGTTCTTCGTGTCCAGCACCATCTGGTAGATGGAGGTCGTGTAGTCGGCGTTGTCGGCCGCCTTCAGCTTCTCCTCCGCGCCCACCACGGGCGGCACGTCACCGGCCGCGACCAGCGCGTCGATGTAGGAGTCCTCGTGCAGCGTGGTGGTGACGAACTTCTTCGCCGCGTCCAGGTTCTTCGACCCGGAGGTGGCCGAGTAGAAGTTGCTCACGTTGCCGACCAGGTTCGAAGGGTCGCCCTTGCCGCCCTCGATCGTCGGGAACGCCACCCAGCCCAGGTCGCCCGCCTTGACGAAGTCGGGGCTCTGACCCAGCTGGTTGGTGTACTCCCAGGAGCCCATCAGGTGCATGGCCGCCTTGCCCTGGGCCAGGATGGTCGACGCGCCACCGGCGTCGTAGCCGACGGAGGCGAAGTTGGTGCCGAAGCCGCCCCGGTCGATCAGCTCCTTGAGCTTGGACAGGGACTCGACCACGGTCGGGTCCTTCCACGCCTGGGGGCCCTCGTCCCGGATCTTCTTGAACACCTCGGGGCCGGCGAAGCGGTCGAGCACGTACTCGGCCCACATCAGCTCGGTCCACGCCTGGGTGCCGGCCAGGGCGATCGGGGTGATGCCCTTGCCCTTGAAGGTGTCGACCAGCGCGAGCAGGTCGTCCCAGGTCTTCGGCGCCTCGACGCCGGCCTCGGCGAACACCTTCTTGTTGAAGAACAGCAGGACCGGCTGCATGCCGCGCATCGGCACGCCGTAGATCTTGCCGTCGAGCGTCGCGCCGTCCAGGACGCTGGGGATGAACTTGTCCTTGACGGCCTTGTTCTCGTCGAGCAGCGCGGTCAGGTCGGCGACCTTGCCGGCGTCGACGTACTCCTTGAGGTTGCCACCGCCCCAGTTGAAGAACAGGTCAGGGGCCTGCGGGGACCCGATGGCGACCCGGAGCCGCTGCTTGTACGGGTCGTTGCCGAAGGTCTCCAGGGAGGCGTTGCCGCCCTGGGCCTTGAAGGAGTCGATCGACTTCTGCTCGATCGGGTTGAGCACCGGGTCTTCCAGGGCCCACACCTTGATCTCCCCCGCGCCGGACTCGGCCGGTCCGGAGGAGCCGCACGCGGAAGCCACTGCTGCCGCGACGACGAGCCCCATCGCCATGAGGGGACGCGTCCATGATCGGCGGGACATGCAACCGCCACCCTTCTGCCACGCTGCGGAAATGTTCGTGGCTCGAAACATTTCGAAACATCCACGACTTGCGGAGAACCTAGACGGGTGTCGAACGCGTGTCAAGGCTCACTCTGAACTGAGACGGAGTCGCGTTTACGCACGTCAAAGGGTCACTCTTGTGTTTCGATCGAGTTTCGATACTATCGGCCCATGCGTCGAGCCACGTTGGCCACGATCGCTGCTGCAGCGGGGGTGTCCCTCCCGACGGTGTCCAAAGTCCTCAACGGGAAGGACGACGTCGGCGCGGAGACCAGGGCTCGTGTGCGGCAGCTCCTCGCCGAGTACGACTACGTGCCCGTTGGGTCCCGCCGGGCCTCGGGGCACATGCTGGTCGACCTCGTGTTCACCGCCCTGGACAGCCCCTGGGCGGTGGAGATCATCCGCGGTGTCGTCGACACCGGGCTGCACGTCGTGGTGTCCTCCACCGACAAGCCGCGCCACCACGCCTCCTGGGCGGCGTCGCTGGTGGAGGCCAGGCGCGCGGGCGCGCTCCTGGTGACCTCGCAGCTGACCGCCGCCGACCGGCGGGTGCTGGCCGACTCGCGCATCCCGGTGGTGGTGATCGACCCCGTCGACCTGCCGCAGCCGAACGTGCCCAGCGTCGGCGCCACCAACTGGGCGGGCGGCCTGTCGGCCACCGAGCACCTGATCAGGCTCGGTCACCGCCGCATCGGGGTGATCGGCGGACCGGCCGGGATGCTGTGCAGCCGCGCGCGGGTCGACGGCTACCGCGCCGCGCTGGACCGCGCGGGCATCCCGTTCGACCCCGAGCTGGTCAAGAACGGCGACTTCAGGCACGAGGGCGGGTTCCGGCGCGCCGCCGAGCTGCTGGCGCAGCCCCACCGGCCCACCGCGGTCTTCGCCGGCAACGACGAGCAGGCGCTGGGCGTGATCGAGGCCGCCCGCGTCGCCGGGCTGTCCGTGCCCGGGGACCTGAGCGTGGTCGGGTTCGACGACTTACCGGTCGCCGTGTGGTCGTCGCCCGCGCTCACCACGGTGCGCCAGCCGCTGACCGAGATGGGCCGGCACGCCGGCCGGATGCTCGCGGACCTCATCGCGGGCCGACCGGTCGAGACCGAGCGCGTCGAGCTGGCCACCGAACTCGTCGTCCGATCGTCAACGAAGGAGCCACCGTGCTGAACCCCTGGGCCGATCCCGGCAAGCCGACCGGGGAGCGCGTCGCCGCCCTGCTGGCCGAGCTGACCCTGGAGGAGAAGCTGGCCCAGCTGGTCGGCGTCTGGGTGGGCATCTCCGACGGCGAGGAGGTCGCGCCCGCGCAGCACGAGTTCGCCGAGCCGCTGCCCCCGTGGGACGAGCTGACCAAGCCCGGCCTCGGGCAGCTGACCCGCGTGTTCGGCACGGGGCCGGTGGAGCCGGCGGTGGGCGCCAAGGTGCTGGCCGAGACGCAGCGCAGGCTGGTGGCCAACAACCGGTTCGGCATCCCGGCCATGGCGCACGAGGAGTGCCTGGCCGGCTTCACCGCCTGGCAGGCCACGGTCTTCCCGGTCCCGCTGGCCTGGGGCGCGTCCTTCGACCCCGAGTCGGTCGAGGTCATGGCGCGCGAAGTGGGCCGCGTGATGCGCGACCTCGGCATCCACCAGGGGCTGTCGCCGGTGCTCGACGTGACCCGCGACCCGCGCTGGGGGCGCACCGAGGAGACCATCGGCGAGGACCCGTACCTGGTGGGCCTGCTCGGCGCGGCCTACACCCGCGGCCTGGAGTCCAGCGGGATCGTGGCGACGCTGAAGCACTTCGCGGGCTACTCCGCCTCGCGCGCCGCCCGCAACCACGCGCCGGTCCACATGGGACCGCGTGAGTTCGCCGACGTGGTGCTGCCGCCGTTCGAGATGGCCCTGCGCCTGGGCGGCGCGCGCTCGGTGATGAACTCCTACGCCGAGGTGGACGGCGTGCCGCCCGCCTCGGACCCCACCCTGCTCACCGACCTGCTGCGCGAGCAGTGGGGCTTCACCGGCGTGGTCGTCGCCGACTACTTCGCGGTGTCCTTCCTGGAGACCACGCACGGCGTGGCCGGCTCGCCCGGCGAGGCCGCCGCGCTGGCCCTGGCCGCCGGCATCGACGTGGAGCTGCCCAGCGTGCGCTGCTACGGCGAGCCGCTGGCGGAGCTGGTGCGCTCGGGCGAGGTGGACGAGGGGCTGGTGGACCGCGCGGTCACCCGGGTTCTCACCCAGAAGTGTGAACTCGGGCTGCTGGACGAGGGCTGGGAGCCCGACTCGCCCGCCGTGCTGCGCGGCGAGCCGATCGACCTGGACCCGCCCGCGCTGCGCGACCTGGCCCGCACCATGGCCGAGCGGTCCGTGGTGCTGCTGGACAACGCCTCCGGCGTGCTGCCGCTGGCGGCGCCGGCGAGGCTGGCCGTGGTCGGGCCGTGCGCGGACGACCTGCTGTCCATGATGGGCTGCTACTCCTTCCCCAACCACGTCGGCGTGCACCACCCCGAGGTGGCGCTCGGCGTGGAGATGGACACCCTGCTGGCCGCCGTGCGCAAGGAGTTCCCGGACGCGGCGGTGAGCACGGCCAAGGGCTGCGAGGTCTCCGGCGACGACCGGACGGGCATCGCCGAGGCGGTCGACGCGGCGCGGGACGCGGACGTCGTGCTGGCCGTCCTCGGCGACCTGGCCGGGCTGTTCGGCCGCGGCACCTCCGGCGAGGGCTGCGACGCGGAGGACCTGTCGCTGCCCGGCGTGCAGGGCGAGCTGCTCGACGCGCTGCTGGCCACCGGCAAGCCGGTGGTCCTGGTGCTGCTGGCCGGCCGCCCGTACGCGCTGGGCTCCTACCGGCCGGCGGCCGCGGTGCAGGCGTTCTTCCCGGGCGAGGAGGGCGCGGGCGCGGTGGCCGGCGTGCTCAGCGGGCGGGTGAACCCCTCGGGCAAGCTGCCCGTGCAGGTGCCGCGCACCCCCGGCGGGCAGCCGACCACCTACCTGCACCCGAAGCTGGGCGCCAAGGGCGGCATCAGCTCCGTCGACCCGACGCCGCTGTTCCCGTTCGGCCACGGCCTGTCCTACACCTCGTTCGAGCTGTCGGACTTCGCCTCGGGCGACGAGCTGCCCAGCGACGGCGAGGTCGAGGTCTCGTGCCTGGTGCGCAACACCGGGTCGCGCCCCGGCGCCGAGGTCGTCCAGCTGTACCTGCACGACCCGGTGGCCGGCGTGACCCGGCCGGTGCGCCAGCTCGTCGGCTTCGCCAGGGTCGAGCTGGACGCGGGCGAGCAGCGGCGGGTGACCTTCCGGCTGCACGCCGACCGCACCTCGTTCACCGGCCGCGACGGCCGGCGGGTCGTGGAGACCGGCGAGCTCGTGCTGCTGGTGGGCTGCTCCAGCGAGGACATCCGCTGGGAGCGGTCGATCCAGGTGACGGGCGAGCAGCGGGTCGTCGGCCACGACCGGGTGCTGGTCACCCCGGTCACGGCCGGCTGACGACCGCCACGGGCTGGTCGTGGACGCAGGGACCCCGGGCCGAGCTGCCGGGGTCCCCGGAGAGCTGCCGAGTCCACCGACCAGGCGGCCGCGAGGGGGCTATGGCGGTGGCCCCCTCGCGGTCCGCCGGTGACCGGGTCGTGGGCGGTCCCCCCGCGCCCCCGGTCAGAGGTGCGCGCGCAGGTGGCGCAGCCTCCGCTCGTCGTGCACCCGGGGCACGGTGTGCCCGCTGAACGGGAACACCGCCATCTCCTTCGGCGCGGTGATCTCGTTGTACGCCGCGTACACCGTGGACGGCGGGCACACCTCGTCCATCAGGCCCACGCTCAGCAGCGACGTGGCGGTGATCCGGCGCGACAGCAGCGCGCCGTCCACGTACCGCAGGGTGTCCAGGGCCCGCGGGATCAGCTCCACGTGCTGGGCCAGGAACTTCGAGATCTCCGCGTACGGCTCGGCGTCGGTGAGGGTGACCGCCCGCTGGAAGTCGCACAGGAACGGCACGTCCGCGTGGCACACCCGGACCGCGTCGCCGTTCAGCGCCGCCGCGGCCAGCGCCAGCCCGCCGCCCTGGCTGCCGCCGGACACGGCCAGCCTGGTCGCGTCCACGCCGTCCAGCGAGGCGGCCACCTCCACCGCGCGGGCGGCGTCGACCATCAGCCGCGTCACGTAGTAGGTCTCGGGCGAGGCGATGCCCCGCGTCATCACGCCGGGGTGCTCGGGGCCGGCGAACCCGGAGTCCGGCGTGGCGCCCAGCGTCCAGCGCCCGCCCTGGCCGCGGGTGTCCATCACGAACACCGCGTACCCGGCGGCGGGCAGCAGCACGTGCTCCGAGGGCAGCCCGCGCCCGCCGCCGTAGCCGATGTAGCTCACCACGGTCGGCAGCTCGACCTCCCCGGACCCGGCCGGCCGGAGGTACCAGCCGCGCACCCGGTCGCCGCCGCAACCGGAGAACTCCACGTCCCACACCGGCAGCGGGCCGTAGACGTCGGCGGCGTACGGGGTCAGCACCGGCGGCAGCGCGGCCGACCTGGCCTCCTCCAGCCGGGCCCGCCACCAGCCGTCGAGGCCCTCCGGCTCGGCGGTGGCGGTGCGGTAGGTCGCGAGTTCCCGCTCGGACAGGTCGAACCAGGGCACGGTGGTCCCCTTTCCCCAAGATCAGTTAAGCGCTTAATCACCCTACCGGGGCGCTCTGTCTCAACAGCGGTCTAAACTCATGATCACGGAGCGAGGAGGCGCGGTGGGAGCTAAGCGTCCGACCATCTCGGACATCGCAAAGGCGGCCGGCGTGTCGACCGGCGCGGTGTCCTACGCGCTCAACAACCGGCCGGGCGTCTCCGAACCCACCCGCCGCCGCATCATGGACATCGCCGACCGCCTCGGCTGGGTGCCCAGCAGCGCGGCGCGCTCCCTCAGCGACGGCCGCGCCAACGCCATCGGCCTGGTCGTGGACCGGCCGGCCAGGGTGATCGGCGTCGAGCCGTACTTCATGCAGCTCATCTCGGGCATCCAGGGCGCGCTCGCGGGCGGGCCCACCTCGCTGCTGCTCCAGGTCACCGACAACGCCGCGGCCGAGCTGGCGGCCTACCGGCGGTGGTGGGGCGAGCGGCGGGTCGACGGCGTGCTGCTGGTCGACCTGGTGCAGAACGACCCGCGGGTGGAGCTGGTGCGGGAGCTGCGGCTGCCCGCCGTGGTGCTCGGGGAGCCGGTGGAGCCGGAGGTCCCGTGCGTGTGGACCGACGACGAGACGGCCGTGGACGAGGTGCTGGAGTACCTGGTCGCGCTCGGGCACCGGCGGATCGTGCGGGTCGCGGGGCCCACCCGGTTCGTGCACACCCAGACCAGGTCGCGCGCCTTCACCACGGCCGCCGCCCGGCTCGGGCTGGGCGAGGCGCGGGTGGTGCACGCCGACTACTCGGACGAGGCCGCAGCCCGGGTCACCCGTCGGGTGCTGACCGGCGCCGCGCCGCCCACCGCGCTGGTGTTCGACAACGACGTGATGGCCGTGTCCGCGCTGGGGGTGGCGCACGAGCTGGGACTGGGTGTGCCGGACCAGCTGTCGCTGGTCGCCTGGGACGACTCCGCGCTGTGCCGCCTGGTGCGGCCGGCGCTGTCGGCGGTGCGGCGGCCGATCGCGGAGCGCGGGGCGGCGGCGGTGCGGTTGCTGCTGGACGTCATCGGGGGCGGGCCGGTGGAGCAGGTGAAGACCTCGGACCCGGAGCTGGTGCCGCGGTCGAGCACGGGGCAGGCGCCCGCCGGCTGAGGGTTTCGGGGCGGCGGGTTCGGGGGCGGGTTCCCGGGGGGTGGGGTTCCCGCCGAAGGCGCGCGGGTCGGCTGCGCGCAGGCCGGCCGCAGATCGTTTCGGACCGCCCCGCGCCGCCTCACCCGCGCCCTGCCCCGCGCCGCCCTGCCCCGCCCTGCCCCGCGCCGCGCCGCCTCGCCCCGCGCCGGCCTGCCTCGCCTGCGCCGCGCCGCCCTCCCTCAGCCTGCCCTCCCTCGGCCTGCCCCGCCTCACCCGCGCGCCCTGCCCTGCCCCCCCCCCGCAGCGCCTCGCCGCCGCCTCGCGCCGCTCCCAAGCCCGCACGGCCGCCGCCCCCCGCCGCGCCCGCCCCGCGCGGGCCCTCCGCGCCCGCCGCCGCCCACTGCGGTTGGCGCGGGCGCGGTCGAGCACCAGGCGGAGCCGCGCGGGCCCTCCGCCGCCCGCCGCCCACCGACCGTCATCCCGGCCTAGACGCGGGAGGCCCGTTCGGGGCACACTTAGGCTCGCGTCTGGGAGCGTTCCCAGTTCCGCTGCGGCCTGCCCAAAAAGGCCGCTGACCTGCCGCTTTGCGCAAAACTGCCCGTTGACACTTAAGCGGTTAATTGCTTTGGTGTGGGTGTCCGCCCGTCGGGCGGGCGCGCTGCCCTGCGCTCGCAATGTCAGTGTCGACAACTCCGCGAGGTACACCCATGCGCAAGCGATTCGCCTTGGCCGGCGCAGCCGTCGCCGCCTTGGTCCTCTCACTGCTGACGGTGGTGCCGGCCCAAGCGGCCGCCGGCTTCACCGTCAACAACGGGCGCCTGCTGGACGCCAACGGCAACGACTTCGTGATGCGCGGCGTCAACCACGCGCACACCTGGTACCTGGACCGCACCACCCAGGCGCTGAAGGACATCAAGGCCACGGGCGCCAACACCGTCCGCGTCGTCCTCTCCAGCGGTGACCGGTGGACCCGCAACGACGCCTCCGACGTCAGCAACGTCATCGCCCAGTGCAAGGCCAACAAGCTCATCTGCGTGCTGGAGGTGCACGACACCACCGGCTACCAGGAGCAGAGCGGCGCGGTCAGCCTGGCCCGCGCCGTGGAGTACTGGAAGAGCGTCCAGACGGCCATGGCCGGCCAGGAGAAGTACGTCATCCTCAACATCGGCAACGAGCCGTGGGGCAACACCGGCTACACCGGGTGGACCCAGGCCACCAAGGACGCCATCACCTCGCTGCGCTCGGCGGGCTTCGAGCACACGATCATGGTCGACGCGCCGAACTGGGGCCAGGACTGGGCCTTCACCATGCGCGACAACGCCCAGTCGGTGTTCAGCGCCGACCCGCGGAAGAACACCGTGTTCTCCATCCACATGTACGGCGTGTTCGACACGGCGGCGGAGATCAACGACTACCTCAACCGGTTCGTCTCGGCGAAGCTGCCGATCGTGGTCGGCGAGTTCGGCTTCGACCACAGCGACGGCAACCCCGACGAGGACACCATCTTCGCCACCACCCAGCAGCTCAGGCTGGGCTACCTGGCCTGGTCGTGGTCCGGCAACGGCGGCGGCGTCGAGTACCTGGACATGGTGACCGGCTTCAACGCCTCCCAGCTGACCAGCTGGGGCCAGCGGGCCGTCAACGGCGCCAACGGCATCAAGGCCACCTCCCGCGAGGCCAGCGTCTACGGCGGTGGCGGCGACCCGACCGACACCACCCCGCCCAGCGCGCCCGGCACCCCGTCCGCGTCCGGCGTGACCTCCAGCTCCGCCACGCTCACCTGGGGCGCGGCCACCGACAACGTCGGCGTGGTCGGCTACGACGTGGTCCGGGTCAGCGGCACCACCGAGACGGCGGCGGGCAGCTCCGCCACCACCAGCACGACCGTCACGGGCCTGTCCGCGGCCACCACCTACACCTTCGCGGTGTACGCGCGCGACGCGGCGGGCAACCGCTCGACCCGCTCGACCTCGGTCAACGTCACCACCCAGACCGGTGGCGGCGGCCCGGCGGGCTGCGCGGTCACCTACCGGCTCGCCGGCCAGTGGCAGGGCGGGTTCCAGGGCGACGTGAAGATCGCCAACACCGGCACCGCCGCGGTCAGCGGCTGGACGCTGCGCTGGACCTGGGCCAACGGCCAGACCGTGTCGCAGTCCTGGGGCGCCACCACGAGCCAGTCGGGCAGCGCGCTGAGCGCGACCAACGTGGCCTACAACGGGACCATCCCGGTGAACGGCTCGGTCAGCTTCGGCTTCATCGGCTCGTGGAACGGCACCAACGCCGCGCCCACGGCGTTCACCCTCAACGGCTCCAGCTGCACCGCGGCCTAGGGGGATGACGATGTCGAGGAAGATCGCGGTGGGGGCGCTGCTCGCGGCGCTCGCCACGGTGGTGGGGCTCCTCGTGACCGTGCCGGGGCAGGCGTCCGTCCAGGCCGCCGCCCCGACGCGGATCATGCCGCTCGGCGACTCGATCACCGGATCGCCGGGCTGCTGGCGCGCGCTGCTGGACCGGGACCTGCGCGCGGCCGGGCACACGAACATCGACTTCGTGGGCACCCGCGCCGGTGACGGCTGCGGCTTCGCCTACGACGGCGAGAACGAGGGCCACGGCGGCGCGCTGGTGACGGCGGTGGCCGACCAGAACCAGCTCGTGGGCTGGCTCGACACCGCCGACCCGGACGTGGTGCTCATGCACTTCGGCACCAACGACGTGTGGAGCAACCGGTCCACGGCGACCATCCTGGCCGCCTACTCCAAGCTGGTGGACCAGATGCGCGCCAACAACGCGTCGATGAGGATCATCGTCGCGAAGATCATCCCGATGGCGGCGAGCGCCTGCGCCGAGTGCCCCCAGCGGGTGGTCGACCTGAACGCGGCGATCCCCGGCTGGGCGGCGGGCAAGTCCACCGCGCGGTCGCCGATCACCGTGGTCGACCAGTGGACCGGGTTCGCCACCGGGAGCGACACCTACGACGGCGTGCACCCGAACGCCGCCGGTGACCGCAAGATCGCCGACCGGTGGATCCCGGCCGTGGTGTCCGCGCTCAACGGCACCACGCCCACCTCCACCAGCACGACGACGACCACGACCACCACGACCACGACCACCACGCCGCCGGGCGGGACGTGCGCGGCCGAGGTCAGGATCGGCAACCGGTGGCCGGGCGGGTTCTCGGCGACGGTCGTCTTCCGCAACTCGGGCACGTCGGCGGCCCGCGGCTGGTCGGTGCGCTTCGACCTGGGCGCGGGCATGACCGTGGCCCAGGGCTGGAACGGCACCTTCAGCCAGAGCGGCCGCGCCGTCACGGTGACCAACACCGCGTGGAACGGGTCCGTCCCGCCCGCGGGCTCCGTCACCGCCGGGTTCAACGGCACCGGCGACGCGACCGGCTGGAACCCCGTGCCGACCTGCTCGTCGGCCTGAACCGGGGCGCGGGGTCGTCGGCAGCACGCTGGCGACCCCGCGCACCACCACCCCCGTGAGGTGACCCAGCTCACGATCGGGCGTGTAGAGAAGCCGCCGCCGGCTCCGTCAGTGGGGGTGAGCGCCAAGATGGGCGCGAACCGCACCGAGGAGTCCGACATGGCGAAGTTCCTGCTGCTGATGAACTACGGCCCCAGCGCCACCTGCGACACCCCCATGGACCGGTGGGCCCCCGAGGACATCGCCGCGCACATCACCTACCAGCAGGACCTGGGCGCGGAGCTGGCCGGCAACGGCGAGCTGGTCGACGCCCAGGGACTGTCCGGTCCGGAGCTGGCCAAGCGGGTCACGGCCACCGGCACGGGCGCGCCCGTCGTCACCGACGGCCCGTTCCCGGAGTCCAAGGAGCTGCTGGCGGGCTACTGGCTGGTCGACACCACGCCGGAGCGCGCGCTGGAGATCGCCGCGAAGGCGTCCGCCGCGCCCGGCCCGAACGGCGTGCCGCTCGGCCAGCCGATCGAGGTGCGTGAGCTGATGTCGGCCCCCGCGGCGCCCGACCTGTGAGCCGGGTCGTCGAGGACCTGCTGCGCGAGTGCGCGCCGCGGGTCCTCGGCGCGCTCGCGCGCCGCCGCGGCGACTTCGCCCTGGCCGAGGACGCGGTGCAGGAGGCGCTGCTGTCCGCCGCGCGGCACTGGCCGGTCGACGGCCTGCCGGACGACCCGCGCGCCTGGCTGACCAGGGTCGCCGAACGCAGGATGACCGACCTGGTCCGCAGCGAGGCCGCCCGACGCCGCCGCGAGCTGGCGGTCTTCCGCGAACCGCCGCCCGGCGACGTGGTGGACCACGACGACACGCTGGTGGTGCTGTTCCTGTGCGGCCACCCGGACCTCACGCCCGCCTCGGCCATCGCGCTGACCCTGCGCGCGGTGGGCGGCCTGACCACCGCCGAGATCGCCCGCGCGTTCCTGGTGCCCGAGGCCACCATGGCGCAGCGGATCAGCCGGGCCAAGCAGAAGCTGCGCGGGGCGCGCTTCGCCCCGCCGGGGGCCGAGGAGTGGGCGTCCCGCCTGCGGTCCGTGCTGCACGTGCTCTACCTGATCTTCAACGAGGGCTACACCAGCAGCGCGGGCGGCTCGCTGCACCGCACCGAGCTGTCCGGCGAGGCCATCCGCCTGGCCCGGCTCCTGCACGCCCGGCTGCCCGCCGACGGCGAGGTGGCCGGCCTGCTGGCGCTGATGCTGCTCACCGACGCCCGCCGCCCCGCCCGCACCCGGCCCGACGGCTCGCTGGTCCCGCTGGCCGAGCAGGACCGGGCGAGGTGGGACCAGGCGCTCATCGTCGAGGGGGTCGGGCTGATCACCGAGGCGGTCGAGCGCGGCGCCGTGGGGGAGTACCAGGTGCAGGCGTCGATCGCGGCGCTCCACGACGACGCGCGCCGCGCCGAGGACACCGACTGGCCGCAGATCCTGGGCATGTACGGGCTGCTGGAGCGCATGACGGGCAACCCCGTGGTGTCGCTGAACCGGGCGGTCGCCGTGGCCATGGTCCACGGCCCGGCGGCGGGCCTGGCGCTGGTCGACGAGCTGGAGCCGCGGCTGCCCGGCCACCACCGGCTCGACGCCGTGCGCGCCCACCTGGACGAGATGGCGGGCGACGCGGACGCGGCCGTGCGGCACTACCGGATCGCGGCCGCCCGCACGACGAGCACGCCCGAGCAGCGCTACCTGGTGGACAGGGCGGCCCGGCTCGCGCGCTGAGCGCCGGTCCCGCCTTCGGTACCTTCGGAGGTGGGGGTGGTGGACGTGACCGAGCGCAAACCCGCCGGTGTGGGCTTCGAGGGCTGGATCGAGCGGCAGATCCGCGAGGCGCAGGAGCGCGGCGAGTTCGACGACCTGCCGGGCGCCGGCAAGCCGCTGGGCGGCCTGCGGGAGCCCCACGACGAGCTGTGGTGGGTGAAGGACAAGCTGCGCCGCGAGGAGGGCACCGCGCTGCCGCCCACGCTGCTGCTGCGCAAGGAGGCCGCGGCGGCGCGGGAGGCGGCCGGGCGGGCGTCGTCGGAGGCCGAGGTGCGGCGAATCCTGGCGGGGATCAACGCCCGGATCGAGGACGCGATCCGCAAGCCGATGTCCGGCCCGCCGCTGAACCTGATGCCGTTCGACGTGGAGCACGTGGTGGGGGAGTGGCGCGAGTCCGCCGCCCGGACCGCCCGCCCGGCCCCTCCCGGGGCCGCTCCGGTCGACGAGCGCCCCGCTGCGCCGGGCCGCCTCGCCGGGTTCCTCCGGCGGTTCCGCCCGGCCGCGGGGCGAGCGGAGCGCCGCGAGCAGGCGTGATCCGCCCGGGTGTCCCGGCCGCGTCGGCGGTCAGGGCACCCCGGCCGCGTCCAGCAGCGCCGTCGCGGTGCGGACGCCCAGGCCGGCCAGCGGCTCGGCCCGGACCACCGCGCAGTCCGAAGCGCCGTCGAAGACCACGGTCAGCTGGGCGGCCAGGGTGTCCGGGTCGGCGACGCCGGCGGCACGCGCCTCCGCCGCGAAGAAGTCCGTCAGGCCCTGCTTGAACCGGCGCGCCACGGCGTTGGCCGGGTGCCCGGGGTCCTTCAGCTCCACCGCCGTGGCCACCAGCGGGCAGCCGCGGTAGTCCGGCGTCCCGGTGAGGGCGTCCTGGGCCCGGAAGACGTGCAGGACGCGGTCGCGCGGGGCGCCGCCCGCCGTGGGAGCAGCAGGGCGTCGTAGGCCGGGCCGCGGCGGTCCAGGCTGGCCGCGATCAGGTCGTCCTTGCTCTCGAACAGCTGGTACACCGCCCGCGACCCGCGCACGGTCACGCACCCCGACGCCGTCCCGCTCGCCCTGGAGGTGACCGACCCCGACTCGGTCGCGGCGGCCGCCCGCGAGGCCGACGACGTGACGGTCCTGGTCAACAACGCGGGTGGGCTCGTCCAGGCGTCCTTCCTCGACTCCCCGGTGGAGGACGTCCGCCGCGAGTTCGAGACCAACTTCTACGGCCCGCTCAACGTCACCCGCGCCTTCGTCCCGGTGATCGAGCGCAACGGCGGCGGCCACCTGCTCAACGTCGCCTCCGCCCTGTCCTGGGCGGCCCTCGGCGGCTCCTGCAGCGCCTCCAAGGCCGCCCTGTGGTCCCAGACCAACTCGCTGCGCCTGGACCTGCGCACGCGCGGCATCCGCGTCACCGGCCTGCACGTCGGCTACGTCGACACCGACATGACCTCGGACGTCACCGCGCCCAAGAGCGACCCGCGCCACGTCGCGGACCTCGCCCTGGACGGCATCGAGGCCGACGCCCACGAGGTGCTGGCGGACGACGTCTCGCGCCACGTGAAGGCCGCGCTGGCGCAGGACGTCACCGTGCAGTACCCGGTGCTCGCCGGCTGAACCGGCCGGAAGCGTTGCGGGCACGCGTTCCCAGGTCGGAGTCGCAACGCGACAGTGCGGAGGGGATGGTGCGGAAGGGATGGTGCGGAGGGGACGGTGCGGAGGGGACGGTGCGGTCTCAGGCGCTCGCGGCCGGGTCCGCCCGACCGGCGGCGGGTGTCGCGGGCAGGGGTACCGGCGGGACGAGGGCCGCCGGGACGAGCGCCGCCGGGGTGGCCAGCCTGCTGAGCCTGCGCCGCCACGGCGTGACCGGCCGCCCGCCCCGCGCGGTGACCACCGAGACCACCTGCGCCCCGACCACGGCCGCGGTGAAGCCCTCCGCCTCCTCGCGCACGTCCGCGTCCGCCACGACCTCGCCCGCCGCCGCGGCCCGGTCCAGCAGGTCGCGCACCACGGCCGCGAGGCAGGCGAAGTGCACGCCGGCCACCAGGTCGAACAGCTCGCTGGTGTAGAGCAGCCGCACCCCGACCCGCACGGTCCGGTCCTCGCGCACCAGCAGGCCCATCCGCTCGGTCAGGGCGACCAGCGTGCGCAGCGGCCCGGCCCCGCCGCCCTCCAGTTCGGCGCGCACGTCGTGCCAGCGGCGGAAGTACTCCTCGACGACGGCGACCGCGAGCGCCTGCTTGGACGGGAAGTGCCGGTACAGCGCGCCCTTCGTCACCGAGACGTGCCGGCAGACGGCCTCCAGCGACGTGGCCTCGTAGCCCTGGCGGTCGAACAGCTCGATGCTCGCGGCGACCAGGGCGGCCCTGGTGCGGGCTCCCCGGGCCGGATCGTTCACGCGGGTCCTCCACGGCTTCGGTGCTGTGACACAGAGTAGTTTTCCGTGCACGAGAGGTCAACGCGGTGGTTCGACGCGCAACCCCGCCCACACCTCCGGCCGCACCACGGCGGGCAGCCAGGACCGCCAGACCCGGACCAGGCCCCGGGTCACCGCGTCGGCCGCGTCCACCCCCATGCCCACCAGGTGCGCGCCCACCAGCTCGGCCACGAGCCCCTCCGCCAGCGCCGGCAGGTCGCCGTCCTCGCGCAGCTCGCCGCGCGCCGCCGCGCCCCGCAGCAGGTCGTGCACGGTGGAGCGCCACCGCGCGAGCTGCCGCTCGGCCACCTCCTCCGACACCGGCGACCGGAACACCAGCCGCCGCACCGCCGGGTCGTCCGCCGCGTACCCGAGGTCCACCAGCACCTGCAACGGGCTGCGGTGCACGCGCTGGAGTCGCTCGCGCGCCCGCGCCCACTCCCGGGCGTGCGCCTCCACCAGCGCCACCGCGAGCGCCTTCTTCGAGCTGAAGTGGCCGTACAGCGCGCCTTTGGTGACCCCGGCCCGGAGGCAGACGTCGTCCACCGTGGCACGCACGTACCCGTCGCGCTCGAACACCTCGGCCGCCGCCGCGAGCAGCTCGTCGCGGGTCGTCACCGCCGTCTGCGGGTCCACCGGGCCACCGCCGCCGCCCGCTCCAGCTCGCGCGCCGGGGTGTCGAGCACCCGACCCAGCCAGGCCCGCCAGTACGGACCGGGGATGCGCTTGCCGCGCTCCCACCGGGACACCTCCTCGCGGGTGACGCTGGCGTTGCCGGAGGCCGCGTGGAGCCGCGACGCCAGGTCGTGCTGGGTCAACCCGCGCCCTCGGCGCAGCTCCGGCAGGAGGTCGCTGATCGGTCGGGGCTCGTCCGGCACGGCGGCACCTCTCCTCGGCGATCGGTCGCGATCGTCATCCTGGCACCGATCCGTGCGGCCAATCCGGTGATACCGGCGGAACACCGGCGGTCCCCAGCGCGCGGGCGAGCGCCAACGTGTCGGCGTACCACCGGAAGTCGCTGATCAGGCCGTTCCGGACGGACACCGCCAGGGCGAAGTCGAAGGACCGGGATTCGCCGCTCACGTGCACCCGCGCGTGCAGCTGCCCGGTCAGCACGGCGTCCGCCCCGGCGGCCACCAGCCGCCCGGTGGTGACGCCGGTCAGCTCGAACGCGCCGAGGAAGGCGAGGAAGAACGCCTCGACCTCGCGCGGCGAGCGCACCGCCTCCGGCCACGGCGCGCCCGGCACGGGCACCGCCCACCACCGCACCCGGTCGGCGAACAACCGGCCCGCGCCCGCGGCGTCGGCGGCCGCCCACCGGGCGACGAGCCGCTCCACCGCCGCCGTGGCCCCGCCTACCACCGCGGCCCGCTCGGGCGGGGGACGCCCGGCGGTGCCCCGGGTCCCGGCGGCGCGGCGGGGGTCGACGGTGTCACGGGCGCCTCCCGGCACGCGGTGGTCTCCGGACTCCCCAGTGTGGGGCGGGCCGGACCCGGGCGCACGGGGCCATTGGGGTGCCCCCGGGTGGGGCCGGTCGGCTCCGCGCGGCGCGGACCGGGGGCCACCCGCCAGGCGGCCACCGGATGTGGTGTCCCGCGCGCGGCGTGGACCGGAGGTCACCGCCGGGCGGCCACCGAGTGATGTCCCGGTCGGTCCCGCGCGGCGCGGACCGGGGGTGCCTGCGGGTGGTACCGGCGGACGGGGCGGCCCCGCGCCCACCGCTCCGGGCAGTCCTGCTGTCCGGTCCTACCGGCTCGCGGAGTTCCCGACCGCCGCCCGACCCGCCCGCCCGCACCCGGCCACTCGAATTCGACTCGAATTCGACGAATCGTCGAAACGGACCGTCGAACGCACATCGAACCAGGTTACGTCGTTGACGTGTGCCGAACACTTTCGTAATACTCTGTTCGCACTTCTGGATAGCGTTCACGGATATGAACGAACTCGCCGGGGAAGGCCCCTCGACATGCGGATTATCAGTTCTGCGCTAGTACTCGCCTGCGCCCTCGGCGCGCTGGTGCCCGCAGCCGCGCAAGCAGGTCCCGACCTGGGCAGACAGGTCCTGGAGCCCGGGAACGGCTGGGCGTCGAGCGGTACCGGGACCACCGGTGGGTCGAAAGCGACAACGGAGCACGTCGTGCGCACGGCCGCGGAATTGCGGGCCGCGCTGGCGGCGCCCGCACCGCGCCTGATCAAAGTCCGGGGCGTCATCGACGTGCGCCAGGACTGCACCTCTTACGCGGTCGACGGATACACCCTGCCCGCCTACCTGGCGGCCTACGACCCGGCCGTCTGGGGACGCGACAGCGAACCCAGCGGCCCGCTGGAAGATGCCCGCGCCGCGTCCGCGCAGCGGCAACTGGCGGCGATCGGCTTCCCGGTGGGGAGCGACACCACGATCGTCGGAGACGGGCGCGGCGCGGGCATCACGGGCGCGAGCCTGCGCATCCACAGCGCGAGCAACGTGATCGTCCGCAACCTCACCTTCCGCGACACCCGCGACTGCTTCCCGCAGTGGGACCCGACCGACGGCGCCGAGGGCAACTGGAACTCCGCCTACGACGCGGTGTCCCTCCAGCGCGCCACGAACGTGTGGGTCGACCACAACACCTTCACCGACCAGCCCCACCCGGACAGCGCCGCGCCGAGCTACTTCGGGCGCCCGTTCCAGCAGCACGACGGCTCGCTGGACATGACCAACGGCACCGACCTGGTCACCGCGTCGCACAACCTGTTCGAGGACCACGGCAAGACGATGCTCATCGGCTCGTCGAACACCTCGACCACCGACCCGGGCAAGCTGCGCGTCTCCGTGCACCACAACGTCTTCCGCAACGTGGAGGAACGCCTGCCGCGCGTGCGCTTCGGCCAGGTGCACGTCTACAACAACCTCTACGAGCCCGGCCCGACGTTCGTCTACGCCTGGGGCGTGGGCGTGCAGTCCGCCCTGTACGTGGAGAACAACTACGTCAAGCTCGGCGGCGGCGGCTCCGTCGAGGACCTCATCCACAACTGGGGCGGCACCGCCATCACCGAGACCGGCACCCTGGTCGACGGCAGGCCGGTCGACGTGCTGGCCGCCTTCAACGCCGCCAACCCGACCGCGCGGCTCTCCGGCGACGCCGGGTGGACGCCCACGCTGAACCGCGGCCTGGAGCCCACCCACCGGATCAAGAACCTCAGGGCGGGCGCGCTCCAGCGCGAGCGCTACCACGTCGCCAAGGGCACCGACTTCGACACCGTGCAGGCCGCCGTCGACGCCGCGCCCGCCGGCACCACCATCACCCTCGGCAAGGGCGTCTACCGCGAGGTCCTCCGGGTCCCCGCGACCAAGCGGGACCTCACCCTCAAGGGCTCCACCGGCACCGCCCGCGACGTGGTCATCGACTACGACAACGCCGGCGGTACCCCGAAGCCCGACGGCACCACCCACGGCACCACGGGCTCGGCCACGGCCACCATCGAGGCCGACGGCTTCACCGCCCGCGACCTGACGTTCAGCAACTCCTTCGACCGGGCGGCGCACCCGGAGATCACCGCCACCCAGGCCGTCGCGGTCAAGGCCACCGGCGACCGGCAGTACTACGACCGCGTCCGCTTCCTCGGCCACCAGGACACCCTGTACGCCGACACGAGGTCCGCCGACACCCGGGCCCGCCAGTACTACCGGGGCTGCGAGATCGTCGGCGACGTCGACTTCGTCTTCGGCCGCGCGACCGCCGTGTTCGACCAGGTCAGGATCCACGCGCTGCACCGCGACGGCGAGCCCGCCGGGTACGTCACCGCCGCGAGCACCCGCCGCGACAACCCGCACGGCTTCCTCGTCGTGAACTCGACCATCACCAGCGACGCCCCCGACGGCTCCTACTACCTGGGCCGCCCGTGGCACCCCGGCGGCGACCCCGACGCGATCGGCTCCGTCGTCATCCGAGACACCAGGCTGCCCGCCGCGGTCAAGGCCGCCCCGTGGACCGACATGTCCGGCTTCCCGTGGCGCGGGGCCCGGTTCGCCGAGTACCGCAACTCCGGTCCGGGCGCCGGCACCGGCGCCGACCGGCCCCAGCTCACCGCCGAGCAGGCCCGGCAGCACACCGTCCGCGCGTACCTCGGCGACTGGATCCCCGCATGAGGACACGCACCTGGGCGCCCTACGCGCTCATCGCGCCGACGCTGCTGCTGATGGCGGTGTTCCTGGTCTACCCCATCGCCAGCGTCGTCTACTACAGCCTCCAGCGCTACAACGTGACCCAGCCGTGGAAGAACGGCTTCGCGGGTCTCGACAACTTCAAGCAGATGCTGTTCGACGACCCGCTGTTCTGGCAGAGCCTCGCGTTCAGCGCCAAGTGGGTGCTCGTCGAGGTCGGGCTCCAGCTGCTCCTCGGCCTGGTCCTCGCCCTGATCGTCAACGAGACGTTCGTCGGGCGCGGCGTGGCGCGGGCGCTGGTGTTCTCGCCGTGGGCGGTCTCGGGCGTGCTCACCACGGGCATCTGGATCCTGCTGCTCAACCCGTCCACCGGCATCTTCCAGGTCCTCTCGGAGTGGGGCATCGGCTCGCCGGGCACCTCGGTGCTGGGCAACCCCGACACGGTCTTCGACGCCCTGGTGGTGACCGAGCTGTGGCGCGGCGTGCCGTTCTTCGCGATCCTGCTGCTCGCCGACCTCCAGAGCATCCCCAAGGACCTCTACGAGGCGGCGTCCGTGGACGGCGCGAGCCGGTGGCGGCGCTTCACCAGCGTCACCCTGCCGCACCTCAAGGACGCGATCATCCTGTCCACCCTGCTGCGCGCGGTGTGGGAGTTCAACAACGTGGACCTCATCTACACCCTGACCGGCGGCGGGCCGGCGAACCAGACCACGACCCTGCCGCTGTACGTGGCGCGGCAGGCCGTCGACTCGCACAACTTCGGGTACGGCTCGGCGCTCACCGTGGCCGGGTTCCTGATCCTGCTGTTCTTCTCGATCGTGTACCTGCGGGTGTCGAAGTTCGGGAGTCGGGCATGACCGAGACGCTGGGCAAGACCGACACCCTGGTGCGCGAGGTCGTCGACACCACGCACGCGAAGCCGCCGACCCGGCGCCGCCGCCGCCGCGCGGTGGCCGAGGAGCCGGGCAAGCCGTGGATGATCCACGTGCCGCTCGTGCTCTACCTGCTGTTCACGCTCGTCCCGTTCTACTGGATGCTGGTGTTCGCGGTGCGGCCGGCCGGCTCGACGCAGCTCGTGCCGTGGCCCATCTCGTTCGAGCACTTCGACACGGTGTGGAACGACATCGGGTTCGGCGTCTTCTTCTACAACAGCGTGGTCATGGGCCTGGGCGTGCTCGTGTTCGTGACCGTGCTGTCGGTGATGGGCGGGTACGCGCTGGCGCGGTTCCGGTTCCGCGGCCAGCGGGTCTTCCTGCTGGCCATGCTGTGCAGCCAGTTCATCCCCGGCGCGATGATGCTGATCCCGCTGTTCGTGATCTTCAAGGGCCTCGGGCTGCTCAACAGCATCACCGGCCTGGTGATCGCGGAGGTGGCGTTCCAGCTGCCGCTGTCGCTGATCCTGATGGCCGGGTTCATCCGCAACATCTCCGTGGAGCTGGAAGAAGCCGCGATGGTCGACGGCTGCTCGCGCCTGCGGGCGTTCTTCGCGGTCGTCCTGCCGCAGCTCAAGCCCGCCCTGGTGGCGGTCGGGTCGTTCGCGTTCATCGGCGCCTGGAACAACTTCCTGTTCGCGCTGATGTTCGCGACGAGGCAGGACAAGTTCACCCTGCCGGTCGGCCTGAGCTACACGCTGGGTGAGTTCAACACCGATTTCGGAGCACTCGCCGCCGGTGGCGTGGTCGCGGCCGTGCCGGTGGTCCTGGTTTTCGCCGTCGTGCAGCGGTTCCTGGTGCAGGGGCTCAGTGCCGGGGCTGTGAAGGGATAGGAGCATCATGAGAAAACTGCTGGTCGCCGTGGCCGCTGCCGCGCTGGCGCTGTCCGCCTGCTCGTCCGAGGGGGGTGCGGGGAACGACGGGAACGTCACCATCACCTTCTGGGACAACAACGGCGGACCCGCCCGCGAGCCCATCTACAAGGAGCTCATCACGCGCTTCGAGGCCGCGAACCCGACCATCAAGGTCGAGTACGTCGGCATCCCCAGCGCGTCGGTGCAGCAGAAGTACGACACCGCCATCGCCGGCGGCGAGACGCCCGACGTGGGCGGCGTGACCACCTCGTACCTCGCGCACCTGGTCGGCCAGGAGGCGCTGGTCCCCCTCGACGACCGCATCAACGGCGGGCCGCTGAAGGAGAAGCTGCTGCCCTCGCTGGTGGAGACGGTCCGCCAGACCGCGCCGGACGGCAAGCTCTACATCGTTCCGTCCTCCGCCAACATGGACATCATCTGGTACCGCACCGACTGGTTCCAGGACGCCGGCATCGAGCCGCCGAAGACCTGGGACGAGTTCGTCACCGCGGCCACGGAGCTCACCGACACGGGCGCGAACAGGTACGGCTACACCATCCGCGGCGGCGCCGGCTCGGTGTTCCAGCTGATCACCGAGGCGTACGCGTACTCCGGCGTGGACGAGTTCTTCAAGGACGGCCGGAGCACCCTGGGCGACGGCGCCAACGCCGAGCTGGTCGACAAGGTCGCGAAGCTCTACAAGAAGGCCACGCCCGAGGCCGACGTCAACAACAGCTTCACCCAGATGATCGCCCAGTTCACCGGCGGCTCGGTCGCGATGATGCACCACAACCTGGGCTCCTACAGCGACGTGACCAAGGCGCTCGGCGACAAGGTCGCCGCGATCCCGCTGCCGGTCGGCCCCAGCGGCAAGCGGACCGTCGTGCCCAACCCGACCGACGGCTTCGCGGTGTTCAAGAACAGCGAGAACCAGGACGCGGCGTGGAAGTTCGCCGAGTTCCTGACCTCCGCCGAGTCCAACAGCTACTGGAACGAGAAGGTCGGCCAGATCCCGGCCAACACCGACGTGCGCGGCGCGGCCTGGATCGACGAGGCCGCCCACGTGAAGATGGCGCTCGGCGTCCTGGAGGACCCCGCCACCGTCCTCGTGCCCGCGCCGGTCTACCTGCCGCAGTACTCCTCGATCACCAAGACCGACAGCGAGCCCCAGTACCAGAAGGTGCTCCTCGGCGAGCTGAGCGCCCAGCAGTTCCTCGACGACATGGCGGCCAAGCTCACCGAGGCGCAGAAGGAGTGGGAGGACCGCAAATGATCGAGCGCGTCGAGGTGTCGGTGTTCACGACCACCGCGTGGACCGCGGTGGACCCGCACGGGCACCGGCACCCGAGCGCCGAGCACGAGATCCGCGAGGCCGTGCTGGAG
Source organism: Saccharothrix sp. BKS2 (assembly GCF_047689505.1). Lineage (NCBI taxonomy): Bacteria > Bacillati > Actinomycetota > Actinomycetes > Pseudonocardiales > Pseudonocardiaceae > Saccharothrix > Saccharothrix sp. BKS2. The sequence continues at coordinate 88,907 of NZ_JAUQOL010000009.1, read as the reverse complement.
ATCACCGACTCCGACGGCGTGGTGGGCCGCGTGCAGGCGCACCCCGACCAGCTGCGGCCCGCCGTGCTGGAGTCGATCGTCAAGCCCGTCCTGATCGGGGCCGACCCCTGGGACCGCGAGCTGCTGTGGCGCAGGATGGCCCGCAAGCAGCGCGGCTCGCACGGCCGGTTCACCGACCGGGCGCTGGGCTACGTCGACACCGCGCTGTGGGACCTGGTGGGCAAGCGGGCCGAGCTGCCGGTGTGGAAGCTCATCGGCGGCGCCCGCTCCCGCATCCCCGCCTACGCCAGCACCATGTGCGGTGACGAGATCCCCGGCGGCCTGTCGACCCCCGGCGACTACGCCGGGTTCGCCGAGCAGCTGGTGGCGCGCGGGTACCGGGCGATCAAGCTGCACACCTGGATGCCGCCGGTGCCCGGCGCGCCGAACGTGCGGGCCGACATCGCCGCCTGCGAGGCCGTGCGCGAGGCGGTGGGTCCGGGCGTGGCGCTCATGCTCGACGCCAACCACTGGTACTCGCGCACCGAGGCGCTGGAGCTGGGCCGCGCCCTGGAGCAGCTGGACTACTACTGGTTCGAGGAGCCGATGGAGGAGGCGTCGATCAGCTCCTACCGGTGGCTGTCCGAGCAGCTGTCCATCCCGGTCATCGGGCCCGAGGTGGCGTGGGGCAAGCACCTGAGCCGCGCCGAGTGGGTGACCTCCGGGGCGTGCGACATCCTCCGCGCCGGGCCCACCGACGTGGGCGGCATCTCGCCGACGCTCAAGGCCCTGCACCTGGCCGAGGCGTTCAACATGGACTGCGAGATCCACGGCGACGGCGCCGCCAGCCTGGCCGTGCTGGGCGGCACCGACAACGGCCGCTGGTACGAGCGCGGCCTGCTGCACCCGCTCCACGACTTCGACCGCGTGCCGCCCCACCGGCTCGCGCTCGCCGACCCGCTCGACGACGAGGGCTTCGTCTCCCCGTCGACCTCTCCCGGACTGGGTGACGAGTTCGACGTCGAGCACATCCGCAAGCACACCGTCGAGAGGTGGTGATCACGGTGTAACGCCCGCGACCGCCGCCAGGACCACCGCCGCCAGGACCACCGCCGCCAGGAGTACCGCCGCCGGTTCCTTTTCCATCCACAGTCGTATGGAGGAAACCGCATGTCCCGCAAGTCATCCCGTGCGCTGCTCGCGGCCACGGCCCTCGTCGCCACCGCCGTCATGGTGGCCCCGTCGGCCAACGCCGCCTCGTTCAACCTCGAGGGTTGGGCCACGCAGTGCGGCGGCACCACCGGTGGTAGTGGTGGCACGACGGTGAACGTCGGCAGCGACGCGACCGCGTTCATCAACGCGGCCAAGTCCAGCACCACCTCGATCATCCGGGTCTCCGGCAGCATCACGCTGTCCAGCATGACGAAGGTGGCGTCCAACAAGACGATCATCGGCGTCGGCTCGGGCGCCACGATCACCGGCCACGGCCTGAACGTGTCGGAGGCCAGCAACGTCATCATCCGGAACCTGAACTTCAGGAACTGGAAGGACGACGCGATCAACGTCCAGTACTCGACGCGCGTCTGGATCGACCACAACAGCCTGTCCAACGGCTACGACGGTGCGATCGACGTCAAGCGCGCGTCCGACTGCGTGACGATCTCGTGGAACAAGATCAGCAGCCACGACAAGTCCATGCTGCTGGGCCACAGCGACGACAACGGTGGCGAGGACCGCGGCAAGCTGCGGGTCAGCTACCACCACAACTGGTTCGACGGCACCGGCCAGCGCCACCCGCGGGTCCGCTTCGGCAACCCCGTGCACGTCTACAACAACTACTACGGCGGGGTGACCTCCTACGGTGTCGCCTCGACGGAGGAGGCGGGCGTCCTCGTCGAGGGCAACTACTTCGAGAACACCGAGGACCCGTTCCACCGCGGTGAGGGCAGCTCCGACCCGGCCAACCTGGTGGCGCGCAACAACCACTTCGTGAACTCGGGTTCGGGCGACCAGGGCGGCAGCGTCAAGTCGATCCCGTACTCCTACGCGCTGGACTCGGCGAGCAGCGTGAAGTCGACCGTGCAGAGCGGCGCGGGCGTGGGCAAGGTCTCGGGCTGAACCCCGGCCTGACCCCTCCCGTCCCCGTGTGACGACGGCCCCCGGCGGTTTCCGCCGGGGGCCGTTCCCGTGGGGCCGGGTCAGGCCGGGGTCCGGTCGGGCGGGGCCCGGTCAGGCAGGCCGGTCGGGCAGGGCCCGGCCAGGCGGTGGCGACGGGCTGCCGGAGGATCGTGCGCAGCTTCTCGGGCGCGACCCGGCGGAGATCGCTCAGGTAGACCTCGTGGTGCCTGCCTGCCGGTCGGGCGCAAGCCGTGCTCGGGGATGAACCGGTGGTGCATCCGGTGCGGGACGTCGGCCTCGTCGTCGTCTCGCGTACCTGCCGGACCCGGTCCACCGCCCCACCCCAGTGCCGGGACCGGGTGCGGCGGGGCCTCGGGAGCCGTCCCGCGGCCCCACCGCTCGTCCCGGCACCGCCGGACCGGCTACCCCGGGATCCGGGGCAGGCTCCCGGTCGGGCTCTCGTCGGGCGGGGGGTTGCGCGGGTCGTCGTCGTCCGGCTTCCGCGGCTCGTCGGGGGACATGGTCACCTCCTCTCCTCGGATTCGGGCTCGGGCTCGGGCACCGCTCCGGTTCCGGGGTAGGGCAGGACCAGCACGGTGACGTCGTCGCGGCTGCCGTGCTCGCGGGCGGCCTCGACGAGCAGCTCGGCGCAGTGCCCGGGGTCGTGCCCGTGCCCGGCGAGCAGGGCGGCGAAGTCCCCGGGCGGCAGCTTCAGGCCGTCGGAGGCCAGCACCAGCAGGCGGGCGATCGCCTCGACGCCCTCGACGCCGCCGACCGGGACGCGGGCGAGGCTGTGCAGGAGCTGGTGGTCGTGGGCGGCGGCCTCGGCCTCCGCCGCGCCGGCGCGGCGCAGCTCTTCGCCGACCGTGTGGGGCGAGGTGAAGCGGCGCAGCGCGCCGTCGTCCTTGAGGCCGTAGGCGGCGCTGTCGCCGGCCCACGCGATGCGCCAGTGGCCGCCGGGGCGGACCGACGCGACCACCACCGCGCCGTCGGGCCCCGGTGCGTCGGAGAGCGGCTCGGTCCACGCCTCGGCGGCGGCGACGAGGCCGAGCACCGGCGTCCGCCGGGCGGCGACCCGGGCCGCGGTGGTGGCCGCCACCGCGGCGAACTCGACCACCTCGCGCCCGGAGCCGGTGCCGTCGACGACCGCGGCGGCGAGCACGCCGTGGTGGACGTGGTGGGCGTGGGCGTCGGCGTTGCGCGGCCGGTTCGGGCCCCGCGAGGTGGCGGCGCCGACCGTGCGGCGGGCTGTCGGTGTCGCGGTCATGGCGGCGTGTCCTCCCCGGACCCCGCCGGGCCCGGCGGGTCCCGACCGAAGGTAGGGGCACCGCGGGGGCGGTGGCGCGACCGTCACCCGTCGGTGCGGACGTCTTCACGCCGTCGTGGATCCGGTACCGCCGGGGGAGGTTCGGCGGTCCCGACCCGATCGGCGGTGGCGGTCCCGACCCGATCGGCGGTGGCGGTGCCGCGGTCGGTCCCGCGACACCGCCACCGGTCAGCGGATCAGGCGCGCCGCCACTTCTGGTTCGCGCCGCCCGTGCACCCCCACTGCTGGAGCGGCGTACCGCCGCCGCCCCAGGAGGTGACGTCCACGCACTTGTTGGCCTGCGGGTTGACCAGGTCGCCCGCGCCGCTCAGCACGAACTGCTGGGCGGGGTTGCCGGAGCACCGGGCCAGCTGGATCGCGGCCCCGTTGTCGCGCGAGCCCCACGCCACGTCCATGCACAGGCCGAACGCCCGCACCGTGCCGTCACCGGGGAAGGCCCAGTTCTGCGCGGCGGTGCCGTTGCAGTCCCACACCTGGAGCCGCCGGCCCTCGACCGCGTTGCTGTTCGGCACGTCGACGCACCTGTCCTGGTAGCCGATGATCCGGCCGGCGCCGCCGCCACCGCCCGTGGTGGTCAGCTGGAGGCCGTAGACGCCGAGGATCTCGTTGAGCGGCTGGAACAGCGTGGTGCCACCGGACGAGCAGTTGCCCGAGCCGCCCGAGGTGACGCCCTGCGCCTGGTTGCCCGCCGGCCACGCGCCGCCGGAGTCGCCGCCCTCGGCGCACGCGGTGGTCGAGGTCAGGCCGTGGACCAGGCGGCCCGAGTAGTTGACGGTGACGTTCTTGGCCTGGACGGTGCCGCAGCGCCGGCCCGTGGTGCGGCCGGAGCGGCACACCGACGCGCCGACGCCCGCCTCCTGCGAGCCCGCCACCGCGACGCTGCCGCCCGAGTGGTTGTTCACGTAGGGGGTGGGGGTCCAGTTGGCGTTGGTCCGCACCCAGGCGTAGTCGTTCTCCGGGAACGAGGAGCCGGCGAACGTGCCCTGGGCGACGTTGTTGTGGCCCAGCGTGGGGCTGCCCGTGCCGCCGCAGTGCCCGGCCGTGACGAAACCGCCGTTGTTCACCGAGAAGCCGACCGAGCACAGCGTGTTGCCGTTGATGACGTACTGGTCGCCGCCCCGGAGCCCGTCGTCGCCGTACCAGGCCCCGCCGAAGCGGTCGCCCAGGCGCGCCCTCAGCGCCCGCTCGACCGGCACGGAGGCGGACTCGGCGGCCTGGTGGACGGCGGCCCGCGCCGGGTCCCAGCCCAGGTCCCGCTCCAGCGCGACGTGCAGGGGGTCGGCGGCCGGTGCGGCCTGGGCGGCGGGGACGACGACGAACGCGGCGGCCACCACCGCCGCGCAGCACTGCGCGACCAATCTCACGACAGCTCCTGATGCAGGGAGGAGAGGTGTGAGAGTGCTCTCGTGAGGAAGCTTCGCAGTTGGTCCAGACCTCGTCACCAGGGTCGGTGAGAGCGCTCTTCGAGACGGTTGTCCGGAAAATGCCTGGTCGGACCGTGACGGATCGGGCCCGTCGGGGATGATGCGCGCGTGGACTTCCGCTCCTGGTTCCGCCACCCGCCCGAGCCGCCTGCGTCCTCTGCCCGGACCGCCCCCGCCCGAACCGCCCCCGGTGGCGGCGCACTGGCCCTCGGTCGAGCTGCCGGCCAACCCTGCGGCTTCGTGCTGCGGCCGGGGCAGGTGCCCGAGTGGGAGCGGCTGACCGCCGAGCTGGGCCTGCACGGGTGAGACGACCGCGTCCCCCGGCGGCCGTGGCCACCGGGGGACGCGGGGTCGTCGCGCTTACGGGTTGATGTTGAGGGTGAAGGTGGTGGTGCGGTTGCGGATGTTCTCCTGGTTGTTGCTCAACCGCAGGTTGTTGAACGTCGCCGAGCCCACCGCCGGGCCCTGACCGGCCTCCGGCATCTCGTTGACCCAGATGCCGATGCCCGACTTGGCCTCGAACGCGTCACCGCTGAGCCGCGCCCCGGAGATCGAGACGTTGGTGAACACCGTGTCCTGGACCGGGTTCTGGGGCTGTCCGCCCACGTAGTTGGTCTGGAACATGATGCCGCTGTAGGTCGGGTCGATGATGTCCACGTCGTTGACCCGGATGCCCCGGAACGGCTTGGACGCCGAGAACATCCAGATCGCCGGGAACGTCTGCGCGCCCCAGAAGTGGCCACCGGTGCGCACCAGCGTGATCCCGCTGAACGTGGTCGGCTCGGGCCCGAAGCCGTTCATCGGGTAGCCGAAGTCCAGCGAGCTGATCGTGACGCCCGAGTAGGTCAGCGTGTCGGCCACGTAGATGTTGCGGAAGGTGTTGAGGTAGCCGCCGTACACCGCCAGGCCCGCCGCGCGCCACGGCGTCAGGGACGTCAGGTTCTCGTAGATGTTGTTCTTCTCGTCCGCGCCGCCCGCGTCGATCGCCGAGAACAGCGCGAAGCTGTCGTCACCGGTCGAGCGCGCCTCGATGTTCTGCACGAGGTTGTCCGTGCTGCCGTTGGTCATGTTGATGCCGTCGGCGAACATGTTGCGGATGCGCGAGTTCTTGATGGTCATGAAGTCGGTGTTCGCGCCCCAGTAGAGGCACACCATGTGCTCGGCCCAGATGTTGTCGATGGTGATGTTGGCGACGTTGCTGAAGTCGAACACCTTGCCGGGGCCGTCGATCCGCGACACGTAGTTGCCGAAGAACGAGAACCCGCTGAACGTCGAGCCGTTGACGGAGGCTTCGGCGCGGAAGCCCGCGTCGGTGTTCTCCTGCGTGCTCGGCACGACGAACCTGGTGAACCACGGCCCGGCGCCGATCACGCGCACCGGCTTGCCGTACACCTGGAACTTCTGCGCGGTGGTGTAGGTGCCCGCCGGCAGGTAGACGCCGAGCAGGGTGCCGGTGGTGTCCATGCGGAACCGGTCGAGCGCGTTCTGCACGTCCTGGTGGCCGAACCCGGTGGGCGTTGTGTAGCGCGCCGGGTCCGGGTTGCCCTGCGCCGCCACCTGCTCGAAGTTGACGAAGTCGACGGCGTAGGTGGTGGTGTTGGCCGCGTCCTTCTGGAGCTTGATCTTCGTGCCGGCCGGGAACGTGCCGTTGAGCACGACGTTGGCCTCGTCGTAGATGTGCCGCGGTCCGCCGGCGCTCGGCGAGTTGCCCGGGTTGGCCTCGTTGCCGTAGAGCCAGATGTGCCGCGAGGTCAGGTCGATGGCCTTGTGGAACGTGCCGTTGACGTAGACGTTGAGCGTGGAGTTGATCCCGCCGCCGCCCGGGGCGTCGGGGATGGAGAAGCGGGTGACCAGGGTGTTGGTCGACACGCCGGTGGTGAACTCGACGGACGCGCCGGTGCTGTTCAGCGTCACCGCGCGGCGGCCGGACGCCTCGCCGGCGAGGTCGCCGATGGTGCGGTTCGGGCCGATCTTCTGCGCGCCGCCCGCGGTCACGCCGTCCTCGGCCTCGACGTGCTGCCACGGCACGTTCGCGCCGCGGCCGACGAACAGCGGCTGGTTGGACAGGTTGTTGCCCTGCCGCGCGGCGATCTCGTTGGCGTCCACCGCGACCTGCGTGCGCACGGTGTAGTTGCCGTTCGCGGCGGTCCACGAGCCCAGGTTGACCTGCGGGCTCGACTGGCCGGGCTGGAGCGTGCCGGTGAAGCTGCCGGTCAGCGTGCGCACCGTCCCGCCGGAGGCGTTGAGCAGGGTCAGCGTGACGCCGTGCGCGCCGCCGGCGGAGGCGATGCTGCCGTCGTTGCGGATCACCGCGGTGAAGGTCGTGCTCTGGCCGTTGGAGGGGTTGCCGGGCGACCAGCTGATCGTGCCGACGAGGTCCGAGCTGGGCACCGGGGTGATCACCAGCGCGGACGGGTGCACGCGGGCGTTGTTGGCCTCGTTCTGCTCGACGACCTTCTTCGTCTCGTCGACCTTGGCGGTGTACTCGTAGGAGCCCGCGCCGCGCGCGCCGATGTCCGCGGTGACGGTCGCGGACGCGCCCGCCGCCAGCGCGCCCACCTGGGCGGTGCCGACGGACTGGGTGCCGAGGAAGAACGTCACGTCGGTGGCGCCGGACGCCGCCGTGCCCGCGTTGCGCACGGTGGCCGACAGCGTGACCGCGGCGCTCTCGACCGGGTTCGCCGGGGTGAACGAGGTGCCGGTGACGGTCAGGTCCGGGTTGGGCGCGGCCACGCCGAACACCTGGAACTCGGCGACCTGGCCGCCGGGCGCGCCGCTGTTGGCGGTGATGCGCAGCTGCACGTCCGCGACGCGGCCGGACAGCGGGATGCTCACCGAGTTGCCCGAGGCCGGGTTGAACGCGTAGTCCCGGGCCGGGACCAGGCTGGTGAAGCCGGACGCGCTTTGCTCGCGGCCCAGCACCTGGATGTTCTGCGTGCGGGGGCCCCACGCGGTCGACGGGTTGAGCTTGACCACCACGGAGCTGAGGTCGGCGTTGGAGCCGAGCTGCGTGGTGAGCGTGTTCGGGTAGGTGGCGCCCTCCCAGTAGGTGTTCAGGTCGTCGTCGTTGGCGTTGGCCGCGACGAAGGTGAACGTGTGGGAGCTGGCGGTGATCGGCCTGCCCTTGGCCAGGTTCTGGCCGCTGCCGCCCGACCCGGGCCGGGTCACGGTGTTGCTGGGCGGCGACTGGTTGCCCGCCGCGTCCTTGGCGATCACGTGGTAGCTGACCGCGACGCCGTCGGGCTGGGTGTCGGTGTAGGCCAGCACGGTGCCCGCGACGCTGGTGCGCAGCTGGCCGTTGGCGTAGACGTCGTAGCCGGTGACCCCGGTGTTGTCGCCGGCCGCCGACCAGGTGAGCCGGATCTGCCCGGACTGCGGCGTCGTGTACGCCAGGTTGGTCGGCGCGCTGGGCGCCTGGGTGTCGCCGCCGGAGGTGCCGTGCACCTCGAACTCCGAGATCTGCCCGGCGGGCCAGCCGGTGTTGCCGGTGATCAGCAGCCGCAGGTACCGCGTCGTGGTCGCGGTGAACGGGATGGTCACCGTGTTGTTCGAGGCGGGGTTGAACGTGTACTGGGCCGACGCCACCAGGTCGCTGAACGAGGTGCCGTTCGCGCTGTGCTGCACGGCCAGCGTCTGGGTGCGGGAGCTCCAGTTCGCGGTGGGCAGCTTCAGCACCACGCGGTCGACCTTCAGCGCCGCGCCGAGGTCGGCCCGCAGCCACTGCGGGAACGCGTTGTTCGAGCTCTCCCAGTAGGTGGCCTGGTTGCCGTCGCCGGCGTTGCCCGGCTGGTAGACGTCGCTGTGGCTGCTCGCGGTGTAGGTGGCGGGCAGCAGGGCCTGCGCGTCGACGACCCGGCGGACGTCGATCTCGGCCAGCTGCGCGCCGTCGTCGGCGCTGTTGCCGGTCACCTCGACCTGCACGTAGCGGGCCAGGGTCGGGTCGACGTCGAACGTCACCTGGTTGCCGGCGGCGGGGCTGAACGTGTGCGTGCCGGAGGGCACGAGCGTGGCCAGGCCCTTGCCGTCCAGGCTGGTCCGGACGCTGAGGGTCTGCCGCCGTTCGCCCCAGTGCTCGGGCACCGACAGCCGGACCTGGTCGATCCGGGTGGGCGCGCCGAGGTCGAGGCCGACCGTCCGGGGGAGGGAGTCGGTCTGCCAGTAGGTGTCCCGGTCGCCGTCGTTCACCAGGGCGGTGGAGGGCGCGCCCTGGGCGGCGGGGGAGACCAGGGTCAACGCGGTCAGGGACAGTGCGAGCAGTGCTGCGGCTAGGCGTGAACGAGCACGTGTCGTCGATGACATCGGTGCCGGCCCTTCTCGTGGGGCGGTGCAGGGGGAGCCGCAAGCAGGGGGAACTTCCGAGTTGTCGATAAGTTCCGTCCGCTTGTCGATTTTTTGCGCAGTGCGCTCGAAGAGTTACAGACCGGATGTGTGAAAGTCAACACATCAGACGCACGCCGAAGGCCGCCCGCGGGAAGCGGACGGCCTTCGGGGGAGTTCCGGGTCGGGCGGCTAGCTCCGCCGCACGATGACCCGCTGGAGCGCGATGAACGCCAGCAGCAGGGCCCCGATCACGATCTTGGTCCACCAGGAGGACAGCGTGCCCTCGAACGAGATCAGCGTCTGGATCGTGCCCAGCACCAGCACGCCCACCACCGAGCCGACCACGAAGCCGACCCCGCCCGACAGCAGGCTGCCGCCCACCACCACGGCGGCGATGGCGTCCAGCTCCATGCCCACCGCGTGCAGGCTGTAGCCGGACAGCATGTAGAGGCTGAACAGCAGGCCGGCCAGCGCCGAGCAGAAGCCGCTGATCACGTACACGCCGATCTTGACGCGCGTGGTGGCCAGGCCCATCAGCCGCGCCGAGGACTCGCTGCCGCCCACCGCGTACACCGTGCGCCCGAACCGGGTCAGGTGCAGCACGTACACCGCGGCCAGCACCGCCACCAGCGCGATCACCACGCCGTAGGTGATGGTCACGCCACCGGGCAGCTCGATCGTGCCGGTGGCCAGCGAGCGGAACGCCGGGTCCTTGATCGACACCGACTCCACGCTGATCACGAAGCACAGGCCGCGGGCCAGGAACATGCCCGCCAGGGTCACGATGAACGGCTGCACGCCGAACCGGTGGATCACCCAGCCCATCGCCAGGCCGAGGCCGGAGCCCGCCGCGAGCACCGCGAGCACCACCAGCAGCGGCGGCCACCCGGCGCGCAGGGCCGCCGCCGCGATCATCGTCGACAGCGCCACCACCGAGCCCACCGACAGGTCGATGCCGCCGGTCAGGATCACGAAGGTCATGCCGACCGCGAGCACGATCAGGAACGCGTTGTCGATGAACAGGTTCGCCACCACCTGCCCGGACGCGAACCCCTCGTAGCGCACCGAGCCGACGCCGAACGTCGCCACGAACACCACGAACGTCGCGATCACCGGCAGGAACCGCGAGGGCACCCGCCGCAGGCCGCCGGGCGCGGGCGCCCTCGGGGTCGTCTTCTCCCCGGCCGTCGTCGCCGTCATCGCAGCGCCACCCCTCGCCTCACCCGGATCCTGACCGGTGCCTGCACCAGGCACACCGCGATCACCACGACCGCCTTGAACACCAGCGTGATCTCCGGCGCGATGCCGGCCGTGTAGACCGTCGTGGTCAGCGTCTGGATGATCAGCGCGCCCAGCAGCGTGCCGGTCAGCGAGTACCGGCCGCCCGCCAGCGAGGTGCCGCCGATGACCACCGCCAGGATCGCGTCCATCTCGATCCACAGCCCGGCGTTGTTGGCGTCCGCCGCGCTCACGTTGGAGCTGATCATCAGCCCGGCGACGCCCGCGCACAGCGCCGCGAACACGTACACCGTCCAGATGATCGTGCGCGACCGCACGCCCGCCAGCCGCGACGCCTCCGGGTTCACGCCGACCGACTCGATCAGCATCCCCAGGGCCGTGCGCCGGGTCGCCAGCGCGACCAGGCCCAGCACCGCGAGGCTGATCAGGATCGCGATCGGCAGCACCAGGAAGCCCGCGCCCACCTGCCGGTAGACGGGGGAGTCCACGGTGATGATCTGGCCCTCGGTGATCAGCATCGCCACCCCGCGCCCGGCCGTCATCAGCACCAGGGTGGCGATGATCGGCTGGATGCCCAGCACCGAGACCAGGAAGCCGTTCCACAGCCCCAGCACCGCGCACAGCGCCAGCGCCAGGCCCATGGCGACCCACGGGTTGCCGCCGGAGGCGATGTGCGTGCACGTCACCGCGCCCGCGATGGCCGCCACCGCGCCCACCGACAGGTCGATGCCGCGGGTGGCGATGACCAGCGTCATGCCCAGCGCGATCAGCAGCGTCGGCGCGCCGTTGCGCAGGATGTCCACCAGGCTGCCGAACAGCGCGCCGTCCTGGATCCGCAGCGCGAAGAACGTCGGCGTGAACACCACGTTCAGCAGCAGCAGGGCGGCCAGCGCCAGGGCCGGCCAGAGCAGTCGGTTCCTCACGAGGCCACCGCCTTGTCGATCGGCGCCACGACGACCCGGGCCTCGGCGGGCTCGTCGACGTGACCGGCGATCAGCTCCATCACGTCGTCCACGCCGGCGTCGCCGCCCAGTTCGGCCACCATCTTCCGGTCGCGCATCACCACCACCCGGTCGGAGATGCGGACCACCTCCTCCAGCTCGGCGGAGATGAACACGACCGCCATCCCCTCGGTGGCCAGGTCCGCCACCAGCTTCTGGATCTGCGCCTTCGCGCCCACGTCGATGCCGCGCGTCGGCTCGTCCAGGATCAGCAGCCGGGGCTCGGTCACCAGCCACCGCGCCAGCAGCACCTTCTGCTGGTTGCCGCCGGACAGGTCGCCGACCACCTTCTCCGGGTCGGCCGGCCGGATGTCCAGCGCCTCGATGTACTTCGCCACCAGCTCGTCGGCGACCTTGCGCGGCACCGGCCGGGCCCAGCCGCGGGCCGCCTGGAGGGCCAGGATCAGGTTGTCGCGCACGCTCAGGTCCGCCACGACGCCCTCGGCCTTGCGGTCCTCCGAGGAGAACGCGATGCCCGCCGCGATGGCCGACCGGGGTCCGCGCAGGTTCAGCGGCTCGCCGTCCACCAGCACGCGGCCCGAGTCGGCCCTGTCCGCGCCGTAGAGCAGCCGCGCCACCTCGGTGCGGCCCGAACCCAGCAGCCCGGCCAGGCCCACCACCTCGCCCGCCCGGATGGTCAGGTCGAACGGCTCCACCGAGCCCTTGCGCCCGAGGTCCTCGGCCACCAGCAGCGGCTCACCGGGCGTGCCCGAGCGGCGCTCGATCTCCTCCAGCAGGCCGACCTCGCGGCCCAGCATGGCCGACACCAGGTCGATGCGGCTCAGCGACGCGGTCAGGTGCTCGCCCACCAGGCGGCCGTTGCGCAGCACGGTCATCCGGTCGGAGATCTCGTAGACCTGCTCCAGGAAGTGCGTCACGAACAGCACCGCCACGCCCTCGTCGCGCAGCACCCGGATGATCCGGAACAGCTCCGCGACCTCGTCGGCGTCCAGGCTGGAGGTCGGCTCGTCCAGCACCAGCACCCGCGCGTCCACCGCCACCGCCCGCGCGATGGCCACCAGCTGCTGCACCGCGATCGGGTGGCTGCCCAGCACCGACGCGGGGTCGACGTCCAGCCCGATGCGCGCCAGCAGCTCGGCGGAGCGCCCGCGCATGGCTCGACCGTCGATCCGGCCGAACTTCCGCGGCTCGCGGCCGAGCAGGATGTTCTCCGCGACGGTCAGGTTCGAGCAGAGGTTGACCTCCTGGTACACCGTGCTGATCCCGGCCGCCTGGGCCTGCGCGGGCCCGCCGAACGAGACCACCTCGCCCGCGTACCGGACCTCGCCCGCCGCGAGGCGGTGAACCCCGGTCAACGCCTTGATGAGCGTGGACTTGCCCGCCCCGTTCTCGCCCATCAGGGCGTGGACCTCACCCGGGAACAGCCGGAAATCCACCTCCTCCAGGGCTCTCACGCCGGGGAACTCAACCGAGATGCCCCGCATGTCGACGACCGGCTCGGTCACCGGACAACTCCCCTCGCACGGCTGGGTGCGGTCCCCCGCCACCACACCCGGAGGGTGGCGGGGGACCGCGGTCTGGAAAGTCAGTACTTGCGCTCGGGGAGCGCGGCCTTGGCCTGTTCGGAGGTGAAGGTGGTCTCCTCGGTCACCACCCGCGACGGGACCTCCTCGCCCGCCACGACCTTCTTCGCCAGCTCCATCAGCTGCTTGCCCAGCAGCGGGTTGCACTCGACGATGAAGTTGATCTCCCCGGCGGCCAGCGCGGTCATGCCGTCCTTCACCGCGTCCACGGTGATGATCTTGATGTCCTTGCCGGGCACCTTGCCCGCCGCCTTGATCGCCTCGATCGCGCCCAGGCCCATGTCGTCGTTGTGCGCGTACACCACGTCGATGTCCGGCACGGACTTCAGGAACGCCTCCATGACCTGCTTGCCGCCCGACCGCGTGAAGTCACCGGTCTGCGAGGCCACGACCTTGAGGTTCGTGCCCTCGATGGCCTTCTCGAAGCCCTCCTTGCGGTCGATCGCGGGGGCCGCGCCCGTGGTGCCCTGGAGCTCGACGACGTTGGTCGCGTCGCCGGCGTTCTCCTTCAGCCACTCGGCGGCCTTCCTGCCCTCCTCGACGAAGTCGGAGCCCAGGAAGGTCTTGTAGAGCGAGGTGTCCTCCGAGTCGATCGCGCGGTCGGTCAGGATCACCGGGATGTCGGCCCGCTGGGCCTCCAGCAGCACGGTGTCCCAGCCGGTCTCCACCACCGGGCTGAAGGCGATCACGTCCACCTTCTGCTGGATGAACGACCGGATCGCCTTGATCTGGTTCTCCTGCCGCTGCTGCGCGTCGGAGAACTTCAGCTCGACGCCCGCCGCGGCGGCCTCGTCCTGCACCGACTTCGTGTTCGCGGTGCGCCACCCGCTCTCGGCACCCACCTGGGCGAAGCCCATGGTGATCTTGCCGTCGTCGGCGCCCGACGACCCCGCGTTCCCGGACCCTCCGGAGCCGCACGCGGTCAGCGCGGCCAACAGGACCGCGCTGGCGGCGGTCGCGATCTTCTTGAGCACTGGTCTTCCTCCGTGTGAAACCGAGACACTGGCGGGGTCGGCGAACCGCGTGACGGTGGTCACCTGGGCCACAAGAGTGAACGCTCACAATCGTCACGTCAACCCCCACGAAGCGTCAACTTCATGCGCTTGACATGTTTGGAGAGACGGACATATGTTAGCGCTCACTTTTGTGACTCAGCGCACGTCGACCCCCGGCCGTCCTGTTCACGCCGCGCGGTGAACCCCGCGCTCGACGACGAGAGCGACGCCCCATGTTCTCCCTTCGCCACCGTCCACGCACCATCGCGACGGTCCTCATCGCGACCCTCGTCGCCGCGATGACGAGCGGCACCCCCGCCGGCGCCGACCCGACCGCCGCCAACGGCCCCGCCGGCGCCGCCAATGGTCCCGCCGCCACCGCCGACGGTCCCACCGACGGCCTGGCCGCGCACTACCCGCTCACCGAGACGGCGGGAACCGTCGCCCGGGACGCCTCGGGCGCCGGCCGCGACGCCACCGTCCTCGGCGACGCCACCCCCGCCGGCCCGGACGGCCTCCAGCTCGGCGGCACCGACGGCCACGTGAAGCTGCCCGACCACCTCCTGCGCGGCCTGACCGAGGTCAGCGTCTCGGTCCAGGTCCGCCTCGCACCGGACCAGGCCACCCCCTACTTCATCTGGGGCCTGGGCAACTCCTCGGGCAGCTCCGGCAACGGCTACCTCTTCACCACCGGCAACGCCTACCGGACCTCCATCGCCACCGGCAACTGGTCCACCGAGCAGACCACCACCGCGGGCCGCGACCTCGCCCGGGGCGTGTGGAAGACGCTGACCTACACCCTCGCCGACGGCACCGCCGTGCTCTACGAGGACGGCGTGGAGGTCGCCCGCAACACCGGCGTCACCACCACCCCCGCGATGATCGGCAACGGCAGCACCACGGCCAACCACCTCGGCCGCTCGGTCTACCGCGGCGACCGCCACCTCAAGGGCGCCGTCCGCGACTTCCGCCTGTACGACCGGGCCCTCACCGCCGCCGAAGCCCACGACCTCGGCTTCGTCCCGGTCGAGGAGAAGGCCCGCCGCGACCTGGCCGCCCTCGACCTCGGCGACCTGGCCGCCGTCACCGCGAACCTGACCCTCCCCACCACCGGCCCGTACGGCTCGGCCATCGGCTGGCGGTCGAGCGACCCGCGGCACGTGACCGATCAAGGCGTCGTCACCCGCCCCGCGGCCGGCAAGCGCCCGGTCACGCTCGCCCTGACCGCGAGCGTCGCCGACCAGACCCGCCGGTTCCCGGTCACCGTGCTCCCCGAGTTGACCGACCGCCGGAAGGTCGACGAGGCAGCCGCCGCCCTGGCGGTGTGGAACCCGCAGGACATCCGGGGCAACATCACCCTGCCCACCACCGGCCTCCACGGCACGCGCGTGACGTGGAAGACGACGAAGAAGAAGGTGATCACCGAGACCGGCGAGGTCACCCGCCCCGCCCACGGCGAGCGCCCGGAGCGGGTGCTCCTCCTGGCGGTGGTCGAGAGCGGCAAGCGGAAGGCCGTCCGCCTCTTCTCCGTCACGGTGACGCCGCTGCCGCGGCAGCAGCCCTACGAGGGCTACCTGTTCGGCTACTTCACCGGCGAGGGCACCGCCACCGGCGAGCAGGTGCACCTCGCCGCCAGCCGCGGCAACGACGCGCTCAAGTGGGACGAGCTCAACGGCGGCAAGCCGGTGCTCACCTCCTCTCTGGGGGACGGGGGCGTGCGCGACCCGTTCATCATCCGGTCGCCGGAGGGCGACAGGTTCTTCCTCATCGCCACCGACCTGAAGATGCACGGCAACGGCAACTGGGACCTGGTGCAGCGCAGGGGCAGCCGCCACATCGAGGTGTGGGAGTCCACCGACCTGGTCAACTGGTCGGAGCAGCGCCACGTGCGGGTATCACCGGAGACGGCGGGCAACACCTGGGCGCCCGAGGCGTACTACGACGAGTCCATCGGCGCGTACGTCGTCTTCTGGGCCTCCAAGCTCTACGCCGTGGACGACCCGCAGCACACCGGCAACACCTACAACAAGATGCTCTACGCGACCACGCGGGACTTCCGCACCTTCACCGAGCCGGAGGTCTGGGTCGACCCGGGTTACTCGGTCATCGACTCGACCGTGATCCGGCACGGCGCGGAGTTCTACCGCTTCACCAAGGACGAGCGGAACAACACCTCCACCACCCCGTGCAGCAAGTTCATCCTGGCCGAGAAGTCGACCCGGCTGCGCGACACCTCCTACGACTTCGTCGCCGACTGCATCGGCAAGGGCTCGATCAACCAGGGCGAGGGCCCGACGGTGTTCAAGTCCAACACCGAGGACAGGTGGTACCTGTTCATCGACGAGTTCGGCGGTCGCGGCTACGTCCCCTTCGAGACCACCGACCTCGCCTCAGGGCAGTGGCGGCCCGCTACCGGCTACGAGCTGCCCAGCCGGCCGCGGCACGGCACCGTGCTGCCGGTGACCAAGGCCGAACTCGACCGGGTCCGCGCCGCCCACCCCTGACCCGACGACCCGCCCCCCGACACCACCACCTCCACCCCGATCCGCGGCCGGTCGCACCGACATCCACGACGCGACCGGCCGCACCCCCAGCTCCCGGGGGCACGAGCGGTGAGCCACGGGACCCGACCGGCGTTCCGCAGGGGTACTGGCGGTCCCCTGCGTGGCGCGGTAGGCGTTGCGCGGCGGCACCGAGCGTGCCTCGCGGGGCCCGGGTGTACTCCGCAGGACGCTGCCGCGCCCTGCGGAGTACGGCCGGTGCTTCGCGGGAGGCGGCACCCCCGCCACCCGCGTGGCACACCCGACTCCTGTCCCCGGAGCCCGGCCGCATGTGACCTCGAAGCTCGATTCGGACTAGGGCCGGCTCGGGCTCGGGCTGAGACCGGGTCGGCCGTACCGGAGTCGGAGCCGGCCGGAGCCGGAGCCGGAACTGACGCTGGTGCCGGAGTGGGGCCGGGCTGGTGCCGGGGCTGGGCCGACCCTGGTGTCGGTGTCGGTGCAGTCGAGGCGCCGGCATCGGGACGACCGGCCTGGTGGGTGGTCGGAGGTCCGGGGTTGCCGGCTTCTCCGGGCCGCCGTGCCTCGACGGCCGGCAAATCCCCGCTACCGCAGATCTTGCCGCCCCAGACTCCGCCGCCCCAGACTCCGCCGCCCCAGACTCCGCCGCCGCTGACCCTGTCCACGCTCGACCCGGTACGGCCCCACCCGGTCCGTGCCCGGAGGCGGGCCCGACCGAGAAGTACGCGTTGCTTTTCCCTGATCTCCCTGGAGCACGCATGTCCCGCGTAGTGATGACCGCGGCACTCGTCGCCGGTCTGCTCGTCGCCGTGCCCGCCTCGGGTGCGGCGGCCGACACCGACTACACCCTCACCATCGACCCGAGCGGCAAGGGCGCCTCGATCGAGGACACCATGTACGGCGTCTTCTTCGAGGACATCAACCGCGCCGCCGACGGCGGTCTGTACGCCGAGCTGGTGCAGAACCGGTCGTTCGAGTACAGCACCGCCGACAACGCCGGCTACACCCCGTTCACCGGGTGGGCGCCCACCGGCGGCGCCCTCGACGTGGTCAACGACGACGGTCGCCTGAACGAGCGCAACCGCAACTACCTCCGGGTCGGCCTGCCGGCCGGCCTCATCAACGCCGGGTACAACTCCGGCATCAACGTGGAGAAGGGCAAGCGGTACGACTTCTCCGTCTGGGCCCGCACGGACCAGGCCACCGGCACCCCGCTGGAGGTCGGCCTGACCGACCCGGCCGGCGAGGACCTCGCCGCGCAGCTGAGGCTCCGGGTGCGCGGGGACGGCTGGACCAGGTACACCGGCACCTTCAAGGCGCGGGAGTCCTCCACCACCGGCCGCCTCCTGCTGACCGGCGGGGGCACGGGCACGCTCCGGCTGGACGAGGTCTCCCTCTTCCCGCAGGACACCTTCAAGGGCCGGTCCAACGGCCTGCGCAGGGACCTCGCCGAGAAGATCGCCGCGCTCGAGCCCGGGTTCGTGCGCTTCCCCGGCGGCTGCCTGGTCAACACCGGCAGCCACTACGGCTACGACGAGTCCTCCAACTGGGAGCGCAAGCGCTCCTACCAGTGGAAGGACACCATCGGTCCGGTCGAGCAGCGCGCCACCAACGCGAACTTCTGGGGCTACAACCAGTCCTACGGCCTCGGCTACTACGAGTACTTCCAGTTCTCCGAGGACATCGGCGCGATGCCGCTGCCCGTGGTGCCCGCCCTGGTGACCGGCTGCGGCCAGAACCGCGCCACCGACGACCCGGTGCTGCTCCAGCGCCACATCCAGGACACGCTCGACCTGATCGAGTTCGCCAACGGCCCGGTCGACTCGACCTGGGGCCGCAAGCGCGCGGAGATGGGGCACCCGAGGCCGTTCAACCTCACCCACCTCGGGGTCGGCAACGAGGAGAACCTGGCCGACGAGTTCTTCGAGCGCTTCACCCGGTTCCGCGCCGCGATCGAGGCGAGGTACCCGGACATCACGATCATCGGCAATTCCGGGCCCGACGACACCGGCGCCAACTTCGACCGGCTCTGGCAGCTCAACCGCGAGGCCGGGGTCGATATGGTCGACGAGCACTACTACAACAGCCCGAACTGGTTCCTGGAGAACAACGACCGGTACGACGGCTACGACCGCACCGGGCCCAAGGTCTTCCTGGGCGAGTACGCCTCCCAGGACAACCGCTTCTACAACGCCCTGGCCGAGGCCGCCTTCATGACCGGCCTGGAGCGCAACGCCGACGTGGTCGAGCTGGCCTCCTACGCGCCGCTGCTGTCCAACGAGGACTACGTGCAGTGGCGGCCGGACATGATCTGGTTCAACAACCACGCCTCCTGGGGCTCGGCCTCCTACGAGGTGCAGAAGCTCTTCATGACCAACGTGGGCGACCACGTGGTGCCCAGCACGGCCTCCGGCACGCCCTGGAGCCCCTCCCCGATCACCGGCGCCATCGGGCTCTCCTCCTGGGCCACCTCCGTGGCCTACGACGACGTGGAGGTCACCTCCGCGGACGGGCGGGAGCTGTTCGCCGACGACTTCTCCGGCGACGCGGGCAACTGGACCGGCAACGGCTACGGCCGCTGGGGCGTCCAGGACGGCGCCTACGTGCAGTCCGACGCCACCGCCACGAACCCCCTCGTCACCGCAGGCGACCCGAGCTGGACCGACTTCACCTTCAGCGTCAAGGCCACCAAGCTGTCCGGCAGCGAGGGCTTCCTGATCCCCTTCGCCGTCAACGGCGCCGGCAACCCGTACTTCTGGAACCTCGGCGGCTGGAACAACACCCGGTCCGCGGTGGACGGCGGCAACCAGTCCCGCGTCTTCCACTCCGACAACACCACCATCGAGACCGGCCGCACCTACGACCTGCGCGTCGAGGTGCGCGACCGCACCGTGAAGCTCTTCATCGACGGGCGGCTCTGGGCCGAGTTCACCGACGAGGCGAGCCAGGCCCCCGAGCCCTTCCGCCAGGTGGTGACCCGGGACGAGAGGACCGGCGACCTGATCGTCAAGGTGGTCAACGCCCAGGCCGACGCCGCCAGGACCAGGGTCGACCTCGGCCGGAACACCAGGGTCCTGCCCTTTGCCGAAGCCACCGTGCTGGAGGGCCTGCCGGACGACGTGAACACCGAGCACACCCAACCCATCAGGACGCGCAAGGCGCAGGTGCGGGTCTCCGGATCGTTCACGCACACCTTCCCGCCGCACTCCGTGACCTTCTTGCGCGTCAAGGACAAGCGGCGATGAAAACCCCTGGACACGCGGTGAATTCGTCATGGTGCCACGGTATCGAACAAGTGTTCGAAAAGGGCTCCGGGTTCTCCATGATCACTCGATCAAGTGACCGGCGGAGCCGCCCCCGATTGGAGTTCCCCTGATGCCCGACCGCAGCTCGTCCGACCGCAGCTCGTCCGACCGCAGGTCCCTCGACCGCAGATCGCTGTTCCGCGTCGGCGGCGCGCTGGCCGTGGCGGGCGCCCTGCCCGCGTCGGTGACCGCCGCCTCCGCCGAGCCGCGGGCGCGGTCCGGCGGCGACCCGAACGGACCCGCGTTGACCACCCGCAACCCCCTGGTCGAGCAGCGCGCCGACCCGTTCATCACCCGCCCGACGGACGGCACGTACTACCTGACCGGTTCCGTGCCGGAGTACGACCGCGTCGTGGTGCGCGGCGCGCCGACCCTGGACGGCTTGGCCGGCGCCGAGGAGACCACGGTCTGGCGACGCCCGGCGTCCGGCGCCATGGGCGGCTACATCTGGGCGCCGGAGCTGCACCGAATCGACGGCAAGTGGTACATCTACTTCGCCGCGGGCGATTCCGACCAGCCCTTCCGCATCCGCACCTACGTCCTGGAGTCGGCCGACGCCGACCCCCGCGCGGGCGGCTGGGTGCTGCGCGGCCGGATGGTCACCGCCTGGGACACCTTCACCCTCGACGCCACCACGTTCGAGCACCGCGGCCGGCGCTACTTCCTGTGGGCGCAGAGCGAACCGGGCATCAACACCAACAGCAACCTCTACATCGCGGAGATGGCCTCGCCGCTGGCGCTGAAGACCGCGCCCGTGCGCATCGCCGTGCCCACGCTGGACTGGGAGGTCCAGGGCTTCCGGGTGAACGAGGGCGCGGCGGTGCTGGTCCGCAACGGCCGCGTGTTCGTCACCTACTCGGCCAGTGCCACGGACGCCCGCTACTGCATGGGCCTGCTCACCGCCGACGAGAACGCCGACCTGCTCGACGCGCGGTCGTGGACCAAGACGCCCACGCCGGTCTTCACCACGAACGACGCCACCCGCCAGTACGGGCCGGGGCACAACTCGTTCACCACCGTCGGCGACCAGGACGTGCTGGTCTACCACGCCCGGGACTACCGCGACATCACCGGCGACCCGCTGTTCGACCCCAACCGGCACACCCGCGTGCAGCGGCTGCACTGGAACGACGACGGCACGCCGAGCTTCGGCGTCCCCGTGGGCAAGGGCGGCCCGATCGTGCGCCTGTCCCCACTGGACTCCCCGGGGCTGCACGTGCGCCACTTCGCCTACCGCCTCCGGGTGGAGGGCAACGTGCGCGAGCCGGCCGACTCCCAGTTCCGGTTCGAGCCGGGTTTCCTGGGCTCCGGCACGACGTCGATCCAGTCCGTCAACCACCCCACCCGCTACGTCCGGTTCGACGGCGCCTCGCTGCGGCTGGACCCGAACGAGGGCACGGACGCCTACCGGCGCGCCGCCTCGTTCACGAGGGTGGCGGGGCTGGCCGACCGGGACGGGGTGTCGCTGCGCCTGGCGGCGGACCGGTCGGCCTACGTGGCGCACGACGGGTCCGGGCGGTTGGTGGTCGCCAGGCCCGGCCACGACCGGAGGGCGCGCGAGCGGGCGACTTTCCGGCTCGGCTGATCACATCCGCCCGGCGGGGGACGGTCCCTGGTGGACAATGAACCAGGCGCCTTTTCGGC
Source organism: Saccharothrix sp. BKS2 (assembly GCF_047689505.1). Taxonomy (NCBI): domain Bacteria; kingdom Bacillati; phylum Actinomycetota; class Actinomycetes; order Pseudonocardiales; family Pseudonocardiaceae; genus Saccharothrix; species Saccharothrix sp. BKS2. The sequence continues at coordinate 67,492 of NZ_JAUQOL010000009.1, read as the reverse complement.
GAAGAACACGTGTTATCGCTAACATCAAAGGTGCACGGCCATGAGCAGAGATGGGGCGGTAGTGGAGCAGAAGACCTCGCGCGATCCCGCGATGACGGATGTCGCCCGGCTCGCCGGGGTCTCGCACCAAACGGTGTCGCGGGTGCTGAACGGACATCCCAACGTCCGGGAGCAGACGCGGCTGCGGGTGCGGGCGGCGATCGCCGAGCTGGGCTACCGGCCCAACAAGGCGGCCCGCGCGCTGGTCACCGGCCGCTCCCAGCTCATCGGGGTGGTGGCGCAGAACTCCACCCTGTACGGGCCGGCCTCGCTGCTCGGGGCGTTCGAGCAGGCCGCGGCCGAGGCCGGGTTCGCGGTCAGCGTGGGCCGGGTGAACGTGCTGGACCGCGCGTCCATCTCGGCGGCCGTGGAGCGGCACCGCGACCAGCGGGTGGCGGGCATAGTGGTGATCGCGCCGACCGCGTCGGCCAACGACGCGGTCGGCGCCGTCTCCGCGGGCATCCCGCTGGTCACCGTCGACGGCGACCCGGAGCGGTCCACGCCGCTGGTCACCGTCGACCAGGCGGCGGGCGCCTTCGCGGCCACCCGCCACCTGCTCGACGCGGGCCACCGCACGGTGTGGCACGTCTCGGGCCCGCCGGACTGGTTCGACAGCGCGGGCCGCGTGCGCGGCTGGCGGTCGGCGCTGGAGGCGGCGGACCTGGAGGTGCCGCCGCTGGTGCCCGCGGACTGGAGCGCCGCCTCGGGTTACCGGGCCGGGCAGATGCTGGCCCGGATGCCGGAGGTCACCGCGATCTTCGCGGCCAACGACCACCTGGCCCTGGGCATCCTGCGGGCGATGAGCGAACGCGGCCGCAACATCCCGCGCGACGTCAGCGTGGTCGGCTTCGACGACGTGCCCGAGGCGGCCTACTTCATCCCGCCCCTGACCACCATCCGCCCCGACTTCGACGCGGTCGCCCGGGAGACGCTGGGCCTGCTGCTGGCCCAGGTCGGCGACGGCGAGGTGGGCGCCTCGCAGCGCACCATCGCGCCGGCCCTGGTGACGAGGGACAGCGTCGCGCCGCCCGCCTGAAAAAACCCGCCCGTGAGGAGCGCGCCCGGGGCGAGCCGGGCGCGCAACTTTTTCGTGTTCCTCGAACGGTGTTCGGCCGCCTAGGCTGACCTGGTGGCCGCAGCCCGCGGCACGTCTTCGTTGTGCACGTTCACCTGGCTGTTAAGGGCACGTTGCGGGCGGGTCTTGACGCGGTGAATGTTAGCGATAACACTCCCTCACATGGCGAGTGAACCGTTGGTGGTGGGTGTCGACTTCGGCACGTTGTCCGGCCGCGCGGTCGTGGTGCGGGTGCGGGACGGCGCCGAGTTGGGCACGGCGGTGCACGACTACGGGCACGGCGTGCTGGACCGGGCGCTGCCCGACGGCCGCCCGCTGCCCCCGGACTGGGCCCTCCAGGTGCCCCGGGACTACGTCGACGTGCTCCGCACCGCCGTCCCGGCGGCCATCGCGGACGCGGGCGTCGACCCGGCCGACGTGATCGGCATCGGCACGGACTTCACCGCGTGCACGATGGTCCCCACGACCGAGGACGGCACGCCGCTCAACGAGCTGCCGGAGTTCGCGGGCGAGCCGCACGCCTACGTCAAGCTGTGGAAGCACCACGCCGCCCAGGGCCAGGCCGACCGGATCAACCAGCTGGCCGAGCAGCGCGGGGAGACCTGGCTGCCCCGCTACGGCGGCCTGATCTCCTCGGAGTGGGAGTTCGCCAAGGGCCTCCAGCTGCTGGAGGAGGCCCCCGAGGTCTACGCGGCGATGGCCCACTGGGTCGAGGCCGCCGACTGGATCGTCTGGCAGCTGTGCGGCACCTACGCGCGCAACGCGTGCACGGCCGGCTACAAGGGCATCCACCAGGACGGCTACCCGTCCACCGACTTCCTCAAAGCGCTCAACCCCGACTTCGCCGGTTTCGTCGCCGACAAGCTCGACCACCCGCTGGGCCGGCTCGGTGACCGGGCCGGGTCGCTCACCGCGGCGGCCGCGGCCTGGACCGGCCTGCCCGAGGGCATCGCGGTGGCCGTGGGCAACGTCGACGCGCACGTCACCGCGCCGGCCGCGCGGGCCGTCGAGCCCGGCCAGATGGTCGCGATCATGGGCACGAGCACCTGCCACGTGATGAACGCCGACGTGCTGCGCGAGGTGCCCGGCATGTGCGGCGTGGTCGAGGGCGGCATCGTGCCCGGCCTGTGGGGCTACGAGTCGGGCCAGAGCGGCGTCGGCGACATCTTCGCCTGGTTCGTCGACCACAACGTGCCCCCGCAGTACCACGAGCAGGCGCGCGAGCGCGGCATCTCCGTGCACGAGCTGCTGACCGAGCTGGCCGGGCGGCAGCGCATCGGCGAGCACGGCCTGGTCGCGCTGGACTGGCACAGCGGCAACCGGTCGGTGCTGGTCGACCACGAGCTGTCCGGCCTGGTGCTGGGCCAGACCCTGGCCACCCGCGCCGAGGACACCTACCGCGCGCTGCTGGAGGCCACCGCCTACGGCACGCGGGTGATCGTGGACTCCTACACCGACGCGGGCATCCCGGTGACGGAGCTGGTCATCGCGGGCGGCCTGGTGAAGAACCGGCTGCTGATGCAGATCTACGCCGACGTGCTGGACCTGCCGCTGTCGGTGATCGGCTCCGAGCAGGGCCCGGCGCTCGGCTCGGCGATGCACGCCGCGGTCGCGGCGGGCGCGTACGCGGACATCCGCGCGGCGGCCGGGGCCATGGGCTCGGTCCGGCGCGGCGTCTACCGGCCGGTCCCGGAGCACGTCGCGGCCTACGAGCGGCTGTTCGTCGAGTACCAGGAGCTGCACGACCACTTCGGGCGCGGCGCCAACGAGGTCATGCACCGGCTCAAGGCCCTGCGCCGCGCCGCCAAGGGGGAGGACTAGATGTCGGTCCTGGACGACCTGCGCCGCACGGTCTCCGACCTGCACCGGGAGCTGGTCCGCTACGAGCTGGTGATCTGGACGGCGGGCAACGTCTCGGCCCGCGTGCCCGACCGGGACCTGATGGTGATCAAGCCGTCGGGGGTGTCCTACGACGAGCTGGGGCCCGAGGCGATGGTCGTCACCGACCTGCACGGCACCCTCGTCGAGGGCGACCTGGCGCCGTCCTCGGACACCGCCGCGCACGCCTACGTGTACCGGCACATGCCCGAGGTGGGCGGCGTGGTGCACACCCACTCGCCCTACGCCACCGCGTGGGCGGCGAGGGGCGAGCCGATCCCGTGCGTGCTCACCATGATCGCCGACGAGTTCGGCGGCGAGATCCCGGTGGGGCCGTTCGCGCTCATCGGCGACGACTCGATCGGCCGCGGCATCGTGGAGACGCTGCGCACCAGCCGCTCCGGGGCGGTGCTGATGCGCAACCACGGCCCGTTCACCGTCGGCAAGGACGCCCGCGCGGCGGTCAAGGCCGCGGTGATGCTGGAGGACGTGGCGCGCACCGTGCACTTCGCGCACCAGCTGGGCAGGCCCGACCCGATCGAGCAGCACCACGTCGACCGCCTGCACGCCCGCTACCAGAACGTCTACGGGCAATGAGCCCACGAGGGGAGCTCCGCATGTCCTCTGCCGCTGCGAAGCCGCAGGTCTGGTTCCTGACCGGGAGCCAGCACCTCTACGGCCCGGACACGCTCGAACAGGTCGCCCAGCAGTCGCAGCAGATCCAGCGGATGCTCACGGGGTCGGGGCGCATCTGCGCCGAGATCGTGTGGCGGCCGGTGCTGACCGACACCGCCGCGATCCGCGACGTGATGCTGGCCGCCAACAGCGACCCCACGTGCATCGGCGTGATCGCCTGGATGCACACGTTCTCGCCCGCCAAGATGTGGATCACCGGGCTGGACGTGCTGCGCAAGCCGCTGCTGCACCTGCACACGCAGCTGAACGAGGCGCTGCCGTGGGCGACCATCGACATGGACTTCATGAACCTCAACCAGGCCGCGCACGGCGACCGCGAGTTCGGGTTCATCCAGACCAGGCTGGGCGTGCCGCGCAAGACCGTCGCGGGTCACGCCAGCGACCCCCGGTTGGCCGAGCGCATCGACGGCTGGGTCCGCGCGGCCACGGGCCACCACCACCTGAACGGGCTGAAGCTGGCCCGTTTCGGGGACAACATGCGTGGTGTCGCGGTGACCGAGGGCGACAAGGTCGAGGCGGAACTCCGGTTCGGCGTCAGCGTCAACACCTACGGCGTCAACGACCTGGTCGAGGTCGTGGACGCGGTGCCGGACGACGAGATCGACCTGCTGGTCGCCGCCTACGCCGACACCTACCGGCTCGCGCCCGAGCTGGCCAAGGGCGGGGACCGGCACGACTCCCTGCGCTACGCGGCGCGCGTCGAGGCGGGCCTGCGCCGGTTCCTCACCGACGGCGGCTTCGGCGCGTTCACCACGAACTTCGAGGACCTGGGCGGGCTGCGGCAGCTGCCGGGCCTGGCCGTGCAGCGGCTGATGGCCGACGGCTACGGCTTCGGCGGCGAGGGCGACTGGAAGACCTCGGCGCTGCTGGCCGCGGTCAAGGCGATGGGCACGGGCACGGGCCGCGGCACGTCGTTCATGGAGGACTACACCTACCACTTCGGCCCCGGCGAGCCCAAGATCCTGGGCGCGCACATGCTGGAGGTCTGCCCGACCATCGCCGCCGACCGCCCCGGCTGCGAGATCCACCCGCTGGGCATCGGCGGCCGGGAGGACCCGGTGCGGCTGGTGTTCGACGCGGCCCCCGGCCCCGCCGTCGTGGTCGGCCTCGCGGACCTGGGGGAGCGGTTCCGCCTGGTGGCCAACGAGGTCGAGGTGGTGCCGCCGGACGAGCCGCTGCCGAGGCTGCCGGTGGCGCGCGCGGTGTGGAAGCCCGCGCCGTCGCTGTCCACCTCCGCCGAGTCGTGGCTGACCGCCGGCGGCCCGCACCACACGGTGATGACGCAGGCCGTGGGCGCGGAGACGCTGAACGACTTCGCGCAGATGGTCCGCACCGAGCTGGTCGTCATCGACCGGGACACGACCACGGCGTCGTTCGCCGACCGCCTGCGCTGGAACCAGGCGTACTTCCGGCTCGCGCAGGGCCTGCGCTAGCGCGCGCCACCACAGGGAGAGGGAGAAACAATGAGGTTTCCGCGGATCGCCGCCATCGCCGCGGCCGGTTTGCTGCTCGCCGCCTGCGGGTCGACGGAGAAGACCGTCGACCAGCAGAGCGGTTCCACCGAGGACGCGCTGGTCGGGGTGACCATGCCGACCCGCTCGTCGGAGCGCTGGATCCACGACGGTGACAACATCAAGAAGGCGTTGGAGGCGAAGGGCTACCAGGTCGACCTCCAGTACGCCGAGAACGACATCCCCACGCAGGCCAACCAGATCGAGAACCAGATCACCAAGAAGGCCAAGCTGCTGATCGTCGCCTCGATCGACGGCACCGCGCTGACCAGCCAGCTCCAGCAGGCCGCCGACGCGAAGATCCCGGTCATCTCCTACGACCGGCTCATCCGCAACAGCCCGAACGTGGACTACTACGCCACGTTCGACAACTTCAAGGTCGGCGTGCAGCAGGCGACCTCGCTGCTGACCGGGCTGGAGGTGGTCAACGCCGACGGCAGCCCCGGCACCGCGACCGGACCGGTCAACATCGAGCTGTTCGCGGGCTCGCCCGACGACAACAACGCCACGTTCTTCTTCAACGGCGCGATGTCGGTGCTCCAGCCGCACATCGACAAGGGCACCCTGGTCGTCAGGAGCGGGCAGACCGACTTCCGCACCGTGTCCATCCTGCGGTGGGACCCGGCGACCGCCCAGCGGCGCATGGAGGACATCCTCACCTCCAGCTACCAGGGCGGCGCGCTGGTGCAGGGCGTGCTGTCGCCCTACGACGGCCTGTCCATCGGCATCCTGTCCGCGCTGAAGAGCAACGGCTACGGCGGCGGCACCACGCCTTACCCGATCGTGACCGGCCAGGACGCCGAGGTCGCCTCGGTGAAGTCGATCATCGCCGGTGAGCAGTACTCGACCATCCAGAAGGACACCCGCGAGCTGGCCGAGGTGACCGTGGACATGGCCGACGCGGTGCTCAAGGGCGGCAAGCCCGAGGTCAACAACGAGAAGGACTACGACAACGGCGTCAAGGTCGTCCCGTCGTACCTGCTGGAGCCGGTCATCGTGGGCAAGGACAACTACAAGCAGGTCCTGGTCGACTCGGGCTACTACACCGAAGACCAGCTGAGGTAGTACGGGGCATGTCCGACGACATCCTGGTGATGCGCGGCATCACCAAGCGGTTCGGCGGGGTCACCGCGCTGCGCGACGTTTCGCTCGCCGTGCGGCGCGGTGAGATCCACGCCATCTGCGGCGAGAACGGCGCGGGCAAGTCCACGCTGATGAAGGTGCTCTCCGGCGTGCACCCGCACGGGTCCTACGAGGGCGGGATCGTCTTCGAGGGGCAGCCCTGCTCGTTCGGCGGCGTGCGCGACAGCGAGCGCCGCGGCATCGTGATCATCCACCAGGAGCTGGCGCTGTGCGGCCAGCTGTCCGTCGCGGAGAACCTGTTCCTGGGCAACGAGCGGGCCGAGCGGGGCTTCATCGACTGGAACCGCACCAACCACGCGGCGGGCGAGCTGCTCGCCCGCGTGGGCCTGCGGGAGAACCCCACGACGCCCGTGCACGACCTGGGCGTGGGCAAGCAGCAGCTGGTGGAGATCGCCAAGGCGCTGGCCAAGGACGTCCGGCTGCTCATCCTGGACGAGCCGACCGCGGCGCTGAACGACGACGACTCCGCGCACCTGCTCGACCTGCTCGACGGCCTGCGCGCCGAGGGCGTCACCTCGGTGATCATCTCGCACAAGCTCAACGAGGTGAAGCGGATCGCCGACAGCATCACCATCCTGCGCGACGGCCGCACGATCGAGACGCTGCCAGCCCGCGAGGTGGACGAGGAGCGGATCATCTCGGGCATGGTCGGCCGCGACCTGGAGCACCGCTTCCCGCCGCGCACGCCCCGGGTGGGCGAGGAGGTGCTGCGGATCGAGGACTGGACCGTGCACAGCCCGTCGCAGCCGGACCGCGTCGTGGTGGACCGGGCCAACCTGGTGCTGCGGCGCGGCGAGATCGTCGGCCTGGCCGGGTTGATGGGCGCGGGGCGCACCGAACTGGCGATGAGCGTGTTCGGCCGCTCCTACGGCGTCGACGTGTCGGGGCGGGTGGTCAAGGACGGGCGCGAGATCGACACGCGCACCGTCCGCAAGGCCATCCGCCACGGCCTGGCCTACGTCAGCGAGGACCGCAAGCGCTACGGCCTCAACCTCGTCGAGGACGTCAAGCGCAACGTCTCCGCGGCCGGGCTCGGCAAGCTCGCGAGGCGCGGCTGGGTGAACGAGAACGAGGAGTTCTCGGTCGCCGAGCGGTTCCGGCGCTCGATGAACATCAAGACCTCGGGCGTGGGCACGCGGGTCGGCACGCTGTCCGGCGGCAACCAGCAGAAGGTCGTGCTGGCCAAGTGGATGTTCACCGAGCCGGACGTGCTCATCCTCGACGAGCCCACGCGCGGGATCGACGTGGGCGCGAAGTACGAGATCTACTCGATCATCAACGAACTGGCCGACCAGGGGCGCGCGGTGCTGGTCATCTCCTCCGAGCTGCCGGAGCTGCTCGGCCTGTGCGACCGGGTGTACGCGCTGGCCGAGGGCCGCGTGACCGGTGAGCTGACCCGTGCCGAGGCCACCCAGGAACGCCTGATGCAGCACATGACCCAGGGACAGACCTCATGACCACCAAGACCGCGCCGACCCCGCTCCCGGAGCAGGCGCGACCGCAGCGGCGGTTCGCCGTCAACATGCGGCAGTCCGGCATCTACGTGGCGTTCGCGTTGATCGTGGCGCTGTTCGCGGTGCTCACCGACGGCGCCCTGCTCCAGCCGCAGAACATCTCCAACATCATCGTCCAGAACTCCTACGTGCTGATCCTGGCCATCGGCATGATCCTGGTGATCATCGGCGGCCACATCGACCTGTCCGCCGGGTCGGTGGTGGCGCTGACGGGCGCGGTCTGCGCGGTGCTGACCGTGCAGCTGGGCGTGCCGTGGTGGCTCGCGGTGCTGATCACGCTGGCCGCGGGCGCGGTGATCGGCGCGGCGCAGGGGTACTGGGTGGCGTTCTTCGGCATCCCGGCGTTCATCGTCACGCTGGCGGGCATGCTGGTGTTCCGCGCGCTCACCCTGACCGTGCTGGGCAACCAGGGCATCGGGCCGTTCCCGGAGCAGATCCGCACCCTGGCCAACGGCTTCACCTCCGGCTACCTGGGCAACGTCGGCCTGGGCCCGCTGGGCGGCGCGGACCTGGTGAGCCTGCTGGTCGGCGTCGCGGTGGTGGCCGGGTTCGCGTTCACCCAGTGGCGCAAGCGCAAGGCCCGGCTGGGTTACGGGCAGGTCGTCGACCCGTTCCCGGTGTTCGTGCTCAAGATCGTGCTGGCGGCGGCGGTCGTGCTGGCCGTGGTGGTGCAGCTGGCCCGGTTCCGCAACCTGCCGTGGGTGCTGGTGCTGCTGGCCGTGCTGGCGATGGGCTACTCCGTGATGGCCGACCGGTCGGTGTTCGGCCGGCACGTCTACGCCATCGGCGGCAACCTCCAGGCGGCCACGCTGTCGGGCGTGAAGGTCAAGCAGGTGACCTTCTGGGTGTTCGTCAACATGGGCGTGCTGTCGGCCCTGGCGGGCATCATCTTCGCGGGCAGGCTCAACCAGGCCGGGCCCACCGCGGGCACCTCGTTCGAGCTGGACGCGATCGCGGCGGCGTTCATCGGCGGCGCGGCGGTGCAGGGCGGCGTGGGCAAGGTGGTCGGCGCGATCACCGGCGGCCTGATCATGGGCGTGATCAACAACGGCATGTCGTTGATCGGCGCGCCCAGCGAGCGGGTGATGCTGGTCAAGGGCCTGGTGCTGCTCGCGGCGGTGGCCTACGACGTGTGGACCAAGCGGCGGGCGTGACCCACCGCGCCGTCGAGGGCGCGCCCGAGCCCTTGACGGCGCACCGCCCATCCGGTCTACTACCGTTCTGGGAACGCTCCCAGGCGTGGTCGGCGCTTCGTGCCGCCGCGCCCGCGGTTTTCGGTGGCGGTCCGTCGTCCCCCGACGGACCGCCGCCAACCCCCCGACGAGAACCTTCCCCGACGAGAACCTCCACCACCGAAAACCCCAGAGGACATCCGCCGCCATGTAGGAAAGCGCTTACCAAACCGATGCAGGAGACCCCGATGAAAGCTCTGCTCGCCGTGTCAGCGTTGACCGCGGCGCTCCTCCAGGTCGCCACCGCACCCCAGGCGCAGGCCGCCTGCGGCGACGGCTCGTACAACGCCGAGGTCACCGGTTCCGGGAGCAGCTTCACCGCCCGGAACGGCAGCCGGACCGTCTACACCGGCAACAGCCTGCGCGCCGCCCTCCAGGCCGCCAACGACAGCCTCACCGCGAACCGCACCTCGAAGGAGCGGATCGTCGTCCGGGCCTCCGGCTCCATCCCGGCGGGCGAGCGGTACTCGATGCGCAGCTACACCACGATCGACCTGTGCGGCACCATCAACGTCACCGGTTCCGGCTCGGGCGACTACGCCCCGGTGTACGCGCGCGGCGTGCGCGACATCGAGGTCCAGAACCTCACCCTCACGGGCACGCCGGTCTACGGCATCTTCATGCGCAACGTCACCAACGTCGTCATCGGCACCGTGAACATGCGCCTGTCGCGCGGCCTCGGCGTGCGCATCGACAACCGCGGCGACACCAGCCAGTGGACCCGCAACGTCCGCATCGACTACGCCTACGTGCAGGGCGCCAGCTCGCACGCCGTGGAGACCTACGGCGTGGACGGCCTGACCATCGGCACGGTCGTGGCGCGCGGCGTCGGCGAGTCGGGCCTGCTGCTCAACCAGACCATCAACGCCACCGTCGGCACCGTGGACGCGGAGAACGCGGGCACCGGCACCGGCTACGCCGCCTTCCGCACCGCCAACCGCAACGGCCGCGTCGGCAGCAGCTACCCGATCAACGTCCGGGTCGGCCAGGTCATCGCCCGCGGCGGCGGCCGGGGCATCTTCTGCGTCTCGGAGAGCGGCGGCCTCCAGATCGACCGGGTCGACATCGCCAACACCGGCAGCAACGCCATCCTGATCGAGAACTGCTACAACGTGAACATCGCCGCCCAGAGCGGCACCGTCTCCGGTCCCGGCGACATCCGGCTGGCGGCGCGCAGCGAGTTCCCGGTGACCAGCGACATCGTCATCCAGAACCTGCGGGTGTCGAACTCGGCCATCCGCGAGAGCCCGTGCGGCAACAACACCACGTTCCGCAACAACACCCTGGTCAACACGAGCCAGAGCATCTGCTGACCCCGGCCCGACCGGGACGCGGGGCGGGGCGGTACCGCCTTCTGAACCGTTCCGCCCGGCGTCCCGGAATCGGTACTGTGCGGTGCCTGGGGTGCGGGAGGTGCCGCGTGAACCGTTACGACCGGTTGAACGCACTGCTGGAGCTCGTGGCCGAACGCGGGCGGGTCGAGGTGGACGACATCGCCGTCGAGCTCGACGTCTCCGGCGCGACCATCCGCCGCGACCTCGACCACCTGGCCGAACAGCAGCTGCTCACCCGGACCAGGGGCGGGGCGGTCGCCCACGCGGTCGCCTACGACCTGCCGCTGCGCTACCGGACGGTGCGGCGGGAGGGGGAGAAGCAGCGCATCGGGCGGGCGGCGGCCGGGCTGGTCACGCCGGGCGCGGTGGTCGGCATGAACGGCGGCACGACCACCACCGAGGTGGCCCGCGCGCTCGCCACCAGCGCGGAGTTCGGCGGCGCGGACGGCGACGGCCTGGTCACCGTGGTCACCAACGCGCTGAACATCGCCACCGAGCTGGCCGTGCGGCCGCAGGTGAAGCTGGTGGTGACCGGCGGGGTGGCGCGGCCGCAGACCTACCAGCTGATGAGCCCGCTCGCCGGGAAGATCATCAACGAGCTGAGCCTCGACGTGACGTTCCTCGGGGTGGACGCGATCGACCCCGACTCGGGCGCCTACTCCCACCACGAGGGCGAGGCGGACGTGAACCGGATGCTCGCCACCCGCGCCCGGCGCGTGGTCGTGGTGGCCGACTCCGCCAAGATCGGGGCCCGCGCGTTCGCCGAGGCGTACCCCATCAGCGGCGTCCACGTGCTGGTCACCGACGTCGACGCCGCCCCCGAGGACGTGCGCCGGTTCCGCGAGCGCGGGGTCGAGGTCAGGCTGGTCTGACCTGCGGTCCACTGTGGTCCGCACATGAGGTTCCCTCGCGGACGGACCGGCCCGGTTGCGGTCCGGTCACACCGTCGCGCGAGGTGCTTGACACCGGCCTGTGCCGCGGGACACAGTAGCCGCCGATTTCGGACGTCGGATCTGGGGAGCGTTCCCGGGACGAGGGGCCCCGGCACGGCACGCTCGGTGTTCACGTCTTGACCGCGGTGGGAGGACGAAGTGCCACGCGGTTCTCGGGCCGGTTGTCACGTGATGGGAGAGCCGTGACGACCGGCCACCAACGAAAGGGGGTGCGCCGCGCCGGCGCGGCGCACCCCCCGGTACCGCCGTCCCGGACCGGCCGGGTCAGTGCAGTCCGGGTCAGTGCAGTTCCGCCGCCGCCGCGCGGAAGACCGCGGCGGCGACCCGCGCCAGCGGCGGCGAGTCGAGCTTCCACTGCTGCCAGTGCAGCGGCACGTCCACCGGGCGGTCCGGCGCCAGGCGCACCAGGCCCCGGTGCCGCCTGACCTGGTGCTCGGTCAGCAGCGCCCAGCCCGCGCCCGCCGCCACGGCGTCCTCGAACACGTGCCCGTCCGGCAGGTGGTGGCGGCGCGCCGACGCGTCGCGTCCGGTCAGCCCGCGGCAGAACGCGTCCTGGAGGTCGTCCTTCGCGTCGAACACGACGACCGGGGCCTCGTGCAGCGGGCGGTCCGCCCAGCGCCGCGCGAACGCCCTGGCGGCCACCGCGTGGTAGCGGATGCTGCCCAGCCGGAAGGCCCGGCACCCCTGCACCGGCCGCGGCGACGAGGTCACGGCGGCCACGACCAGCCCCTGGCGCAGGAGGTCGGTGGTGTGGTCCTGGTCCTCCCGCCGCACGGCCAACACCAGGCCCTCGTCGCCGGCCAGTTCCTTGACCGCGCGGCGGAACCAGGTGGACAGCGAGTCGGCGTTCACCGCCACCGGGATCGGCGTCGGGTCCTCGACCAGGCCCAGCGCCTCGCGGGCGTCCCGGTCCAGCAGCGCCTGTTGCCTGCCGTACCGGGCGACCACCACGCCGGAGTCGGTCAGCCGAGCGGGCTTGGAGCGCACCAGCAGCACCCGGCCGGTGCGCTGCTCCAGCTGCTTGACGCGCTGGCTGACCGCGGACGGCGTGACGTGCAGCGCCTTGGCCGCAGCGTCGAACGTGCCCTCGTCCACGACGGCCAGCAGGGTGCGCACGCACTCCGGATCGAGCATCACGGCCGCTAACGATACTGAAGGAAACTTAGCTGGTCTTCATCGAGCCCGGTTCCTACCGTCGAGGCGTGATGCACGCGCTGCTCGCCGGACTCGGCACCGGCTTCTCCCTGATCGTCGTCATCGGCGCGCAGAACGCCCTGGTGCTCAGGCAAGGCGTGCTGCGCCGGCAGGTGCCGGCGGTCGTGGCCATCTGCGCGGGCTCCGACGCGCTGCTCATCCTGCTCGGCGTGGGAGGGGTCGGGGCGGCGCTGACCGCGTGGCCCGCGGCCCTGGAGGTGGTGCGCTGGGTCGGCGCGGCGTTCCTGGTCGGCTACGGCGTGCTGGCCGCGCGGCGGGCGCTGCGACCGGCCGCGCTGGAACCGGGCGGGGCGGCGTCCGCGGTGATCGCCACGTGCCTGGCGCTGACCTGGCTCAACCCGCACGTCTACCTGGACACCGTGCTGCTGCTGGGCACGGCGTCCACCGGGTTCGGCGCCGACCGGTGGTGGTTCGCGGCCGGGGCGATCACGGCCAGCGCGCTGTGGTTCGGGGGCCTGGGCTTCGGCGCGCGCCGGCTGTCCGGCACGTTCACCCGGCCCTCGGCGTGGCGGGTGCTGGACGCCGTGGTGGCCGTGGTGGTCACGGCCACCGGCGTCTCCCTGGTCCTCCACTAGGGACCGCGCGCGGCTGCCCGGGACACCGGGGTCACCAGGTGCTGTTGACCAGCCCGGTGCCCAGGTAGACCTGGTCGAACCCGTTGCCGTCCTGGTCGTCGGTGTAGGCGACGGTGATCCGCCCCCACGCGTCCACGCCCAGCGCCGGCTCGTCCTGCCGCCCGGTGGCGGTCGAGACGGTCGCCTGCCGCGGCAGCCTGCCCTCGACCGTGCCGTCCGGGTTCAGGCCCTGCGTGACCACGTCCTGCGCCCGCACCCAGGTCACCACGACGTTCAGCTGGTCGTCGAGGCCGATCCGCGGGTCCGTCCCGGCCTGGTCGGGGTCGGCCAGCACGGTGTCGGCGGCGGTCCGGGGCACCCCGGCGGCGGTGAACGACCGGGCGGCCACCGCGGCGACGCCCGGGTGGTCGGTCTCCCAGGCCACCGCGAAGTCGCCGTTGAAGTTCGCCGCCACCACCGGGCGCCGCTGCTGCCCGTCACCGGCGGCGTTGGCCGTGCCCTGCGCCAGCTTCACCCCGCCGGCCGGGGTCAGGACCTTGCGGCCGATGTTGAAGAACCCGTTGCCGTCGCCGTCCTCGTCCCACACCACGACCGCGTTGCCGGCCGCGCCCACGGCCACGTCGGGCCGCTGGTGCGTGCCGCCCGCGTCGTTCACCCGCACCTCGTAGGTCTTCGACGTCACCGACGCGAACCCGGCGGCCCGCACGGTCGGCTCCGCGCCGGTCTGCCGGTCCTCCCACACCACCGCGAACCCGGCGGTGTCGGGGTCGGCGGCCACCGCCGGGGCGAGCTGCTGGCCGTCCGCGCTCGCGTTGGCCCGCGCCGAGCCGGTCACCGCGCCGGTGGCCGACAGCGCCCGCACCTGGATGTTGTAGTAGCCGTTGCCGTCGGCGTCGTCGGCCCACACCACGACCGCGGTGCCGTCGTCGTGCAGGGCCACGTCCGGCCGCACGTGCCGCCAGTCGCCGCTGCCGCCCGCCGAGAGCTTCTTCTCGTAGCGCGACGCGCCGTCCTTGAACAGCCGTACCCACACGTCGCTGTGCACCGGGTCGGTGGGCGTGGCGGCGTCGCGGTCGTCCTCCCATACGACGGCCGTCCAGCCGTTGCGCACCGCGGCCACCGCGGCGTTGTCCTGGTCGCCGGTCGCGGTGCTGTTGGCCGTGGTCCACGTGGCCGCCGCCGACGCGGTGCCCGCGCCCAGCAGCAGGAGCCCGCACACCAGGGGGATGATCTTCTTCATGGCGCCTGCAATCCGGGGTTGCCCGCTTCGACGACGTAGCTCTGGAGGGTCCGGACCGGGTAGTCGCGGGTGGTGACCCGGTCGACGAAGCGGAAGTCGACGTCGACCCGCGTGGAGGTGGTCCGGGTGCGGACGTAGCCGCGGAGGTTCTTGTAGAACCTGACGTGCGGGTTGAGGGCGGACAGGCCGTTGTCCGCGGCGTTGCCGTCGCCGCCCGAGGTGATCGAGGTGGTGACCAGCTCGGTGCCGATCACCCGGTCCCGGGCGTCGTAGTCGAGCAGCAGGTCCGCCGCCCACGACCGGTGCACGTCGCCGGTCAGCACGACGGTGTTGCGCAGGCCCGCCGAGTCCCAGCCGCGCTGGAGCCGGTCCCGGTTGGCGGTGTAACCGTCCCAGGAGTCCATGGACCTCGCCCCGTCGGCCGAGGCGAGCTTCTGCGCGAAGAACACCTGCTGGCCCAGGAAGTCCCAGGTGCCCAGCCGCTGCCGCATCCCGTCGAGCAGCCACGCCTCCTGGGTCGCGCCGGTGAGGGTGCGCGCCGGGTCGTCGGCGTCCGCGCAGACCTTGGTGCCGTCGCCGCACGCCTGGTCGGCGCGGTGCTGCCGGGTGTCGAGCATGTGGAACGTGGCCAGGCCGCCCCAGCGCACCCGGCGGTAGAGCTGCATGTCCTCCGCCACCGGCCGCTGCGCCGGCCGCAGCGGCATGTGCTCGTAGTAGGCCTTGTACGCCGCCGCGCGGCGCGCCCGGAAGTCGCCCGCGGGGGAGGTGTTGGCGCGCACCAGGTCGGCGTAGTTGTTCTCCACCTCGTGGTCGTCCCACACGACCAGCCACGGCGCGGCGGCGTGCGCGGCCTGGAGGTCCACGTCGGTCTTGTACTGCGCGTGCCGCACCCGGTAGTCGGCCAGGCCGGTGATCTCCGCCGACGGGGCGAACCCGCGCACCCGGGTGGTGGTCGCGGCGCCCTCGTAGATGTAGTCGCCCAGGTGCAGGACCAGGTCCGGGTTCTCCTCGGCCATCCGCCGGTAGGCGGTGAAGTACCCCTCCTCGTAGTGCGAGCAGGAGGCGAACAGCATGGTCAGCGCCGGGCTGGTGCCGGGGGCGGGCGCGGTCACGCCGCGGCCGACCGGCGAGATGTGCCCGGCCGCGCGGAACCGGTAGGAGTACTCGCGGCCGGGTTGCAGGCCGGTCACCTCCACGTGCAGGCTGTGCGCCCAGTCGCGCGTCGCGACGGTGGAGCCGCTGCGCACGACCTGGGTGAACCGGTTGTCGGTGGCGACCTGCCACTCGACGGTCACCGGGTCGGCCGCCATGCCGCCCAGGCCGTCGGCGGCGAGCGGACTGGGCGCCAGGCGCGTCCAGATCACGAAGCCGTCCGGCGCGGGCTCGCCGGAGGCGACGCCCAGGGTGAACGGGTAGGCCAGGGCGTTCGCGACGGCGGGCGCGAGGATCGTCGCGCCCGCGCTCGCCACGCCGCCGGCGATGAGCGCTCGTCGGGTCAACGGGGACATCGGCACTCCTTCGGTGCAGGGCCGGGAAGAACGCTGCCGAAACTTCTGCGGGCCCCTGCCTACACCCAACAGGTGATCGACGCGTGTACGCGCGGTGGATCCGGGTGGGCGACGGGGCACGGCAAGACGGGATGCCGTAGCGGGCCCGTGGGGTGGGCGCACGCCCGGCGGGCAGCGGCCGCGACGGGTTCCCCGCCGGGGAACCGGACAGGCGGGTCCGGGGCGCCGCGACCCGGGTTCGTCCACATCGGACGACCGGGCTCGACGCCGGCGAGCCGGCCGCGGCGGACGACCACCGCGCCGCGCCGGCCCGCTGCGGGCGGCGTCGGCGGCGGAGGACCCGGGCCGGGATGCCTCGGCGGAGTCCGGTCGCGGGCGAAGGGCATGATCACCCTCGACGCTTGACGGTCCGTGGCGGGTTGGGTGAAAAAACCGCCGACAGGGTGTATCTGGAAGGGCCTCTGGCGCGTCAACACACCGGGTGAACCATTTTGGATCACCGTACGTGTTGGAGAAGTACCCGATGACCATCCTTGAGGGGGAACCGGTCGTGACCGAGGCCGAAGCCAGGACCACGTTGATCAGGATGCCGCGGCGGCCGGCCGGGACCCCCGCCGGGGACTGGGCGACCGGTCTGTTCCCCAGGCTCGACCCGCTGCCGGGCGACCGCGAGCCCCTGCGCGTGGTGGTGGCGGGCGGTGGCCCGGTCGGGCTGTCCTTCGCCTGCGCGCTGCGGGCGATGATGGGCGACCAGGTCGAGGTCCGCGTCCACGACCGGCGGTGGCGGCGGCAGGGCGACCGGGTGGTGTGGCTGGGGCAGGCCGAGGGCAACTTCCGGCGCGAGCAGGTGGTGACGCTCCAGAGCAACGTGTGGTCGACGCTGCCGCACCGGGTGCAGGAGCGGCTGTTCACCGAGGGCCGCTTCGGGGAGATGTGGCCGCTGGGCCCGGACTCGCCCGCGGCGAAGGGCCGCCCGCGCAACGTCCGGATCCGGTGGGTCGAGGACTGCCTGCTGGACATGGCCCAAGACGTCTACGGCGTCGAACTCGTGCCCGGCCGCTACGAGGTCCCGGCGGCGTGGGGCGACACGCACATCCTGGTCGTCGCCGACGGCGCGAACTCGCCGACCCGCGACCGGCTCAAGGACCACTTCGGCAAGCCCGACCGGGACTTCTACTCGGTCGACGGCGAGCAGCTGGTGGAGACCGTGCTGGGCATCCGCGTCAAGGGCGTGTTCCCCGACGAGCACACGGTGCCGTTGACGGTCAGCCAGAACCGGTACCTGTTCAACTCCCTGGGCGGCGGGTTCATCAACATGCGGCTGACCGCCGAGGAAGCCTCGGAGATCGTGGCCATCGGCGAGCACAGCCCGGTCGACTGCATCCGCACCTACCGCTGCACGATGCTGCCGCGCGGCGACCGGTTCGCCTGCGACCGGCACCGCGCGGTCTTCAAGCCCTCGGTCGACCGGCTGTCGTTCCTGTGGCCGCGGGTCCTGGAGGGCGTGCGGTTCTTCGGCGCGGCGCCGCGCGACATCCTCGGCGTCACCATGTTCAACCTGAGCATGACGCAGAACGCCCGCTTCACCGCCCAGCTCGGCCCGGCCACGTTCGGGTTCCTGATCGGCGACGCGGCCAACTCGCTGCACTTCTGGCCCGGCCGCGGCCTGAACACCGGGGTGAAGAGCGCGCTGTCGCTGGCGGGCGCGTTGCGCTCGCGGTGGCGGGGCAGGCAGTTCCGCGCGTCGGACTTCTCCGGTCACGAGGGCCTGATGCAGCAGCTCCAGTACCGGGAGAAGTCGCGGGCCTGGACCACCATGCTCATGCCCGACGAGGACGGGGTGGCGCGCGGCGTCGAGGCGCGGCTGCGCGACGGCCTGGACGGGCCGTACGACCGGGCGGCGCTGACCGCCGTGCTGTGGGAGCGGGTGAAGGAGGTCAAGGCGCGCCTGGCCGGCCGGACGGGGCAGCTGCCGCCGGACGAGTGGTACCTCCAGCGCGTCAACGGCCTGCACGTGAGGACGCTGAAGCAGCTCGTGGAGACCGGGCCGTGGATCACCCGCGAGATCGGCGGCGACGAGGTGTCGGTGGACGTGGAGTTCCCCGAGTCCTACCTGGCGGCCGTCCCGGTGCCGGTGCCGGCCGCGCCGCCGACGCCGGTCGTGCCGCAGGTCGACCCGGACCCGACGGTGTTCAGGCCGCGACCGGTGCCCCCGTCCCCGGTGGCCCAGCCTTCGGTGGCCCAGCCTTCGGTGCACCCGTCTTCGGTGCCCACGACTTCGGGCCACGCCGAGCAGACCGTGCTCAAGCCCCTGCGCGACGTGCTGCCGCTCGACCGGCCCGCCGACGGCGGGTCCCCGGCCCGGCTCGCGCCGGCCTAGCCGGGCGGTTCCACGACCCGGCGCGCGCCGCCGGCGGCGGTGGCGGTCCAGCTCTCGGGCTCGGTGTAGCCGTGGCCCGCGAAGGCCGAGCGCACCGCCGCCGCGCAGGCGTCGGCCGCCGCCTCCTCGACCAGGGCGATGACGCAGCCGCCGAAGCCGCCGCCGGTCATCCGGGCGCCCAGCGCGCCCTCGTGCAGCAGCGCCTCCACCGCCACGTCCAGCTCGGGGACCGTCACCTCGAAGTCGTCGCGCAGCGACTCGTGCGAGGCGGTCAGCACCGGCCCGACCTCGTGGACGCGGCCCGCCCGCAGCAGGTCCGCCACCTCCAGCACGCGCGCGTTCTCGCCCACCACGTGCCGCACCCTCGGCACCAGCTTCTCGGGCAGGTCGCGGGGCTCGCCGACCAGGTCGCGCAGCGCGGCCACGCCCAGCAGCTCGGCGGCCCGGTGGCAGTCGCGGCGGCGGGCCGCGTACTCGCCGTCCACCAGCCGGTGCGGCGCCTTGGTGTCCACGACCAGCAGCGCGAGCCCGGCCGCCACCGGGTCGAACGGGATGTGCTCGACCGCCAGCGTCCGCGTGTCCAGCAGCAGCGCGTGCCGCTCCCACGCCAGCAGCGAGGCCGACTGGTCCATGATCCCGCACGGCACCCCGACGAACTCGTTCTCCGCCCGCTGCGCGATCCGCGCCAGCTCCCGGCGGTCCAGCGCGATGCCCGACAGCTCGGTCACCGCGAGCGCGGTGGCGCTCTCCAGGGCCGCCGACGAGGACAGCCCCGCGCCCGGCGGCACGGTGCCGTCCACCAGCAGGTCGAACCCGCCGATCGGGTGCCCGGCCTCGCGCAGCGCCCACACCACGCCCGCCACGTACGCGGCCCACCCGGTCACCGCGCCCGGCCGCAGGTCCGCCACGCTCAGCTCGGCGGTGCCGCCGACCTGCCGGGAGGCCGTCCGCAGCACGCCGTCGTCGCGCCGGTGGGCCCGCACCCGCACCGAGTGGGACAGGGCGATGGGCAGCACGAACCCGTCGTTGTAGTCGGTGTGCTCACCGATGAGGTTGATCCTGCCCGGAGCCTCGAACACCCCGTCACGCGTCACCCGTGCTCTCCCTCACCCGCAGCGTGAACGGCGTCCGCACGTGCTCCGGCGGCCGTTCGGTGTCGTCCACGCGCCGGCGCAGCAGGTCCACCGCGGCGTGCGCGATAGCCGCCTTGTCCGGTGCGACCGTGGTCAGCGAGGGGAGGCTGTAGGCACCCTCCTCGGTGTTGTCGAAGCCTACGACAGCGAGGTCGTCCGGAACCCGGACGCCCCGCTCGGCGGCCGCCCGCACCGCGCCCACGGCCAGCAGGTCGTTGAAGCAGAACACCGCGTCCGGCGGCTCGGGGGAGGCCAGCAACCGCGCCATGGCCTCCGCGCCGTCCCGGCGGTGGTAGTTCAGCGCGGTCGCGACCAGCTCGTCGCGCACCGGCAGGCCCGCCTCGGCCAGCGCGAGCCGGTAGCCGGTCAGGCGCTGCGCGGCGGTGCCGCGGTGGGGGTGCGCGCCGATGGCGGCGATCCGGGTGCGGCCCAGGGAGACCAGGTGCGCCACGGCCTCGCGCGCGGCGGCCACGTTGTCGATGCCGACGTGGTCGAACGGCACGTCCACGTGGTGCTCGCCCAGCAGCACCACCGGGATGCCGGGCGCCAGCTCGCCGAAGTCGCGCCCCTCCAGCGCCTCCGGGCTGACGATCGCGGCGTCGATCATGTGCGGGCCGAGGGCGGCGAGCGTGTCGCGCTCCCCGTCGCGGGTGCCCCGGGTCTGCTCGATCAGCACGTTCCACTCGTGCTCCTGCGCCGCGCCGAGCACGAGGTTCGCCAGCTCCGCGAAGTAGGGCACCACCAGCTCCGGCAGCACCAGGGCGAGGAAGCCGGTCCGGCCGCGGCGCAGGTTGCGGGCGCCCAGGTTGGGCCGGTAGCCCGTGGCGGCGAGCGCCTGCTCGACCCGGCTGCGGTTCTCGGGCTTCACGAACGCGTAGCCGTTGACCACGTTCGACACCGTCTTCACCGAGACGCCCGCCAACGCGGCGACGTCCTTGAGCGTGGCCAACCAGCGCCTCCCCGAACTCGGTTCCCGGTAACGACCGGGATGGTAGTCGGTTCCACCGAATCGCTTACATCGTTGTAAGAACGGGGTGGGCCACGGTACCCGGCGCCGGCGCCGATCGTGGTCCGGACGCCCTAGGACCAGCGGGCGAGCAGGGCGAGGCTGCGCTCGACGACCAGCGCGGTGGCGTCGGCGTCGTACGCCTCCAGGCTGCTGTCGGTGAACAGGTGCGCCGAACCGCGGTAGGTGAACAGCTCGGCGTCGGGCACCAGCCCGACCAGCTCCCGCATCACGCCCAGGTCGCCCCAGGCGTCCTCGTCGTTGACGTGCGCCTGCACCGCCACCCCGGCCGGCCAGGACGGGGAGAAGGCCGTGGCGGGCACCGCGCCGTGGTAGAGCAGGACGGCGAGCGCGCCGGGGCGGGTCTGGGCGAGGTTCTGGGCGGGCATGGCCCCGAGCGAGAAGCCCGCGTAGACGACCCGCTCGGGCAGGCCGGCCACCGCGTCGGCGCCGCGCCGCACGACCACGTCGACGCCGATCTCCTCCACGTGGGCGACGCCGTCCTCCACGGTGGTGAAGGTCCTGCCCTCGAACAGGTCCGGCGCGGTGACCCGGTGGCCCGCCGCGCGCAGCCGGTCGGCGAAGGCGTGGACGCCGGGGGTGAGGCCCTGGGCGTGGTGGAACAGGGCGATGTCGGTCATGGTGGTCCTCGGGGCCGGTGGGCGATGCCGAACAGGGGTCCCCCGCGAGAGGGGACCCCCGTTCTTGATCCTGCCGGCGGGGTACGACATTTCCGGGCCCGCGGCCCGCGCGACCTGAGCGACCCGCGCGACCTAGGCGGCCTTCGCGCCGTCCAGCCCGTCGACCTCCGCCGAGGCCGGTCCGCGGTCACCGCCGAGGCGGTCCTTGAGCACGAAGGCGATCGCCGCCAGCGTGAGCAGGGCGAACGCCGGGTAGGCCCAGCCGACCAGCGACAGCCACCCCGGCCGGCTGATCGTCCAGATCGTCGGCTGCCGGTCGAGCTGGAAGGCGATCAGGTCCCAGAACATGATCGGGCACCACAGCGCCAGCAGCGTCCACCGCACCCACGGCACCACCCGCGAGTGCACCAGCCAGATCAGCAGCGCGCCCACCCACACCCAGTGGTGGTCCCACGAGATCGGCGACAGCAGCAACCCCAGGAACTGCACCACCAGCACCCCGAGCAGCGCGTCGCGCGCCCGCACCGCCACCCGCAGGGCGAGCCCGGCCACCACCACCGACACCACCGCGGCCACGATCCACGGCCACGACATGCCGACGTCGTAGCCGAGGGTCCGGGACAGCGCGCCCCGCAGCGACTGGTTGTGCGCGGTGGCGACCGGGCCCACCCGGTCGGCCGCCCCCAGCAGCTCGAACCAGTAGCGCCTGGCCTGCTCCGCGTCCACCAGGAAGCTCAGGGCGACGCTCACCGCGAACGCCACCACCGACCACGCCGCGGCGGCGAACCGGCGCGTGGCCAGGAAGTACAGCCCGGAGATGGCGGGCACCAGCTTCACACCCGCGGTCAGCCCGATCCCCGCGCCCGCGACCCGGGGGTCCCGGGCCACCATGGCGGCCAGCACCACACCCGCCAGCACCAGGTTGATCTGCCCGAACTCGAAGGTGTGGTAGACGGGTTGCAGCCACAGCAGCACCGCGGTCCACAGGATCGCCCGCCGCCGCCACACCCTCGGCTCCGCGGTCCACCCCGGGCCCGCCACGAGGCGCAGCGACACCCGCACCAGCCAGTACAGGCACAGCCCGGACAGCAGCCGGAAGGTCCACTGCGCCGCCACCCACGGCAGCCACGTCATCGGCAGGAACACCAGCGCGCCGAACGGCGGGTAGGTGAACGGCAGCGGGAAGTCGGGCGGCGAGTGCGGCGAGGTGACCTGGTAGAGGTCGCCCTCCAGCACGTGCGGCGCGAGCGCCCAGTACACGTACAGGTCGATCGTCTCGTTGCCGAACCCGGTGACGATGGTCCAGGTGCGGACGAGCGCGGAGGCGATCAGCAGCCACGGCGCGACGGCCAGCAGCCGCCGCTCCCAGATCACCGGGGCGGACGGGTCAGAGGGCACTGCGCTCGGCCTTCGAGGTCGGGACGGGGGTCGCGCCGGCCTGCCCACCCCCGCGGAGCAGCCTCGGCACCACCGCGAGGGTGAGCAGCCCGAGCGCCGGGTAGGCCCACCCGAGCGCGGCGAGCGGCCACGGCCGGGGGATCTCCCAGATGGACGGCTGCTGGTCGATCAGGAACGTGATGAGGTCCGCGCCGGTCACGACCACCCAGGCCGCGGCGAGGGCGACGGCCCGCCACCCCCGACCCGGCACGCCGTGGACCAGCCACAGCACCAGCGGGATGACCCAGAGCCAGTGGTGGCTCCAGGAGATCGGCGAGAGCAGCAGCCCGAACAGCTGCACGGCCACCACGGTGATCAGGGTGTCGCCGGCCCGGACCGCGGCGCGCAGGGCGAACCCGGTCAGCACCGCGGACACCGCCACCGCGAGCAGCCACGGCCACGACGTGCCGACGTCGTGGCCGAGGGTGCGCGAGAGCGCGCCGCGCAGCGACTGGTTGATCGCGGAGCCCACCGGGCCCACCCGGTCGGCCGCGCCGAGCAGCTCGAACCAGTAGCGCCACGAGTCGCCCGCCGAGGCGGCGAAGCCCAGCGCCACGGTGACCGCGAACCCCGCCACCGACCAGGCCGCGGCCGCGAACCTGCGGGTGACCAGGAAGTACAGCCCCGAGATCGCGGGGGTCAGCTTCAGCCCGGCGGCGACGCCGACGCCCAGGCCGGCCACCGCCTGGCGGGTCGCCACCAGGGCCGCGAAGGTGCCCGCGACCAGCACGAGGTTGATCTGCCCGAAGTCGAGGGTCTTGCGCACCGGCTCGCACCACAGGGCCAGCCCGGTCCACAGCAGCGCCCGGCGCGACCAGGTGGCGTCGTGGGGCTGCCCGGCGCGGGAGGCCAGCAGCCCGAGCGACGTGCGGACCAGCCACCACAGGCAGACCAGCGACAGCACCTGCCACAGGATCCGCGCGGCCAGCCACGGCAGCGCCGACACCGGCAGGAACGCCAGCGCCGCGAACGGCGGGTAGGTGAACGGCAGCGGGAAGTCCGCGGTGAACGGCATGTTGACCGAGTAGAGCTGGTCGCTGAGCAGGTTCGGCGCGAGGCTCCAGTAGACCTTGAGGTCGATCATGCCCCAGTCCGCCGGGTTGCCCAGCCGCCACGCGTACCAGCCCAGCGACAGGACGAGCACCAGCGGCGCGAACCCGAGCACCCTCTCCTCGGCCGCGCGCACCCGATCAGCCACCGGTGCCCCCGCGCCGCCGGGCTTCGGCCACCTCGTCGAGGTCGACGTCCCGGAAGTCCACGTCCCGGAAGTCCACGTCCCGGAAACCCGCGTCCTGGAAGTCGATCTTCTTCAGGTCGGCCAGGTCCTTCAGGTCCACCCCGGTGAGGTCCACGCCGGGCAGGCAGACCCCGGGCGACGCCGCCCCGGCGGCCGCGCCGCGCGCCGGTTCGGGCTCGCGCTGGAGCAGCGCCCGGCCCACCCACACGCCGACCAGCACGGTCAGGGCCAGGTAGGGCCACCACACCCACGGGTTCATCGAGCCGTAGGTCCACCGGGCCACGATCGTGCCGTCGGGCAGGGTGACCAGCACCATCCACACCGAGACGCCCGCGGCGACGGCCAGCCACCTGTCCTGCCAGGCGAACACCGCGGCCAGCGCGAGCGCCCAGGTGAAGTACCAGGGCAGCACCGACGGGGCGAGCACGGAGGCGGCGAGCAGGGCGATCGCGGCGCGCCGGACCGCTTCCGCGCCGCCCTCCCTGGCCAGCCACCACTGGCGGACGAGCACGGCGACCAGCAGGTACATGCCGGCCGACCGGAAGAAGCCCAGGAAGCCCTCGTAGGTGAACACGCCGACGTGGCGGCCGACCGCGTGGTAGCTGAGCTCCGCCACCGCGCAGGGCAGCGACATCCAGGTCAGCAGCGGGGTCTGGGAGCGCAGCACGTCGATCCACCCCAGGTCGACGCCCGCCACCACCGTGGACAGGGCGAAGACGACCGCGAAGGCGGCGCCGCCGGCGGCCGCCCCCTTGAGGAAGCGGTGCCGCGCCGGGCCCGACATCCGCGCCACCCACACCCACACCAGGAACGGGGCGACCAGCAGCGCCGTGGCCTTCACCGCGGCGGCCAGGGCGATCACCGCGAACCCGAGCAGGTGCCTGCGGTCGAGCACCAGCAGCACCCCGGCGGCCATCAGGCCGACCATCAGGATGTCGTTGTGCGCGCCGCCGATGCCCACGGCCACCACCAGCGGGTTGGCCACGGTCAGCCACAGGGCGACCGGGGCGCGCCCGCCGAGGTGGCGGGTGAGGCCCGGGATGGCCCAGGCGAGCAGCACCAGCCCGGCGAGCACGGCCAGGCGCATGAGGATCGCGCCGAGGATGACGTTGTCGCCGACCACGGCGACCGTGGTCTTGGCCAGCAGGAGGAACAGCGGGCCGTAGGGCGACGGCGTGTCCTGCCACAGCCCGGCCACGTTCCCGCTCAGCGGCAGGTCCAGCGCCGACGCGCCGGTCGCGTAGGGGTCGAACCCGCGCAGCGCGACCGCGCCCTGCGCCAGGTAGCTGTAGACGTCCCGGCTGTAGAGGGGGGGTGCGATCACCAGCGGCGCGGTCCAGGCCGCGGCGGTCAGCGCCACCGCCCGGCCGCCGATCCGCCCGGTGCGCACCAGGCGGCCGAGCCGGACCCACGACACCACCATCAGCGCCAGTCCCGCGAACAGGACGGCGAAGGCGAGGTCGTGCCCGTGGCCGTAGCGCATCGCGTTGAGGAACGTGCCGCTCAGCAGCGGGTCCCGGCGGACGACCGCGCCCGCGCCCAGCCCGCCGAAGGTGATCAGCACAGCGCCGAGCACGCCCGGTCGCAGCACCCGCGGGGGCACCTGCCGGACCAGCGTCAGCCACGCGCTCTGCCGGGGAGGGAGCAGTTCCGTCCGCTCGGCACTTCCGCTCAGATCAGCGGTCACAACCGGATCCACCTCGTCGATCCCGGGATCGGTCCGCGTACACGCCGACGGGGCCGGATGTGCGCGGCACCGTCGCTGAGATCAGGGACGTGTGGGGCCATAACCAGGAATCTTGGCACGACAACCCACCGTAGATGACACGGACCGGCCTTTTGACCTCGTCGTTACAAAGCCGTGTGACGATCCCCACTGGGACGCAACCTCGGCGGAACAGGCGCCGGCGGTGCCGACGCGCTCCCCGCGCGGGGGTTCCGCCGACCCGCCGGCAGCGGGTCCGATCTGGCACGACCGGGACCGGAAGCGCAGGTCCGGGCACATTTCCTGCCTGCCGGGCGCGGGCGCGTCGAGGTCACCCGAGTGCATTACCCCGGCGCGATCGGGCTCAAACCGGATCCGGCCGGCGCCTTCGGGCGGAACGCTGTTCGACGAATCAGGTGTCGCCGCGGAAGTGCTCGACATCATGCCTGTGACGAACCGAGCCCTCCTCGCGACCGCGGTGTCACACGGTTGCCGGCGAGGCGCATTCAGCGGGAATCACCCGATCCGCGCAGAAGCGCGTGATTCACCTGGTTGTGTAATAGTTTTCGTGTTGCGGGTGTGGTGTGCCCAGGTCCGTGCGGCCCCGGCGCCCGCCCGGTCGAGCGCCGCGGCCGCGCGCCGTCACACCGGGATCATGCCCGTGAACAGCAGCAGGTTGGGCGAACCCGCGCCGGGGTTGACGACCACGCCCGGCGTGGCGTTGGCGCTCAGCGCGGCACCCACCTGCACCGCCGAGTCGCCCGGGAAGCGGTGCCGCCACAGCGCCGCCGCGCCCGCCGCGTGCGCGGACGCCGCCGAGCCGCTGATGGTCGAGTACGCCGTGTCCGACGTGCCCCACGCCGAGGTGATGTTCACGCCCGGCGCCCACACGTCGATGCAGCTGCCGTGGTTGGAGAAGCTCGCCCGGTTGTCGTTGGCGTCGGTCGCGCCCACGGTCGTGGCGAGCGGGGTGCTGCCGGGGGAGTACGCGCACGCGTCGGCGTTGGAGCCGCCGGACACGACCGAGTAGTGCACGTTCGCGTTGATCGAGGCGGTGATGGCGTCGTTGAACGCCTGGTGCCGCGCCCCGCCGGGCGTCATGAGCGCGACCGCCCGCCGCCCGCCGGCCGCCGCGTCCCTGGTCACCCAGTCGATGCCCTGGATGATCTGCGAGTACGAGCCGGAGCCCTGGCAGTTGAGCACCCGCACGGACACCAGGGTCACGTCCTTGGCCACGCCGGTGGTGCGGCCGCCGATGATGCCCGCCATGTGCGTGCCGTGCCCGTTGCAGTCGTTGCCCGGCGGGGTGACGCCGCCGATCGTGTCCAGGCCCGGCACGGCCGCGCCGTCGAACTCCTGGTGCGTGTAGCGGATGCCGGTGCCGAAGACGTAGGCCCGGACGTCCGACGCGGTGTTGGCGTAGTGGTAGCGGGTGTCCAGCGGCAGGGCGCGCTGGTCGATCCGGTCCAGCCCCCACGACGGCGGGGCGGGCTGCACCCCGAGCGCCTGCGCCGAGAGGTCCACCTCCAGGTCCTGCGCCACGTAGTCGACGCGCGGGTCGGCGGCCAGGCGGCGGGCGGTCGCGGCGTCGGCGCGCAGGGCGAAGCCCGCCAGGGCCGTGGTGTAGGTGCGGGTGACGCCCCGGACGGCGGTGCGCGTCGCCGCCAGGTCCTCGTGCCGCTTGAGCACCACGATGTAGCTGTCGGCGACCGCGTCCGGGTGCCCGCTGTAGAGCACCGGCGCGGCCGCGTGCGCGGGCGGTGCGACGAGCCCGGCTAACAGCGCGCTCGCCACCACGACGTGTCTGGTCCTCATGGCTCCTCCTAGAGCAGGGGTCGGCCGGTGGCCGACTTTCAGGGGAACTCGCCCCTGCACAACAGCACGCCGGACGGAACGCGCGGCAGGGCCGAACAGTGGTTGGTCACACCTCCGTCGTGTTCGGGTCCCCCTGTTGGGCCAAACGGTTGACCACGCCGAGTTCGGGCTAACGCTCGTTCGGGGGACTTCGACAGCAAGGCCACCGACGCGCGCACACCAGGGGGACGCCGCTCATGGCCAGGAAGAAGAACGGGACACCCCGGTCGCTCCGGCAGTTCGTCCGCGCGAAAGGCGCCGGTTACCTGCGCGACCCGAACGTGACGTCCATCGGCATCGGCCACAAGGTGACCGGCGGCCGGGTGACCGGCGAGGTCGCGGTCCAGTTCACCGTGCGGCGGAAGGCCGCGCCGGAGGAGCTGGCCGCGCTGGGCACCGCGCCGCTGCCCGAGGCGGTCGAGGTGGACGGCGTGGCCGTGCCCACCGACGTGCTCCAGCGCGACTACCGCGTGGAGTTCCGGGTGCTGGAGGAGGCGGAGGTCGACCCGCGCAAGACGCGCGTCGACCCCGTGGTGCCCGGCGTGAGCGTGGGGCACGTGCGGGTGTCCGCGGGCACCGTCGGCTGCGTCGTGCACGACCGCGAGGACGGCACCCCTTACGTGCTGAGCAACTGGCACGTCCTGCACGGCCCGCAGGGCGCGCTGGGCGACGACGTGGTGCAGCCGGGCGCGCACGACGACAACCGCACCGGGCGCAACCGCCTCGGCCGGCTCGTCCGGTCGCACCTGGGCGCGGCGGGCGACTGCGCCATCGCCACCGTCGAGGACCGCGGGTTCGCCGCCCACATCCACGGGCTGGGCGTCGCCGTGGACCGGCTCGGCGAGCCGGACCTGGGCGACAAGGTCGTCAAGAGCGGCCGCACGACCGGTGTGACGCACGGCGTCGTCCGGCGCGTGGACGTGCTCGCCGAGATCGACTACGGGCCCGGCGTCGGCCCGCGCGAGATCGGGTGCTTCGAGATCGGCCCCGACCGCGCCAAGCCCGCCCCCGACGGCGAGATCAGCCGGGGCGGCGACTCGGGCGCGGCCTGGGTGTTCAGGTCCGCCAACGGCAAGCCGGGCCGGACCCTGGCCGGCCTGCACTTCGCCGGCGAGGCGGCGGACAGCCCGGACGAGCACGCGCTGGCGTGCCTGCCCGGCTCGGTGTTCGAGAAGCTGGGCATCTCGCTCACGCCGCCCGGGACCGCGCACCCGGAGCGCCCCGCGTCGCGGCCCGGCTTCGACCCGAATTTCCTCGGCGCGGATTTCCCGGGCACGGCGGTCGGTCTGCCGGTGCTGGGGGAGCGGGCGCGGGCCGACGCGGTCGAGCTGGACGGCGTGCCGGTGATCGACTACACCCACTTCTCCCTCGCCCAGTCGAAATCCCGGCGCTTCGCGTACTGGGTGGCCTGGAACATCGACGGCGGCGACCTCCGGGACATCAGCCGCACCGGCATCCCGTTCGTCCTCGACCCGCGCGTGCCCGCCGAGCACCAGGTCGGCGACGAGCTCTACCGGGACAACCGGCTCGACCGGGGCCACCTGGCGCGGCGCGCGGACCTGCTGTGGGGACCGGACGCGGAGCGGGCCAACGTCGACTCGTTCTTCTTCACCAACATCACCCCGCAGGTGGACGACTTCAACCAGAGCTCCCGGCGGGGCCTGTGGGGGAGGCTGGAGGACGCGGTGCTCGCCGACGCCGAGGCGGACCGCCTGCGCGTCAGCGTCTACGGAGGCCCGGTGTTCCGGGCGGACGACCGGGTCTTCCGCGGCGTGGCCCTGCCGCGCGAGTACTGGAAGGTGGTCGTGTTCGCCTCGGGCGGCGCGCTCACCGCGCGGGCGTTCCTGCTCACCCAGAACCTGAACCAGCTGGAATCGCTGGAGCTGGACGAGTTCCGGGTGTTCCAGGTCGGGGTGGCCGAGGTGGAGCAGCGGTGCGGGTTCGCCTTCCCGGACGCGGTGCGGACCGCGGACGCGCTCGTCGTGCCGTCGTCGGCCGACGAGCGCGCGCCGCTGGAGGACCTGGGCGACATCCGCTGGTGACGGCGGTCAGGCGCCGTGCACGGTGAGGGTGGTCGGCCCGGACACGGAGGCCACCCCGCCGACCAGGCACTGGAGGACGTTCGGGGTCACCAGGGTGATCACCTGCTCCGCGCCCGCCGGCGCGAACCCGCCCGCGGTGATCACCCCGGTGTTGGTCACCACGACCTGACCGGCCACGGCGCTGGAGGTGACGTTGTACTGGAACGTGCTGGGCGCCTCCGTCCCGCCCCAGGTGAACGTGCGCAGCGCCGACCCGGAGTCGAACAGCGCCAGGCAGGACGCGGTGAGCGGGAACGTCTCGGCGTAGGTGGCGGTGACCGCGCCCGGGTTCGTGCAGGTGGTGTAGACGCCGCTGACGGTGACGGTCGTCGGCCGCGCGGTGAGGGTCAGCGGCGGGTCGAAGGTGGTCACCTCGGTGCCCACGCACACCTGGTCCAACCCGGCCGCGTGCGCGGGCGCGGCGACCGACGCGGTGGCCACCGCGGCGGCCAGGACCGACAGGAGCGCCGCGGCGCGGCGGAGCGGTCTCGACGACATCATGGTTTTCGTCTCCCTCGACGACCGGTGGTGGGGCGGCACCCGGTGAGTTCGCCACGCCCGCCCCGCCGTTAGCCGACCGGGCCGCGCACCACCCGGTCGGCGGTGCGGTGTTCCGCAGGACCGCCGGCTCCCGGCCGGGGGTCGGGCCGCGAGCCCCGCCGCCGCGGCTCGCGGAGGCCCACCGGGGCGCTCCCCGGCCGTCCCGTCAACGGACGTCCACCAGCTCGTGCCCCTCCGCCGTGCGGCTCATCAGGAACACCGTCTTCCGCACGGCGTTGCCCTGCGTGTCGTAGGACAACCGCCCGCTGGCGCCCTGGACGGCGGTGAAGTCCCTGATCGAGTCGATCACCGCCCACACGTCCCGGGCGGTGACGGCCTCCTTGCGGTCCGGCTCCACGGCGTTCTGCACCAGCGTCGTCGCGGTGAACACGGCGTCGTAGGACAGGACCTCGCCGTCGTCCGCCGGCTGCGCCGCCGACGCCCCGTCCCGAGGTCCCAGGAAGCGCTCGACGCCGGCGTCGGTCATCGCGTCGGGGGGGATCGAGCCCTCGGGCTTCGCCCGGACCAGGTCCAGGGCTTCCCACAGGTCCGGCGGGGCGAGTTCGGTGTTGATGATCTCGATGCCCTTGTCGAGCGCCTCGGTGAAGTTCTTCCCGGCGACCTGGTCCTCCGTGGGGCTGTCGTCCCCGCTCAGCACGACCAGGTCCGGGGCGATGTCGCAGTAGACGTCGCTCAGCGCACCCACGAACGCGCTGAGGTGCAGACCGCGCCCGGCGAAGTAGATGACCTCGGCCTTCTCCGAGCAGATGTTGAGCCAGTGGTTCCGGAACGTGCCGCTGACCTCCCCGAGCCCGCTGTTGTAGAACAGCGGATCGGCCACCTGGCCGCCCAGGCGGCCGAACTCGACCTCGAAGGTCTCCTTGAGGTCGCTCGGGTAGGGGTCGCCCTCCTTCTCGTCCGTGATGATGACGGCCTTCGGCTTCTCCGGGCCGGTCGAGGCGCCCGGTAGCGGGGCCGCGGTGCTCCCGGTCCCGGGAACGCCCCTGCGCGAGAGCTTCCCGCGGGCTATCTCCGCGGCCTTCTCGGCCGCCACCACGGCCTGCTGCGAGTTGTTCGGCGCGGGGCGGAGCAGCCCCCGGATGCCCTGCAACGTGCTGGAGGTCAGGGTGGAGGCGACCATGGGGACCTTCTCCTTCGCCAGGGCCCGGATGGCGTCGGTCACCTTCGTCAGGCTCTGGCCGAACCCGGTGACCGCGACCAGGTTGTCCGGGGTGTCGCGCCTCCGGAGGAGCTCCTCGACCGCCTTCGGCCAGTGCTCGAACCCGTCACCGGCGTTGGCCAGCAGCAACTCGACCCGGGGGAGGTGGCCGCGGTCCTCGTTGTGGGCGGCCTGGGCCCGCAGCGCGCCTTCGAGCTGCTTGCGGAGCTGCGTCGGCGGTTCGATCGCGTGGTCGCCCGGCGTCAGGTTGAGCAGCACCGCGATGCCCACGTGGTGCTCGTCGTCCTGCCTCGCCCCGGCGTTCGCCTCCCGCAACCGCACCGCGACGTCGCGCAGCTCCTCGTGGCCGAAGTCGTACACCCGATCGGTGTCGGCGACCCCGACGCACTGGCCGTCGACCGGCGTCAGCCCCACCTGGTCGTCGCAGACCGGTTCGTGCGAGGGCCAGGCCCACACGACGATCGCGGCGGCGACCACGACCGCCGCCGCGCACCAGGCGACCACCCGTCGCGCGGTCCACCTCGGGCGGGCGTCGGGAATCTCCACTCGGGTCACGGCACGTCCTCTTCCGTCTTCAGGGGTTGGGGCGGTGGGGCTGCCTGCGCGCTCGTTCCTCGTGCCACTCGGCGGCCTCCAGGAACGCCATGTGCCCGTCCTGGGCCTGGCCCGCGACCTGCCTCAGGTGCGAGGCGGTCTGCGCGTGGTGGTCCGCCCACCGGTCCACCAGGTGCGGGTCGTTGGTGGCGCGCCACGCCGCCACCAGCGCCCCGACCGGCGAGCGGGAGGCGGCGTCGTGGTCCTCGCCCGGCGGGCAGGGGCAGGTCGCGACGGTCTCGACCAGGCTCAGCCACCGCCGTCCCGAGCCGTTCACCAGGCGCTCCTCCAGCTCCGCCACCACCCGGTCGACGTCCCCGGAGGCGTACCCGTGGTACAGGGCGCCCGCCTCGTCCCGCCGGCGTTCCGCGGACCCGGCGAGCCGGGTGAACACGGCGCTCCACCCGTCCGGCGCGTCCGCCGGCCGCTCCGCCAACCGCCGCAGCAGCAGCAACCGGGCCAGCGGGTGCATCGTCCGCGTCCCGGCCGGCCCGTCGCACGGCCACACCGCCGGGGTGAACGCCCGGGTCCTCTCCCGGAGGATCCCGTCGTTCATCAGCGCGGCGGCCTCCGCCTGGTTCCTGGCCGCCGCGCACGTCACCGCGTCGTCGGCCTTGTCGACCTTCTTCTGGAGCAGCCGGTCCAGGAGGTACTCCGACAGGGGGACGGACCTGCCGGGAGGCCGCGTCCCGAGCAGCCGGGCGGGCCGGACGTCCTCCGGCGTGACCGCGGCGGCCCGGACCAGCTCGACCGTCGCCTCCAGGTGGCCCGCGGTCACCGCGAGCACGTCGTGCGCGACGGGCTCCCGCAGCTCCTCGGGCACCCCCGCGCCGGCGGCCACGCGCCGCACCTGCGACTCGGTCAGCCCGGACAGCGGCAGCGGGGTCCACGCCCCACCGGAGGAGGGCTCCCCGCCGCCGGGCCGCCCCCCGTCCGGGCCGTCGTCGAGCACCGCCGCGCGGCCGGTCGACCGCAGCCGGTCCACCAGCTCGCGATCGCCCACCGCGACGAGGGTCATCCGGGCCGGCCGGGCCCTCGTCACGACCCTGCCCCACGTCCGCACCAGGGCGGTGGCCCCGACGGGGTCGTCCACCACGACCACCGGGTCCACCAGCTTCGGCTTGGCGTGCGCGTTCGCGTGCGCGTCGAGGTCGGTCAGGAACGACCGCAGCACGATGTCGTCGACCTCGGCGTGGGCCTCCGGGACGTCGCGGCGGGACAGGGCGTCGACCTCGCGCAGCTCGGCGGGCCGGACGGCCCGGTCGAACCTCGGCCGCAGACCGAGCCAGTTCCGCCCGGTGAGGCGGGAGGTCAGCACGGGGACCACGTGGGCCCACGCGGTGAGCTGCCTCTTCACGAGCAGCTCGTGCAGGGCCGCCGACATCGCCGTGGGCGAGGCCAGCTCCGCGATCAGCGCGTCGGCGCCCGCGCGACCGGGCAGGACCTTGAACAGCACGGCGCAGCACCCCAGGAACCCGGCGAAGTCCCACCGGCCCCCGCCGTCGACCAGCCTGACCGCCGCCTCCAGCAGCAGGTCCGGCACCGGGCGGGAGCGGTGACCGGTCTCCTCGGTGAGCAGGGCGTTCGGCTGCCCCTTGGCCTCCAGCTCCCCGCACACCAGCCGGGCGAACCGCGTCCGACCCGACCCCGGCGGCCCGTGGAGCACGGGGGCGGTGGTGCGGTCCTGCCGGGTCGTCGCGTCCGGCGCGCCGTGCACGACGACGGCCCGGACGAGGTTGAACGCCCGGTCGTCCTCGTCCGGCGGGATGTCGAGCGGCGCGGGTTCGACGGCCCCGCCGGGGGCGGCGCGGCGCGGTGTCGACGGCCTCGGGGTCCCGCTGCCGAACAGGCACAACCAGGCGCCGATGGTGCCGTCGCGCACCACGTCGGAGAAGGGCTCGAAGTCCTGCTGGCTGGCGACCGCGTCCTCGTGGATGACGTTCCCGTAGAAGTCGTCGGACGCCACGAGGGCCAGCACGAACCCCGATTCCTTGAGCTTGTGCTTCACGAACGGGGCGTCCCGGATCCGGGTCGCGTGCTCCACCGCCTTGGAGACGTGGGAGACGCCGAACGTGGTGACCTCCCCGTAGTGCAGCGCGATCCTGAGCCGCAGGGTGGCTTCCTCGTTGGCCACCGAGTTGTACCGCAGCAGCCGGTTCTTCAGCTCGTGGACGAACCTGTCGGCCAGCCGGATCTTCGGGACCGAGGCGTTCACCAGGATCTGCCAGCCGTCCCCGCGGTCGAGGAAGTCGCACCTGTCCGGGGCGATGTCCGCCGCGGCGAAGGACTCCCGGAGGAAGTCGTGCAACCCCTCGACCATCCGCACCTTGTGCGGGGTCCGCCGGGTCTCCGCGCTGGAGTCGGCGATGTCCACCGAGACGATGGAGGAGTGCATTGGCTCGGAGTGGCCCGACATGAACCGTCCCTCCCGTGGTCCCGTACCTCGACCCGGTGCCGTCCACCAGCGTGACAGCGGGTCTGCCGTGAGTTCTGCGTCATCTGACCCACACGACCCGGACGGGTCTCAACCCGGTGCCGTCGGAAGGCCCCCACGGGCGGGCCTCACCGGCCGCCACGTCGTTCCTCCTCCTGGGTGAGGAACGACGTTAGGACCGCGGTCCGGCGCGGCCCCCGCAAATCTGCGGCCTTCCACGATCGGGCCCGACCACCCCGCGCGAGTCGTACGTCCAGACCCACCGTGTCGTACGTTCCGGACCCCCGAATTCAACGTTCAGGTACCCCTCGGCGGGCTTGGTCGGGCAACGACGGTGTGCGCGAACGTAGAACTCGGGGGTCCTGGACGTACGACACGGTGGTCCTGGGCGTACGACTCGCGCGGTTTGGGGGGTTTGGGTGGGGCGGCAAGTGCGGAACCGCCGTCGTCCCCGGCCCGCCGTCAGTAGAGTCCGGGGTGACGTGATCTCCAGCGGAGGAAGCGATGAAGACGAACATCACCTGTCCGTGCGGTGAGCGCATCATCGGCCAGGACGAGGACGACCTCGTGGCGAAGACCCAGCAGCACCTCAAGGAGAACCACCCGGGGCACGACTACTCGCGCGACGAGATCCTGTTCATGGCCTACTGAGCCGGGAGGGTCTCACCCGGCCGGGTGAACGTGCGCGGGCGGCGGCCGGGTGAGCGCCCTATGGTCCACCCGGGAGGTCCGCCGTGGTCCACCAGGCCGAACGAACCGGGGTCCGCCGGGGCGCGCGCAACGCCGTCGTCGCGGTGATCATGCTCGGCATGCTGCTCGCCGCGCTGGACCAGACCATCGTGGCGACCGCGCTGCCGACCATCGTCGGCGACCTGGGCGGCGGTGGCCACCTGTCGTGGGTGGTCACCTCCTACCTGCTCGCCGAGACGATCATGACCGCGCTGATCGGCAAGTTCGGCGACCTGTTCGGGCGCAAACCGGCGTTCCTGGCGAGCGTCGCGCTGTTCCTGGTCGGCTCGTTCCTGTGCGGCTGGGCCGACTCGATGACGTGGCTGATCCTGGCGCGCGCGGTGCAGGGCCTGGGCGCGGGCGGGCTGATGGTGACCTCCGCGGCCGTCATCGCGGACGTGGTGCCGCTCGCCCAGCGCGGCAAGTACCAGGGGTTCATCGGCGCGGTGTTCGGCGTGGCCACGGTCGTCGGGCCGCTGCTCGGCGGTCTGTTCGTGGACCACCTGAGCTGGCGCTGGGCGTTCTACGTCAACCTGCCGCTCGGCCTGGTGGTGCTCGCGGTCGCCGCGGTCGCGCTGCCGACCGGTCGCACCACCGCCCGCCCGCGCGTCGACTACGCCGGCATCCTGCTGATCGCCCTGGCCGCCACCGGCCTCACGCTGGTCACCTCGTGGGGCGGGGTCGAGTACCCGTGGTCCTCCCCGACGATCCTGTGGATGGTCGTGGGCTCGGTGGCCGCGCTGGTGGCGTTCGTGCTCGTCGAACTGCGCGCCGAGGAGCCGATGCTGCCCATGCGGCTGTTCCGCAGCCGCGTGTTCACCGTGTGCACGATCCTCAGCTTCGTCGTCGGCTTCGCCATGCTGGGCGGCGTCACGTTCCTGCCGACATACCTCCAGTACGTGCACGGCGCGTCGGCCACCCGGTCGGGCCTGGAGATGCTGCCGCTGGTCGTCGGCCTGCTGGCGGCGTCGGTCACCACCGGCACCATCATCGGCAAGACCGGCCGCTACCGGGTGTTCCCGCTGGTCGGCAGCCTGCTCATGGTCGCCGGGATGCTCCTGCTGTCCCGGTTGGGCGTCGGCACGACGTTCTGGGAGGCGTCGGTCTCCATGCTCGTGCTCGGCCTGGGCGTGGGCATGTGCATGCCGGTGACCATGGTGGTCGTGCAGAGCACCAGCAGCTACGAGGACCTGGGCGTGGCCACGTCCGGGGTCAGCTTCCTGCGCACCCTGGGCAGCTCGTTCGGCGTGGCGGTCTTCGGCACGATCTACGCGGGCAACCTGCCGGACCGCCTGGCCACCGCGGTCCCGCCCGGCGTCGACCCGCGCGTCGCGACCGACGTCCAGGCCCTGCACGCCCTGCCGGTCGAGCAGAAGGCCCCGATCATCGCCGCCTACGCCGACACCCTGCACACGGTGTTCCTGTCCGCCGCGCCCGTGGCCGCGGTCGCGTTCGTGGTGGCCCTGTTCCTGCGGGAGGTGCCGCTGCGGGACACCGCGCGCGCCGCCGCGAACGAGGTCGGCGACAACTTCGGCGAGCCCCGGACCTGGAACTCCGAGCGGGAGCTGGAGAAGCTCGTCGCCCTGGTCGTCGGCCGGGAGCGGCGCGACCCCACGCCCGACGTGCTCACCGCGTCGGACGTCCCGCTCACCCACGCGCAGGCGTGGCTGGTGGTCCGGGTGTTCCGGCAGAGCGTGGCCGGCGGCGCGGCCGACCTCGACCGCCTCGCCGAGGAGACCGGGGTGCCGGCGGGGGTGTTCGAACCGGTGGCGCGCCAGCTCCAGACCCGCGGCTACGTGGTCGAGGACGGCGGTCGGTACCGCTTCACCCCGCAGGGAACCGAGGTGTTCGCCCGGTTGGTGGACGCCTGGCGGTGCTGGCTGCTGGTCAGGCTGGACGACTGGAACTGCGACGCACCCGGGTTCACCGCGGCGGTGGACCGCGTGGCGACCGAGCTGACCACCACGGGCCGCGCCCTGTCGGCCCGGCACCCGGCGGCGGTGTGACCGCATTTTGCGGAAATGGCCCCTGTTCGGTGTGGAACAGTTGCTCCTGCGGTGAGCGGGGGGCGACGATCCCTCCTTCGTCGACGCTCGTCGCGATCCGGCTTCTGCGGTGGACGGGGGATGGTCGCATGGTCACGGATCTCGGTGCGGGCACCGCCCAGCTGCGCTTGCAGGGCGACCTGGTCTCCGCGCTGGAGCGCTGCGAGTGCCTGCGCACCGAACGCGGGCGGGCGATGCTGGTGGGTCTGCTCTCGGACCTCTTCGGCGAGTCGGTGCCCCTGGAGGGGCAGGAGGCCCACCTCCAGCTGCTGGGCCTCGTCCGCTGGTGCTGCCGCCGCGGTGGCGGCCTGGCCGCCCTGGTCGACTGCCTGTCGGTGCTGGAGCCCCACGCGCCGGAGATCGCCCTGATCCTCGACCTCGGCGACGAGTGGACGGCCTGCCGGGCGCTGCCCGCACGGGACTGGGACCGGTTCGCGCAGGTGCTGCGGTCCGTGCGGCTGGCCGACGACCCGGCCGAGGAGCTGCGCCTGCTGCGCCGGCTGGCCGCCGTCGCCAGCGCCGGCCGCTGCGACGACATGCCGGCGCGGTGCCGGTCGGTGTGGTCGGTGTTCCTCCACCTCGCCGACCACAACGCCGGCCCGGACGCGCTGCCGCCCGCCATGGTGTTCGTGGACTGCCTCGCCGGCCGGGTCGGGGACAGCGCGCTGGCCGACGAGCTGCGGCGGTACAACTGGCGGTGGGCGGAGCGGTTCGAGGTGACGGACCTGGTGGAGCGGGCGGACTGGCGCGCCGAGCCCGGTGCCCGGCAAGCCGACGTGGTGCACCTGGTGTTCGAGGTCGACCCCGCCCCGGACGACCCGGAGAAGGTCGTGTTCTCGCACTGGCGGTACTGGGCCGGGTCCGACGGGAGCGGCCCCGGCGGGAACACCGCCCGCCGCGGTGACGCCCAGGTCCACCGGGCGGACCTGGAGGCCGAGGTCGACACCGTGATCGCGGAGCTGGAGGTCGAGCTGGGCACCACGGCCGCGGGCGCGCGGGTCAGCGCGATCGTGGTCGAGTTCACCCTGCCGTGGGAGATGATCAACACCCCGGTGGAGTTCTGGCGGAAGGCGTCGCTGTCCGACATCGCCGTCCCCCTGGCGATGGATCACCCGGTGGTGGTGCGCAGCCTGGACCGGATGCGCGCCCAGCGCTACTGGCTGGCGTGGAAGCAGCGCTGGAGCACGATGTCGGGCGAGCAGGTCCCGCCGAGGCTGTACTGGAGCGACGCCAACGGCGGCTGGGACCTCACCGGCATGGCGGTGGAGCTGAAGGACACCTCGATCGTGTCGCTCGTGCTCAGCGAACCCCCGGGCGACCGCCGGAGCCGGGCCTGGCAGGAGGCGGCGCTGGCGTTCCGCGCGGGTATCCCGATCATCATCTGGGACCGCGAGGATTGCTCGAACCCGCGTTTTCGGGAAGCCGTGACCGAGATGTTCGAGGCGGGCGGGGTGCACGGGCTGCCCCACCGGTTGGCCGAGTTGCGCACCGAGGCGTTGCGTTCGCGTAACGCGGTTGAGCCCCACGCGGGTCGCAGTCTTGCCGTATTGTGGGATGACGCAGAGCGTCTACCGGAACCGCTGACCTACGGGTGGGGTTCGCAGGGAGGGATCTGAGGCATGTCCCACCGACGCGCGGCGGATA
This sequence comes from Saccharothrix sp. BKS2, assembly GCF_047689505.1. Lineage (NCBI taxonomy): Bacteria > Bacillati > Actinomycetota > Actinomycetes > Pseudonocardiales > Pseudonocardiaceae > Saccharothrix > Saccharothrix sp. BKS2. The sequence continues at coordinate 28,939 of NZ_JAUQOL010000009.1, read as the reverse complement.
CCGGGGATTTATCGGTCGCCTATTCACCGCGACCGCCCGCGCGGACGAGCCGCGAGCGCGGTGGGACGACAGCCTGTTCGATGCGGATTTGCGGGGTGTGCGGCTCGCCGCGGTCGATGATGACTGATTCAGGTGAATATTCGCGTCAATCGCCCCGTCGATCCGGGAGGCGGTGACCGTGGGCGCGCTCGATCAGGGCGCCGACGGCAGAGCGGCGACCGGTCCGGGCGCCCCCGGGTGGACCCCCGACCGGGTGCGGGAGGCGCTCGCGCCGCTCGTCGGCCGCGCGCACGGGCTGGTGGTGGCGGTCGACGACGGTCCCGCCATGGCGATCTGGGCCCCCACCGTCGACGACGTCGTCGGGGCCCTGCGCGGGTCGGGCGTGTTCGGCTCCGTCACCACGTGCGCCTTCGGCCCCGACGAGACGGGACGGGTGGCGCTGCGCGACCCCGACGCGGGCCACGTCCTGGAGCCCGCCGGCCGGCCCCTGGTGCTCGTGTTCACCGACGCCGTCGACCCCGGCTGGCGGTCCGGCCCGGCGTGGGCGGGCCTGCGCGAGCTGGGCGCCGCGCACTCGGTGGCCGTGGCCAGCCCGCTGTCCTGGTCGATGGCCCGCCGGACCGGCCTCGACCTGCACCGGGTGCGGTTGAGGGCCCCCGAGCCGGGAGCGCCGAACACCACCCAGGAGTGGGCACCCCAGGCGGACGTGCCCGGCCTGTACGACGACCTCGGCGACGTGGTGCCCGTCTGCTTCACCGGGCTCGACCTGCCGGGGCTGCGGAGGTGGGCCGAGCTCACCGCCGCGACGGGCTGGACGGACGCGGGCGCGGCCCTCGTGCCCGCCGGGGCGGACCCGGCCGGGGTCGAACCGGCCCGCCGCGGCGAGCCGCTCACCGCCGTGCGGCTGGTCGCGGCCTACCGGGCGTCCGCGTCGAGGTCCGCGGCCGCCCTGGCCGTGCACTTCGCCACGGCCCCGCTGGAGGTGGCGCTGCTGGCGCGCATCCAGGAGCACCTGCTCCCCGACGCCGGCCCGGCCGCCGTCGCCGAGTTCCTGGGCGGTCCCCTGGTGGTGCCGCCGGCCCGGGACGCCCGCGTCGACCCGGGCCGGGCGAGGTTCGACTTCGCGGTCGAGGGGGTCCGCGAGGAGTTGCTGGCGCACGGCCGCCGCAGCGAGACCGAACGGGTGTTCCGACTCGTGCGCGAATACCTGCACGAGCACGAGCCGGAAATCGCCGCGACGCCCTTGTCCGCGGACGAGGAATTGGTGCGGGCCGTGGGTACCGTCATCGCGGCGCCCCGCCACGTGGTCGAGGTGGACCGGGCGGTGCACCGGGCCCTGTCGGGTATTTACCTGCGCTATTCCACTCCGATGGACCCGGCGTTCCCGGCCCGCGGTGATCGCGGTAAAAAAGACGGCACTGGAGTCTTGCATTCGGATGAGCGTGATCGAACACTTGTTCGAACGGGGGCTGATGGTGACCAGCGAAACGCAGGAGGAGTAGACGTGACCTCGACCGTCGACCGCGAAGAAAGGAGCAAGAGCCTCACCGCGCCCGTTTTTGGTGGCCTGCCACCCCGGAACCCGAATTTCACCGGGCGGACGGACCTCCTGGAGGAGCTCGGGCGGCGGCTGGTCCGCGGCTCGACCGCCGCGGTGCTCCCGGAGGCGCTGCACGGCATGGGCGGTGTCGGCAAGTCGCAGCTGGCGATCGAGTACGCCTACCGCAACCGCGCCAAGTTCGACGTCGTGTGGTGGATCCCGGCGGAGCGCTCGGTCAAGATCGTGGACTCGCTGGTGGAGCTGGGCCAGCGGCTGGAGCTCAACGTCGGCTCCGAGGCCAACGTCGCCGTGCAGCAGGTGCTCGACGCCCTGCGCAGCGGCAGCCACCCCAAGGTCCCCGCCAACTGGCTGCTCATCTTCGACAACGCCGACAGCCCCGGCGCCGTCCAGCGCTACCTGCCGACCGGCGGCACCGGACGCATCCTGGTCACCTCGCGCAACTCCCAGTGGCTCAGCGTCGCCCGCCCCCTGGAGGTCGACGTCTTCCGGCGCGCCGAGAGCGTGCAGCTGCTGCGCCGCCGCGACCCCGACCTCACCGAGGTGGACGCCGGCCGGCTGGCCGAGGCGCTGGGCGACCTGCCGCTGGCCGTCGCGCAGGCGGCCGCGTGGCGCGTGGAGACCGGCATGCCCGCCGCCGAGTACCTGGAGCTCCTGGCGGAGAAGCAGCTGGAGCTGCTCGACGTCACCACGACGCTCGACTACCCCAAGTCGGTCGCGGCGATGTGGGACCTCTCCCTCAGCGAGCTCAAGCGCAAGAACCCCTCCGCGCTGCGGCTGCTCCAGATGTGCGCGTTCCTGGCCCCGGAACCGATCAACCGCACGATGTTCACCTACAACAGCCGCAACATCGTCGACGTGCCGCCGGAGCTGTCGCGCGTCCTGCGCGACCGCCTGCGGCTCAGCGAGGCGATCCGCGACATCCACCGCTTCGCCCTCGTGCGCGTCGACCACCGGACGAACTCGATCGAGCTGCACCGCCTGGTCCAGGCGGTGCTCATCAGCCAGATGAACGAGGACGAGCGGGCCACCATGCGCCACGCCGCCCACCAGATGCTGGCCGCGAACGACCCGGAGTCGCCCAACGAGCCGGACAGCTGGCGCAAGTACGCCGACCTGAGCGCCCACCTGGCCGCGTCCGACGCCTACGAGTGCGAGTCCGAAGGGGTTCGGGCGCTGCTCTACAACCAGGTGCAGTTCCTCTACCGCTGGGGCGAGCACAACCGGAGTCTGGAGCTGTCCGAGCGGATCTACCGGATCTGGGTCGAGCGCCTGGGCGAGGAGCACCAGGACACCCTGCGGATGGGTCGCTGGTACGGCTTCATGCTGTGGGTGCAGGGGCTCTACGCCGAAGCGGCGTCCCTCAACCAGGTCCTCGTGGAGCGGCACCGCGACGTCTTCGGCGAGGAGCACGAGGAGACCATCGCGGCGATCCGCGCCGTGGGCGCGGACAAGCGGGCCAAGGGCGACTTCCCCGGCGCGCTGGAGCTCTCCCGGGGCAACTACGAACTCTGCGTCCGCTACCTGGGCGACGACGACCCGGTGACCTTGGTCGAGGCGCACAACCTCGGGGTGAGCCTCCGCCTCGCGGGCGACTACCGGTCGGCCTACGCGCTGGACGTCGACACCTGGGACCGCAAGGTCCAGATGTACGGCCAGGAGCACGAGATGGCGCTCATCACCCAGATCAGCCTCACCCTCGACAAGCGCGAGCTGGGCGACTACCACGAGGCCCGCGTCGAGCACGAGGAGATCGTGCGCGCCTACCAGCGCCAGAGCGAGGAGCGGCCGCTCAACCCGATGGAGCTGCGCGCGGTGCGCCACCTCGCGGCGATGCGCCGCAAGGCGGGCGACCACGAGGGCGCGATGGCGGCGGCGGACACCGCCTTCGAGGGCCTGAAGCTGCGGTACGGCCTCGACCACGCGGACACGCTCGCGGCCGCGCTGGCCAAGTCCATCGAGATGCGCCACCTCGGTCGGCACGGGAAGGCCGCGCAGCTGGCCCAGGAAACCCTGATCCGGTACGCGAAGACGCTGGGTCCCGAGCACCCGCACACCCTGGCCGCCGCGGTCAACGTGGCGATCCTGCGGCGGCTGGCGGGCGATCCGCAGGGCGCGCGGGAACTCGACGAGACCACCCTGGAGAGCTTCCGCGCCCGCTTGGGGCCCGACCACCCGTTCACCCTGATCACCACGATCAACCTGGCGAGCGACCTGCACGACGCGGGTGACGCGCAGCGGGCGTTCGAGCTGGGCGGCGAGGTGCTGCGCCGGGCGGTCGAGGTGTTCGGCGCGGACCACCCGACCACGCTGACCTGCCAGGCGAACCTCGCCCAGGACCTCCGCTCGCTCGGGCGGGAGGAGGAGGCGGACGCCCTGCACCAGCGGACCCTGGACGCCCTGCGCGACCGGCTGGGCGACCGCCACCCGGTGATCGCCCACCTGGACGAGCGCCGGGCACGGGCCAACTGCGACATCGACCCGATGCCGTTGTGAGCGCCATGGCGTGATCGACGAGGTGCACCAGGGGCGGGCGCCGGTCCGGCTCGTCCCCGCGGACAAGAGGAAGTACCGCGGTCACCACCGCGCCGACCGTGCGGTGCCCCGGCACCGAGGCGCTGTCGACCCTTCTCCACGACGATCGGGTGGGGAATGGCCGACACCCCCCGCACAGGACCGTCGGCGGAGGTCGCAGTGGCTCAGGCGGGCGGAAAACGCCCTGGGCGAGGTAGGAAACGACGACGCGGCCGGAGTAGCCGCTCTGACCGCGCCGTCGTCCTGCTGGGTGTCACAGCGCAGGTCGTCACGGTGATCGGGCTGATCATCGACCTGCTGCTCAGGTGAACGGTCGGGCGGCGCGCCGCGAAGCGCGTCGTCCGACCTCGCCCGGTCCGACGATACCAATTCCGCTTGAGAGGAACGGGATCGGGCGCGGGGTGGTCACGCGACCGGGTCGTCCCCGTTCCCCAGCCATGCGGCCAGGCGCGCCACGTCGGGCGCTTCCCCGCGCGCGGCCAGCTCGGCGCGCACCGCGCGCACGACGTGCGGCTGTTCGAGCAGCACCCGTGGCGCCGGACCGGGGGACAGGGCGCGCAGCGCGAGCCCGTACCCCGACCACGCGCCCGGCCTGCCGGGTCCGGCGGAGAGCTCCACCTCGTACGCGGCGCGTGCTCCGCCGTGGTCCCCGGTCACCAGGGCGAAATCCGCGTCGGTCACGTCCGTGCCGACCTTCCGCACGTCGCCCGTCGGGTCCGCGCGCATCGCGTCGAACGCCGCCCGGCCGGAGATCAGGACCCGGGTCAGGATCGCCTTGGCGTCCAGCCTGGGCGGCGCCCGGTCCGGCACGACGGGGGAGGGCGGCGCCGAGGCCGGCGCGGGTGCGCCGGCGGACCACCGCTCGACGCACCCCAGCACGTGGTCGCGCACCGGGTGGAGGTGGGTGGCGCGCCACGCGGCCCGGTGGTCCAGGATCGCCGTCTCCGCGGCGGCCAGCAGCCCGGCGGGGACGTCGGCGTCGCGCAGCGCCCACAGCCGCTCCGCCAGGCGGTCCGCGAACCGCCTGGCGAGGTCGGTCAGCGAGGGGCGGCGGCGCAGGTCGTCCAGCGCCCCGGTCACCTGCGCCCGGACCAGGGCGAACTCGAAGTGCGCCAGGGCGGCGTCCGCCCCGCTCGCCTGCTCGCGCTGCCGCGCCCAGAACTCCGCCACCGCCAGGAATGCGTGAACTCCCTGGTAGAGGCCCGAGACGGGGCGGGGGTCGTCGCGCCAGGGCGCGTAGCAGGTGGTGGCCGGGTCGACGCCGGTCAGCGGGACGAGGTGACCGATCGCGTTCAGCTTGCTGTGCTGGTACTCGTGCACCATCGTCACGGCCAGCTGCACGGCGTCGTGCGGCTCGGAGATGATGGCGGCGCCGTAGCCGTCGCCGACCGACCCGCTGTGCGGCCGGAAGCGGTACGCCGCCGGGCGCGGGGTGATCACCGACAGGCCCGCGGACAGCTCCCGCGCCCGGTGCGGGTGGTCGCGCCCCAACAGCGCCCACGCCTCCGCGAGCACCTCACGCCACCTCTCCAACGACGGCCCGGACAATGCGTCGGGGGGTTCGGGCACCGCCAATCCCCGGTATGGCCCGGTGTCGTCCAGGTGGATGCGCGGCGTCGCCGCACCACCCCCATCCGGAAAAACGCGGATGGGAATCAATTCCACGGCGTGGACCGAGCCGTCGTCCCTTTTCGCGGTGAGTCCCGAGGCGTCCGACATCACCGTGCCGTGGCCCCATCCGGACGAAGGTGATAATCGCGCGGAACCCAGACCGGGCAGCACGGCCGTGCCCTCCCACAGCGGGACGGTCATCGCGAAGCGCAATTCTGCGGTTGCCCCGGCCGCGACCGCCAGGGAGTGGAGCTGTCCGACGTGGAACCAGAGGGGCGTGGTGTCGGGGACCCGGCCGCGCAGGCGGCGCAGGACGTGCGCCGACCACATGCCGACCTGCGGGCGCGACAGGAGGTCGGCGACGGCGTGCGGCCGAGCCCGCTCCGCCGTGACCAGCAACTCCCACGCCTCCGCGACGGGCGGCAGCGGACCCTCGGCGGCGGGGTGCTCCCGGGCGTGGCGCAGCACCAACCGCAGTGCGAGCAACCGCCTGGTGCGCTCGACGTCGCGCAGCAGCGACGCCGTGCCGTCGTCCGTCCCGGTGGACGCCACGGCGTCCAGTTGGGCCAGGGTGATCGCGTGGTTGGTCGGCGACGGCGTCACGTGCTCGGGGTTCCGGCCTGCCACCTCGTGGTCGCTCCTCGTCGTGGGCGTGGGTCCGCCGGTCAGGAGTCGTAGCCGCCCACGCTGCTGCTGGCGTGGTCGACCTGTCTGAGGAAACGCTCCGCCGACGCCGCCAGCGCCTCGTCGTCGAATGCCTCCAGGGCGTCGAGGGGAACGTTCGTCAGGTCCACCAGACCGGAGTCGATCCGAATTGTGGATTCATCCACCAGCGAGCCTCCCGACTTGGCCACCAGGTAGGGCGTCCCCCGTGCGGGTGGGGGATTCACCCTCGACGGCATGACTCAGTGTAATGTCGTTGAAACGGAGCGGAAGAGGTGCGTATGGCGGTATTCGGTGCTGCCGGTGACAACTAGACGTCGTCGTCCCGTTCCCCCATCAGGGTGTCCAGTTCGGCCATTTCGGTGGTGCCGGCGGCGTAGAAGCGGATCGCCTCGACCAGCGCCTTGAGCCCGCGCGGGTAGTGCGCGCACGTCCGGACGATGCTCACCGTGTCCGGCCGGTCCGCGCCGTGGCGCGGGACGGCCCCGGCGAACGGCAGCTCGCGCAGCACCAGGTCGCGGCCCTCCCTGGTGTCGAAGCCGGTGGTCTTCAGCAGCACGGTCACCAGCGGGCCCAGCTCGGTCAGGGTGAGGGGCCGGGGGGCGGCCGGGGTGGTCGGCGGGGCGGCGGGGGTGAGCGGCCGGCCGTCCACCAGGCGCACCCACGCCCGGTCGTTGATCTCCTTGACCTCCACCGCCACGGGCTCGTACTCGTCCGGGTGGGCGGCCGGGTCCTGGCTGACCACCGCCTCGTAGAACCACCGGGAGACGATCAGCACCAGGGACGCGGTGGAGTCGCGCAGCGCCCGCTTGGCCTCCGCCGCGTCGAGGATCCGGTGCACCAGGACCAGCCCCGGAGCGGTCTTGCCGCGCGCGTCGTAGGCCAGTTCGTCCGCGTGCAGCGCCATCCGCATCCGCATCCGCGCGCCGGTGGAGTGGGCGGCGTTGTAGCGGCGCAGCCCGGCCGCCAGCCTGGTCGGCAGGTGGTCGGCCAGGACGGTCTTCCGCACCTCCGGCGGCACGACCACCAGCAGGCTGTCGCCCGCGTCGTCGACGTCGTCCTCCGACCACGGCACCCCGCACTCGGCGAACGCCTCGCGCAGCACCCGGTACATGCCCTCGCGCAGCACGAGGCGGTCGTGGGTCGTGCGCGCCAGGTCCCCGTAGCTCTCGACGTCCACGACGACGAACGACCGGTGGACCGCGCCTGACCCCATGGGACCTCCCCGTGCTTGTTGTAGCCCACCGGGGGCGCGTCGCGGCAGCCGTGCCACTCGAAATGACCAACGCGCGAGCGACGTTGCGCCCGGGGTGGTCTGGTTCGGCCGGGTTTGGGTAAAGGGTGGGGGTGGACGGGTACGGATTCACGCTCGCGCTGGTCGCGGTGCTGGTGCTGCTCAACGCGTTGTTCGCCGGGTCGGAGATGGCCCTGATCTCGCTGCGGGAGGGGCAGCTGCGGGGGTTGGAGCGCGACGGGAAACCCAGCGCGAAGACCCTCGTGCGGCTGGCGCGCGACCCCAACCGGTTCCTCGCCACCATCCAGATCGGCATCACCCTGGCCGGGTTCCTGGCCTCGGCGACGGCGGCGGTGTCGCTGGCCCGGCCGATCGTGCCGGCGCTGTCGTTCCTGGGCACCGCCGCCGACGCGGTGGCGATCGCCCTGGTCACGGTGGTGCTGACGTTCCTGACCCTGGTCTTCGGCGAGCTGGCGCCCAAGCGGCTGGCCATGCAGTACGCGCTGCGCTGGGCACTGCTGGTGGCGCGCCCGCTGCACGTGCTCTCCACGATCTCCCGGCCCGCGGTGTGGCTGCTGAGCTCCTCCACGAACCTGGTGGTGCGCGTGTTCGGCGGCAAGCCCGACGCCGAGTCCGAGGAGATGTCGGCCGAGGAGCTGCGCGAGCTGGTGCACGCCCAGCGCGGTCTCAACGCCGAGCAGCGGATGATCATGACCGGCGCGCTGGAGATCAACGAGCGCCGGCTGCGCGAGGTCCTGGTGCCGCGCCGGTCGGTGGTCACCCTGGACGCCGCGCTGGACGTGCCGTCCGCCCGCGCCGAGCTGGCCGCCTCCGGCCACTCCCGCGCCCCGGTGGCCCGCGGCGGCCACCTCGACGACGTGGTGGGCGTGGTGCACCTGCGCGACCTGCTCGACGACGACGCGGAGCTGGTCGACCTGGCCAGGCCGCCGGTGGTGTTCCCCGACTCGGTGAAGGTGTCCGACGCGCTGCGCCGGTTCAAGGCCGAGCGCGAGCAGCTGGGCCTGGTGGTCGACGAGCACGGCGCGGTGGACGGCATCATCGCGCTGGAGGACCTGCTGGAGGAGATCGTCGGCGAGATCCTGGACGAGACCGACCGGGACGTGATGGCCGTGCGCAACGGCGCGGACGGGTCGATGGTGCTGCCCGGCACGTTCCCCGTGCACGACCTGGGCGACATCGGGGTGGAGCTGCCCGACGCGCCGGCCGGCGACTACGCCACCATCGCTGGCCTGGTGCTGGTGCTGCTCGGGCGCATCCCGGAGGCGCCCGGCGACCGGGTGTCGGTGTCCGGCTGGACCGCCGAGGTGCTGGCCGTGGAGCACCACGCCATCACGTCGGTCCGGCTGCGCCGCCAGGAGTCCGGCGCGGAGGAGTCCGGCGCGGAAAAGCCGAGTGGGGAGGAGTCCGGAGCGGAAGAGCCCGGCGAAGGGGCCGGGCCCGCCCCGGAGGACGGGCCCGGCCGGTAGGACCCCGGGTCAGCGCCCGGCGGCCGCCACCCACGCCTCCAGCCCGGCGGCGTCGGACGGCAGGGCCGCGGACAGCACCCGGTTGCCCTCCGGGGTCACCACCACGTTCTCCTCCAGCCGCACGCCGATGCCGCGCAGCTCCGGCGGCACGGTCTCGTCGTTCGGGTGGAAGTACAGGCCCGGCTCGACGGCCAGCGCCATGCCGACCTCCAGCGTCCCGTCGTGGTACGCCTCGGCGCGAGAGTTCGCGCAGTCGTGCACGTCCAGGCCCAGGAAGTGCCCCACGCCACAGGCGATGTAGCGGCGGTGGTGCTGGCCGTCCGGGTCCAGCGCCTCGTCCACCGACACGGGCAGCAGGCCCCAGTCGTGGAGGCCCTCGGCCAGCACGCGCATGGCCGCGCGGTGGAAGTCCCGGTACTCCGCGCCCGGCCGGACGGCGGCCAGCGCGGCCACCGACGCGCGCTCGATCAGCTCGTGCACCCGCCGCTGCGCCGGGCTGTAGGCGCCGGACACCGGCAGCGTGCGGGTGATGTCGGCGGTGTAGAGCGTGTCCAGCTCCACGCCCGCGTCCAGCAGCAGCACCGCGTCCTCCGGCACCGGACCGTCGTTGCGCACCCAGTGCAGCACCGGCGCGTGCGGCCCGGCCGCCACGATCGAGGCGTAGCCGGGGCCGTTGCCCGCGGTCCGCGCCCGCCGGTCGAACGTGCCCTGCAACCAGCGCTCGCCACCGCCCTTGACCGCGGTACCCAGCTCGGCGGCGACGTCGGCGAAGCCCAGGACCGTGGCGTCCACGGCGGCTTGGAGCTGGCCGATCTCCCAGTCGTCCTTGACCCGCCGCAGCTCGGCCAGCGTGGTCCGCAGCGCGGCCGTGTGGTCCGCGCCGGCCAGGGCGTCCAGCAGCGGGTCCACGCCCACCGTCGCGTGCACCGCGGGCAGCCTGCCGCGCAGCGCCGAGGGCAGCTCGTGCAGCGGGCGGCACCGCACGCCCAGCGCCCCGGACCACGCGCCCAGGTCCGGCACCGGGCCGATCCACAGCTCGCCGTCGCGGGCGTTGGCGAAGAAGTCGGGCTCGTCGGGGCCCGCGGGCGGGCGCAGGAACAGCTCCGCCTCGTGCCCGTCGCCCACCGGGTGCATGACCAGCACGGCGCCCTCGGCGGAGCAGCCGGTCAGCCAGGAGAAGTCGCTGTCGGGGCGGAACCCGAAGTCGGTGTCGTTGGACCGCACCGGCGCCCAGCCGGCCGCCACGGCGATGCGCGCGCCGGGCAGCGCGGCGCTGAGCCGGGCGCGGTGCGCGGCGGCGGCACCGGCGGCGCCGGGCGCGACGCGCGCGGTCCGGTCGGCCGGGCCCCAGCCGTCCCGGACGAACTCGCGGAACCCCCGGGCGTCGACGAGGTTGCTCGGGTCGCGGCGGGCGGGTTTGGTCACGGTCGGCAACCTTTCGGGGTGGGGGCTCGTCACTCGTCCGGTCCCGATCGGCGAACGGACGCGCACGGGCATGCTCTCATCGTCACCCGTTCACCCGGCCGAGTGCCTCCCGGGGGAAACGCCCTCGCCGGAGGGGGCGATCCGGTAGGCAACAGCCGGGAGGTGTCCGCATGAAGCCAGAGGAAGTCGTCGAACTGCGGGTCCACGGCGTCTCCGGCACGCCGCCGGAGCACGTGCTGGGCGATCCGTTCCCCACCCCCGTGGCGGGGGACGACGTGGCCAGGTTCCTGCGGGCGGGCCGGCCCGCCGCCACCCTGCCCGGCGAGCGGCCGGCGCGGGAGCGGGTGGTCGAGGCGTTCCACTGGGGCCGGTTCACCTCGGGCGGCGCGAGCCGGGCGCTGTGGCTGCTGATGGCCCCGTTCGCGGTGCTCAACCTCGCCCGGTACGCGCTGCTGGGCGCGGGCCGGTTCGCCGAGGCGGTGCTCCGGCTCCTCGGCCTGGTGCTGACCTGCATGTTCGTCACGACCGTCGGGTACGTGTCGCTGGAGCTGGTGGTGCGGCAGTGCGCGGCCGCCGCGGCGTGCCGGGCCGAGCACACCTGGCTCGACTCCTTCGCCGACTGGCCGTTCGGGGCGCTGCTGCTGCTCGGGACGGCGCCGCCGGCGCTGGTGGTCGCGGTGCTGTGGTGGTTCGGCCGGCAGACCTTCCTGTACGAGCCGCGCGGCACGCACCACCGGTGGGAGACCCACACCGGCAGCCTCGGCGACTACGCGTTCTGGCACACCTCGCCGCGCACGCCGGTGCTGCGCGACGCGCACGTGGCCGCGTCCTGCGTGGTGCTGGGCGTGCTGCACGCGGGCGCGCTGCGGACCGCGCTGCCCGACGGCGCGCTGTCGTGGTCGGTGATCGGCCTGGCCGTGCCGCTGCTGGCGTGGGTGGTCGGCTGCGTGACCACCTCCCCGGACCGGCGCGCCGCCAACACGCGGCCGCTGAAGTGGGCGGCGGCGGTCTACCTGCTGCTCACGGCCGGGTTGGCGGCCGTGTTCCTGTGGCGGCTGCCCACCGATCCCGCGCCGCCGCTGGCGGGGTTCGAGGCGGTGACCAACGTGCTGGCCGCGCTGGCGATGCTGCTGCTGGTGGCGCTGTTCGCGGCGTGCGCGCGGATGCGGCGCTCCCCGCGCGGGGTCGAGCTGATGGCGGTCGACGCGCGGTTCCGGCCGATGTGGCACGGGTACGGGGCCGCGGTGGTCGCGGCGCTGGCGACCACGCTGGCGGTCGGGTTCAGCGGCGGCCTGGCCTACCGGGTGGTCGAGTGGCTGGGCGACCCGGCCCCGACCGGGCGGCCGGGCCTGGGGCTGAGCACGAGCTACCTGTTCGGGGCCGGGCTGTGGGGCGTGCTGGCGATCGGGTTCGCGCTGCTGCTCGGCCCGGTCGTGGCGGCGATGGTGGGGCAGGTGTCCAGCGCGCTCGTGCTCGCGACCGGGTCCGCGCTGGCCTGCGCGGCGGTGGTGCTGCGGTGGGCCTCCGCGCCCGGCTGGGCGGTCTGGGGCGGCCTGGCCGGCGCGACCGTGCTGTACGCGGTGGGCGTGTGGTCGGGCGTGCACCACGCGGTGGGCGAGGCGGTCCGCGCCGGGGTGTGCGAGGACTACCCCGGCCCGCCCACCCGGCCCGGCGTCACCAAGGTCGCCCTGAGCAGGCGGCTGGCCTCGGCGAAGTTCCGCTACCACTGGGTGCTCGGCGCCCTGGCCGTGCTGGGCGGGGTGCTGGTGGTGGCGAGCGGTGGAATCGCGCTGGCGCGGCTGGCGCACCCCGGCTGGCGGGCCACGCCGCCGCCCGGCCTGGCCGACTGGCTGTCGTCGCGGCCGGCGCAGGAGCTGGGCGGGCTGGGCAGCCTCGCGGTGTCCGGGTTCGTGGTGCTGCTGGCGGTGCTGGGGCTGCGGTCGTGGCAGAGCGGCAAGATGCGCACGGCGGTCGGCGTGGTGTGGGACCTGGTGGCGTTCTGGCCGCGCGCGGCGCACCCGATCTGCCCGCCCCCGTACGGCGGGCGGGCGACCATCGAGCTGACCTCGCGGGCGGTGCGGCTGGCCGGGCACCACGGGGTGGAGGCGGTCGTGCTGTCCGGGCACAGCCAGGGCAGCGTGGTGTGCTTCGCCGCGCTGGCGCTGCTGAGGCGGGAGGCCGAGCGGCCCGACCCGGCCGACGGGCGGCGCTACATCGGGCAGGCCGAGGCGGCGGAGGCGCTGCGCCGGGTGGGCCTGGTGACCTACGGGTCGCAGTTGCAGTGGGCGTACTCGCGGCTGTTCCCGCACTACCTGGGGCACGCCGAGCTGTGCTCCCTGCACCGGGAGCTGGAGGGCCGGTGGTGGAACGTGCACCGGTTGACCGACCCGCTGGGCGGGCCCGTGGAGGCGTGGGAGGCGACCGAGGACGAGCGGGTGTGCGCGGGGGACAAGCTGTGGGGCGTGCGGTGCGGGTACGACGTGCGGTTGCGCGACCCGGAGTTCCTCGACCCCGACCCGGACATGGTCGCCTCGCCGCTGCGCGGGCACGGCGACTACTACCGGGACCCGGTGTTCGACGAGGTGGTGGCCCGGGTGGCGGAGGCGGTGGTGGAGCGGCGCGAGGCCGAGGTGCTCAAGGCGCTGAGCCCGTAGTGCGGGAAGGCCCCGGCGGGGCCCTCTCCCGCGCGGGGTAGGTTGCCCGGGTGGTCCACCACCCCGGGAAGACCCGATGATCGAAGTCCTCGCGACCGCGCTGGTGGTCGTGGCCCTCGTCGCGGCCGTGTGGTCGCTCGTGCTGGCCGTCGCCGACCGGCCGATCACGCTCGCCACCAAGCCCACCCTCGGCCTGGCCGGCGTGGTCGTGCTGCTGGAGGTCGGCCTGCTGGCGCAGCTCGTCGCGGGCGTCGTGAACGTGGTCGGCACCGACCGGGAGCTCGACGTGCCCACCTTCCTCGGCTACCTGGTCGGCGTGGCGGTGGTGCTGCCGCTGGGCGCGTTCTGGTCCCTGGCCGAGCGGTCGCGGTGGGGCGCGGGGGTGCTGGCCGTCGCGTGCCTGAGCGTGCCGGTGATGGTGCTGCGGCTCAACCAGCTGTGGGCCGGCCATGGGTGACGCGCTGGCGGAGACCACGCGGTCGGGTCCGGGCCGGATGCTGATCGCGGTGTACGGGATCTTCGCGCTGGCGGCCACCTCGCGCTCGGCCGTGCAGCTGGCCACGCGCTTCGACCAGGCGCCGCTGGCCTACCTGCTGTCGGCGTTCGCGGCCGTGGTCTACGTGGTGGCGACGGTCGCGCTGGCGGGCGCGGTGCCCCGGCGGCTGGCCTACCTCGCCTGCGGGGTCGAGCTGGCCGGGGTGCTGCTGGTCGGCGCGGCGAGCCTGGTGTTCCGGGACGCGTTCCCGGACGCCACGGTCTGGTCGGGCTTCGGCAGCGGTTACCTGTTCGTCCCGCTCGTGCTGCCCGTCCTGGGCCTGCTGTGGCTGCGGCACACCGACCGGACGCGCTGAACCGGACGCGCTGAACCGATCCCGGGTCGCCCGCGTAATGCAGTCGGCGGTCGGGGGCCGGACCTCGGCCGGCGGGTCCGCGGCGGGGCCGAAATCGACCTCGGGTGTCTGGCAGGGCACACCGCCGCGGACCACGGGGTCGGGGACGCGCTCGCGTCCCCGGCCTCCGTGATGAAGATCACTCGTGCGTGCGCACGATTGGGTGACGGGAATTCCCGCAGGTCACGAGGATGGGAACGGTTCGACCCTGAGCCCGTTCTCAGCCGGGGTGTGCGAGCGTTCGCGCACCGACCCGCGGACCGCGCGCGAGGACGCGCCGGCCGGTCCGCCCACCAAGGAGATGCCCAAGATGTCCGTGCTGGCTCGGCTCAGCCTGGCCAACCGAGGTCTCGTCGGGCTGCTCAGCCTCGTCGTCATCGGTTTCGGCGTGCTGACGCTGCCCTCGATCAAGCAGCAGCTGTTCCCCTCCATCGAACTGCCCGCCGCGGTGGTCGTCGCGCCGTACCCGGGTGCCTCCCCGGACCTGGTGGACAGCCAGGTCGCGGAGCCGATCCAGGCCGCCGTGCGCGGCGTCGACGGGGTCGAGGAGGTGATCACCCGCTCGCAGGAGAGCTCCGCCACCGTCCAGGTGATGTTCACCTACGGCACCGACATCGACGCCGCCGTCGCGCAGATGCAGCAGGCGGTCAACCGGCTCGGGCCGCGCCTGCCCGAGGGCGTCGACCCCACCGTGGCCCAGGGCGGCACCGACGACATCCCCGTCGTCGCGCTCGCCGCGACCTCCGGTGACGACGACATCGCCACCGCCGCGCGCCTGCGCGCCGAGGTCGTGCCCGAGCTGGAGGCCGTTCCCGGCGTCCGCGAGGCCGCCGTCAGCGGCGAGCGCGAGCGCGAGATCACCGTCACCGTCGACTACGCCCGCCTGGGCGCCGCCCGCGTCGACCCGCAGGCCCTGACCGCCGCCCTGGCCTCGGCCGGCGCCGCGGTGCCGGCGGGCACCGTGCCCGAGGCCGACAAGACGCTGACCGTGCAGGTCGGCGGCCCCGTCACCTCGGTCGACGACCTGCGGAGACTGCCCCTGACCTCGCCCGGCGGTCCGGTCGCGCTCGGCGACGTGGCGCGCGTGGAGTCCGCGCCCGCCGCCGCGACCGTGCTGACCCGCACCGACGGCGAGCCCACCCTCGGCGTCACCGTCACCATGAACGCCGACGGCAACGCGGTCGAGATCTCCCGCGCCGTGCGCGACCGGCTCGACGAGCTGGGCGAGGCCGCGGGCTCGCGGCTCACCGTCGCCTTCGACCAGGGGCCGGAGGTGGAGAAGGCCATCAGCGGCCTGACCACCGAGGGTCTGCTGGGCCTGCTGTTCGCGGTCCTGGTGATCCTGCTGTTCCTGCTGTCCGTGCGGTCCACCCTGGTCACGGCGGTGTCCATCCCGCTGTCCGTGGTGGTCGCGCTGATCGCCCTCTACACCGGCGACCTGTCGCTGAACCTGCTCACCCTCGGCGCGCTGACCATCGCGGTGGGCCGGGTGGTCGACGACTCGATCGTGGTGCTGGAGAACATCAAGCGCCACCTCGGCTACGGCGAGGACAAGCAGCGCGCCGTGCTCGACGGCACGCGCGAGGTGGCGGGCGCGGTGACCGCGTCCACGCTCACCACGGTCGCGGTGTTCCTGCCGATCGCGTTCGTCGGCGGCATCGCCGGCGAGCTGTTCGGACCGTTCTCCATCACGGTCACCGTGGCGCTGCTGGCCTCGCTGCTGGTGTCGCTGACGATCGTGCCGGTGCTCGCGTTCTGGTTCCTCAAGCCCCCCGCCGTGCCGGAGGACCCCGAGGCCGCCGAGCGGGCCCGGCAGGCGGCGCTGGACAAGGAGCGGCGCAGCCCGCTGCAACGCGCCTACGTGCCGGTGCTGCGGTTCGCCACCACCCGCCGCTGGCTCACGCTGGTGCTCGCGGTGTTCATCTTCGGCGGCACGCTCGGCCTGGCCGGGACGCTGGAGACCAACTTCATCGACAACTCCGGCGGCACCGCGCTCCAGGGCAGCCAGAAGATGCCGCCCGGCACCAGCCTGGCCGCCCGCGACGACGCCGCCCGCAAGCTGGAGGGCGTGCTCGCCGAGACCGACGAGGTCGAGACCTACCAGGTCACCATCGGCACGGACAACAGCCTGGCCGCGTTCGGGTTCGGCGGCAGCGGTGACACCTCGGTGAACGCCACCGTGCGCGAGGGCACCGACCTGGAGGCGTTGCAGGACCGGCTCACCGAGCGGTTGGCGGGCACGCCGGGCACCGGTGAGGTCACCTTCGGCGCGGCCGCCGCCGGGTTCGCCTCCGACAGCATCGACGTGCTGGTCACCGCGTCCGACGCGGACACCCTGCGCGACGCGGCCGACCGGGTCCAGGCGGCCGTCTCGGGCGTCTCGGGCGTGGGCGAGGTGACCAACGACCTGGGCGTCAGCGCGCCGCGCGTGCAGGTCACCGTCAACCAGGACGCGGCCGCCGCGCGCGGTCTGAGCAGCCAGAGCATCGGCCAGTTCGCGGCGCAGGCGCTGCGCGGCGTGCCGGTGGCCGAGCTGCCGGTCGACGGGCGGCCGCAGCGGGTCGTGCTGCGCACCGGCGCCGCGCCGGGCGACGTGGAGGCGCTGCGCGCCCTGCCTCTGCCCGGCGGCGTCGCGCTCGGCCAGGTCGCCGAGGTGTCCGTGGTGGACGGTCCGGTGCAGGTGCGGCGCACCGACGGCGCGCGCAGCACCACCGTGTCGGCCAAGGCCACCGGGTCCGACCTGGGCGCGGTGACCGCCGACCTGACCTCGCGGCTGGAGGGGCTCGACCTGCCCGGCGGCGCGTCCTACCGGATCGGCGGCGTGAGCGCCGACCAGGCCGAGACGTTCGCCGACCTGGGCCTGGCCATGCTCGCGGCCATCGCGATCGTGTTCCTGATCATGGTGGCCACGTTCCGCAGCCTGGTGCAGCCGCTGATCCTGCTGGTGTCGATCCCGTTCGCGGCGACCGGCGCGATCGGCCTGCTGCTGCTCACCGGCACGCCGCTCGGCCTGCCCGCGCTGATCGGGATGCTGATGCTCGTCGGCATCGTGGTGACCAACGCGATCGTGCTGATCGACCTGGTCAACCAGTACCGGCGGGACGGGATGCCGGTGCGCGAGGCCGTGGTCGAGGGCGGTCGGCGGCGGTTGCGACCGATCCTGATGACCGCCGCGGCGACGATCTTCGCGCTGCTGCCGATGGCCCTGGGCATCACCGGCGAGGGCGCGTTCATCGGCAAGCCGCTGGCGATCGTGGTGATCGGCGGCCTGATCAGCTCCACGCTGCTGACGCTCGTGCTGGTGCCCACGCTGTACTCGATGGTCGAGGGGCGCAAGGAGCGCAAGGCGGCGAAGCGGGCGGAGCCCCGGGTGGACGAGCGCGAGCCGGTCACCGTCTGAGGCAGTCCGACGACGGGCCCCGCCCGGGTAACCGGGCGGGGCCCGTCGCCGTGGAAAACGATTTACCAAGGCGGTGGAAACCGCTGATCAGGGCCGTGGAAAACGATTTACCCCAGGCAGGACCCGTTGCTGCGCGGGCCGGCGCGCCGCCTCAGACCGCCGGCTCAACCTCGGGTTCAGGCCGCCTCAGAGCCCAGGCTCAGGCCGCCGCCTCAGACCTTCGCCTCAAACCTTCGCCTCGACCTCCGGCTCGTAGGCCAGGTTCGGGCGCAGCCAGCGCTCGGCCTCCGACAGCGGTAGACCCCGCCGGCGCGCGTAGTCCTCGACCTGGTCGCGCCCGATCCGGCCCACCGTGAAGTACCGGGAGTCCGGGTGCGCGAAGATCAACCCGCTCACGCTGGCCGCCGGCGTCATGGCGAACGAGTCGGTCAACCCGGTGCCCTGCTCCTCGGCACCCAGCAGCGCGAACAGCTCCCGCTTCTCGCTGTGGTCCGGGCTGGCCGGGTAGCCGAACGCGGGCCGGATGCCGCGGAAGCGCTCCGCGTGCAGGTCCTCCAGCGCCGGGTCGGCGTCCGGCTCGAACCACTCGCGCCGGACCCGCAGGTGGACGTGCTCGGCGAACGCCTCGGCCAGCCGGTCGGCCAGCGCCTTGACCATGATCGACCGGTAGTCGTCGTACTCGGCCTCGTACGTCGCCGCCAGCTCCTCCGCGCCGTGGATCGACACGGCGAACCCGCCCAGGTGGTCGCCCTCCGGCGCCACGTAGTCGGCCAGGCAGCGGTTGGGGCGGCTCGGCGGCTTGCGCGTCTGCTGGCGCAGCATCGGCAGCCGGACGCCGTCCACCACGACGTCGTCGCCCTCGGCGTGCGCGGGCCAGAAGCCGTACACGCCCCGGGCCCGCAGCGAGCCGTCCGCGACGATCTGGTCCAGCATCGCGTTGGCGTCGTCGAACAGCTCCCGCGCGGCCGGGTTCTCCAACACCCTCGGGTACTTGCCCTTGAGCTCCCAGGCCAGGAAGAAGAACGTCCAGTCGATCATCCCGCGCAGCTCGGCCAGGCTCGGCTCGACCACGCGCACCCCGGTGAACGCCGGCGTCGGCAGCTCGTCGAACGGCACGTCCTCGGCGTTGGCGCGGGCCTGCTCGACGGTCAGCAGGGGCGTGCTGTGCCGGGTCTCGTGCTCCTCGCGCAGCCGCTGCTGCTCGACCCGGTTGGCCGCGGCCAGCTCCTCGGCCCGGTCCCGGTCCAGCAGCGCCGACACCACGCCGGTCACCCGCGACGCGTCGAGCACGTGCACCGTGGGCTCGTCGTAGGCGGGGGCGATGCGGACCGCGGTGTGCTGCCGGGACGTGGTCGCGCCGCCGATCAGCAGCGGCAGCTTCAGCCCGCGCCGCTGCATCTCCGCCGCCACCGCCACCATCTCGTCCAGCGACGGCGTGATCAGGCCGGACAGGCCCACCACGTCCGCGCCCTCGATGACCGCGGTGTCCAGGATCTTCGCCGCGGGCACCATCACGCCCAGGTCGACGACCTCGTAGTTGTTGCAGCCCAGCACCACGCCGACGATGTTCTTGCCGATGTCGTGCACGTCGCCCTTGACCGTGGCCAGCACGACCTTGCCGTTGCCGCGCGGCGCGCCGGGGTCGCCCCCCGCGGCCTCCCTCTCCGCGTCCATGAACGGCTCCAGGTGCGCGACCGCCCGCTTCATCACGCGCGCGCTCTTGACCACCTGCGGCAGGAACATCCGGCCCGAGCCGAACAGGTCGCCGACGACCTTCATCCCGTCCATCAGCGGGCCCTCGATGACGTCCAGCGGGCGCTTCGCCTGGAGGCGCGCCTCCTCGGTGTCGTCCACGATGAAGTCCACGATGCCGTGCACCAGGGCGTGCGACAGGCGCTCGGCCACCGGGCCCTCGCGCCACGACAGGTCCACGGTGCGCTTGGTGCCCTTGCCCGCCACCCCCTCGGCGAAGGACACCAGCCGGTCGGTGGCGTCGGGGCGGCGGTCGAACAGCACGTCCTCGACCAGTTCCAGCAGCTCGGCCGGGATGTCCTGGTAGACCGCGAGCTGACCGGCGTTGACGATGCCCATGTCCAGGCCCGCGCGCACGCCGTGGAACAGGAACGCCGAGTGCATGGCCTCGCGCACGGTGTCGTTGCCGCGGAAGGAGAACGACAGGTTCGAGATGCCGCCGCTGATCCGCGCCCCCGGGCAGCGCTCCTTGATCCGCGGGATCGCGTCCAGGAACGCCCTGGCGTAGCCGTTGTGCTCGGGGATGCCGGTGGCGACCGCCAGCACGTTCGGGTCGAAGATGATGTCCTCGGCCGGGAAACCGGCCTCCCGGGTGAGCAGGTCGTAGGCGCGGGCGCAGATCTCCACCTTGCGCTCGGCGGTGTCGGCCTGGCCCTTCTCGTCGAACGCCATCACCACCACGCCCGCGCCGAAGTCGCGGATGCGGCGCGCCTGGGCGAGGAACGGCTCCTCGCCCTCCTTGAGGCTGATCGAGTTGACCACGCCCTTGCCCTGCACGCACTTCAGCCCGGCTTCCAGCACGCTCCACCGCGAGCTGTCGACCATCACCGGCACGCGGGCGATCTCGGGCTCGGTGGCGATCAGGTTGAGGAACGTGGTCATCGCCCGCTCGCTGTCGAGCAGGTCGGCGTCCATGTTGACGTCCAGCAGGTTCGCGCCGCCGCGCACCTGCTCCAGCGCCACGGTCACCGCGCCCTGGTGGTCGTCGGACTCGATCAGCCTGCGGAACTTCGCCGAGCCCGTCACGTTGGTGCGCTCGCCGATCATCACGAACCCGGTGTCCGGACCGATCTCGAACGGCTCCAGACCGCTGAACCGGGTGCGGTCCCCGATGCGGGGCACCGGGCGCGGCGCCGCGCCCCGGACCGCCCGCGCGATCTCCGCGACGTGCTCGGGGGTGGTGCCGCAGCACCCGCCGACGACGTTGACCGCGCCCTCCTCGGCGAAGCCGCGCAGCAGCTCGGCGGTCTCCTCCGGGGTCTGGTCGTAGCCGCCGAACGCGTTGGGCAGGCCCGCGTTGGGGTGGCTGGCGGTGTAGGTGCCCGCGAGGCGGGCCAGTTCCATGACGTGCGGGCGCATCTCGGCCGCGCCCAGCGAGCAGTTCACGCCCACCACCAGCGGGTCGGCGTGGGCGACGGAGTTCCAGAACGCCTCGACCGTCTGACCGGACAGCGTGCGACCGCTCAGGTCGACGATGGTGACCGAGATCCACAGCGGCAGGTGGGGCGCGACCTCGCGGGCGGCGGCCACGGCGGCCTTGGCGTTGAGCGTGTCGAAGATCGTCTCGATGAGCAGCAGGTCCACGCCGCCCTCGGCGAGCGCGCCGATCTGCTCGGCGTAGGTGGCCTGGACCCGGTCGAAGTCGACCGTGCGGAAGGCCGGGTCGTCGACGCGCGGCGAGAGCGAGAGGGTGACGTTGAGCGGGCCGACGGAGCCGGCGACGAACCGGCCGCCGACCTCGTCGGCGGCCTGGCGGGCCAGCCGCGCGCCGCTCAGGTTCATCTCGCGAACGTGCTCCTCCAGGCCGTAGTCGGCCTGGGCGATGCCCGTCGCGGTGAAGGTGTTGGTGGTGGTGATGTCCGCGCCCGCGGCCAGGTAGCGGCGGTGCACGTCGAGGATGACGTCCGGGCGGGTGATGTTGAGCAGGTCCGGGTCGCCGGTGACGTCGTGCGGGTGGTCGCCGAGCAGGTCACCGCGGTAGTCGGCGGGGGAGAGGCCGGCGGACTGGAGCATCGTGCCCCACGCGCCGTCGAGCACGGCGACGCGCTGGTCCAGCAACTCCCGCAGGGCGTTTTCCGACACGAAGCCTCCCGTGGTCTCCTGGGAGGCGCCCTTCACCGTTGCTCGCGACCGAGCGTGGCGGGCTCGTCACCCGTTGCAGCGCCTCTCGACCGCACGTGCGATGGTAGCGCTCCTCACGATTCCGGACACTTCCTCCCACCCCCTGGAACATCCCAGCCCATCCACGCGAGTCGTACGCTCAGACCGACCGTGTCGTACGTCCAGGACCCCCGAGTTCCACATTCGCGCACCGTCACGCACCGTGATCACAGGGCGATCACCACTTCGAGGGTGCGGGGCCCGTGGACGCCCTCGACGCGCTCCAGCTCGATGTCGCTGGTCGCCGACGGCCCGCTGATCCACGTCTGGGTGGCCACACCCGCCAGGGCGGCCACCGCGTCGGGAACACCGGCCACCACCTGGTCGGCCCGGACCACCACCAGGTGGTAGTCGGGCACCAGGGTCAGCGCGCGGGGCCCCTGGTCGGCGGCGGCGTGGTCCAGGACGATCGTGCCGGTCTCGGCGACGGCGACGTGGCACGCGGTGAGCACGGCGTCGGCGCGTTCGAGGGCGTCCACGTCCACCGGCGCGCGGGTGGCGCCGGGCGCCCAGTCCAGGGGCACGCCGGGCGCGGCCACGACCCGCCGCGCGCCGCGGTCGCGCAGGGCGGTCGCGACGGCCTCGCCCAGCTCCGCCGCGGGCACCACGCGCACCCGCGCCCGGTAGTCCCGCAGGCGCTCGGCGAACAGGTCCACGTCACCGGGCCCCCGCGAGCCCGCCGCCCGGTACGCGCGGGGCACCGGGCCGGCCGCGCCGCCCTTGGCCCGCCGGACCCGGGCCAGCACCTCGTCACGCGCGTTCACCGGTCCTCCCACCAGTCGCGGAACGTCTGCCGCGGCGGCTGCGGCAGGTCGCGGGCCGTCGACCACCCCGGCAGCGGCACGTGCCTGCTCGCCGCCCGCCCGAACCGCCCCAGCCGCGCGAACCGACGCCACCGCCGCCCGTCCGACATCGCCCACGCCAGGGCGCGCATCGCGGTCGACTCGGGCGTGGCGCGCCGGGACTCGACCACCCTGCCCCGCAGGTGCACCAGCATCGACGGGATGTCGATCGCCACCGGGCACACGTCGTAGCAGACCCCGCACAGCGACGAGGCGAACGGCAGCGTCGGGTTCCGCGCCACGCCGGTCAGCTGCGGCGACAGCACCGCGCCGATCGGACCGGGGTAGGTCGAGCCGTACGCGTGACCGCCCGTGCGCTCGTACACCGGGCAGGAGTTCAGGCACGCCGAGCAGCGGATGCACCGCAGCGCCGCCCGCCCCCCGGGGTCGGCGAGCGTGGCCGTGCGGCCGTTGTCCACCAGCACCACGTGGCTCGTCTGCCCCTCGGTGGGCCCGGTCCACACCGACGTGTAGGGGTTCATCCGCTCGCCCGTGGACGACCGGGGCAGCAGCTGGAGGAACACCTCCAGGTCCCGCCACGACGGCAGCAGCTTCTCGATGCCGACCACGCTGATCAGCGTCCGCGGCAGCGTCAGGCACATCCGGCCGTTGCCCTCGGACTCGACCACCACCAGCGACCCGGTGTCCGCGATGCCGAAGTTCGCGCCCGAGACGGCCACGTCCACCGTGAGGAACTTCCGCCGCAGGTGCGCGCGCGCCGCCTCGGCCAGGGCCCGCGGGTCGGCGGTCAGGTCCGGGTCCACGCCGGGCATCTCGCGCCGGAAGATCTCCCGGATCTCCGCCCGGCCCCGGTGGATCGCGGGCACCAGGATGTGGCTCGGCCGGTCGTGACCCAGCTGCACGATCAGCTCCGCCAGGTCGGTCTCGACGGCGTGCACGCCCGCCTCCGCCAGGGCCTCGTTGAGGCCGATCTCGGCGGTGGCCATGGACTTGACCTTGATCACCTCGCGGGTGCCGGTCGCGGTGACGAGGTCGGTGACGATCCGGTTGGCCTCGTCGGCGTCGCGCGCCCAGTGCACGTGGGTGCCGCGCGCGGTCAGCGCCTCCTCGAACCGCACGAGGTACTCGTCCAGGTTGGCCAGCACGTCGTCCTTGATCGCCGCGCCCGCCGCGCGCAGCTCGGCCCAGTCCGGCAGCTCGCCCACGACGGCCGCGCGCTTGGCCCGGATCGTGGAGGTGGCCTTGGCGAGGTTGCGGCGCAGCTGCGCGTTGCCGAGCGCCTCGCGGGCGGCCTCGGGGAACGGTGGGCCGGTCAGGTTGCCGCGGCCGGTGGGCAGGCCCAGGAACGTGCTCATCGCGTGTGCTCCAGGATCTGGGCGAGGTGCAGCGGGCGGACGCCGCCGCGCAGCCTGCTCAGGCCGCCGCCGATGTGCATCAGGCAGGACGAGTCGCCGGCGGTGAGGACGCCCGCGCGGGTGCTGATGACGTTGCTCATCTTGTCGGCCAGCATGGCGGTGGAGGTGTCGGCGTTCTTCAGCGCGAACGTGCCGCCGAAGCCGCAGCACGTCTCCGCGGCGGGCAGCTCGACCAGGTCGATGCCCTCCACGGCCTCCAGCAACCGCAGCGGGCGGTCGCCCACCCTCAGCACGCGCAGCGAGTGGCACGTGGGGTGGTAGGTGACGCGGTGCGGGAAGTACGCGCCGACGTCGGTGACGCCCAGGACGTCCACCAGGAACTCCGACAGCTCGTAGGTGCGCCTCGCGGTGTCCTCGGCGGCGTCGGCGAGCCCCGCGTCACCGTGCTCGCGGGCGACCGCGGCGTGCTGGTGGCGCACCGAACCCGCGCACGAACCTGACGGCACGACGACCACCTCGGCGTGCTCGAAGGCTTTCACGTGGTTGCGCACGATCGGCAGCGCCTGGCCCGCGTAGCCGGTGTTGATGTGCATCTGGCCGCAGCACGCCTGGGCCGGCGGCACGACCACCTCGTGGCCGAGCCGTTCCAGCAGCCGGACGGTGGCCTTGCCGACGTCCGGGAACAGGCCGTCGACCAGGCACGTGACGAACAGCGCGACTCTCACGTCCGCGGAGTCTAGGCTCTGTGGTCAGACCACACCAGGGTGTGGTCTGACCACAGGAGGTGTGCGGTGTCCGGGTACGACGCGGTGCTGCGGCACGTGGAGTCGGAGCTGACCGCGGGCCGGCTCGGCGTCGGGCAGCAGCTGCCCGGGGAGCGTCGGCTGGCCGAGGGGCTGGGGGTCAGCCGGGCGACCGTGCGCGAGGCGATCCGGGTGCTCCAGGCGATGGGCGTGGTGCGCAGCGGCGTCGGCTCGGGGCCCGACGCGGGGACGACGGTGATCGCGGACCCGGCGGGCGGCCTCGGGTCGGCGCTGCGGCTGCACCTGGCCACGCGCCGGTTGCCCATGGCGGACCTGGTGGACACGCGGGTGATGATCGAGAGCCACGCGGTGCGGGCCGCGGCCGCGACGCCCGACCACCCCGAGCTGGTGCGGGCCGCCGACCTGCTGGTGCGCATGGACGCGCCGGACCTCGACGCGGACGCGTTCCACCTGCTGGACGCGGACTTCCACGTGGCGCTCACGGCGGCGGCGGGCAACGCCGTCAACACCGCCGTCATGGCCGCCCTGCGCGACGCGATCCACCGAACGGTGCTGGACGCGGTGCGGGCGTTGCCGGACTGGTCGCGCACGGCCGTGCGGCTGCGCCGCGAGCACCGGGGCATCCTGCGGGCGCTGCGGGCGGGGGACGCCGAGCTGGCGGCGGAGCGGGTGACCCGGCACGTCCGGGGGTTCCACCGGGAGTGGGTCCGGCACGCGGGGGGCCGTCGGCTGACCTGAACGTGGAACTCGGGGGTCGTGAGCGTTCGACTCGCGCGGGCTGAACGTTCGACACGGTGGGCGTGAGTGTTCGACTCGCGCGGGCTGGACGTGTTCTGAACGTGTAACTCGGGGGGTCTGGACGTACGACTCGCGGGGTCTGGAGGTACGACTCGCGCGGTTGGTCAACGCTTGAAGCGGTTGACCACGGTCATGTACGAGGTGGGGAACAGGCGGGCCAGGACGTCCGGGGCCACGGCGCTCCACGCGATCAGCACGCGTCCTTTGCGCTTCCGCACGCCGGTGAGGATCTGCTCGGCCGCCTTGTCGGCGGGGTAGGTGAGCAGCTTGGCGAAGCTCGCCCTGCCCTCCGCCGCCTCGGCCGCGTTCGCGCCGCTCGCCACGCGCGCGGTCTCGGCGATCCGGGTGCGGATGCCGCCGGGGTGGACGCTGGTCACGCCGACGCCCCGGTCGGCCAGCTCGTGCCGCAGCGCCTCGGTGAAGCCGCGCAGCGCGAACTTGCTGGCGGAGTACGCGGTCTGGCCGGGCGGGGCGATCAGCCCGAACAGGCTGGAGACGTTCACCACGTGGCTGCCCGGCGACTCCAGCAGGCTGGGCAGGAACAGCCGGGTGAGCGCGACCGGGGCGCGGAAGTTGACGTCCAGCACCCAGTCGAACTCCTCGGCGCCGACCTGGTCGAAGGTGCCGCCCAGGGCGACACCGGCGTTGTTGATCAGCAGGGTGGGGCGCGGGTGCCGGGCGAGCACGTCGGCGGCGAGGGCGTCCAACCCGGACACGTCGGACAGGTCGGCCACCACCGGGTCGACCCGGACGCCCCGGATCCGGCCGGCGACCTCGGCCAGCCGCTCGGCGTCCCGGTCGATCAGGACGAGGTGGCTGCCCCGCCTGGCCAGGCCGTACGCCATCTGCTCGCCCATGCCGCTCGCCGCGCCCGTGAGGACGGCGGTCCCGCCGGCGAACCGGTGAGGGGGGAGCTTGGACATGCGGCCTCCTTCGGTCGTGGTCCGCACCAGTGTGGCGGGGTGGTGGGGGTGGGTGTGGGGGTTGGAGGTGGAGCGCCGGTCAGGGGCGGTAGCGGAGGCCGTCCAGGACCAGGTCGAGCATCCTGCCGGGGGCGCCCAGCTGGGTCGCCGCGCCGGCGATGCCGCTGATCGTGACCAGCACGTCGGTCGGCTCCAGGTCGGTCCGGCCCATCGCCGCCAGCAGCCTGCCCATGGCGCCGACCAGGAGGTCACGGCTCTCCGAGTACGGGTCCGAGCCGGAGGCGATGACCGCGCGCAGGGCGTCGGCCATGCCGTGCTTGGTGGCCGTGTAGTCGACGAACCGGTCCATCCACACCCTGGTCGCCCGGTCCGGGGGCAGGGTGTCGAGCAGCTCGGGCACGGCGTCGCACAGCTTGCCCAGCTCGTTGCGGTAGACCGCCTCCACCAGCGCCTCGCGGGTGGGGAAGTGGCGGTAGAGGGTGCCGATGCCCACACCGGCGCGCTTGGCGACCGACTCCAGCGCCACGTCCGCGCCCTCGGTCGAGAACGCCTCCAGCGCGGTGGCCAGCAGGCGGTCCCGGTTGCGCCGGGCGTCGGCGCGCAACGGACGCGACACGGTGCCTCCTCGTGCTCGGGGTGACGTGGATCACCATGAAAACGGAGGAGCCTCCGGTTAGGTTGGAAGTACCGGAGGGCCCTCCGCTTCAGTGTAAGGCCACGTACGACAACGAACGACAACGGACGACAACGGAGCAGAACATGAGCGAGCGCATCACCACACCGTTCAGTGCGGAATCGACCGCGGCGGAGGTCGTCTCGGGCATCGACCTGGGCGGCCGGCGGGCCGTGGTCACCGGCGGCTCCTCCGGCATCGGCGTCGAGACGGCGCGGGCGCTGGCGGGCACGGGCGCGGAGGTCACCCTGGCGGTGCGCGACACCGCCGCCGGGCAGCGGGTGGCCGGCGAGATCGGCGGGGACGTGCGCGTGGCGCGGCTGGACCTGGCCGACCAGGCGTCCGTGGCCGCGTTCGTCGCCGGCTGGGACGGCCCGCTGCACCTGCTGGTCAACAACGCGGGGGTCATGGCGACGCCGGAGACCCGCACGCCGGAGGGCTGGGAACTCCAGTTCGCCACCAACCACCTCGGGCACTTCGCGCTGACCACCGGGCTGCACCGGTACCTGGCCGCCGGGGGCGCCCGGGTCGTGCAGGTCAGCTCCAGCGCCCACCACCGGTCCGGCGTGGTGTTCGACGACATCCACTTCGAGCGGCGCCCCTACGAGCCCTGGTCCGCCTACGGCCAGAGCAAGAGCGCGAACGTGCTGTTCGCGATCGAGGCGACCCGGAGGTGGGCCGCCGACGGGATCACCGCGAACGCCCTGATGCCCGGCGGCATCATGACCAACCTCCAGCGGCACGTCACCGAGGAGGAGATGACCCGGCTGCGGGCGCAGGTCGGCGCAACCGACTTCAGGTGGAAGACCCCGGAGCAGGGCGCGGCGACCTCGGTGCTGCTGGCCACCTCGCCGCTGGTGGAGGGCGTCGGCGGGCGGTACTTCGAGGACTGTAACGAGGCGCTGCCGGGTGTCGGCGACCCCCGGCACGGGGTCGCGGCCCACGCGCTGGACCCGGATGCCGCGACCCGGCTGTGGGCGGTGACCGAGGAGACCCTGGCCCGGTGAACCGGCCTCGGGACCGGGAGGGGCTTGACCTTCAGGTTGGCTGAAACCCGATGATGACCGGGTGCCGAAGTCCGAACTGCTCACCATCGGCGGCTTCGCCCGCTCCAGTGGGCTGACCACCAGCGCGCTGCGCTTCTACGCCGACTCGGGCCTGGTCGAGCCGGCCAGCGTCGACCAGGCGTCCGGCTACCGCTACTACGCGCCGGACCAGGTCGAACGCGCGGTGATGATCCGCCGGCTGCGCGAGATCGACATGCCCCTGGAGCTGATCGCCGAGGTCCTCGACCCGGGGTGCCGCGAGGCCGCCCGGATCGTCGACGACCACGTGGCCGGCCTGGCGCACCGGGCCCACCGGGCGCGGGAGACGGCCGCGGCGGTCAAGGCCCTCCTGCGGCCGTCCCCGCCGGCCCCGTCGGTGCGGGTGAACGGGTCGGTGTTCACCACGGCGGTCGAGCAGGTCCTCACCGCGACGACCCACGAGCCGGGCCTGCCCGTGCTCAACGGCGTGCACGTCGAGGTCTCCGCCGACGGCGTCGTGCTCACCGCGACCGACCGGTACCGGCTGTCGACCCGCACGCTGGTCCCGGTGCGGCCGAGCGGGTCCGACTGGTCGGCCACGCTCGACGCCGACGACCTGCGGCCGGTGCTGCCGTGGACGCGTCGCCAGCACGGGCTGGGGCTGGGCGCGGGGCCCGGGAGCGTCCTGCTCCTGGGCGACGCCGACGCCCGCGAGTGCCGGACCCTGGCCGAGCCCTTCCCCGACCACCGGCTGGTGCTGGCGGCGCTGCCCCCGGTGCTGACCCGGGTCCTGGTCTCCCGCAACGCGCTGGTGCGCAGCCTGGAGGGGCAGCACGACCACCGGGTCCGGCTGGACGTGGCCGGGGCCGCGGTGACCGTCTCGTCGGGGGAGGCGCTCCCCGCCACCGTCACCGGCCCCCCGATCGGGATCGACTTCGCCCTCTCCACGCTGCACCCGGCGATCAGCACGGCCGTCGGTCCCGAGGTGATGCTCGACCTCGCGGGACCGGACCAGCCGGTCGTGGTCCGCTCCGCCGACGACGGTGACCTCACCACCCTGGTGATGCCCCTGCGACCCGAACCCACCGCACAGGAAGGCCCGGCATGACCGCCGCACCACCGGACGAACCCGCGACGACGGATTCCACGGCAACGGATTCCACGCCGACGGATTCCACGCCGACGGATTCCACGCCGACGGATTCCACGCCGACGGATTCCACGCCGAC
>NZ_JAUQOL010000008.1:0-446735 GCF_047689505.1 Saccharothrix sp. BKS2 | reverse complement strand
GACCACGTGGCAGCCGCCCTGGAGTTCCGCGAGCGGAGGAAGTCATGACCACCCACCGAACCTCCAGGCAACCCCCCACCCCCAGCCCTGCCACCACCCTCACCCCCATCCCTGCCACCACCCTCACCCCCATCCCTGCCACCACTCTGGCTACCACCCGGGTTGCCCCCGCCCCTGCTCCCGCCAACCCTGCCTCCACCAGTCCTGCCCCCGCCTGCTCCGCCTCCACCGGCCCTGCTCCCGCCAACTTCGCCTCCGCCAACCCCGCCTCCACCGGCCCCACCGCCACCGCCACTCGGGCCACTACCGCTGTTGCCGCCGCTCCCATCACCGCCCGCCTCGCCCCTCTCACTCCGTCCACCGCCGCCGTCCCCGCTCTTGCCCCACCCCTGCCATCCGCACCGCCGCGCCTTGCTCTCCCCCCAGTCCTTGCCGGGTTTTCAAGGGGCTCCATCCCCAGGAGCCGGCGATGAACAGCGATGAGCTCCGGCTGGCCCGCGCCTACCTCTCCCGGGTAGCCGAACCACCGGCGCTCGCCCTCACCGCCTTCGTCGCCGAGGTCGGTCCCGTCGAGGCCGCCGCCAGGGTCCGGGTCGGTGAGGTGCCCTCCGCCGTCGACGTCCAGACCTCCGCCCGCCGCGCCGAGGACCGGGCCGCGTTCGACCTCGACCTCGTCACCGAGGCCGGGGGTCGGTTGCTGATCCCCGAGGACGAGGAGTGGCCGAAATGGCCGTTCAACGCCCTGGCCATCGCCGCCGCCAACGGGCTGCGCTGCGGTCTCGAACCCCTCGCCCTCTGGGTGCGCGGCAGTCACGACCTCGCCGCGTTGACCCGGCGGGCCGTCGCGGTGGTGGGGAGTCGGGCGGCGTCCGACTACGGACGGCACGTCGCCGGCGAGTTCGGCTTCGGCCTCGCGGGAGCCGGGGTCACCGTGGTCTCGGGCGCCGCCTACGGCATCGACGGTGCGGCGCACCGGGGTGCTCTCGCCGCCGACGGCCCGACCATCGCGGTGCTGGCCTGCGGGGTGGACACGGCCTACCCGGCCGGTCACCGGGTGTTGATCGACCACATCGCCGCGCAGGGTCTGGTCGTGAGCGAGTACCCGCCCACGCACAGCCCGGCCCGCCACCGGTTCCTGACCCGGAACCGCCTCATCGCCGCACTGTCGGAGGGGACCGTGGTCGTCGAGGCCGGGCGGCGCAGCGGGGCCAAGAACACGGCCGCGTCCACCTCGGCCCTCGGACGGGTGCTCATGGCGGTGCCCGGTCCGGTTACCTCCGCCAGCTCGCTGGGATGCCACGAACTGCTGCGGTCGGGGGAGGCGCTGCCGGTGACCAGCGTCGCGGAGGTTCTCGAATCGACCGGGCGGCTCGGCGTCGACCTGGTCGAGGCCACGCGGGACACCGGCACCGGTCCGCCGCAGGGCGACGCGATGCGGGTCTTCGAAGCCCTGGGGCTTTCGTTCGGGTGCAGTCCCGAGGCCGTTTCGGTGGAGTCCGGCGTCGAGCTGAAGCGGGTGCGGGCGCTGCTACCCCAATTGGAACTGGCCGGTCTCGCCGAGCGGACCGAGTCAGGTTGGAAGCGCTCCCAGGAGGCGACTTGGCGTGGCGATACTTGACCAAGTGCGCTTGAGGGCGCAGCGTCTGGGTCTATGTCCCCGCCGCCGCCAGCTCGGACACCCAGAGTCGACCTCGCACGCCTGCGTCGAGGGCTGCCCGGCGACGTCGGGGCGGCGCTGGACCGCTACGAACGCCACCTGGCGTCGGAACGCTCGTTATCCCCTCACACGGTTCGCGCTTACCTGGGTGACGTGGTGGCCCTGCTGGTCCACCTGGCCGGTGGCGCACCCGAGCACGTCGCCGTCGAAGCGGTCGACCTCGCCGGTCTGCGGTCCTGGCTGGGGGTGCAGCACTCGGCCGGCACGAGCCGCACGACGCTCGCCCGCCGCGCCGCCGCCGCCCGCGCGTTCACCGCGTGGGCCGCCCGGACCGGTCTGCTCGCCGAGGACCCGGGCTCGCGGCTGGTCGCGCCCCGCCCGCACCGGACCCTGCCCCAGGTGCTGCGGCCGGAACAGGCCGGGGCTGCGATGGCAGCCGCCGAAGTAGGCGCGGAACAGGGCGATCCGGTTGCGCTGCGTGACCGGGCCGTGGTGGAGTTGCTGTACGCGACAGGTGTTCGGGTCGCCGAGTTGTGCGGTCTCGACCTCGACGACGTGGACTACTCCCAAAGGGTGATTCGGGTTCTGGGCAAGGGCAGCCGCGAACGTGTGGTGCCGTTCGGCGTTCCGGCCGAACGGGCAGTACGCCTCTGGGTGGAACGCGGCCGATCGGCGCTGGTCAACGACCGTTCACAGACGGCACTGCTGCTCGGTGCGCGCGGCGGTCGGCTCGACCCCCGTACCGCCAGGAAGATCGTCCACGACGTGGTCGGCGCGATCCCCGGCGGGGTCGACACCAGCCCCCACGGTTTGCGCCACTCGGCAGCCACGCACCTGTTGGAAGGGGGAGCGGACCTGCGCACCGTCCAAGAGCTCCTTGGTCACGCTACGCTCGCAACAACTCAGCTCTACACACACGTCACCGTCGAACGGCTGAAGGCGATCCATGACCGAACCCACCCCCGTTCCTGACGTCGCAGGGGGAGGTTCGCGGACCGCAACCGTGACCTCTCCTTCCGCCGCGCACGTCGGGACCTCGTCGGAGGCGAGCACCCCGGCCGGGGCGAACGGTCACCACGCCGACGGCGAGCCGTCGCACAACGGGCACGCCGTGAGCTCCGGTGGTAGACCGGCACACCCGGCCTCGGAGTCGCGCACGGCCGACGACGTGGAAGCCGGCATCATCGCGCTCTGGCACACCTACGGCGTGTCCGGCGAGCAGGCCCTGCGCGACCGCCTGGTGCTCCACTACGCCCCGCTGGTCAAGTACGTCGCGGGCCGCGTGGGCACCGGCCTGCCCGCGCACGTGGACGTGGCCGACCTGATCCAGTCGGGCATCTTCGGCCTGGTCGACGCGATCGAGAAGTTCGAGCCCGAACGCGGCCTGAAGTTCGAGACCTACGCGATGCAGCGCATCAGGGGCGCCATCCTCGACGACCTCCGGTCGCAGGACTGGGTGCCGCGCTCGGTCCGCAGCCGGGCCCGCGACGTGGAACGCGCCCTCGAACGCCTCGGCGCCCGCCTCCAGCGCACCCCGACCGACCGCGAACTGGCCGCCGAGCTGAAGATCGGCCTCGGTGAGCTGCGCGAGCTGTACGCCCAGCTCCAGCTGACCAGCGTGGTGGCGCTCGACGAGCTGATCGCGGCGGGCCGCAGCGCGGGCGGCGCGGGCTCGTCACTGGCCGAGTCCCTGCCCGACGAGGGCGCGGAGGACCCGATCGCCACGCTCGTCGACCAGGACAGCCGCCGCCAGCTGGCCGACGCCATCGCCCAGCTCGCCGAACGCGACCGCGTCGTGGTCACCCTGTACTACTTCGAGAACCTGACCCTGGCCGAGATCGGCAAGGTGCTCGGGGTGACCGAGTCCCGCGTCTGCCAACTCCACACCCGGGCGGTCCTGCGCCTCCGCACCAAGCTCAACGAGCAGCTGGAGAGCTGACCCGACCGGATGCCGTGGGTCGGATGCGGTGGGGCCGGATGACGGGGCGGGTCGGACGGGGCGGGTCGGACGGGGCGGGTCGGACGGGGCGGGTCGGACGGGGCGGGTCGGACGGGGCACGCAGTGAGTGGGTCGGCCGGAGCGAGCGAGTCGCATTGCCTCCTTGGCCGCTGGTCAAGCTTCTTGGGCTGCTTCCTTGGCCGCTGGTCAAGCTGGCGTGGGTTTCGGTAGGTCGGTTGGCGGCGGGCTGGCTGGGGTCAGGTCGGTTGGGGTCAGGTCGGTTGGCGGTGGGTCGGCTGGGGCCAGGCTGGCCGGGATTGGGTCGGCTGGCGGCGAATTAGTTGGGGCCAGGTTGGCTGGAGCCAGGTCGGCTGAGGCCAGGCTGGCTGGGGTTGGTTGGTTAGTTGGTGGCGGGTCGGCTCGGATCAGGCCGGCTGGGGTTGGGTCGGCTAGGGCCAGGTCGGCTGAGGTCGGGTCGGCAGGCGTTGGGGCGGCTGGCGTCGGGTTGGTCGGGAGTGCCGGCAGCAGGCGGATGCGGGGGCTTGTGAGCAGGCGCAAGGGGTTCAGGTGTTCCCGGGGGCGGGGTGGTTCCACCCTGAGCGCGCCCCAGTGCAGGCACGCTTCCGCCGGGCAGTCCCGGTGGCCCGTGCGCAGCGTCCCGATCCGCTCGCCCCGGCGCACCAGCGCACCGCGCACGACCGAGGGCTCCACCGGCTCGTAGGTGGTGCGCAGCCCACCTACGTGGGCCAACGACACCAGCGGCCGGTCAGCCACCGGGCCCGCGTGCACCACCACGCCGTCGGCGGCGGCCAGGACCGCAGTGCCGGGGGCGGCGCGCAGGTCCACGCCCCGGTGCCCCGCGGCGTAGGGGCCGGGTGGTGCCTCGAACGCGCGCACCACCTCGTGCGGCGGTACGAGCGGCCAGCCGAAGCGGGTTGCTCGGGCGCGGGCGTCCGGGTGCGCCGGCACGAGTACGAAGAGCACGGTCAGGGCCAGGACCAGCGGTGTTCGGGGTGGTGGGGTCATGGGTCCACGGTGCCGGGGGTGGGTGGGGGGTGCCAGGGGGTTGCGGGGATCTGTGGACAACTCGCGGGGCTGTGGACAACTGCCTGTGGACAACTGTCGGGGCCGGTTCGTGGTTCCGACCCCCGACGGCGTACACTCGTGCCGCGCCCCGTGTACGTGCAGGGCGACTTCGCGTGCCACTGCAGATCCGACCCGCTTCCGTGGTCGAGTCACGGCGTCCGGCGGTCCCGAGGGTCGGAAAAGACCCCCTGGTTCGGGCGACGGCAAGGGCACCAGGGCGGCGGTCCACCCCGGTCCGCCGCGATGAACCGGAACGCGTGCCGGCCCAGGTCGCCGGCGCGCCCGAACGAAGAGGTGCGAACCCGGCCATGGCCGTCGTCACCATGAAGCAGCTGCTCGACAGCGGCGTGCACTTCGGGCACCAGACCCGCCGCTGGAACCCGAAGATGAAGCGCTACATCTTCACCGAGCGCAACGGCATCTACATCATCGACCTCCAGCAGACGCTGAGCTACATCGACCGCGCCTACGAGTTCGTCCGCGAGACGGTCGCGCACGGTGGGTCGATCCTGTTCATCGGCACCAAGAAGCAGGCGCAGGAGGCCATCGCCAACGAGGCCCTCCGCGTCGGCATGCCCTACGTGAACCAGCGCTGGCTGGGCGGCATGCTCACCAACTTCTCCACGGTGCACAAGCGCCTCCAGCGGCTCAAGGAGCTGGAGTCGATGGAGCAGACCGGCGGTTTCCAGGGTTTCACCAAGAAGGAAATCCTGATGATGAACCGCGAGAAGGACAAGCTGGAGCGCACGCTCGGCGGTATCCGCGACATGTCCAAGGTGCCCAGCGCCGTGTGGATCGTGGACACCAAGAAGGAGCACATCGCGGTCGGTGAGGCGCGCAAGCTCAACATCCCGATCGTGGCGATCCTCGACACCAACTGCGACCCGGACGAGGTCGACTACCCGATCCCGGGCAACGACGACGCGATCCGCTCCGCCGCGCTGCTGACCAAGGTCGTGGCCGAGGCCGCCGCCGCGGGTCTGATGTCCCGCTCCGGCGCCCGCACCCAGGTGGCCGACGGCGCCGACAAGCCCGAGCCGGGCGCCAACGAGCCGCTGGCCGAGTGGGAGCAGGAGCTGCTGGTCGGCGCCGACGCGACGACCGACAAGCCGGCGCCCGCCGCTGAGGCCGCCGAGACCGCTGAGGTCGCCGAGGGCACCGAGGCCGTCCAGTCCTGAGCCGGCCGCACGCCGCGCTCCTCCTCCTCACCAGCGGAGGGGCGCGGCGTGCGCACAGAACCACCCGCGCGTCAACCGCAGAAGGAACGGATTCAGCACGATGGCGAACTACACCGCCGCTGACGTGAAGCGCCTCCGCGAGCTCACCGCCGCCGGCATGATGGACTGCAAGAAGGCGCTGGAGGAGTCCGACGGCGACTTCGACAAGGCGGTCGAGATCCTCCGCATCAAGGGCGCGAAGGACGTCGGCAAGCGCGCCGAGCGCACGACCTCCAACGGCCTGGTCCAGGCCGAGGACGGCGTGATGATCGAGCTGCGCTGCGAGACCGACTTCGTCGCCAAGAACGCGGACTTCCAGGCGCTCGCCTCCCGCATCGTCCAGGTCGCCAAGACCGGCCGCCCGGCCGACGTCGACGTGCTCAAGGCCGCCGACCTCGACGGCCAGTCCGTCGACGCGGTCGTCCAGGAGTTCTCCGCCAAGATCGGGGAGAAGCTGGAGGTGGCCAAGGTCGCGGTCTTCGACGGCAAGGTGACCACCTACCTGCACCGCCGTGCCGCCGATCTGCCGCCCGCCGTGGGCGTCGTGGTCGAGTACACCGGCGACAACGACGAGGCCGCCCGCGGCGCCGCGATGCAGATCGCCGCGATGCGCCCCCGCTTCCTCACCCGTGACGAGGTCCCCGCCGACGTGGTCGCCAACGAGCGCCGCATCGCCGAGGAGACCGCGCGCGAGGAGGGCAAGCCCGAGGCGGCGCTGTCCAAGATCGTCGAGGGTCGCGTGAACGGCTTCTTCAAGGACGTCGTGCTCCTGGAGCAGTCGTCGGTGACGGAGTCGAAGAAGACGGTCAAGGCCGTGCTGGACGAGGCCGGGGTCACCGTGACCCGCTTCGCCCGGTTCGAGGTCGGCCAAGCCTGATCCACGTGGGGGCGGGGTTGCGCGAGAGGTCGCGACCCCGCCCTTGCCGTGTCCAGAGGAGGACCTGTGAGCGCAGAGGTAGACCACGACCGCGGTGAGGACCCGGCCACCGGCTACCGCCGGGTGATGCTCAAGCTGGGCGGCGAGATGTTCGGCGGTGGCGGCGTGGGCGTCGACCCCGACGTCGTGCAGACCGTGTCCCGCCAGATCGCCGCGGTCGTCCGAACAGGGGCCCAGGTCGCGGTCGTCATCGGCGGTGGCAACTTCTTCCGGGGCGCCGAGCTCCAGCAGCGCGGCATGGACCGCAGCCGCGCCGACTACATGGGGATGCTCGGCACCGTCATGAACTGCCTCGCCCTCCAGGACTTCCTGGAGCGGGAGCACGGCATCGAGACCCGCGTGCAGACCGCCATCACCATGGGGCAGATCGCCGAGTCCTACATCCCCCGCCGCGCCATCCGGCACCTGGAGAAGGGCCGCGTGGTCATCTTCGGCGGCGGCGCGGGCATGCCGTACTTCTCCACCGACACGACGGCCGCGCAGCGCGCGCTGGAGATCGGCTGCGAGATCGTCCTGATGGCCAAGGCCGTCGACGGCATCTACACCGCCGACCCCAGGGTGGACCCGGACGCGCTGATGTTCGACAACATCACCCACCGCGAGGTGCTCGAACGCGGCCTGAACGTGGCCGACGCGACCGCGTTCAGCCTGTGCATGGACAACAACATGCCGATCATGGTCTTCAACCTGCTCACCGAGGGGAACATCGCCCGGGCCGTGCGTGGTGAGAAGATCGGGACGTTGGTGAGCACCCCCGGTGGTCGTCCGTCCTTCTAGACCTGCTGGGATTCGAGCCGAACCGCGCACACCCCAAGGGAGTCAGCCGTGATCGACGAGACCCTCCTCGACGCAGAGGAGAAGATGGAAAAAGCGGTGTCCGTGGCCAAGGAGGACCTGGCCTCGGTGCGGACCGGCCGCGCCACTCCCTCGATGTTCGCCCGCATCGTCGTCGAGTACTACGGTTCGCCCACGCCGCTGAACCAGCTGGCCAGCGTCGCGATCCCCGAGGCCCGCATGGCCGTCATCAAGCCCTACGACCAGAGCCAGCTCCACTCGGTCGAGAAGGCCATCCGCGACTCCGACCTGGGCGTCAACCCCGGCAACGACGGCACGGTGATCCGCGTGATGATCCCGCAGCTGTCCGAGGAGCGCCGCCGCGAGATGGTCAAGGTGGCCAAGGGCAAGGGCGAGGACGCCCGGGTCTCGATCCGCAACATCCGCCGCAAGGCCAAGGAGGAGCTGGACCGCCTGGTCAAGGACGGCGAGGTCGGCGAGGACGAGGGCACCCGCGCCGAGAAGGAGCTGGAGAACGTCACCCACCGGTACGTGGCGCAGGTGGACGAGCTGGTCAAGCACAAGGAAGCCGAACTGCTGGAGGTCTAGTCGGCGTCGGCTGCGTCCGGTCGGGTTCCCGGCCGCACGCCTCGCTCGGCCGGTCGGCGGCCGTGATGGGAGCACAACAGGTGTCAGGCGGTGAGCGGGGCGCGCCGGGGAAGAGCGCATCACGCGCGGGGCGCGACCTGCCCGCGGCCATCGCCGTGGGGGTCGGCCTGGGCGCGGTGATCCTCGTCGCGCTGCTGACGGTGCGGGAGCTGTTCATCGGCGTGGTCGCCGTCGCCGTCGCGATCTCCACGTACGAGTTGGCGAGCGCGCTGAAGCGCGGAGCGGGCATCCAGGTCGCCCTGGTGCCCGTGCTGGTCGGCGGGCAGGCCGCGCTGTGGCTGGCCTGGCCGCTGGGGCGCGCCGGGGTGCTGGGCGCGTTCGTGGTCACGATGCTGGTCTGCCTCATGTGGCGGCTCAAGGACGGCGCGGACGGCTACCTGCGGGACGTGACCGCGTCGGTGTTCACGGTGGCCTACGTGGCGGTGTTCGCCTCCTTCGCGGTGATGCTGGTGGTGCCGGAGGACGGGGTGTTCCGCGTCCTGGCGTTCCTGATCGGCGTCGTGCTGTCCGACACCGGCGGCTACGTGGCCGGCGTCCTCCTCGGCAAGCACCCCATGGCCCCCACCATCAGCCCGAAGAAGTCGTGGGAGGGCTTCGCGGGCTCGATGGTGGCGGGCATGGTCGGTGGCGCCCTCACCGTCGGCGTGCTGCTGGACGGCCAGTGGTGGCAGGGCGTGCTGTTCGGCGCCGCGATCGTGGTCACGGCCACGGCGGGCGACCTGGTGGAGTCGTTGATCAAGCGCGACCTCGGCATCAAGGACATGGGCACGCTGCTGCCCGGCCACGGCGGGCTGATGGACCGGATGGACTCGCTCCTGCCCTCGGCCGTCGTGTCCTGGCTGCTGCTGCACCTGTTCGTGCCCGCTTAGGCGCTGCGCCCCACCTCCAGGACCCGCTGGTGGGGGTCGACCAGCGAGAACCGCGCGCCGTACGGGTCGCGCAGGACCGCGGTGCGCCCGTGCGGCGAGTCGAACGGGGGCAGCTCCACCGCGCCGCCCAGGTCGATCGCCAGCTCGGTCGCCGCGTCCACGCCGGCGACCGGGTCGACGGCGAAGTGGACCACCCAGCGCGACGGCGGCGTGCGGGTCGACCGCCACCGGGCCGGCGCGGCGCCGGCGAACGCCGGCCGGGACCGCTCGCCCGCGCGGTGCTGCCCCTGGTCGTGGGTGAACGACCGGCCCGGGGGACCGGGCTGCCGCTGCTCCTGGCCGAACACGCCGCCGTAGAACCGGGCGGCCGCCGCCGTGTCCCGGGTGAGCAGCTCGACGCGGTTCAGCGCGCCGGTCCGGCCGGTGGCCAGGGGCCGGTCGGCGGTGGGCTGCCAGAAGCCGACCGCCGCGCCGGTCGGGTCGGTCGCCAGCAGGGCGCGCCCGGCGCCGGGCAGGTCCACCGGGCCCGCGACGACCTGCCCGCCCAGGGCCGGGACCCGGTCCCGCACGGCGTCCACGTC
Organism: Saccharothrix sp. BKS2; assembly: GCF_047689505.1. Lineage (NCBI taxonomy): Bacteria > Bacillati > Actinomycetota > Actinomycetes > Pseudonocardiales > Pseudonocardiaceae > Saccharothrix > Saccharothrix sp. BKS2. The sequence goes on along the minus strand of NZ_JAUQOL010000008.1, from coordinate 437,006 downwards.
CGGCGCGTGCAGGTAGAGCAGCCAGCCGGGCGGCACGCCCTCGGACGCCTCGTAGAGGCCCGCGACCAGCTCACCGCCGCGCCGCGCGACGGTGTAGCCGTGGTTGAGCGGGTCGAGGGACACCTCGAAGGACCACCCGAGCAGCCTGCCGTAGAACTCCCGGCTCGCGGCCGGGTCCTCCGCCGAGACCTCCACCCAGGCGGGTGTTCCGGGCACGGGCATGACGCACCTCCTCGCACACGTGTTCGAATCCGTGCGGGACGGTACGCCGGGGGTACGACAGAAGCCGAGGGCGGCTCAGTCGTCGAGGTCGTCGATGCGGGACGAGTAGTCGTCCTCGGTCATCGGGGTGACGCGGGACGGGTCGATCACGGAGAACACCGCGCCGGAGTGGTCCGCCACCACGGTGACGCGGCCGAGCGGCGTGTCGTACGGCTCCACGGTCACCCGTCCGCCCAGCTCGAGCACCCTGGTCGCGACCGAGTCGGTGCCGATCTCGGGCGCGGCGGTGAAGTAGACCATCCAGTGCGGCGGGGTGTCCGGCGCGAACGCCCGGCCCATCCGCTGCCGGCCCAGCACGGTGTTCCCCTGGATGTCCCACAGCGTGTAGTCGACGGCCTGCCCATCACCTATCTGGGTGATTTCGAACCCGCACAGCTCGTGGAAGAACGCGTCCGCCGCGTACCCGTCGCGGGTGTTCAGCTCGGCCCACGCGTACGCGCCGTGCCCGTTGGTGCCGAACACCCAGTCCGGCGGCACGTGCCGGAAGCCCACCACCGCGCCGGTCGGGTCGGCCAGCAGGGTGACCAGCTCGGACGGTTCGCCGAGCACCGACCCGCCCAGCGCGTGCGCCTTCTCCGCGGTCGCCCGCGCGTGCGGGGTGTTGAGGTACAGCGTCCACGCGCTCGGCTCGGCCGCGGCGACCAGTTCGGCCACCGGCAGCCCGCCGACGACGGCGACCGCGCGGCCCTCGACGTCGGAGTAGTGCCAGCCGAACAGGCCGGTGTAGAAGTCGAGGGTGGCCTGGAGGTCGGTGGTGGCGAGGTCGACCCAGCAGGGCGCGCCGTGGTGCAGTTCGGCCAGGGCGGGGGAATTGGGGACGATCGACACCGGGGACCTCCTGGTAACCGAGGATTCGGCCACGCTACGGCTCTAGAGTCGTCCCGTGAAGGGATTCGTCCGCGCGGCCCTGGCCGCGGTCCGCCCGGCGGACGTGCTGCCGAGCCCGAACATCTGGCACTGGCCCGAGGTCTACGAGGTCGAGAACCGCGCGCAGGACGTGGGCGGCGCGATCTGGGCCGCGCTGCGCGAGGAGTGCGACTGGGCCGGTCGGGACGTGGTCGACGTGGGCTGCGGTGACGGGTTCCACCTGCCGGTGTTCGCCGCTCGGGCGCGCTCGGTGACCGGTGTGGAGCCGCATTCCCCGTTGGTGGCACGTGCGCGGGCCCGCGTGGCCGACGTGCCGAACGTCGAGGTCGTCGCCGGCCCCGCCCAGCGGCTGCCGCTGCGCGACGCGAGCGCCGACCTCGTGCACGCCCGCACGGCCTACTTCTTCGGTCCCGGCTGCGAACCCGGCCTGCGCGAGGCGGACCGGGTGCTGCGGCCCGGCGGCGCGGTGGCGGTGGTGGACCTCGACGGCCTGGCCGAGCCCTACGGGCCGTGGTTGCGCGCGGACGAGCCCCGCTACGACCCGGCCGAGGTGGAGCGGTTCTTCGCCGACCAGGGGTTCTCGCTGCGGCGGGTGCGGGCGCTGTGGCGGTTCGAGCGGCGGGCGGACCTGGAGGCGGTGCTGCGGATCGAGTTCTCCGGCGGGGTGGCGGAGCGGGCCCTCGCGGAGACCCCCGGGTTGGCGTTCGAGGTGGGTTATCGCGTCCACGTGCGGCGCAAGCCCTCCGGGCTCGTGCTGCCCTGAGGGGGACGGGGCTGAGGGGGACAGGGCTGAAGGGGCGGGGCTGAAGGGGCGGGGCTGAGGGGGCGGGCGAGAAGGAGCGGGACCCCGGGACAAGGCGCCGGTGTGGCGTTGGCGACGCGGCCCTGGGCGGCGCGCGGTGGGAGCGCGCACATAGGATCGGCCCCGTGGAGCAGAGGAACGCGGGCAGGTTGGGTCGGCAGGTCGGCGTCGTCGGGCTGGGCTGCTGGCAGCTCGGTGGGGACTGGGGTCGCGTCGAGGAGTCCGACGCGCTCGCGGTGCTGCACGCCGCCGCGGACACCGGGGTGGACTTCTTCGACACCGCCGACGTCTACGGCGACGGCCGCAGCGAGACCCTGGTGGGCAGGTTCCTGCGCGAGCGCGGCGACTCGGGCATCACGGTGGCCACCAAGATGGGCCGCCGGGTCGAGCAGACCCCGGAGAACTACACCCGCGAGAACTTCCTGGCCTGGAACGACCGGTCGCGCGCCAACCTGGGCGTGGACACCCTCGACCTGGTCCAGCTGCACTGCCCGCCGACGCCGGTGTACTCCACCGACGAGGTGTTCGACACCCTCGACGAGATGGTCGGGGCCGGGCGGATCGCCGCCTACGGCGTGAGCGTGGAGACCGCCGAGGAGGCGCTGACCGCGATCGCGCGGCCGGGTGTCGCGAGCGTGCAGATCATCCTGAACGCGCTGCGGCTCAAGCCGCTGGAGCGGGTGCTGCCCGCGGCGGCGGAGGCCGGTGTGGCGATCATCGCCCGCGTCCCGCTCGCGTCGGGCCTGCTGTCCGGCAAGTACACCGCGTCGACCACGTTCGGCGAGGACGACCACCGCAACTACAACCGCCACGGCGACGCGTTCGACGTCGGCGAGACGTTCTCCGGCGTGCCGTTCGAGGTCGGCCTCCAGGCGGTGGACCGGCTGCGCCCGCTGCTGCCCGAGGGAGCGACCACGGCCCAGTTCGCGCTGCGGTGGATCCTGGACCAGCCGGGCGTCACCGTGGTCATCCCGGGCGCCCGCAACGCCGACCAGGCGCGGGCCAACTCGACGGCCGCCGACCTCGCCCCGCTGCCCGAGGGGGCGCGGGACGAGGTGCGCGCGGTCTACGACGAGCTGATCCGGCCGCTGGTCCACGACCGCTGGTAGTTCACCCGTCCGTGACGTCGTCCTCTTCGACGTCCAGCTCGCCCAGGATCGCGTAGAGCTTGCGGCGGGCCTCGTTGAGGACCTCGACGGCCCGGGTCTTCTGCTCGCGCGTGCCCGCGTGGGCCATCTGCTGCATCGCCGAACCGAGGTGCCGCGCCGCCGTGCGCAGCTTCGCCGCGTGCAGGTCGACCTCGTCGTTGACCTGCTGCCACGGTGGCGCGCCCTCGTGCCCGGCCGCCTCGGCGCGGCCCGGTTCGGTCAGCGTGAACAGCTTCTTGCCGCCCGCCTCCTCCTCGACCGAGACCAGGCCCTCGTCGGCCAGCATCTGGAGGGTCGGGTAGACCGAGCCGGGGCTGGGCCGCCACAGGCCGTCGGTGCGGCGGCCGATCTCCTGGATCATCTCGTAGCCGTGCATCGGTCGTTCGGCCAGCAGCGTCAGGACCGCCACGCGGACGTTGCCCTTGCGCTGCCTGCCGCGCCCGCGACCGGGCCCCGGGCCGTGGCCGTGACCGGGGAAACCGGGCGGCTCGGGCGGCACCGGGGGACCGGGGAAGTGGCCGGGGCCGAAACCGCCGCCGAAGCGCGGGTCGCCCGTGCCGCGACTGCGGTGGTGCCGGTGTTCGTGGTGGGGGTGTTCGGAGGGAAAACGCATCGTTGGCTCCTGTCGTCGATCGGTCTTGATGTATCTACGATATATCGGAACGTATCGCGATGCAACGCCGATCGGTTGTTGGCTTGCTCGACGGTCCCGCCGACCCGTGTCCGGGGCCACGGGCGGCCGGCTCCGGCGAGGCCGTCCGGCGTGGGAGACTGGGAGGTGCTATGACTGCCCTCCCCCTCGTCTTCGACGCGCCCAAGCGCGGCCTGCCGCCGCGCCACCTCGCCGACCTGCCCGCCGACCAGCGCCGGGAGGCGGTGGCCGCGCTCGGTGAGAAGCCGTTCCGCGCCCAGCAGCTGTCGAACCACTACTTCTCGCGGCTCACCGTCGACCCCGACGCGATGACCGACATCCCGGCGGCGGCGCGCGAACGCCTGGTCGCCGACCTGATGCCGCCGCTGTGGACCGAGCTGCGCAGCGTCGAGGCCGACAGCGGGTCCACGCGCAAGACGCTGCTGCGCGCCCACGACGGCACGCTGGTCGAGAGCGTGCTCATGCGCTACCCCGACCGCGCCACGCTGTGCATCTCGTCGCAGGCGGGGTGCGGCATGGCGTGCCCGTTCTGCGCCACCGGGCAGGCCGGCCTCACCCGCAACCTGTCCACCGCGGAGATCGTCGACCAGGTGCGGCGCGGCGCGGCGGCCATGCGCGACGGCGAGCTGCCGGGTGGCCCGGGGCGCCTGTCGAACATCGTGTTCATGGGCATGGGCGAGCCGCTGGCCAACTACAAGCGGGTGGTCGAGGCGATCCACCGCATCTGCGACCCGGCGCCGGAGGGGCTGGGGATCTCGCAGCGCTCGGTGACGGTGTCCACGGTGGGCCTGGTGCCCGCGATCCGGAAGCTGACCGAGGAGAACCTCCAGGTCCGGCTCGCGGTGTCGCTGCACACGCCGGACGACGAGCTGCGCGACACGCTGGTGCCGGTGAACACCCGGTGGAAGGTCGCGGAGGTGCTGGAGGCGGCGCGCGGCTACGCCGACAAGACCGGCCGCCGGGTCTCCGTCGAGTACGCGCTGATCCGCGACATCAACGACCAGGGCTGGCGAGCGGACCTGCTGGGCAAGGTGCTGCGCCGGTACCTGGGGCAGCTGGTGCACGTGAACGTGATCCCGCTGAACCCGACGCCGGGGTCGAAGTGGGACGCCTCGCCGAAGCCGGTGGAGCGCGAGTTCGTGCGGCGGGTCAAGGAGCAGGGCGTGGAGTGCACCGTGCGCGACACGCGGGGCCAGGAGATCGCCGCGGCCTGCGGCCAGCTCGCCGCCGAGGGCTGAGCGCGGCTCACGCCCCCGCCGCGGGGGCGTGACCGGGCCCCGACGAGGCCCGTCCGGGCGGGCCCCCGGTCCCGTCGACGGGGACCACCAGACGGAGTCCGACCTCGGGGTGCCACTCGACCCTCATGAGGTCCGGCCGTTCCACGGTGGCGTGCACGAGCTGGATCACGATTCCCGAGTCCTTCCGGATCAACGCGCGCAGTCCGTGGTTGAGGCAATCCATCACCCTGCCGGACAGGTCGCGGTTCGGCGGATGGAACTCGTGCTCCGGGGGCGTGCAGTGCCGCCAGGCGAGGAGTGCGAGGAAGAACGCGTAGTAGACGTACGTCCCGCCGGTGCTGTACGTCGCGCAATCCGAACGCTGCGCCAGTTTTCCCAGTTTTCCGGCCAGGTGCCACGGCTTGCCGCCCGACATGACGCTCACGGCCATGCTGAGGTCGGAAAGGCTGTGCTCGATCAGTTCACCCACCCGGCCAGTCCGGTCGGCCGGCGCGGTGTCGAGGGCTTCTCGCATTCTCATGCCGCAAGAGAGGAACTTGCGGATCGTGTACTGGAGTTCGGAGAACGCGTCGGACAGGCTTTCCTGATCCGCCTCCGCGTCGTCCCCGGCGACGAGGTCCACCACCAGTTCGGCGACGTCCCGTTCCGCCGCCAGCTCCTCCAGTCGCTCCGGTGGCAGGCCGGTCCCGTACCGCTTCTGCGCCGCGGTCGTGCCGACCCCCAGGGCCTCGCCGATATCGCTCCACGGGACGCCCTCGGTGCGCGCCTCGGCGATCACCTCCCGCCGAACCTGATCGACCTGCGCCGCGATCTCGTTGATCGCCGACAGGGCCGCGAGCGCGGGAGTTCCCGGCCGCGGGTCCTCCTCACCGCGGTTCCGCAGAAGTTCGACCACTGCCCGGCGCACCTCGAAACCGGCGGGGGTCGACGTGTAAGGCCACATCGGCGATCCGCACCCAATGCCGGGCCACGGCGTCCGGGAAGTCGTCATGCCGTCACGTTACCGGTGTCCCGCCGCCCAGTGGAGAAAAGCCGATCCACTGCGGGTGGATCGGCTTCCACCCGTGGTGGACGACTTCCACCGGGCGTGGACGGGACCGGTGGACAGCGGAATCGCCCTTGCCGATGATTCGTGGACAGGTCTCGATCGGCGAGGAGCGGTGATATGAAAAACCGGTTGACGAAGAATGGTGCACGGGCTTGCACCCACTGCGCCGAAAATGATCGTCGGTTGCCGTTGCGGTGGGCGTTCATCGTTGTGGTGGGCGGTGTCGTGGGAGCGCTTGTCGGTATTGGTTTTTCGGTGCCGGCGGGTATCGCCGCCGCGATCACCGTGATGGGTTTCCTGCACAAAGTGCTCGCGTGAGCGGACCTCCCGGGTCCGCTTCGCCGGGGGCCTGACCGGGCCCGGGGAGGAACTACGCCACCTCGTTCAGCTCCCCCGTCGCCACGTCGAACACGAAGCCCCGGATCGAGTCCTTCACCGGCACGAACGGGCTGTTGCGGATCCGCGCGACCGACTGCCGCACGTCCTCGTCCAGGTCGGCGAACGCCTCCGCCGCCCACGCGGGCTTCACGCCGACCTCGTCCTGGATCGACCGCTTGAACCCGTCGTCGGTGAAGGTCAGCATCCCGCAGTCCGCGTGGTGGATCAGGACGACCTCCCGCGTGCCCAGCAGGCGCTGGCTGATCGCCGGCGACCGGATCCCGTCATCGGTCACCACGCCGCCCGCGTTGCGGATGACGTGCGCCTCGCCCTCCCGCAACCCGAGCACCCGGTAGACGTCGAGGCGGGCGTCCATGCACGCCACGACCGCGACCCCCTTGGCGGGCGGCAGGGGGAGGGGACCGGAGAACCCGGCGGCGTAGGCGGCGTTGTTGGCGAGCAGCTCGTCCGTCACGGACATGGCGTGGTCCTGTCTGCCGGGGGCAACGGAGCGTCACCGAGCCAACCGGCCGCACGCGGATGCGGGCAACCGGTGTTCAGCGGGTGGGACCAGGTGACCGGCTACCATCCAGCCGTTGGTCTACGAGGGGGGACTGGTGCGGTCGAAGCTGGTCGCGGGCCGCTACGCGACGGTCCGCGAGCTGGGTCGCGGCGGCATGGGCGTGGTCTGGTTGGCCGAGGACAGGGTCATCGGGCGGCGGGTCGCGCTCAAGGAGCTGCGGACCTCCTCGAACACCGACGTGGAGCGCGTCCTGCGCGAGGCCCGCACCGCCGGCCGCCTCAACAGCCCCGCCGTGGTCACCGTGCACGACGTGCTGTCCGAGCACGGCACCACCTACCTGGTGATGGAGCTGGTCGAGGCGCCGACGCTGGCCGACCTCATGCGCCGCGGCCCGCTGCCGGCCGACCGGGTCGTCGCGATCGGGCTGGCGGTCCTCGGCGCGCTGGAGACCGCCCACGCGGCGGGCGTGGTGCACCGGGACGTCAAGCCGAGCAACATCATGGTGCTGCCCGACGGGCGGGTGAAGCTCGCCGACTTCGGCATCGCCCGCGCGCTGGACGACCCGGCCCTGACCGCGACCGGCGGCGTGATGGGCTCGCCCGGCTACCTGGCCCCGGAGCTGTTCGCGGGCGCGCCGCCCTCGCCCGCCTCCGACCTGTGGGCGCTCGGCGCGACCCTGTTCCACGCCGCGGAGGGCCGCTCGCCGTTCCAGCGCGAGACGACCGCCGCCACGCTGCACGCGATCATGCAGGGGGAGCCGGTGCTCACCCGGTGCCGCGGTCCGCTCGCGACCGTGGTCAGGGGCCTGCTGACGCAGTCGACCGCCGACCGCATGACCGCCGGCCAGGTGCGCGCGAACCTGACGGGCTTACCGCCGCGCGCGGCCGAGCCGGACACGGTGGTCATGGCGCCGGTGGGGCACCGCGGCGGTGACACCCGCCTGAACCCGGTGACCTCCGGTGGCGACACCCGCCTGAACCCGATGACCCCCGGCGGGGTCGACACCCGCCTGAACCCGGTGACCCCCGGCGGGCGCCGGTCCCGGCGGGTCGCGGCGCTGGTGGGCGCGGGCGCCGCGGTGACCGCGGTCGCGGTGGTCTCGGCGTTCGCCCTGACCCCGGACCGGGAGCCGGGTCGCGCGTCGGGGATCGCGGTGGGGGACCGGTCCTCGACCGCCCCGACCAGCGCCCCGACCACGACCGCCCCGTCCTCGGCACCCGCGACCACCACGACGCCGGTCACCACCACGACCACCACCCCGCAGGCCCCGCCGCGGCAGACGACCGCGCTGACCCGGTTCCGCGACGCCGCGGGCTGGCACTACAGCGGCTCCACGCTGCTCGCCACGCCCGGTGGCTACGCGCCGGAGGTCTCGCTGGGCAAGCTGGTGGTCGACCAGGAGCCGGGCACCGCGCCGCTGTACTCGTGCCAGATCGCCAACAGCCCGGACCGGATGACCTCGACCGCCGCGAACTGCGAGGGGCAGGCGGTGTACGGGCTGCTCGGGCACGTGTTCGCCCAGCAGCCCGCCGACGCGCCCGCCCTGCCGATCTACCGCTGCAACGCGGGCGGCCACCACTTCGAGTCGCTCGACCCCGCCTGCGAGGGCCACCCGGCGGAGTTCCAGCTCGGCTGGGTCCTGCTCTGAGGGCCCGGCGTTCCGCTCCGGGGGTTCCTCAGCGCCGCCAGGGGGTGCGCCCGCGCACCTGGAGCCAGATCAGGCCCAGGGCCATGGCCGCGCCGATCCCGACGACCCAGATGTTCTCGACCTGGCCCTTGTGGTTGCCGATCAGCAGCGAGAGCACCGCCAGGGTGGACAGCCAGCCCGCGATCTTGATGCCCTTGGGGAACGTGCCGTGCCAGCCCCACTCGGCCGACGGCTCGTCGTGGGGGTCGACCGCCGGACGCCTGTCCAGCTCGGAGGACGAAGACACAGCCGCACGACCTTCCTGCCCGATCACGTTCGCTTGCACGGCAATCGTCGCACACGGGCGCGCCGCGTGAGACGTGAGGTGCGCGGCACCGCCGCGACGTCTACCCTCGGCCCTCGCGCCCGTCCGCACCGCACCCCACCCGTCCGAACCCACGCTCGGCGCTGCCCAAAAGGCGAGCCGCGGCCGTCGAGCCAGGAAAGGCCACGAAGTTGACCGAACAGCCGGTCCACGGCTTCCACCCGGCCGAGGCGCGCACGCCCGACACGTTCGCGCCCGTCGCGGTCGGCCTGCACGGCGTCACCAAGCGCTTCGCCGACCAGACCGCCGTGGACGACGTCACGCTGAGGGTGCACGAGGGTGAGTTCTTCTCGGTGCTCGGACCCTCGGGTTGCGGGAAGACGACGTTGCTGCGCATGATCGCGGGCTTCGAGCACCCGACGGCGGGTCGGATCGAGCTGGACGGCGTGGACATGGTGGGCGTGCCGCCCTACCGGCGGGACGTGAACACCGTCTTCCAGTCCTACGCCCTGTTCCCGCACCTGTCGGTGTGGGACAACGTCGCCTACGGCGTCAAGCGCAAGGGCGTGCGCGGCGCGGAGCTGAGGAAGGTGGTCGATGGGCACCTGGAACTGGTTCGACTCCAGCAGTACGCCAAGCGGCGGCCGGCGCAGCTGTCCGGCGGCCAGCAGCAGCGGGTCGCCATCGCCCGCGCGCTCGCCGCGGGACCCCGGATCCTCCTGCTCGACGAGCCGCTGGGCGCGTTGGACGCGGTGCTGCGAAAGGAGCTCCAGATCGAGCTGATGCGCATCCAGCGCGAGGTCGGCACCACGTTCCTCTACGTGACGCACGACCAGGAGGAGGCGCTGGTGCTGTCCCACCGCATCGCGGTGATGAACGCCGGCCGGCTGGAGCAGGTCGGCTACCCGGAGGACGTCTACGAGCGGCCCGCGACCCGGTTCGTGGCCGGCTTCATCGGCACCTCCAACATCCTGGACGCGCGCGTGTCCGGTGTGGACGGCGACTGGGTGGTGCTCGACGCGCCGGGCGTCACCGGCCTGCGCGCGCCGCTGGCGGGCCGGACCGTCCGGCACGGGCAGCGGGTCGCGGCGACCGTGCGCCCGGAGAAGGTGCACCTGCACGACCTGGACGACGAGCCGCCGGGCGGCTGGTGCGTGCTCACCGGCACCGTGCGCGACGTCGTCTACACCGGGGTGTCCACGCAGTACGCGGTGGACGTGCCCGGCGGGACCGGACTGGTCGCGTTCGCGCAGAACACCCGCCGCGTCGCCGACGCGGGCACCCCGGGGCAACCGGTGCGGATGGCCTGGGAACCCGACTTCACCGTGCTGTTGGAGAGCGCCGCCCAAGGAGGCAGGGATGACTGAGCAGAACCTCCGGATCGCCCGGTTGTGGGACCTCGACAGCGCCCGGGTGACGCGGCGCACGATGCTGCGCTCCTCCGCGTTCTTCGCGCTGGCGGCCACCGGCGCGTGCGGCGTGGGCAGCGGGCCGACCCCCGCGAGCACCGCGCCGGCGACCCCGGCGAAGGCCACCAACGCGCAGGCCGAGCCGAAGCTCAACTTCTACAACTGGACCGACTACATCGCGGACGACACGCTGTCCGGCTTCACCGCCGCCACGGGCATCGAGGTCACCTACGACAACTTCAGCACCAACGACGAGATGGAGGCCAAGATCGCCTCCGGCGCGGCGGGCTACGACCTCGTGGTGCCCAGCGACAACTTCCTGCGCCGGTTCCTGCGCTCCGGCCTGCTCTCGCCGCTGGACCACGACCTGCTGCCGAACCTGGCGAACCTGGAGCGGCGGTTCACCGAGGCCGACTACGACCCGGGCAACGCGTACTCCGTGCCGTGGGCGTGGGGCACCACCGGCCTGGCCTACTCCACCTCCCAGCTGGGCGAGGTGACCGGCTTCTCCGCCTACGACCTGGCCGCCGCGCAGGGCCGCGCCACGATCCTGGACGAGGCCCGCGACGGCCTGGCCGTGGGGCTGCTCAAGCTCGGGCACGACCCGAACACCACGGACGCGAAGCAGCTGGCCGAGGCCGTGACCGCGCTGCTGGAGCTGAAGAAGGCCCTGGGCCAGATCACCTCGGACGTGATCGAGCCGCTGACCTCCGGCCAGGTGCCGCTGGCCCAGGCGTACTCCGGTGACGCGTTCCAGGCCCGCGACACCAACCCGGACGTCGCCTACGCCATCCCCACCGAGGGCGGCCTGTCCTACGTGGACCTGCTGTGCGTGCCCAAGGACGCGCCGCACGCCGAGAACGCCCACCGGTTCATCAACCACGTCCTGACGCCGGAGGTCGGCGCGGCGCTGGCCAACGCCATCCGCTACGGCAGTCCGAACGAGGCCGCCAAGCCGTTCATCGACCCCGAGCTGCTCGACGACCCGCTGGTGTACCCGTCGGCCGAGCAGCTGGCCAGGCTGCCGTTCACCAAGGACCTGGGCGCGGACGTGGAGGCCCGCTACGCCGACGCGTGGACCAGGGTGAAGACCGGCTGATGGCGCGTCCCCGCTGGCTCGTCGCCACCGGTCTGCTCGCGCCGACCGGGCTGTGGCTGGGCCTGTTCTTCATCGCGCCGCTGGCGCTGGTGGTGCAGTTCAGCTTCGCCACCCGTGACACGGGCGTGGCGCGGGCGGTGCTGCCGTGGACCACGCAGGCGTACGCGACCGCGATGGACCCGGCGTTCCTGCCGATCTTCGGCCGCACGCTGGCCTACGCGGGCGCCACCACGGCGCTGTGCCTGCTGCTGGGCTTCCCGCTGGCCTGGTTCATCGCCCGGCACGGCGGCCGGTACCGGACCGCGCTGCTGGCGGCCGTGCTGGTGCCGTTCTGGTCGAGCTACCTGGCCCGGATCTACGCGTGGAAGGCGCTGCTGGACGGCGAGGGCCTGGTCAACGCCCTGCTCGGGTACGTGGGGCTGGACCGCGAGGGCGGGTTCCTGCTCACCCACGGCGCGGTGGTGCTGGGCCTGACCTACGGGTTCCTGCCGTTCATGGTGCTGCCGCTGTACGTGGCCTGCGAGCGGTTCGACCACCGCCTGGTGGAGGCGTCCCACGACCTGGGCCACGGGCGCGCGTCGACGTTCCTCCGGGTGGTGCTGCCGGGCGTCGCGCCGGGCGTGCTGGCCGGGTCGCTGCTGGTCCTGGTGCCCGCGGCGGGCGACTTCGTGACGCCGCGGCTGCTCGGCGGGGTCGGCCAGTCGACGTTCGGCAGCGTGATCGACGACCAGTTCCGGGGCGGCAACAACTGGCCGCTCGGGTCGGCGATGGCGGTGCTGCTGCTGGTGCTCGTGGTGCTGGTGCTGGTGCTGCGCGGCAGGCGCGGGGAGGACGTGCTGTGACCCGGCGGCCGTGGGTGCTCGGCGGCGTGGCCGCGCTGGTGCTCGCCTTCCTGTACGCGCCGATCGCCTGGCTCGCGGTGGTGTCGTTCAACGACTCGCGGTCGCTGAGCCGGATCACCGGCCTGTCCACCCGCTGGTACGCGCAGCTGGTCGCGGACGACCGCGTGCTCGACGCCCTGGGCCTGACCCTCAGGCTGGCCCTGACCAGCGCGCTCGTGTCCACCGCGATCGGCACGCTGGCCGCGTTCGGGCTGCGGCGGGCCTTCCCGGGGCGCGGTCCGTGGACGGTGCTGCTGAGCCTGCCGCTGGTGGTGCCCGAGGTGGTGCTGGGCGTGGCCGTGCTGGGGTTCTGCGTGAAGCTCGCGGGCATCCCGCTCGGCTTCGGCGCGCTGCTGGCCGCGCACGTGGCGTTCTCGCTGAGCTTCGTGGTCGTGGTGGTGCGCTCGCGGGTCGCGGGCATGGACCCCCGGCTGGAGGAGGCCGCCGCGGACCTGGGCGCGAGCCCGCTGGCGGCGTTCCGCACGGTCACCCTGCCGCTGGTGGCCCCGGCGGTGGCGGCGGGCGCGGCGTTCGCGTTCCTGCTGTCGTTCGACGACGTGGTGACGTCGAGCTACCTGACCGGCGTCGGCTCGACCACGCTGCCGGTGTTCGTCTACGCGCAGGCGAGCAAGCGGGGCGTGTCGCCGGAGATCGTGGCGCTGTCGACGCTGCTGGTCGCGGTGACCGCCCTGCTGCTGGTCGTGGGCGTGCTGGTGACCGCCTGGCGGGCCCGCCGGGCGGGGTCGGCGTCAACTTTCGTCTAACGCGCCCGATACCGACGCACGCCGACCCGGGCGCGGCGGTTCTCTACGGTGGGCGGCTGTGACGTCTGTCGTTCAGCGGCTCCGGCTCGACCCGCCGGGCCTCCGGGGAGCACCCGCGGCGTTCCTGCGGGAGCACGCCGACCGCCTGACCCGGGTGACGCCGTGGCGGGTGGGGCGCGAGGTGCTCGCGGTGCTCGTGGTGCTGCTCCTGGACGTGTTCCCGGGCTGGCTGGGCGGCGACCCGGACCTGCCGCCGTGGGTGCTGCTGGCCCTGGGCGCGGGCTACGCGGCGCTGTACCTCTCGCGGCTGATGTTCCCGGCCCTGGCGCTGCTGGCGGGCACCTGGTCGGTGTTCAGCACCCAGCACGGCGGCGTCGCGCTGGTCGTCATGCTGAGCTACGCCGCCGGCTACCGGATCATCCCGTGGCAGCGGGCGCTGCTCACCGCCGTGCTCGCGCTGGCGCTGCACATGCTGGCCTGGGACGTGTCCACGCCGGGGCTGAGCGGGCTGTTCGGGTCGTGGGTGATGCTGACCGTGTACGGCATGGTGGTGGCCCTGCCGTTCCTGGTCGGCCGGTACGTCGCGCAGCGCAACGCGCTGGTCGCCGCGTTGCAGGAGCGCGAGGAACGGGTGGTGCGCGAGCGGCGGATGGTGTCCCGCCAGGTGCGGCTGCGCGAGCGCAACCGGATCGCCCAGGACATGCACGACAGCCTCGGCCACCGGTTGAGCCTGATCTCGGTGCACGCGGGCGCGCTGTCGCTGGACGGCGGGCTGGGCGAGCACCAGCGGGAGGCGGTGCAGGTGCTGCGCAGCGCCGCGCTGACCGCCATGGAGGAGCTGCGCGGCGTCATCGGCGTGCTGCGGCGCGACGAGGAGCCCGAGGAGGACCCGGTCCGGCGCACCGTGGACGCGATCGACGAGCTGGTCGACGGCACGCGGCGGGCCGGGGTGCGGGTGAGCCTGGTGCGCGGCGGCCAGCCGGTCGCGCTGCCCGCGAAGGTCAGCCACGCCGCCTACCGCATCGCCCAGGAGGGCCTGACCAACGCCAGCAAGCACGCGCCGGGGGCGAGCGTGCAGGTGACGGTGAAGTACGAGCCGGACGCGCTGGTGGTGGAGGTGCGCAACAACGCGCCGCGCGTCAAACCGCCGAGGGGCGCCGGGTTCGGCCTGGTCGGGCTGGGGGAGCGGGTGCGGCTGGCGGGCGGGATGCTGCACGTCGGCGAGCCGCCCACCGGCGGGTTCCGGATCGCGGCCGTGCTGCCGTACGAGGACACCGCCGCGCCCGGCGACGAGCCCGCCGACGAGGAGCCCGCCGCGGCGGCCAAGCCCAGCGGCATCCGCAAGTGGGCGGGCGTCGGGTCGATAGTGCTGGCCGGCGCGGTGGTGGTCGTGGTGGTCGGCGGCTACACGTGGCTGGGCATCCAGCCCGCCACCAAGGTCGTCGACCAGCGGCTCTACGAGTCGATCGAGGTGGGGCAGGACGAGGCCGAGGTGGTGGCGCGGCTGCCCGGTGGGGCGGAGCCGCCGGTGGGCGACGTCAAGTCGCACGCGCTGCCCGAACCGCCGGGGGCCGAGTGCGTGTACCGCGTGGCCGACGAGCAGACCTACTCGTCGCGGGCGACGAAGGTCGTGCGCTTCTGCTTCGCGGACGGCAAGCTGATCGAGAAGAAGACTCACCTCCAGAGGATGTGAACGGTGATCCGGGTCCTCATCGCCGACGACGAGCCGCTGATGCGCGCGGGCATCAAGGCCATCCTCGGCACCGCAGACGACATCGAGCTGGTCGCCGAGGCCGGCGATGGTCGGGAGGCCGTGCGGATCGCGCGGGAGCGGCGGGTGGACGTCGCCGTGCTCGACATCCGGATGCCGCGGCTGGACGGGCTGTCGGCGGCGCGCGAGCTGCGGTCGGTGGCGCCCTCGGTGCGGGTGGTGGTGCTCACCACGTTCGGCGAGGACGACAACATCGTCCGGGCGCTGTCGGACGGCGCGGCGGGGTTCCTGCTGAAGGACTCGGCGCCGGAGGAGCTGCTGCGCGCGGTGCGGGCCGTGCACGCGGGCGAGGCGTACCTGTCGCCCATGGTGACCAGCCGGGTGGTCGGGATGGTCGCCCAGGTGGGGCAGCCGCGCCGACAGGAGGCGCGGCGGCAGGTCCAGGGTCTGACCGAGCGCGAGGTCGAGGTGCTGGCGCTGCTGGGGCTGGGCATGTCCAACGCGGACGTGGGCCAGCGGCTGCACATGAGCGAGGCGACCGTGAAGACCTACGTGAGCCGGTTGCTGGCCAAGCTGGGCCTCACCAACCGGGTGCAGGCGGCGCTGCTGGCGCGCGACGCCGGGTTGGCGGGCTGACAAGGCGGGGCACCGGCCCCGGAACGTGGAGCGGCCCCCTCCGACAGCTGTCGGAGGGGGCCGCTCGGGTGGGGCTCGTCAGACCCGCCGAGGCGGGTGATCAGGTCAAGCCCTGGCTCGGTTGCCGGTCACCAGGCGGTAGACGCCGAGCACGATGAGCGAGCCGAGGATGGCCAGCAGCCACGTGCTCAGGTCGAAGAACGAGTTGATGTCGGAACCGAAGATCGCACGGCCGACGAAACCGCCGATGATGGCGCCGACGATGCCGAGCAGCATCGTGATGATGATGCCACCGGGGTCGCGGCCAGGCATGATGGCCTTGGCGATGGCACCCGCGATCAGGCCGAGAATGATCCAACCCAAGATGCCCACGGGGGCTCTCCTTCCTGATGGCCGCGGCGGGCGGATCCGTCGCGGCGCTTGATCGAGGAGTGCCCACGTTCGGGTGAGAACACGCACCGGTTATCATTCTGTTATCAAACTACCGCTGTGCGGGTCCCCTGACCGGGTCCTCCGGGCGGGCCCTCAGGACGGGTCCGGAACAATGGTGCGTGATGAGCACACCACGCACCGTCCTGGTCCTCGGTTCCACGGGCTCCATCGGCACCCAGGCCCTCGACGTCATCGCGGCCGACCGCGACCGCTTCACCGTCGTCGGCCTGGCCGCGGGCGGCGCCGACCCCGCCGCCCTCGCCGCGCAGGCCCTGTCGGCCGGGGTCGAGGCCATCGCGGTGGCCCGCGCCACCGCGGTCGAGGACGTCACGCTCGCCCTCTACGCCGAGGCGCAGAAGCGCGGCTTCTCGCGCGGTGAGTTCACGCTCCCGCGCATCCTCGCCGGCCCCACCGCGATGACCGACCTGATCGACTCCACACCCGCCGACGTGGTGCTCAACGGCATCACCGGCTCCATCGGCCTCGCGCCCACGCTGCACGCGCTGGCCACCGGCGCGACCCTGGCCCTGGCCAACAAGGAGTCGCTGATCGCGGGCGGGCCGCTGGTGCTCAAGGCCGCGAAGCCCGGCCAGCTGGTGCCGGTCGACTCCGAGCACTCCGCGCTGGCCCAGTGCCTGCGCGGCGGCCGGGCCGACGAGGTCGCCAGGCTCGTGCTCACCGCCTCCGGCGGCCCGTTCCGCGGCCGCTCCCGCGCCGAGCTGGCCGGCGTCACCGCGGCCCAGGCCATGGCCCACCCGACCTGGTCCATGGGGCCGGTCATCACGATCAACTCGTCCACCCTGGTCAACAAGGGCCTGGAGCTGATCGAGGCGCACCTGCTGTTCGGCGTGCCCTACGACCGCATCGACGTGGTCGTGCACCCGCAGTCGGTCGTCCACTCCATGGTGACCTTCGTCGACGGCTCCACCCTCGCCCAGGCCAGCCCGCCGGACATGCGCCTGCCCATCTCCCTCGCCCTGGGCTGGCCCGAGCGCGTCCCCGGCGCCGCCGCCGCGTGTACCTTCGACGTGGCGACCGCCTGGACGTTCGAACCGCTGGACGACGAGACGTTCCCGGCGGTGCGGCTGGCCAGGCAGGCGGGCTCCGGCGGGGGCTGCCTCCCGGCCGTCTACAACGCCGCCAACGAGGAGGCGGTCGACGCCTTCCTCACCGGTGACACCCCCTTCACCTCCATCGTGGACACTGTGGAACGGGTGCTGGCGGAAGCGGGCGGCTGGTCGCGGGAACCGGCGGACGTGGCCGAGGTGCTCGCGGCGGAGGAGTGGGCCCGGGCACGGGCACGGGAACTCGTGGCCACCTCGGTGGGCCCCGGGAAGGACTGACAGTGGTCTACTTTTTGGGCATCCTGCTGTTCGCCCTGCTCATCGGCATCTCCATCGCCCTGCACGAGCTGGGGCACCTGGGTACCGCGAAGATGTTCGGGATGAAGGTCACCCGGTACTTCATCGGGTTCGGCCCGAAGATCTGGTCGTTCCGGCGCGGCGAGACCGAGTACGGCCTCAAGGCCATCCCGGCGGGCGGGTTCTGCGAGATCACCGGCATGACCTCGCTGGAGGAGGTCCGTCCCGAGGACCAGGCCCGCGCGTTCTACCGGCAGAAGACCTGGAAGCGCGTCGTCGTGCTCTCCGCGGGCTCCATCACGCACTTCATCCTCGGGTTCGTCATCCTCTACCTGATGGCCTTCACCCTCGGCCTGCCGAACCTGCGCAACACGCCCGTGGTCGAGGAGGTCTCCGCCTGCGTGCAGAGCAGCGTCGAGGCCGACTGCGCCCCCGGCGCGCCCGCGCCGGCCAGGGACGCGGGCTTCCTGGCCGGTGACGAGATCGTCGCCGTGGCCGGCACCGCGACGCCGACCTGGACCGACGTGCTGAAGGCCACCCGCGAGCGGTCCGGCGACACCGAGTTCACCGTGCTGCGCGACGGGCGGGAGCTGCGCCTGGACGTGGACGTGGCCCGGGTCGAGCGGGAGCTCGTGCGCGAGGACGGCTCGACCTACAAGGACGAGGTCGGCGCGATCGGCATCATCCACCAGCGCAACTTCGAGTACAACGCGCTGACCGCCCTCGGCGGCGCGGGCGACTTCACCGGCGACATGTTCGTCAACACCTGGCACGGCCTGCTCCGGTTCCCGGAGAAGATCCCGGCCGTCGTCGAGGCCATCGCGGGCGGCGAGCGCGACGTGGACAGCCCGGTCAGCGTGGTGGGCGCGAGCCGGCTCGGCGGCGAGGCGGTCGAGCAGGGCCTGTGGCAGTTCTTCTGGATGATGCTCGCGGGCCTGAACTTCTTCGTCGGTGTGTTCAACCTCCTGCCCCTGCTGCCGCTTGACGGTGGTCACATCGCCGTCAACCTCTACGAGCGGGTGCGAAACTGGGTGAGGAAGCTCCGCGGCCTGCCCGTCGGGGCGCCGGTGAACTACCTGAAGCTGCTCCCGCTGACCTACTTCGTGATCTTCGTCGGCGGTGCCATCACGCTGCTGACGGTCACCGCGGACATCGTCAACCCGATCCGGCTCCAGTGAGAGGTGTTCAACCGATGAGCGACGGCGTCATGCTCGGGATCCCGGCGATGCCGCCCCCGGTGTTGTCGGAGCGGCGCAAGACCCGGCAGCTCATGGTGGGCTCGGTCGGGGTCGGCTCGGAGTTCCCGGTGTCGGTGCAGTCGATGACCACCACCCTCACCTCGGACGTCAACGCGACGCTCCAGCAGATCGCGGAGCTGACCGCGGCGGGCTGCGACATCGTGCGGGTGGCGTGCCCGTCGCAGGACGACGCGGACGCGTTGGCGGCGATCGCGCGCAAGTCGCAGATCCCGGTGATCGCGGACATCCACTTCCAGCCGAAGTACGTGTTCGCGGCCATCGAGGCCGGGTGCGCGGCGGTGCGGGTCAACCCGGGCAACATCCGGAAGTTCGACGACAAGGTCAAGGAGATCGCCGCGGCGGCCCGCGACCACAACACGCCGATCCGGATCGGCGTCAACGCCGGGTCGCTGGACCCGCGGTTGATGGCGAAGTACGGCAGGGCGACGCCGGAGGCGTTGGCGGAGTCGGCGCTGTGGGAGGCGTCGCTGTTCGCCGAGCACGACTTCCACGACCTGAAGATCTCGGTCAAGCACAACGACCCGGTGGTGATGATCCGGGCCTACGAGATCCTGGCCGAGCAGTGCGACTACCCGCTGCACCTCGGGGTGACCGAGGCGGGCCCGGCGTTCCAGGGCACGATCAAGTCCGCGGTGGCCTTCGGCGCGCTGCTGCGCCAGGGCATCGGCGACACGATCCGGGTCTCGCTGTCGGCGCCGCCGGTGGAGGAGGTCAAGGTCGGCCACCAGATCCTCCAGTCGCTCAACCTGCGGCCCCGCAAGCTGGAGATCGTGTCCTGCCCGTCGTGCGGCCGGGCCCAGGTGGACGTCTACACCCTCGCCGAGCAGGTCACGGCCGGTCTGGAGGGCATGGAGGTGCCGCTGCGCGTGGCCGTCATGGGCTGCGTCGTCAACGGCCCCGGCGAGGCCCGCGAGGCCGACCTGGGCGTGGCCTCGGGCAACGGCAAGGGCCAGATCTTCGTCAAGGGCCAGGTGATCAAGACCGTGCCCGAGCACCAGATCGTGGAGACCCTCATCGAGGAGGCCATGCGCCTCGCCGAGGAGATCGGGGAGTCCGCCCCCGGCGAGCCGGTCGTGACGGTCGGCTGAGCGGGTGGCCGGCGCGCGCGACCAGCCGTCCATCTGGCACGCTTGACGCGTGTTGAGGCTCGCTGGCGCGCGGATGCTCGACGAGCGGGACCTGCCCGAGGTCCTCGCGGTGCTCGCGGCCGACCCGGTGGCGTCCTGCATGGTCGCCTCGCGGGTCGAGGTCGCCGGGCTCGACCCGTGGCGGCTGGGCGGTGAGCTGTGGGCCTACGACCAGCGCTCGCTGCGCGGCGGCCGGATCGACGCGCTGTGCTTCGCGGGGCCCAACCTGATCCCGCTGTGCGGCAGCCCGGCGGCGCTGCGCAGCTTCGCCGACCGGGCCCGCCGCCGGGGCCGGATGTGCTCGTCGCTCGTCGGGCCCGCCGAGCAGGTGCTCGGCCTGTGGGAGGAGCTGACCCCGGACTGGGGTCCCGCCCGCGAGGTGCGCCCCGAGCAGCCGCTGATGGCGCTGGGCGGCAGCCCGGAGGTCCGGGCCGACCCGCTGGTGCGCCCGGTGCGGCCCGACGAGCTGGACCGGTACCTGCCCGCGGCGATCGCCATGTTCATCGAGGAGGTCGGCGTCGACCCCTGCGCCGACGACGGCGGCGCGTCCTACCGGGCGCGGGTGGCCGAGCTGATCGCGGGCGGGCGGGCGTTCGCCCGGTTCGAGGGCGGCGAGGTCGTGTTCAAGGCCGAGATCGGCGCCATGTCGAGCAAGGTCGGCCAGATCCAGGGCGTGTGGGTGCGGCCGGACCGGCGCGGGCACGGCCTCGGCGCGACCGGCACCGCGGCCGTGTCCGAACGCCTGGTCAGGGGCCTGGGCCGGACCGCCTCGCTGTACGTGAACTCCTACAACGACGTCGCCCGGTCCGCCTACCGCAAGATCGGCTTCACCCAGGTCGGCCAGTACGCGACCGTGCTGTTCTGACACCGGCCCCGAACCGGTCGAACCCCGGTGGCCGCGGACCGGCATACTCGGGGTCGTGATCCCGCGCACGGTGGCCCTCTCCGGGGCCGTGCTGCTGCTCGTCAGCGGCTGTGGCCTGTTCTCCTCCCGACCGGGTCCCGACGAGGTGGCGAACGACTTCCTGACCCGGGTCGCGAACGGGGACCTCGACGGCGCGGCGGCCGCCACCGACGACCCCGCCGGTGCCCGGGAGCTGCTGGGCAGGGTGCGCGAGGTGCTCAAGCCCGCCGGTCTGCGCACCACCGTGGACCAGGTCCGCTCGTCGGGGGAGTCCGCGGTCGCCGAGGCCGAGGTGCGCTACGACTGGGACCTCGGGCACGGCCACTCGTGGGGCTACCAGGCGGGGCTGGAGCTGCGCCGCGAGGAGGACGACTGGAAGGTGCGCTGGGCGCCGTCGGTCGTGCACCCGAAGCTGGGCGCGCAGCAGGTGCTGGGCATGGTCGAGGTGAAGCCCGACCCGGCGCCCGTGCTGGACCGCGAGGGCGTGCCGCTGCTCTCGCCCGAGGTCGTCGTGTCCGTGCTGCTCGACCCCCGCGAGGCGGGGGACCTGGAGGCGGTCGCCGGGTCGCTGGCGGCGGCGCTGTCCCCGATCGACGCCGGGATCACGCCCGCGTCCGTCGTGGAGGGCGCCTCGGCCGTGGCCTCCGGGCAGGTCTACCAGGTGGCCGCCCTGCGCGACGCCGACTACCAGACCGTCAAGCCCGCCATCTACGAGCTGCCGGGCGTGCGGTTCACCACGCAGAAGTCGCTGCTCGCGCCGTCGCGGACGTTCGGCTCGCAGGTGCTGCCCGCGGTGCGGCGGTTCGTGGAGGAGGACATCGCGGGTCGCTCCGGCCTGCGGGTCTACACCGTCAACGCGACCGGCGAGGAGGTGGAGACCCTGCACGACGTGCCGCCCCAGCACGCGGAGGCGATCCGGACCGTGCTCAGCCGGTCGGTGATGACGGCGGCCGAGGACGCGGTGGAGCCGGTGCCCGGGGCGGCGATGCTGGTGGCGGTGTCCGCGTCGACCGGCGACCTGCTGGCCGTGGCGCAGAACGAGCCCGCCGACAAGGAGGGCGCGGTGGCGCTGACCGGCCAGTACCCGCCCGGGTCGACGTTCAAGGTGGTGTCCGCGGCGGCGGCCCTGGGCGCCGGGCAGGTGACCGCGGAGAGCCCCGTGCCGTGCCCCGGGAGGACCACCATCGACGGGCGGCGGATCGTGCCGAACGACCGCGAGTTCGACAAGGGCACCATCCCGCTGCGCACGGCGTTCGCGGTGTCGTGCAACACGACGTTCGCGCAGCTCGCGGCCGGCATGGCGCCCGACGCGCTGACCAAGGCCGCCGACTCGTTCGGCCTGGGGGTGGACTTCGGCATCCCGGCCGTCACCACGATCACCGGCTCGGTCCCGCCCGCGACCGACGTGGTGGAGCGCGCGGAGGACGGGTTCGGCCAGGGGAAGGTGCTGGCCAGCCCGTTCGGCATGGCGCTGGTGGCGGCCACGGCGGCGTCGGGGGAGGTGCCGGTGCCGTCGGTGCTGGCCGATCGGGAGACCGAGGTGGACCACGTGCCGGCCCCGCCGTCCCCGGCGGTCCTGGAGCCGCTGCGGGCGATGATGCGCGAGGTGGTCGAGTCGGGGTCCGCGCCGCAGCTCAAGCCGTTCGGGGACGTGCGGGGGAAGACGGGCACGGCGCAGTTCGGGGACGGCACCAACTCCCACGGCTGGTTCATCGGGTACCGGGGTGACGTCGCCTTCGCCACGCTGCTGCTGGGCACGAACTCGTCGGGGCCGGCGGTGGAGGCTTCGGCGCGGTTCCTGGGCGCGTTGGGCTGAATGGAGCGGGTGTGATGACCGATCACGGACGTGTGGTGGCCGAACCGGGCCTGCCCGGCGAGGGCACGCCGGGGTGGTGCGATCGGCTCGTCCTCGGCGGCGAGCTGATCCGTGGTCGGGGCGGGGCGTTCCCCGAGCCGCTGCCCCCCCGCCTCCGGCACGCCGGTCCCGGAGGTGCTGCGCCGGCTGCGCGAGGACGAGCGCCGGTGATCCACCTCGACACCTCCGCCCTGGCCAAGTTGGTGCAGACCGAAGTCGAGACGCCGGCGCACTCCCGCTCCCGCTGAAGTCGCTCGACGCGATCCACCTCGCGTCCGCCCTGCGGCTGCGCGGCGACCTCGACGCGTTCGTGGCCTACGACAAGCGCTTGCTCACCGCCGCCGACGAGATGGGGCTGCCGGTCGCGGTCCCGGGAACGGCGGAAGAGGCCGCCTGATCGGCACGTCCGCCGGCGTTGACCACGTGGTGGTCGCCCGGCGCGCGTCCCGCCGTAACCTGGGGGCATGTCCGTGCGTGCCGTCCTCCAGCCAGGTGTGCAGTCCCCGCGTCGCCCCGTGCCCGCCCACATCGTGCGGCCCGAGTACGTCGACCGGCCCGAACCCCAGCGCAACACCGATCCCTGGGTGCAGCCGCCGGAGGTCGTGGAGGCGATGCGGGTGGCCGGGCGGCTCGCCGCGCAGGCCCTCCAGGAGGCGGGCAAGGTCATCGTGCCCGGGGTCACCACCGACGAGATCGACGCGGTCGCCCACGAGTTCCTGTGCGACAACGGCGCGTACCCCTCGACGCTGGGCTACCGCGGGTTCCCGAAGTCCTGCTGCACCTCGCTGAACGAGGTCATCTGCCACGGCATCCCCGACTCGACCGTGGTCGAGGACGGCGACATCGTCAACGTCGACGTCACCGCCTACCTCGGCGGCGTGCACGGCGACACCAACGCCACCTTCCTCGCCGGTGACGTCCGCGAGGACGTGCGGCTGCTCGTCGAGCGCACGCACGAGGCCACCATGCGCGCCATCAAGGCGGTCAAGCCGGGCCGCCGGCTCAACGTCGTGGGCCGCGTCATCGAGGCGTACGCCAACCGCTTCGGCTACGGCGTGGTCCGCGACTTCACCGGCCACGGCATCGGCCGCACCTTCCACAGCGGCCTGGTCGTGCTGCACTACGACGCGCCGCACGTCCCGACGGTGATCGAGCCGGGCATGACCTTCACCATCGAGCCGATGATCACCCTCGGCGGCATCGAGCACGACATGTGGGACGACGGCTGGACGGTCACCACCCGCGACAAGAGCTGGACCGCCCAGTTCGAGCACACCATCGTGGTGACCGAGGACGGCGCGGAGATCCTCACCGTCTGCTGAGCAGCGGCACCAGCGCCGCCGCGACCCGGTCGGGCGCGGTGGCGGCGGCCAGGTGGTGCGCGTCGAGCGACACCACCGGCCAGCCCATCGACCGGGCGGCCTCGGCCGCGCCGTCGTAGGTCCCGCTCAGCCGCAGGTACGAGCACGCCCCGGTCCACGGCACGGTGGGCCGGGGCTCCTTGAGGAACGCCAGCGGCACCTCGGGCGCCTCGGCGACGATCTCCTCCAGCAACCGCACGTCGGGCACCATCGCGGACAGCGCCTCGGGCGCGAACCACAGGTCCCAGCGCGGCATCAGGCCGTCCCGCGAGATGGCTTTCAGCCTGGTCATGCGCTCCGCGGGCGCGCCCTCGCGCCAGCTGCGGCCGGGCGTGGGCAGCTCGGCGTCGAGGAACACCAGCCCGCGCACGGGCGTCTCCAGGGCGTCGGCGAACGCGGGCAGCAGCGGACCGGCCCCGCTGTGCCCGACGAGCACCAGCTCGCCCTCGACCCCGGCGTCCTCCACGGCGTCGGCGAACACGCCGATCAGGCGCTGGTGCACGGGCGCGGCGTTGACCGTGACCCGCAGGTCGAGCAGGAGCACGGGGTGACCCAGCTCCGCCAGCGCCCCGGCGAGGGGCCGGAGGCTGGCCGGTCCGAGGTAGGGGCTGTGCACCAGGACTGCGGTGGCGGGCTGGTCGACCATGACGTGGATGATGTCAGCCTGGACCGACACAGGGGGCGTTCGTGCGAGGTGCGTTGCTGGTGGCGGGGACCACCTCGGACGCCGGGAAGAGCGTGCTGACCGCCGGTTTGTGCCGGTGGCTGACCCGGCAGGGCGTGCGGACGGCGCCGTTCAAGGCGCAGAACATGTCCAACAACTCGGTGGTCACCCGGGACGGCGGCGAGATCGGCCGCGCGCAGGCGCTCCAGGCCGCCGCGTGCGGGCTGGAGCCGAGCGTGCGGTTCAACCCGGTGCTGCTCAAGCCGGGCGGTGACCGCAGTTCGCAGGTCGTGGTGCTGGGCCGGGCGGTCGGCGAGGTGTCCGCGCTGTCCTACCGCGAGCGCAAGGCCGAGCTGTTCACCACCGTGCTGGCCACCCTGGAGGGGCTGCGCGCCGATTACGACGTGGTGGTCTGCGAGGGCGCGGGCTCGCCCGCCGAGATCAACCTGAGGGCGAACGACATCGCCAACATGGGCCTGGCGCGGGCGGCGGACCTGCCGGTGCTGGTGGTCGGCGACATCGACCGCGGCGGGGTGTTCGCGCACCTGTTCGGGACCCTGGCCCTGCTCGACCCGGCGGACCAGGCGCTGGTCGGCGGGTTCGTGGTGAACAAGTTCCGCGGCGACCCGGAGCTGCTGCGGCCCGGCCTCGACCAGCTGCGCGCCCTCACCGGGCGGCCCGTGCTCGGGGTGCTGCCGTGGCGCGAGGAGCTGTGGCTGGACGCCGAGGACTCGCTGTCCTACGCCGCCGACGGCGTCATCGGCCGCCCGGAGCCGCCGCGCGGCGACCAGTGGCTGCGGGTGGCCGTGGTGCGGTTGCCGAGGATCTCCAACGCCACCGACGTGGAGGCGCTGGCCTGCGAGCCGGGCGTGTCGGTGAGGTTCGTCACCGAGCCGTCCCGGCTGGCCGACGCGGACCTGGTGGTCGTGCCGGGCTCCAAGGCGACCGTGACCGACCTGGCCTGGTTGCGCGCCACCGGCCTGGCCGACGCGATCACCGCGCACCCCGGCCCGGTGCTCGGGATCTGCGGCGGGTTCCAGATGCTCGGCGCGCGGGTCTCGGACGAGGTCGAGTCGCGGCGGGGCGACGTGCCCGGCCTGGGCCTGCTCGACGTGGACGTGCGGTTCGAGCCGGACAAGACCCTGGAGCAGCCGCGCGGCACGGCGTTCGGCGAACCCGTCACCGGCTACGAGATCCACCACGGGCGGGTGGTGCGCACCGCCGAGGAGGGCCTGGTCACCCTGCCGGACGGCACGTCGGAGGGCGCGCTGCGCGGCCGGGTCGCCGGCACCCACTGGCACGGCCTGCTGGAGAACGACGCCTTCCGCCGCGCGTTCCTGCGCTGGGCCGCGGGGCACGCCGACCGCAGCGGCTTCGAGCCCGCGCCGGACACCTGCTTCGCGGGCCGCCGGGCGGCGCAGCTCGACCTGCTCGGGGACCTGGTGGCCGACCACCTGGACACGGACGCGGTGCGGGCGCTGGTGGAGCGCGGCGCGCCGGCCGGGCTCCCGGTGGTCCCCCCGGCGGGCGCGCCACCCGTGGGGTGAGGCGGTCGGGGGACTCCGCGGGCCGGGATGCCCGGCGGGGGTGCCCGACCGGCGGGTCCGGGAGTAGAAAGGATCGTGGGCGATTCGCGCAACGAGGTGAGCGGGACCGTGTCGGGGCCGCTGATCCAGGCCCGCGACGTCGCCTTCGCCGCCGCCCCGCCCGCCGCGCCGGCCGGCCTGCCGCCGGTGGACCTGTTCACCGGGCGCACCACCGACCTGGCCGTGCTGGCGGCCGCCCTGCGTCCCGACCCGGCCGCCGCCCCCGTGGTGATCTCGGCGGTCGCGGGGCTCGCCGGGGTCGGCAAGACCACCCTCGCGGTGCGCGCCGCGCACGAGGCCGTCGAGGAGGGCTGGTTCCCCGGCGGCGTGCTGTTCATCGACCTCCAGGGGTACGACCCGCGCGGGCGGCCGAGCCCCGACGCGGCACTGTCGACCCTGCTGCGCGCCCTCGGCGTGTCGGCGGAGCACATCCCCGACGAGCGGGCGGGGCGCGAGGCGCTGTACCGGTCGCTGCTCGCCCGCCGGGAACCGGTGCTCCTCGTGCTGGACAACGCCTCGTCGGCGGACCAGGTGCGGCCGCTGCTGCCCGGCACCCGGACCCACCGCGTACTGGTCACCAGCCGGCACACCCTGGCCGACCTCATCGGTGCCCGCCAGTTCGACCTGAACGTCCTGGCCGAGGCCGAGGCGGTGAGCCTGCTCGACAGCGCGGTGCACGCGGCCCGCCCGGACGACGACCGCGTGGCGGCCGACCCGGCGGCGGCCGGTGAGCTGGTCCGGCTGTGCGGGTGCCTGCCACTGGCGCTGAGCATCGTGGCGGCGCTCCTGGTGGCCGATCCCGGGCAGCCGCTGGAGGACCTGGTGGCCGCGCTGGGGGAGGCGTCGACCAGGTTGGGCGAGCTGGCGTTCGGGGACAGCTCCGGCGTGCACGCCGCGTTCGACCTGTCCTACCACCGGCTCGCGCCCGCCGAGGCGCGGCTGTTCCGGCTGCTGTCGCTCAACCCGGGCC
This sequence comes from Saccharothrix sp. BKS2, assembly GCF_047689505.1. Taxonomy (NCBI): domain Bacteria; kingdom Bacillati; phylum Actinomycetota; class Actinomycetes; order Pseudonocardiales; family Pseudonocardiaceae; genus Saccharothrix; species Saccharothrix sp. BKS2. The sequence continues at coordinate 410,097 of NZ_JAUQOL010000008.1, read as the reverse complement.
GGCAGGTCGGCACGGCGGCCGCGGCGGCGTTGGCCGACCTGTCGGAGCGGCGGACCGACAAGCTGCTGAGGTCGCTGTGCCGGGCGCACGTGCTGGAGCCGGGCGAGCCGCGCGGCTGGTACCGCTACCACGACCTGCTGCGGCTCTACGCCCAGGAGCGCGCGGCCGACGACCCCGACGAGGCCGAGCGCGCCTTCGCCCGGCTGCTCGACCACTACGTGGAGGCGGTGCGGGAGGCCGACGAGCGGCGCAACCCCGCGCACGAGTACTCGCGTGCCGCGCTGGCCTGGTTGGACGTCGAGCACCCGACCCTGGTCGAGGCGGCGCTGGTGGCCTCGCGCACCGGCCACCGGGAGCGCGCGCCGGCGTTGGCGTTCCCCCTCACGGGGTTCCTGTTCTACCGGCGGCACTGGGACGACTGCGCGGTGCTGTACACCACCGTGTACGAGATGGCGGTGGACGCGGGCGACCGCGCCGGCGAGGCCGGCGCCGTGCACCGGCTCGCCCGGCCGGCCCGGGAGATGCGCGAGCACCAGCGGGCGCGTCGGCTGTACGAGAAGTTCCTGGGGTTGAGCCGGGAGGCGGGGGACCTGCCCGCCGTGGCGCAGGCGCTGCACAACCTCGGTTCGATCGCCCGCCGCAGCGGGGACCTCACGGCGGCGCTGGGCCACTACGACGAGGCGCTGGACCGCTACCGGCAGCTGGGGGACTGGCGCGGCGAGGCCGACATCGTGTTCAACCTCGGCACGGTCGCGCGGGAGCTGCGTCGCGACGAGGAGGCCGCCGCCCGCTACGCCGAGGCCATGCGGCTCGTCGTGGCGCACGGCGACCGGCTGCGCGAGGCGCGGGTGCTGGTGCACCTCGGCACCCTGGCCAGGCGCCGCCGGGACCACGACGACGCCCGGCACCGGTGGGTGCGCGCGATGAACCTCTACGCGGCTCTGGGGCACGAGGACATGGTCCGCGGCATCCGCAAGCGGCTGGTGGGGCTGCGCCGCCGCGGGCGCTGAGGAGGGGTTTCCGGTCATCCCGCCCGGGAAGGGCAGCCCGTCGCCTGGCGGAACCCGGTGGCCGCGTGCGACCACCAAGCCGCTCTGGTCACCGGTGCCGCGTGGGCGACCGGTCCCCGACCGGAGAAGGTGCCCGACCACCAAGTCGGGCGGAGCACCGCGCCGGGAACCGTCGGGCCGCTGTGCCGCGGACGAGACGGGTGGAATCCGCAGTGGACGCCTGCTCGGCGTCCGGGAAACCGCTGAGGCGCGAACGGTTCCGGTACCGCATGTCGCACCTCCGCTCCGGTTCGGGCCTACACCCTGAAGGTACCGAGGACGGCTCAGGGGATACGTCGCCCGATCGGGCCAAGGGCGCTCACGATCCGTGCACGAGAGCGGCCCAGTCGGGACCGTCGGCGCGCTCCACCCACCCGTCGGGCCACTTCCGCCGCACGTCGCGGGTCCGCGTGCGGGCTCCGGTCAGCGTCGCGTCGGTGTGCACGCCGAAGTCGGTCTCGCCCTCGAACACCGCGCCGCGGAACGCCGACTCCCCGAACCCGACCCGCCGGAAGTCCGCCAGGCCGCGGAAGCGCGCCTCGCGGAAGTCGGCGCCCCGGGTGAAGGTCGTGCCCCGGAACGTCGCCGGCCCGGTGAACGTGGTGCCGACGAACGAGGCCGTGCGCACCTGCGCGCGCGTCAGCACCAGCTTCACCAGGGTCGCGTTGGACAGGTCGAGCGCGATGTCCGCCCAGAACGCCTCCGCCCGGTCCGGCCGCAGGTGCTCGGCGAGCAGCCCGGTGGCGGTCCGCCTGACCTCCAGCTCCTCGAACCGGTGGGCGTCGCGCGGCCCCACCCGCACCTCGGGCGGCGGCGTGAACGGCATCCGCAGGTAGGCGCAGACCAGGTTCACGATCGTCTGCCGGTGCGCGGGGTGGTGCTGCGTGAGCCGCTCCAGGGCGTAGAGCCCGGCCAGCCGCACCGGCGCCTTGTCGCTGCCCAGCTGGTCGGCCGCCTTGCCGTACATCTCGGTGACCCGCCGCTCGGTGGCGTCGTGGTCCTTCTGCCGCAGGTCCAGCTCGGTGGAGCGCTGGCGGCGGGCGGTCAGCAGCAGCGCGGCGCCGCCGCCCGTGCCGAGCACGATGCCGGAGGCGGTGCGCACGACGTCGAGCCGCACCCCGTCCCGGGGTTCGCCGGAGCCGAGGGCGATCAGCAGCACCGCGGTCGAACCGGCGGCCACGACCGCCAGCCCGATCGCCCAGAGCGTGATCGTCCTGGTCGACAGCACCCGGTGCTCCACCCGTCCAGCTCAGCGAACCCCCGCGGCCGCGTCAACCGCCCGTGCGGGGGTCCCGGGCGCCCGTCGCCGCACCGTGGCCGCGGCCATGCCCAGCACCACCAGGCCCGCCCCGGCCAGGCGCACCGCCATGGTGGTCTCGCCGAGCAGCAGCCACCCGGACAGCATCCCGGTGACCGGCACCAGCAGCGCGAACGGCACCACCGCGCTCGCCTCGTACCGGCGCAGCAGGAAGTTCCACAGCCCGAAGCCGAGCAGCGTCGACACCCACGCGATGAACAGGACCGCGCCCACGCCCGTCCAGGTCAGCGCCCGCAGCGCGGCCAGGTCCGCCGCCGCGCCCTCGAACACCAGCGACAGGCCCAGCAGCGGCGGCACGGCCAGCGCGCTCACCCACACGATGAAGTTCAGCTGGTCCGGCGGCTGCGCGCGGCGGGTGGCCACGTTCGCCAGGCCCCACGCCACCGCGCCCAGCACCACGAGCAGGAACGCCGACAGCGGGCCGCCCACCCCGTAGTCCAGGGCGATGACCACGATGCCGACCGCCGCCACGGTCATCCCGACCAGCTGCGCGGGCCGCGGCCGCTCGCGCAGCAGCACGGCCGCGAACAGCACGGTGAAGAACACCTGGCTCTGGAGCACCAGCGACGACAGGCCGGCCGGCATCCCGGCGGCCATGCCCAGGAACAGCAGCCCGAACTTGGTCACGCCCAGCGCCAGCGCCACCGCCACGACCCAGCGCCACGCCACCTTGGGCGCGCCGACGAACAGCAGCGCGGGCACGGCGGCGACCAGGAACCGCAGCGCGGAGAAGAACAGCGGCGGGAAATCACGCAGGCCCACCTTGATGACGACGAAGTTGATCCCCCAGATGGTGACGACGAGGACCGCGAGGGCGACGTGGCGTGGCTTCACACCGCTCACCCTCGACGCCACGACCGTTAAGCACCAGCAATTAATACTCACGCTTGTCGTTTAGCATCGCTGCATGTTGGATCTCGGCAGGCTGCGCGCCCTGCACGCGGTGGCCACCCACGGCTCGGTCGGCGCGGCGGCCACCGCGATCGGCTGCACGCCCTCGGCGGTGTCCCAGCAGATCGCCAAGCTGGAGCGGGAGACCCGCACCACGCTGCTGGAGCGCCGGGGCCGGGGCGTCGCCCTCACCGACGCGGCCCACCTGCTGGCCGGCACCGCCCGCCAGGTGCTGGCGCTGGTCGAGCACGCGGAGGTGGCGCTGGAGGAGCAGCGCGGCGAGGCGGTGGGCCAACTGCGCGTCGGCGCGTTCCCCACGGCCGCGCGCGGCCTGCTGCCCGCCGCGCTGGAGGCGCTGTCCCGGGACCACCCGCGGCTGGACGTGCGCGCGGTCGAGCTGGACCCGCCGGACGGACTGGACGCGGTGGCGCGCGGCGAACTGGACCTCGCCGTCACGCACGACTGGGTCAACGCGCCGCTGCCCGTGCCCGAGCCGGTGTCGCGGACGCGCCTGGGTGAGGACGTCGCGGACGTGCTGCTGCCCGCTTCGCACCCGCTGGCCGACCGGGCGGCGGTGACCCCCGAGGACCTGGCCGGGGAGCGGTGGATCTGCCAGCCGGAGGGCACGATCTGCCACGACTGGCTGGTCAACACCTTCCGGAGCGCGGGGCGGGAGCCCGACCTGGCGCACCGGGTCGCGGAGTACGAGACGCAGCTGGCCCTGCTGACCAGGGGGATCGGCGTGGCGCTGCTGCCGCGGCTGGGCCGGAGCGGGCTGCCGGGCACGGTGCGCGCGGTGCCGTTCGTGCCCACGCCGACCCGCCGCGTGTTCGCCGTCTGGCGCACCCGGGCGGGCCGCCGACCCGCCGTCACGGCCGCCCTCGCGGCCCTGCGCGCGTGCTGGGAGCGGCGCGACACGGCGTAGAGGCGGCGCGGGGCCGCCGGCCCTTCCTCGCGGCCCGTCGCGTCGGGAGTTCGGCCTCGTCGCACCGGGAGCGCGGGCCCGTTGTACGGGGAGCGCGGCCTCGCCGGGTCGGGAGCGCGGCCCCGTCGCGCCGGGACCGCGGCCCCGTCGCGCCGGCCCGCGGTCAGCCCCTGTGGCGCTCGAGCAGGTCCTCCAGGAACCCGCCCGCCTCGGCGGCGGCCCGCGCGGCGTCGCGGTCGCGCACGGCGTCGAGCAGGCCGGCGTGCGAGACGTGCTCGTCCTCGTGGTCGGTCTCCACCGTGGCCGTGATGCTGGCCCGGACCGCCTCGGTCAGGCCCTGGTACAGCTCGGCGAGCAGGGTGTTGTGCGAGCACTGCACCAGCAGCACGTGGAACGCGGTGTCGCGCTCGACCAGCCGGGCCCAGTCCTTCGCGGCCAGCGCCTCGTCCCGCTGCGCCAGCAGCTCCGCCAACCGGCCGAGCTCCTCCTCGGTCCGCTGGACGGCGGCCAGGCGGGCGCCCTCGACCTCCAGCGTCCGGCGCACCTGGAGCACCTCGCGCAGCTCGGTCCCGCACATCCGGCGGACCGCGCCGGACAGCTCGCTGGTGGCGCGGACGAACGTGCCGTCGCCCTGGCGGACCTCCAGCAACCCGGCGTGGGACAGCGCGCGCACGGCTTCCCGCACGGTGTTGCGGCCCACGCCCAGGGCGGTCACCAACTCGGGTTCGGGCGGGATGCGGCGACCGACCGGCCATTCACCGGCGGTGATCGCTCCCCTCATCTGGTCGATCACCTGGTCGACGAGCCCGGCCCGCCGAGTAGTGGCCAATGGCACAGGTCCATCCTTTCATCCGAACATCCCATGTCTGCAATAGTAAGCCGCGTGACGCTCCAGCAGACCCAGCCCGACCCGTCACCGTCGATGGTCCACAGTGCCACCGAACACGGTGCCGAGGCGACGATCGCGGCCCATCCTGCTGGTGATGCTGCCGGTCCCGGGGGCCGGAGCAGGCAGGTTGCCCTGGTCGGCAGCACCCTGTTGGCGATCGGCGTAGCGCTGGCCGCCGCCAACCTCCGCCCCGCGGTCACCAGCCTGGCCTCCGTGCTCGGCGACGTGCGCGCCTCCCTGGGCGTCTCCACGGCCTGGACCAGCCTGCTGACCGCCGTGCCGACGCTGTGCTTCGGCGTCGCCGCGTTCCTCGCGCCGTGGCTCGGCCGCCGCCTGGGCATGGCCCGCGCGGTCGGCCTGTCCCTGGCCGTGCTGACTCTCGGCCTGGTGCTGCGCGTGGTCAACGGCCCGTCGACGGTGCTCGGCGGCACGTTCATCGCGTGCGCGGGCATCGCGGTCTGCAACGTGCTGATCCCGGTGGTGGTGAAGGACTCGTTCCCGACCCGCGTGGGCCTGGTGACCGGCGTCTACACCGCCGCCCTGGCCGCCGGCGCGGCGCTCGGGGCCGCCCTCACCCCCGGCCTGGAGTCCCTGCTCGGCTCGTGGCGGCTCGCCGCGGGCGCCTGGGCGACCCTGTCGCTGGCCGCCCTGCTGATCTGGCTGGCCGGCGCCCGGCACGGCCGCGAGGTCCGCGCCACCGCCGCGCCCGCCGCGGTCGGCCGGTCCCTGCTGCGCAACCCGCTGGCCTGGGTGATCACCGTGTTCTTCGGCCTCCAGTCGCTGCTGGCCTACACGGTGATGGGGTGGCTGCCGCAGATCCTGGTCGACGCCGCCGGCGTGGACCGCGCCACGGCCGGCCTGCTGCTGGCCGTCACCATGGTGCTGGGCGTGCCGGTGAGCCTGGTCGTGCCGCCGCTGGCCGCCCGCCGGCCCGGTCAATCCGGCCTGGTGGCGGTGCTCGGCGCGCTGTCGGTGCTCGGCGTGCTCGGCCTGGCCGTGGCCCCCGCCGCCGCGCCAGCCCTGTGGGTGGTGCTGATCGGCGTGGGCATGGGCATGTTCCCGCTCGCGCTGGTGATGATCTCGCTGCGCACCTCGTCCGGCGCGGACACCGCGCGGCTGTCGGCGATGGCCCAGAGCATCGGCTACCTGATCTCCGCGGCGGGCCCGTTCGCGTTCGGGGTGCTGCGCGGGGCGACCGGCACGTGGACGACCTCGATGCTCGTCCTGGTCGGCCTGCTGGTCCTGCTGACCGCCCTGGGCTGGGTCGCGGGCCGGCCGCGCACGCTCTAGGTGATAACGCCCCACCCGGCACGCGCGATGTGCCGGTGACGGGGAAGAGGCGGAGAGCCCGGCCGCTCGAGGGGTCCGGCCGGGCTTCCGCTCCTCAGTACTCCAGCGGCAGGTTGAGCAGCGCGTTCTCGACCACCTCGGGCATACCCGGGTGGATCCAGTACTGACCGCGCGCCACCGACCTGGCGTCCTGGCCGAAGCTCATCGCCTGGATCAGCGGCTGGATCACCGTCGGCGCCTGCGGCCCGATGACGTGCGCGCCCAGGATCTCCCCGGTGCCCGGGTCGGCCAGCACCTTCGCGAACCCGGTCGTGTCCTCCATCGCCCACCCGTACGCGATCGACGCGTACGCCTGCGACCCCACCACGTACCGCACGCCGCGCTCGGCCGCCTGCTCCTCGGTCAACCCGACCGAGGCGATCTGCGGCGAGGTGAACACCGCCGCCGGCACGTGCCGGTGGTCGGCGGCGATCGGCTCGTCCGGGTGCAGCAGGTTGTGCTGCACGACGCGCGCCTCGTGGTTGGCCACGTGCTTGAGCTGGTGCTCGTTGCTGATGTCGCCCAGCGCGTAGACGCCCGCCGCGGAGGTCCGCTGGTGCTCGTCCACGACCACCCGGCCGTCCGGGTGCAGCTCGACCCCGGCGGCGGCCAGGTCCAGCAGGTCCGAGTTGGGCGTGCGGCCGACCGCGACCAGCAGCTCCTCGCCGTCCACGGACACCGAGCCCTGGGGCCCCTCCAGGTGCAGCCGCACCACGCCGTCCACGCGCTCGGCCCGCACCGCCTTGTGGCTCAGCCGCACGTCCCACTTCTCCGACGCGAGCCGGGTGAACCGCTGGGCGACCTCCCGGTCCTCGCGCCGCAGCAGCAGGTCGGACCGGGCGATCAGGGTCACCCGCACCCCGAACGACGAGAACACGTGCGCGAACTCCGCGGCCACGAACCCGCTGCCCAGGATGGTCAGCCGGGGCGGCAGGGCGTCGAGGCGCATGATCGTGTCGCTGGTGTGGTAGCCGACCGACTCCAGGTCGGCCACGTCCGGCACCACCGGGCGGCTCCCGGCCGCCAGCACGAAGCGGTCGGCCGTGATGGTCTCCCCGGTGCCCGTGTCGAGGGTCCGGGGGCCGACGAACCTGGCCGTGCCCGCGAACACGGTGACGTTGGCGTTCTCCTCCGCCCGCCACCGCCGGCCGCCCTCGGAGATCGGGTCGATGCGCCCGAAGATCCGGTCGCGCACGTCGGTCCAGCGCACCCCGTCCAGGTGGGCGTCGACGCCCAGCCGCGCGCCGGAGGCGGGCGCGGCGGCCACGTCCGCGGTGTGCACGAACATCTTGGTGGGGATGCACCCGACGTTCAGGCAGGTGCCGCCGAAGACGCCCTTCTCGACGATCGCGACCCGCTGGTCGGCGAACCTCTCGTCGAGGATGGAGTTGCCGGAGCCGGAACCGATGATGACCAGGTCGAAGTGCCTCACGTCGTGCTCCAACCCGCGGCGCGGGGCACTTGTTCCCGGCCCCGTCAGTGCGCGTAGGTCGGCACGAGCAGCGCCCGCGCGAGGGTGTGGAAGGCCAGGTTGAAGCTCACCACGGCGGGCGAGGCGTCGCCGTCCACGTCCAGCCGCTCCACGTCCACCGCGTGCACGACGAAGCAGTACCGGTGCACCTGGTCGCCGGGCGGCGGGGCGGCACCGTCGAACGCGCGCGTGCCGTAGTCGTTGCGCACGTGGAACGCGCCGTCGGGCAGCGTGTCGTCGGACTCTCCCGCGCCGGTGTCCAGGGACGTCACCGACGCCGGGATGTTCACCGCGACCCAGTGCCAGAAGCCCGAGGGGGTCGGGGCGTCCGGGTCGAAGCAGGTGACCACGAAGCTCCTGGTCCCCTCCGGGAACCCGGTCCAGCTCAGCTGCGGCGAGGTGTTGCCGCCCTCGTGCACCTGGGCCTGCGGCAACGCCTGCCCGTCCTCGACGTCGGTCGAGGAGACGGTGAACGACGGCACCTGCGGCAGCAGGGCGTAGGGGTCGGGGGTGACAGGGCGCTCGAGGCTCATCGGGTCCTCCCACACGTGATCTTGTCGGACCGCACGACCCTATCCCCGCGCGAACGGCCGCGCAGGCGGCAACCGGTCAGCCGGGTGACGCAGAACACGCACCGGCCCGGGGCCGACGCCGGCAGGCCCGTCCCATCCCTCCTCCCCTTACCGGTCGGTGAAGTGGTGGTGAACCCCTGGCGATCGCCGGAACACCGCCGGATCCCCGACCGAGAATCCGGTGTGGAGAAGCTGAGGTCCGCGCTGGACTTCCTCGGCGGCCCCGGGCCGGTGGCGCTGGCGATCGCGCTGCTGTTCGCGGCGCCGGTCATCGACCGGCTGTTCGTGCGCCGCAAGCGGCTCGGGTACCGCGTGCTGTACAACTCGAAGATCGGCCTCGGCCCGGAGCAGCTGCACGACGGCTCCGACCCGAACCCGCCGCAGCTGCGCGAGCTGGTCCGGGTGCTGGACCGGATGAGCATCGTGGTCATCCGAATTCGCAACACCGGCAGCTACCCGGTCCACGGCGGCGACTTCACCACGCCGCTGACGTTCACCTTCGGCGACCGGGTGGTGTGGAACGCCAGGGTGTCCGAGGCCGGCAGCGAGGAGCGGAAGGCGGAGATCCGGCGCACGCTCCAGTTCTTCGGCACGGAGGCGAGCCCGGTGCGCGCGTCGCTGCCGACCGTGCGCGAGCGGATGGCGCAGCTGGTGGCGAAGTGGGGTCGGCTGCCGGTGACCGCGGAGGTGCCGGGGGAGCCGGTATGGCACGGCGTGCGGCTGGAGAAGCTGTCGCTGGGGCGCAAGGAGAAGTTCAAGCTGCTGGTGGTGCTGCGCGAGCCGGACGGCAACCCGGACGGCGAGCTGGGCAAGGAGGTCGAGGTCGTCGGCGACCTCGGCGGCGCCGGGATCGTGCACGACGAGCGGCCGGAGCGGCTGGTGACGCTGCCCCGGCTCACGGGCGGGCTCGCGACGGTGCTGGCGGCCGTGCTGGTGCTCGTGCTGGCGTGGCCGCCGTCGTCGACGGACGCGTCCGTGGCGTGCGGGACGGGGACGCTGCGGGTGGAGGGGTCGAGCGTGTTCATGCCGACCGCGCGGACCATCGCCGACCGGTACCAGCGGGCGTGCCCGGACGCGCGGGTCGTCACCCGGGCGACGGGCAGCATCCAGGGCGTCCGCGAGGTGGCCGGCGGCGACGCGGACCTGGTGGTGCTGTCCGACGGCAGGCAGGACGTGCCGGGCGTGCACGCGCAGCAGTTGGCGATCGTGGTCTACCACGTGGTGGTGCACGCGTCCGTCGGGGTGGACGCGATCAGCCTGGAGCAGCTGCGCGGCGTCTACTCCGGCGCGTACACGGACTGGAGCCAGCTGCGGGGCGGCGACCCGCTGCCCATCCGGGTCGTCGGGCGCGGTGGCGAGTCGGGGACGCGGGAGCTGTTCGAGCGGCGGGTGCTGGGCACGAGCGAGAGCGCGCTGTCGTCCAACGACTGCCGGGTGAAGGACCGGGCGCCCGACGCGCCGGTGATCCGTTGCGAGCGGGACGACAACGCCGACGTGGTGCGGGAGATCGGCGCGGTGGAGGGCGCGATCGGGTACGCCGACGCCCCGTCGGTCGCCGAGGCCCGCAAGACCAACCGGCTGACGGCCCTGTCCCTGGACGGCAAGGTCTTCGACGCCGCCGCGGGCGTGGAGGCCGGCTACCCGTTCTGGACCGTCGAGTACCTCTACACCCGCACCGAGCCCGCCCCCGGTTCCGCCGCCGCCCGCTTCATCACCTACGTCCGCCAGCACGAAGCCCCGCGCCTGCACCTCAAGGACGCGGGCTACCTCCCCTGCCACACCCCCGACAACCTCCCCCTCCCCCTCTGCACCCACCGCTGACCCCGCGCGAGTCGTACGTCCAGGTCACGCGAGTCGTACGTTCCGGACCCCCGAGTTACACGTTCAGGACCCCCGGGCTGCACGTTCGGGGGATCCTGAACGCTGAACTCGGGGGTCCTGGACGTACGACACGACGGGTCTGGACGTACGACTCGCGCCTGGGGTTTAGGCGGCGGTGACGGTGGTGGCTGTGGTGGCTGCGGTGGTGGGTTCCAGGGCCAGGGTCAGGACTTCGCTCACGTCGCGGACCAGGTGGACGGTCAGGGCGTCGCGCACCTGCTCCGGCACGTCGTCCAGGTCCGGCTCGTTGCGCTGCGGCAGCAGCACGGTGGTGATGCCCGCGCGGTGCGCGGCCAGCAGCTTCTGCTTGACCCCGCCGATCGGCAGCACCCGCCCGGTGAGCGAGACCTCGCCCGTCATCGCCACGTCGGAGCGCACCGGGCGACCCGACAGCAGCGACGCCAGCGCCGTCGTCATCGTCACGCCCGCGGACGGCCCGTCCTTCGGCACCGCGCCCGCCGGCACGTGGATGTGCACCCCGCGCTCGGCCAGCTCCTCCGCGCCCGCGTCGTGCGACTTCAGGTACGACAGCGCGATCTGCGCGGACTCCTTCATCACCTCGCCCAGCTGCCCGGTCAGCACGACCCCGGCCGACCCGGTGCCCTTCGGCGCCAGCGACGCCTCCACGAACAGCACGTCACCGCCCGCGCCGGTCACCGCCAACCCCGTGGCCACGCCCGGCACGGCGGTCCGCTCGGCCGACTCCGGCGTGTGCTTGGGCGAGCCCAGGTACCCGCGCAGCTCCGGCACGTCCACCGCCACCGGCAGCGCCGCCTCGTCCAGCGCCACCCGGGCCGTCACCTTCCGCAGCACCCGTGCCAGCGAGCGCTCCAGCTGCCGCACGCCCGCCTCGCGGGTGTACTCGCCGGCCAGCTTCCGCAGGGCCGCCTCGCTGATCGAGACGTCCTCCGGCGCCAGCCCGGCGCGCTCGACCTGCCGGGGCAGCAGGTGGTCGCGGGCGATGGTGACCTTCTCGTCCTCGGTGTACCCGTCGAGCCGGACCAGCTCCATGCGGTCCAGCAGCGGGCCCGGGATGGACTCCAGCACGTTGGCCGTGGCCAGGAACACCACGTCCGACAGGTCCAGCTCGACCTCCAGGTAGTGGTCCCGGAACGTGTGGTTCTGCGCCGGGTCCAGCACCTCCAGCAGCGCGGCGGTCGGGTCGCCCCGGTAGTCCGCGCCCACCTTGTCGATCTCGTCCAGCAGCACGACCGGGTTCATCGAGCCCGCCTCGGAGATGGCGCGCACGATCCGGCCCGGCAGCGCGCCCACGTAGGTGCGCCGGTGGCCGCGGATCTCGGCCTCGTCGCGCACACCGCCCAGGGCGACCCGGACGAACTCGCGCCCCATGGCCCGCGCGACCGACTCGCCGAGCGAGGTCTTGCCGACCCCGGGCGGGCCCACCAGGGCCAGCACCGCGCCGGACCGCCGCCCGCCGACGACGCCCATGCCGCGGTCGGCACGCCTGCGCCGCACGGCCAGGTACTCGACGATGCGCTCCTTCACGTCGTCCAGGCCGGCGTGGTCGGCGTCCAGCACGGCCCGCGCGCCCGCGATGTCGTAGGAGTCCTCGGTGCGCTCGTTCCACGGGATGCCCAGCACCGTGTCCAGCCACGTGCGGATCCAGCCGACCTCGGGGGACTGCTCGGAGGTCCGCTCCAGCTTGTCGACCTCGGTCAGCGCGGCCTGCCGCACGTGCTCCGGCAGGTCGGCGCCCTCGACGCGGGCCCGGTAGTCCTGCTCCTCGGTGGCGGGCTTGCCGTCCAGCTCGGCCAGCTCCTTGCGGATCGCGGCGAGCTGCTGGCGCAGCAGGAACTCGCGCTGCTGCTTCTCCACGCCCTCCTTGACGTCCTTGCGGATCGTCTCGGCCACGTCCAGCTCGGTCAGGTGCTCCCGGCCCCACTCGATCAGCCGCTCCAGCCGCCGCGTGGTGTCGGGCGTCTCCAGCAGCCACACCTTCTGCTCGTCGCCCAGGTACGAGGCGTACCCGGCGAGGTCGGCCAGCGCCGACGGCTCGTCGACCTGCTGCACCGAGTCGACCACCTGCCACGCGCCGCGCTGCTGGAGGATCGACGTGACCAGCGCGCGGTACTCGCGGGCCAGCTCGTGCGTGCGCTCGTCGGCGGGCGGCACGTCGGCGATCGTCGCCTCGACCCACAGCGCCGCGCCGGGACCGGTCGTGCCGGTGCCGATGCGCACCCGCTCGGTGCCGCGCACCACGGCCGCGCGCTCGCCGCCGGACAGCCTGCCCACCTGCTCTATCACGCCCAGTGTGCCGACCTTGGCGTACTTCCCGTCCAACCGCGGCACCAGCAGCACCTTGGACTGACCACCGGCGGCGGTCGCGGCCTCGACGGCGGCGCGGGCCTCGGCGCCGGCGTCCACGCCGCTGAGCCGGATCGGCACGACCATGCCCGGCAGCACGACCACGTCGTCCAGCGGCAGGACCGGCAGCGCCAACGTCTCGCCCATGATTCCTCCAAAGTTGAGTCTGACTGGCTCAACCAAGGTGAGCGGGGAATTGTTTCCGCCGCCTGTTCGCCCAGAGCGAGCAGGCGGGGAGGGGCGCAGGGGGAGAGGGGGCAGGGGCGCAGGGGGAGGTGGCGGTGGGGGAGGCAGCGGTGGGGGAGGCGGCGCGGGGCAGGCGGTGAGGAGGGCAGGCGGCGGCGGAGGCAGGCGGCGGCAGCAGGCGACGAGAGGCAGGCGGTGAGGGGTAGGCCGTGGTGGGACGGCCTGCGACGGGGGCAGGCCCGAGGGCGCAGCCTGCGACGGGACGGGCCCCGAGGGCGGTGCTGCGGCTTTCGGGTGCACTTCTCCGGTTGTGATCGTGTTCACCCGCCGTCACCGGCACGATGCACGGTGTGGCTACGACGGCCGGCGGCCCGGGCTCGGCGGTGCACCGCACGATCGTGGTGGTCGACGTGGAGGGCTTCGGCGACCCGCGCCGCACCCTGCCCCACCAGCTGGGCACGCGCGCCGGGCTGTACCGGGTCGTCGAGGCGGCGCTGCGGGCGGCCGGGGTGGCGTGGGAGGACTGCTACCACGAGGACCGCGGCGACTGCGTGTTCGTCCTCGTGCCGCCGGACTTCCCCAAAGGCCCGCTGGTGGAGGTGGTGCCCGCCGCGCTGGTGGCGGCGCTGCGCGCCCACAACGACGCCTGCCCGCCCGAGCAGCGGGTCCGGCTGCGGGTGGCCGTGCACGCCGGTGAGGTCGCCTTCGACGGCCACGGCGCCACCTCCACCGCGCTGACCACCGCGTTCCGGCTGATCGACGCGGCGCCGCTGAAGCGGGCCCTGGCCGGTTCCCCCGGCGTGCTGGCGCTGGTGGTGTCCCGCTGGGTCTTCGACGAGGTGGTCCGCAACTCCGCGGTGCTCGACCCGGCCACGTTCCGGCCCGCGCCGGTGAGCGTGAAGGAGACCCGCGACACCGCCTGGATCGCCCTGCCCGACCACCCCTACCCGGCCGACCGGACCGCCGCGGACCACCCCGCGCCCGACCCGGCGTCCGCGCCCCACCAGCTGCCCGCCCCGCCCTCGCCGTTCGTCGGCCGCCAGGAGGAGCTGGACCGCCTGGACGCCGCCGTGGCGAACAGCTCCACGGTGGTCGTCTCCGCGATCGCCGGCGCCGGGGGCATCGGCAAGACCTGGTTGGCGCTGAACTGGTCCCACCGCGACCTCGGGCGGTTCCCGGACGGCCAGCTGTTCGTGGACCTGCGCGGGTTCAGCCCCGACGGCGAGCCGATGGACCCCGCGGTGGCGGTGCGCGGCTTCCTCGACGCCCTGGGCGTCGACCCCGGCCGCATCCCCGTCGACCCGCACGCCCAGGCCGCGCTGTTCCGCGGCCTGGTCGGCGACCGGCGGATGCTGCTGGTGCTGGACAACGCCGCCGACACCGCCCAGGTCACCCCGCTGCTGCCTGGCGGCGACACCTGCACCGTGCTGGTCACCAGCCGTAGACGGCTGGCCGGGCTGATCACCGCCCACGACGCCCACCACCTGCCGCTGGACGTGCTGGCCGACGACGAGGCCCGCGCCCTGCTGACCCACCGGCTCGACCCCGGCCGCCTCGCCGCCGAGCCCGCCGCCGTCGCCGAGCTGATCGCCCTGTGCGGCGGGTTCCCGCTGGCGCTGAGCATCGTCGCCGCCCACGCCCACACCCGTCCCCAGCTCACCCTGACCGCCCTGGCGGCCGAGCTGCGCGACCTCGGCCTGGACGCCCTGGACGACGACGACCCGACGGCCAGCCTGCCCACCGTGCTGTCGTGGTCCCTGCGCTCCCTGACCCCCGACCAGGCCACCGCCCTCGCCCTGCTCGGCATCGCGCCTGGGCCGGACATCGGCCTGCCCGCCGCCGCGAGCCTCACCGGCCTGCCGCCCGGCGCGGCCAGGGCGGTGCTGCGCGGCCTGGTGCAGGCGTCGCTGATCGGCGAGGACGCCCGCGGTCACCACCGGATGCACGACCTGATCCGCAGGCACGCCGCCGACACCGCGGCCACCCTGCCCCGGCGGACCCGGGACGAGGCCCTGCGCCGGGTGGTCGACCACTACCTGCACACCGCCCACGCCGCCGACCGGCACCTGATGGCCGACCGCACCCCCGCCGAGCTCGACCCGCCCGAACCCGGCACCCACCTGAGCCCGCCGACCGACTACGCCGCCGCCCTGGCGTGGTTCGACGCCGAGCACCCCAACCTGCTCGTGGCCCAGCGCACCGCCGCCGCCACCGGCCGGCACCGGGCCGCGTGGGGCCTGGCCTGGGCCCTGACCACGTTCCACCACCGGCGGGGGCACCTGCACGACCGGCTCGCCGTGTGGCGGATCGGGCTGGCCGCGGCCGAGTGCCTGCCCGATCCCGTCGCCCGCACCCTGGCCCACCGGTACAGCGGCCGCGCCTGCGCCGACCTGGGGCGCTACGACGAGGCGGAGGAGCACCTGCGCCAGGTCCTGGTGCTGGCCGAACGCGCCGGGGACGCCGATCGGCAGGCTCGGGCCCACCAGGAGTTCACCCGGCTCTGGGCGCTGCGGGGCGACAACGCGAAGGCGCTGGAGCACGCCACCCACGCCCTGCGGCTGCAACGCGCCCTGGACGACCGGGTGGGCGAGGCGCTGTCGCTCAACCTCGTGGGCTGGTACGAGGCCCTGCTGGGCGATTACGACCGGGCCCGCGAGCACTGCCGGGCCGCGCTCGCCCTCCAGCGCGAGCACCACGCCCGCGAGGGCGAGGCGATGAGCCTGGACAGCCTGGGCTACGTCGACCACCGCACCGGCCACCACGACCGGGCCTTGGAGCACTACCGCCAGGCCCTCGCCGTGTTCCGGGAACTCGGCCACAGCTACGCCGAAGCCGACAGCCTGGAGGGCCTGGGCCACCCGTACGCCGCCCTGGGCCGGGTCGACCGGGCCCGCGAGGTGTGGCGGCAGGCGTGGGAGCTGTACCGGGGCCAGGGTCGTGACGCCGAAGCCGAGGGGGTGCGGCGGCGGCTCGACGAGCTCGACCACCCGGACGACCCGGACGGCCACGGCGACCCGGCCCACCACGACGACCCGGCCCACCACGACGACCCGGCCCACCACGGCGACTCAGCCCACCACGACGACTCCGACGACCAGTGCGCGCCGAGGTGAGCCGCGGACCCATCCGCTAGGTTGCCGCGAAACGGGCACGAGCGTCCGTTAGGGGGTTGTGCCCGTTCGGGCGACCCACGACGATCACGCCTTCGGCTGACGAGGAGATGTGCGCATGGAGCAGGCGAGCTGGGTTCCGTCCTCGGTGGACCTGAACCGGCCGAGCGCGGCCCGGATGTACGACTACTACCTGGGTGGTTCGCACAACTTCGCGGTGGACCGCGAGGCCGCGAAGTCCGTCGAGCAGATCTTCCCCGGCATGTCGGGCGCGGCGCGGGCCAACCGCTCGTTCCTGCGCCGCGCGGTACGCCACCTGCTGGGGCAGGGCATCGACCAGTTCCTGGACCTGGGCTCGGGCATCCCGACCGTCGGCAACGTGCACGAGATCGCCCACCAGACCAACCCGGCGGCCAAGGTCGTCTACGCCGACGTGGAGCCGGTGGCGGTCGCGCACAGCACGGCGCTGCTCGCGGACAACCCGCTGGCCTGCGCCATCCAGGCCGACCTGCGCGACCCGGACTCCGTGCTGGGCAACGAGGACGTCCGCCGGATGATCGACTTCGACCGGCCCGTGGGCCTGCTGATGGTCGCGGTGCTGCACTTCGTGCCGGACGCCGACGAGCCGCACAAGGCCGTCGCGCGCTACCGGGAGGCCCTGGCGCCGGGCAGCTACCTGGCCCTCTCGCACGCCAGCTGGGACGGGATCTCGGCGGAGGGCATCGAGGGCGGCGAGCAGGTCAACGCGATCTACCGCAAGACCGACAGCCCGCTGGTGCTGCGGCCGGGCGACGAGATCGCCTCCTTCCTCACCGGGTTCGAGGTGGTCGAACCGGGTGTCGTGCCGCTGTCGGAGTGGCACCCCGACTCCGACGACGCCTACATCAGCGCGTACGCCGGGGTCGGCCGCAAGCCCTGACCGGAGGGGGACCGGGCGGGGTCACTCCGGGAGGGGCCCCGCCCGGTGCCACCCCGGGCCGGGCCACCCCGGCGAGGTCACTCCGGCTGGGTCACTCCGGCGGGGTCAGGCGCAGATCCGGGTCGATCGGCGGCTCGCCGTCGAACGGCCCCCTCGGCAGGCCGCCCAGCGCGTCCAGGGTGATCGCGATCTCCCGGGCGTGCGGGTCGGTGCCGGTCGGCGGCACGGTGAACCAGTCCCGCAGGTCGGCCGGGACCCGGTAGCGCTCGGCCAGCTCCCGGTAGAGCGGGCCGCGCTGCTCGGCCTGCTCGGCCAGCTGCTGGTACTCGCGCATGGCCAGCCGCATCCGGATCCAGCGGTACCGGTCGGTCCGGGCGTCCTGGGTGAACCGGGTGCGCAGCAGCCTGCCCGCCTCCTCGCCCCGCCGCGCCAGGGCGAGGATCGTCTCCGGCCGCATGAACAGGTTGGTGCCGCCCTCGTCCTGCGCGATCCGGCCCCGGTAACCGGGCAGCGCGGACTGCGCGGTGTCGCGCCAGCCGAGCAGGGTGTCCAGGATCGCGGACGCGAAGTGCTGCACGAGCCCGATGCCGCGCCACGGCGCGCCGCCGGTGGAGGCGTCCTGCTCGGGCAGCCACACGTCCCGGTCGTCGCCCGGCGGGTACGGCTGGAGGCTCAGGCCGAACGTCGGCCAGCGGGGCAGCAGCTGGTCGAAGAAGTGGATGGGGAAGTTGCTGGTGATGCCGCCGTCGGAGAACCAGTGCACGCGGGGCTCAGGCTCGGCGCGCACCAGCGGCACGGCGGCGATCAGGCCGGGCAGCGGCGTGCTCATCCGGACCGCGAGCGCCACGGGCAGGTCGCGCGGCAGGACGTGGACCGGTTCGTCCGGGTGCCGCGGGCAGCGGTGCCCGGACTCCTCGCGGCCCAGGGCCTCCACGGTCCGCCGGGGCAGCACCACGCCCAGGCACGTGCGGCAGAACAGCCACGCGTCGGCCGGCTCGGTGAACGGCAGCCGGTAGGGGCGGCCCTCGGACAGGTCCGTGGTCATCAGCACCAGGGTGGTGTTCAGGTCGGCGAAGGTCAGGTCCGGCACGCCGGACAGGTCGTCGAGCCGGTCGGCGATCCAGTCGCCCAGCGGCGGCACGCCGGTCGATCTCGGCACCCCGCAGCGGCGGTCCCAGAAGTTCGCCTCGAACCGGCCGGTGCCGGGCACCAGCCCGAAGTGGACGGTGGCCGCCATCCGGTCGAGGAACCGCTTGGCGCTCAGGCCGAAGGTGAGCGCGACGACGCTGACCAGGGCGAAGCCCAGCACGAGCCAGCACACCGCGGCGGTGGCCGCGCTCGCCAGGCTCGGGGCGTTCCACCGGGTGGCGAGCGCGACCGGCGCGAGCGGGGCCAGGAGCAGCAGCGCGGTGCCCGCGCGCCGCGGCCGGGAACCCCCGCCCCGCACGGACAGGAGCACCACCACGACCGGCACGACGACCAGCGCCGCGGCGGCGATCGCGACGAGCACCCACGTCGGCGTCGAGCCCCACCGCACGACGCGGGACCACAGCGCGGGCCCGATCAGCCACAGGACCAGCGCCAGGGCCGGCAGCAGCCGCGCCCGCCAACCGACCGCGCCGAGCAGCGCGAGCAGCAGGCAGGTCAGCGGGCTGCGCCCGGTGGTGTCCCGCCGCTGCATGGAGGCCATGACGATGCGGAACAGCTTGCGGGTGTCCTCGCCGGGTTGGAACAGCTGGGCCATCCGCCAGCCCGGCGCGGCGAACCAGTCGACCAGGTCGTGGAGCTTGCGGAACCCGCCCTGCTCGCGCCCCCTCTCGGCGGCGGCGGTGAAGGCGGCCCCGATGGCGCCGGCGGACGCGCCGCCCAGCGACCGGAAGCGGTAGTGCTCGGCCAGCTCCACCACCGCCCACGGGTACACCACGCCGCTGGTGGTGCCGCCCCGCATGGTCAGGTCGCAGTACCGGTCGTGCTCCTCCGCCATGCCCCCATGATCCACCCGCCGGGGGGACGGGGCGCTAGGCCGATCGGTGGTGCTCGGCGGCGATGCGCTCGACCTCGGCCGGCGTGCCGGTCATGATCGTGCGGGCGTGCTCGGTGATCAGCTCCACCGGCCAGTCCCACCACCGGGCGCGCAGCAGGCGGGCCACGTCCTCGTCCGGGAAGCGCCGCTTCAGCACGCGCCCGGGGTTCCCGCCGACCACCGAGTACGGCGGCACGTCCGACACCACCACGGCCCCGGCCGCGATGATCGCCCCGTCGCCGATGGTGACGCCCGGCATGACCAGGCAGTCGTAGCCGAACCACACGTCGTTGCCCACGACGGTGTCCCCGCGCGTCCCCATGTCCGCGAACAGGTCGGCCGTGCGCTCCTGCCAGGCCCCGCCGAAGATCGTGAACGGGAACGTCGACACGCCGGTGTTGAGGTGGTTCGCGCCGGCCATGATGAACCGGGTGCTGCTGGCGAGGGCGCAGAACTTCCCGATGACCAGCTTCTCCGGCCCGTACCCGTAGAGCACGTTGCGCGTCTCGAACTCGGTGGCGTGCTCGGGGTCGTCGTAGTAGGTGTACTCGCCGACCTCGACGGTCGGCGCGGTCACCAGCGGCTTGAGCAGCACCACGCGGTCGGTGTGCGCCAGCGGGTGCAGGGTGGTCGGGTCGGGGACGAAGGTCAAAGAGAACTCCTTGTCGCAACTCGTGTTGCGTTAGAGTGGCACGCCCGCACCCCTGACGCAACTGGAGTCGCACTTGAGCACACGACCCGGCGGCCGGTCGGCCCGCGTCCGCGACGCCGTGCTGGAGGCCGTGCACGCCGAGCTCGTCGACCGCGGCTACCTCGGGATGACCGTCGAGAACGTCGCCGACCGCGCGGGCGTCCACAAGACCACCGTCTACCGCCGCTGGGGCACCGTGGACGTGCTCATCGCCGACGCCCTGGACCGCGGCCGCGACGTCGCCTGGACCGCGCCCGACACCGGCTCCGCCGAGGGCGACCTGATCGCGCTGGCCCACGAGGTCGTCGACACCTTCACCGACCCCGTGCGCAGCCGCGTCCCCATCGCCCTGGTCGCCGCCGCCCTCCAGTCGAGCCGTGCCCGGCAGGCCAAGCACGACTACTACGCCGCCCGGCACGCCGCCGCCGCGGGAATCGTGGAGAGGGCGGTCGAGCGCGGCGAGCTGCCGCCCCGCACCGACCCCGCCGAGCTGGTGCGGCAGACCTGCGCCCCGCTGTTCTACCGGGTGTTCGTGTCCGGTGAACCGCTCGACCGCGCCACCGGCGAGCGCGCGGCGCGGGCGGCGCTCGCCGCTGCCCGCGCCGGGGTGCTCTGAGGATCGCCGGGTGCTCTGAGGATCGCCGGGTGCTCCGAGGATCGCCGGGTGCTCCGAGGATCGGGGACGGGGTGTTCCGAGGGGCGGCGCCGGGGTGCTCCGGGGACCGGTGGCGGAGTTCCGCGACGGATCGGGGCCGGGGTTCCGCAACGATCCGGCCCCGCCGCGCGATGATCGGTTGTGTCGAGGACGTTGCGGACCAACGTGGTCAAGGTGCTGGGGGCGCTGGCGTCCGCCGGCGCGCTGTGCTGGGTCTTCCTCCCGCCGGCCGTGGACGTGATCGACCGGCCCCGGACCGTGGCCGAGGGCAGCCGGCCCCTGCTGGTCTTCTCCACCGAGGGCGGCCAGACCGACCACGAGCTGCACGCGCACTTCACCGGTGACGTCGGTGACGACATCACCGCGTGGTTCGGGGTCCGGACCGTCGACGCGGACGCCACCGAGTACGAGCAGCTCGGCGTGCGCGTCACGTTCTTCGGCCCGGACCTCCCCGCGAGGTGACTTGTCAGGGCAAACCCGTCCCGACTGCGGCGTGGGACGACCTCGGCGCCGGGGCGAGGAGCGCGTTCGCCGCGGACCGGACGAGCCGGAAGCGGGGCGCCCACCCCCGCGGCGCGCTCGCGGAGGACCCGGTCTCCGCCTCCTTCCCCCAGTGGGCGGGCACCGTGACCACGGCGGTCAAGAGGAACACCGCGGAGGACCGGAACGCCGCGGCGCTGCACTGCGTGGTGCCCGCGGCCTGGGTCTGGACCCGGACCCCGCGGCGCCTCACCGCACTGCTGCCCCAGGTCAACTACAACGGGGTCCAGGACCGGACCGACCACCAGAGCGACCTGCTGGGCAGCGTGGCGCTGAACCGGGACCCGGACTGGGTGCTGTCCGAGTCCTACCCCGAGGCGGGCCTGGACGCCTTCTCGGTGAACCAGGAGCTCACGCAGCACTGGGTGGGCAAGAAGGGACAGGAGCACAACTTCGGCTACCTGACGCAGCCCGACCTGCTGTTCGCCGCCCGGGGCACCGACCAGGACGACGTGCGGGCGCTGACGATCGCGGGCATCGTGCTCGGCATCGCCGGGAGCCTGGTCGTGTCGGCCCTCGCCCGGCTGGTGGACGTCGTGGCGGAACTCGTCGCCCCGGAGCGCCCCACCGGCACCTGAGGCGCGCGGGCACCCGAAGCGCGCGCGCCCGGGTCGGGACGAGCCAGGGCCGGTCCGGTCAGAGCGCGTCCAGGAACCCGTCCACCTCGGCCAGCGCCCGCTCGCGCACCGGCCCGGCCGACAGGAACAGGTCGTGCATCCCGTTCTCCACCGTCACCACCCGCACCCGCCGCCCGATCTTCGGCGCCCACTTCCGCATGTGCGCCACGTCCAGCACGGTGTCGGCGGTCATCGCCTCGGGCGCCCACCGCTTGGCGCGCAGGTGGCTGCGGCTCGCGCGCAGCACCAGCACCGGCACCCGCACGTCCAACCCCCGGTGCAGCCGGGCGTGGCCGCGGCGGACCGCGCGCAGCCACCCGGCGTGCACCGGGAACGCCTCGATCGGCTTCCACGCGACGTCGAAGTCCCACTCGCCGTGGTGGTCGCGGTGGATGCTGTGGCCGTACACCGGGCCCAGGCCGGGCTTGAGCACCAGCCGGGGCGCGATCCGGCCGACGCCCCGGACCACCGCCGTGCCGACCGTGCGCAACAGCCACGACTCGGCCAGGTCGAGCCACGGGCTGTTGAGCACCAGGGCGTCGAGCACGTCGTCGTCCCGCCGCTCGTGCGCCCACAGGCTGGTGATCAGCCCGCCGGTGGAGTGGCCGATCACGACCAACCGCCGGTGGCCGTCCTCCTCGCGGATCACCCGCACCGCGGCGTCGACCTCCTCGAAGTGCTGCGTGAGGTCGGTGACGAAGTTCGCCGCCTGCCCCGGCCGCAGCGAGCGGCCGTAGGCGCGCAGGTCGAGGGCGTAGAAGTCGAAGCCCCGCGCGGTGAAGTGCTCGGCCACGTGGGTCTGGAAGAAGTAGTCCGCGAACCCGTGCACGTACAGCACCGCGCCCCGGGTCGCGGGCTCCGCGCGCCGGCGCACCAGCACCGCGCCCACGTCGCCGCCCAGCGGCAGCCCGCGTGCCTCGTAGCCGCTGCCGAGCACGTCCGCCTGCTGGGCGGCCCGGCCGCCGGTCTCGTCCACGCCGCCAGTGTGCCCGGCGGTTGTCCCGTTCGGGAACGCCGACCCGCCGCACCGTGGCACCCTGGGCCGATGGGCGAGGAAATCGAGCGGTCCACCGCACGCGTGCGCTTCCCGGGCATCAGCCCGCGGGCTTACGAGCACCCGGTGGACCGGGGGGCGTTGGCGGTCCTGCGGGCGGTGCCGGGCATCGGTCCGGTGCTCCAGGCGGTGGCGGGCGCGTTCACCGAGCGCGGTGAGCGGCTGGGCCACCTGGCGTCGAGCGTCCGGGTGGGGCCGAAGCAGTACCCGGCGCTGGACCGGCTGCGGCTGGAGACCGCGGCGACGCTGGACGTCGACCCGGTGCCGGAGCTGTTCGTGCGGCGCGACCCGGTGCCCCACGCGATGACCATCGGCATCGACAAGCCGTTCATCGTGCTCACCACGGGGCTGGTGGAGCTGCTCGACCAGGACGGCCTGCGCTTCACCATCGGGCACGAGATGGGGCACGTGCTGTCCGGGCACGCCCTGTACCGGACGATCCTCCAGCGCCTGATGCAGGTGCAGTACGGGATGGGCTGGATGCCCGTCGGGTACTGGGCGATCCGCGCGGTGATCGCGGCGCTGGGCGAGTGGTACCGCAAGACCGAGCTGACCTGCGACCGCGCCGGCCTGCTGTGCGTGCAGGACCCGGCCGCCGGCCTGCGGGTGCACGTGGCGATGGCGGGCGGCATGGACCTCAGCGAGGTCGACACGGCCGAGTTCCTCAACCAGGCCCGGGAGTACGAGCAGGTCGAGGACGTGCGCGACTCGGTGCTCAAGCTGATCCGCACCTGGCCGCTGACCCACCCGCTGGCGGTGGTGCGCGCGGCCGAGCTCCAGAGGTGGGCGGCGAGCGAGGAGTACCGGACCATCCTGACCGGCGACTACGCGCGCCGCGAGGACGACCGGCCGACCACGTCGTTCACCGAGGACCTCAGGGCGGCGGCCCGCTCGTACAAGGAGTCGGCGGCCCAGTCCGAGGACCCCCTGATGAAGATCTTCAACGAGCTCGGCGACGTCGTGGTGGGCACGGCGGACAAGGTCCGTAGCAAGTTCGGTGGAAATAAGGCCGAACAGTCCAACTGACTCGCCCGTTCGGGCTAACTTCCTCCTGGGTGTCCTTGACCAGGAGGAGGGGCGATGCGGCTGGCCGCGTTGTTGATGACGTTGATGATGGCACTGGCGGGCGCCGCCACGGCGGAGGAGCTGACGCCGGGTGAGCGCGTGGTGGGCGGCGGGCGGGTGGCCATCGCGGACCACCCGTGGGTGGTCTACCTGGCCGATTCCAACGGTTACCAGTTCTGCGGCGGCACCCTGGTGGCGCCGGACAAGGTGGTCACCGCGGCGCACTGCGCGGTGAACATGACGCCGCGCAACGCGCGGGTCGTGGTGGGTCGCGAGGACAAGGAGAGCAGGCAGGGGCGGGTGGTCCGGCTGAACGAGGTCTGGGTCCACCCGGACTACGTGGCGGCGGACCGGGGCGCGGACGTCGCCGTGCTGACCCTGCGCGAGCGGGTGCCCAACCAGCCGCTGCCGCTGGCCGGCCCGGAGGACGACGAGCTGTACGCGCCGGGCACCGAGGCGCTGGTGCTGGGCTGGGGCCGCACGAGCGAGCAGGGCGCCCCGTCGCGGTACCTGCTGGCGGCGTCCGTGCCGGTGATGTCCGACGAGGACTGCGAGGCCGCCTACTTCCAGTACGACGCGGGCGAGATGACCTGCGCGGGCTTCCCGGAGGGCGGCATCGACACCTGCCAGGGCGACTCCGGCGGTCCCATGGTGGCGGGCGGGAAGCTGATCGGCGTCACGTCGTGGGGTGAGGGGTGCGCGCGCCGGGGCAAGCCCGGCGTCTACGGCCGGATCGCCACCCACTTCGACGCGCTGACCGAGCAGTTGACCGGGCAGCCTGCCGGCGCGGCGTAGTCCCGGCGCCCGTCGGTCCCGGGGTGGGACCGGCGGGCGCGGCGGGGCCCGGCGGGCGCCGGACCCGCGCGTCAGACCACCAGGCCGATCGACATGGCCAGGAACACCGTCGCGCACACCGCGTCCAGCGCCGTGGTCACGCCGGGCCTGCGCAGCGGACCCGCGACCCGCGCCGCGGCGACCACGATGGTCAGCTCCCACAGCGCGGCCAGGCCGAGGAACACCGCGGCGAGCAGGGTGAGCTGGGGCGCGGGATCGCCCGAGCCGATGAACTGCGGCAGGAACGCCAGCGAGAACAGCAGCATCTTCGGGTTGGTGATGTTGGTCAGGAACCCCTGCCGGAACGGCCGGGGCGCGACCGCCGACTCCCCCTCGGACGTGGGCCGCAGCAGGCCGCGCGTGATCGACACGGCCAGGTGGAGCAGGTAGGCGGCGCCGATCCAGCGCAGCGCGGTCAGCGCCGCCGGGTAGCGGGCGATCACCGCGCCGACGCCCGAGATCACCAGCGCGACCTGGAGGAGCGCCGCGGTGTGGATGCCCGCGAGCGCCAGCAGGCCGGCGCGCGTCCCGGCCCGCACCGAGGTGCGCAGCAGCAGGAAGGCGTCCACGCCCGGGGTCAGGACCACCACCGCGCAGGCGATGAGGAACGCGGGCAGTTGGGTGAGATCCAGGTGCATGGAACCTCCCTCATGTTCCGGACAGATACTCGTGATCTGTCTCACTGGCAGTGGAATCTTCGGTACTGAGGGATTCTAACAACAGATTTTCCGGTTCCCATACCCGGATAGGAGAGCCGTGCGCCCTCCGCTACGGTCTGTGCCCGTTCGTCCACGTGACGTAGGGGAGTGGTCCATGCGCATCAGCGCGCCGGTGTTCGCCGTGCTCGTCCTGCTCTTCTCCGGGCTCCCCGCGGCCGCGGTCGTCGGCGGCCGGGAGGCCCCGCCCGCGCCGTGGGTGGTGGCCCTGTTCGACCAGGCGGGCAACTTCTTCTGCGGCGGAGCGCTGATCGCGCCGGACAAGGTCGTCACCGCCGCCCACTGCACGGTCGAGCGCTCCGCCGTTGGCCGGCGCGACCGGCGCGCGGAGGAGCTGACTGCCGTCGCGGGCCGGGCCGACCTGGACAGCCGGGTGGGTCGCGGCAGCCGGGTCGCGGCGATCTGGCGGCACCCAGACTTCACCGCGGTCACCGCGGGCGACGACGTGGCGACCCTGACCCTGGTCGACCCGCTGCCCTACCAGCCGGTCCGGGTCGCCGAGCCCGGCACCGGGCCCGCCGTGGTCCGCGGCTGGGGCCGCACCGGCGAGCTGCGGCCGCCCAGCCGCGTCCTGCGCGAGGTCGACGTGCCGATCCGCGCGGACGCCGAGTGCGCGGACCTGGTGCGGGGCTACCGGCCGGGCGCGATGCTGTGCGCGGGCTACCCCGAGGGCGGCAAGGACGCGTGCGAGGGCGATTCGGGCGGTCCGCTCACCGCGGCCGGCGAACTCGTCGGCGTGGTGTCCTTCGGCCACGGCTGCGCCCGCGCCGACCACCCCGGCGTCTACACCGCCCTGGCCCGGTACCGGGAGTGGCTCTGATGCGGGGTCGGTGCCGGTCGTGGCGCTGATGCTGTGGTACCACGGTGCCGTGCGCTCACCCCAGTACCCGGCGACCCTGCGTCGCCGGTGGTCGGCCGACCTGACGCCGGACCAGCTCTACCGACTGCTCAAGCTGCGCTGCGACGTGTTCGTGGTGGAGCAGAAGGCCGTGTACCAGGACCTGGACGGCCGCGACCTGGAGCCGGGCACCCGGCACCTGTGGCTGGAGGCCGACGGCTCACCGGAGCCGGTGGCCTACCTGAGGCTGCTGGAGGAGCCCGGCGGCGGGTTCCGCATCGGCCGGGTCTGCACGGCCCGCGCCGCCCGCGGCCGCGGCTACAGCCGCCGGCTGGTGGACGCGGCGCTGGCCGAGGTGGGCCGGGCCGACTGCGTGCTGGACGCGCAGACCTACGTGGTCGACTTCTACGCCTCGTTCGGCTTCGAGCCGCAGGGCGCGGAGTTCACGGACGAGGACGGGATACCGCACCGGCGGATGCGCCGGTCTCCGTGATCACCCGCACGGCCCGCTCGACGTCGGCCCCGGTGAGGTCGGCGCGGGCGGTCAGCCGCAGCCGGGAGACGCCGTCCGGCACCGAGGGCGGCCGGAAGCAGCCCACGGACACGCCCCGGGCCCGGCACTCCTCGGCCCAGCCGAACGCCGCCTCGGGCGAGGGCGCCCGCACCGACACCACCGCCGCGGTCGGCGTGCTGACCGACAGCCCCGCCTCGCGCAGCCGGAACGCCAGGTCCTGGGCCACGTCCAGGGCCCGCGCGGGCCGGTCCGGCTCCTCGCGCAGCACCTT
This sequence comes from Saccharothrix sp. BKS2, assembly GCF_047689505.1. Taxonomy (NCBI): domain Bacteria; kingdom Bacillati; phylum Actinomycetota; class Actinomycetes; order Pseudonocardiales; family Pseudonocardiaceae; genus Saccharothrix; species Saccharothrix sp. BKS2. The sequence goes on along the minus strand of NZ_JAUQOL010000008.1, from coordinate 383,414 downwards.
CAGCGCGGCCAGCGCCGCCGCCGCGCTGGACGGGGCCAAACCGGTGTCGAAGATGAACGTGCGCGCGGTGTCCACCAGGTGCTTGACCACCCGGCTCGGCCCGAGCACCGCCCCGCCCTGCGCGCCCAGCGACTTCGACAGCGTCAGCGTGGTCACCACGTCCGGCGCCTTGGCCAGGCCCGCCGCGTGCACCGCGCCGCGCCCGCCCTCGCCGAGCACGCCCAGGCCGTGCGCGTCGTCCACGATCAGGGCCGAGTCGTGCTCGCGGCAGGCCGCCAGCAGCTCGGCCAGCGGCGCGAGGTCGCCGTCCACGGAGAACACCGAGTCGGTCACCACCAGCGCCCGCCGCTTGCCGCGGGTGGCCAGCGCGTGGGCGACCTGCGGCACGTCGCAGTGCCCGGCGACCACCACGTCGGCCTTGGACAGCCGCGTGCCGTCGATCAGCGAGGCGTGGATGTGCTGGTCGGCGACGATCGCGGTGCCCGGCCCGGACAGCGCGGCCAGCGCGCCGAGGTTGGCCAGGTAGCCGGAGGAGAACACCAGGGCCGACTGGGCGCCGCAGAAGTTCGCCAGCTCGTACTCCAGCTCGGTGTGCAGCTCGGTGGACCCGGTGACCAGGCGGGACCCGGTGGACCCCGCGCCCCAGCGCAGCGCGGCCGCGGCCGCCGCCCCGGTGACCCGCTTGTCGCGGGCCAGGCCCAGGTAGTCGTTCGAGGCCAGGTCGAGGTCCGCGGAGTCGGCGGGGCGGGGCCGGACGCGGCGCGCGAGGCCGGCCTTCGCGCGGGCCCCGGCGCGCGTGTCGATCCAGTCGAACACCGACTCACCTGTGCGCACACTCACGCCGGCAGTGTCGCACCCGGCGGCTACCGTGCCGGCGTGGACCTCTTCCAGCCCGGACCGGCCGACCTGCGGTCGCTGCGCGAGCGGGCGCCGGTGCACCGGGACGGGCGCACCGGGCTGTGGTTGGTCAGCCGGTACGACGACGTGCGCGCGGTGCTGGCCGACCCGCGCCGGTTCCGCCCGGACAACGCGCTGACCGCGGTGGTCCCGATCCCCGGCCCGGTGCTGCGGGAGCTGGCCCGCGCCGGGTTCTCGCTGCCGCCGACGCTGGCCAACAACGGGACCCCGACCCACGCCGCCCTGCGCCGGCTGGTCGCCCGCTTCCTCACGCCCGCGCGGGTGGCGTCGGCGGGGCCGCGGATCGCGGAGCTGACCGCGGCGCGGCTGGCCGGGCTGACCGGGGTGGTGGACCTGCACCCGGCGCTGGCCCGCGACCTGCCGGCGGTGGTGCTGCTGGAGGTGCTGGGCATCCGCGACGTGGACGTGGCCGCGCTGAAGGCGTGGAGCACCGCGTCGCTGGAGCTGTTCTGGGGCGACGTCTCGCCGGCGCGGCAGCGGGAGCTGGCCGGGCCGGCCGCCGCGTTCCACCGGTGGCTGACCGGGCGCATCGAGGCCGCCGACCCGCGCGGCGACGACCTGTTCGGCGCGCTGCGGGCCCGGGGCGTGCCGCTGCGGGAGGCGGCCGGGCTGTGCTACTTCCTGCTGATCGCGGGCCAGGAGACGACGACGCAGCTGCTGTGCGCGGCGTTCCACGCGGTGCTGCGGCACGGCGACCTGTGGTCGCGGCTGCCCGAACCCGGCCTGGCGGCCGCGTGCGTCGAGGAGGTGCTGCGCCGGGAACCGCCGGTCACCACCTGGCGGCGGGTCGCGGCCGAGCGGGTCGTGCTGTCCGGCGTCGAGGTCCCGGCGGGCGCGCCGCTGCTGCTGATGCTCGCGGGCGCGGGCTCGGACCCCGGCGCGTTCGAGGACCCCGAGCGGTTCTGCCCCGGTCGCCCGAACGCCCGCGCGCACCTGGCGTTCGGCCACGGCAGGCACTTCTGCCTCGGCGCGGGCCTGGCCCGGCTGGAGGCGGAGGTGGTGCTGCGGGAGACCGCGCTGCGGTTCCCGCGCCTGCGGCTCGCCTCGGCGGACCCGCCGCCGGTGCTGGGGCTGCTGTCGTTCCGGGCGCCGCTGACCGTCGAGGTGGACCTGGGGGACCGGGACGGGCCCGCCGGCGAGGCGGCCACCCGGCGGCTCGTGGCCCCGGGCGGGGTCGGCCGGCGGTAGCGCATCGACAGCGCATCGACGACCCGGAACGCCTCCACCGGCCTGGTCCGCGGCGGTGCCGGGGGCGCGCGGCCGGCCCCGGTGTGATCGCGCTCGCGTCCCCGGGGCTTGGAGCCGCCGGCCGCAGGTGCGACGATGCCGGGGCTGTAGGGGTGCGCGAGGAAGCCGGTGCGAATCCGGCGCGGTCCCGCCACTGTGACCGGTTCACCCCGGGAGCCAGGAACTCGCCCCCCGACGTCATCGCTACCGGACCCGGGCGTGGACACCCGAGGAAGGACACCGCCGCATGGGCGCGCGTTTCCCCTTTTCCGCCGTCGTCGGACAGGACGACCTCCGCACGGCGCTGCTGCTCAACGCCGTGCACCCCGGTATCGGCGGGGTGCTCGTCCGAGGTGAGAAGGGCACCGCGAAGTCGACCGCGGTCCGCGCGCTGGCCGCGCTGCTGCCCGGCCTGGACGTGGTGCCGGGCTGCCGGTTCGGCTGCGACCCGGCGGTGGCGACCGACTGCCCGGACGGACCGCACGCGGCGGGTTCCGAGCGGCGGCCCGCGCGGCTGGTCGAACTGCCGGTCGGCGCCACCGAGGACCGGCTGATCGGCTCGCTGGACCTGGAGCGCGCCCTCACCGAGGGCGTGCGCGCCTACCAGCCGGGCCTGCTGGCCGCCGCCCACCGGGGCGTGCTGTACGTGGACGAGGTCAACCTGCTGCACGACCACCTCGTGGACCTGCTGCTCGACGCCGCCGCCATGGGCCGCGCGCACGTGGAGCGCGAGGGCGTGTCCGTGTCGCACGCCGCGTCGTTCCTGCTGGTGGGCACCATGAACCCGGAGGAGGGCGAGCTGCGCCCGCAGCTGCTGGACAGGTTCGGCCTGACGGTCACCGTCCGCGCCGCCCGGGACGTGCCCACGCGCACCGAGGTGGTCCGGCGGCGGCTGGCCTACGAGGCGGACCAGGACGGGTTCGCCGCGCGCTGGGCCGAGCAGGACGCCGCGCTGGCCGCGCGGATCGTCGGGGCCCGCGCCCGGCTGGCGGCGGTCGTGCTGCCGGACGCCGAGCTGCGCCGCATCTCCGCGATCTGCGCCGCGTTCGAGGTGGACGGGATGCGCGCGGACCTCGTGGTCGCCCGCACCGCGACCGCGCACGCCGCCTGGCGCGGCGCCGACGAGGTGGCGGAGGAGGACGTGGAGGCGGCCGTGCGGCTCGCCCTGCCGCACCGCAAGCGCCGCGACCCGTTCGACGAGCCGGGGCTGGAGGAGGAGCAGCTGGACGACGCCCTCCGGCAGGGCGAGGAGGCCGCCCGGGAGCCGGACGGGCCCGACGGCGGCCCCCAGGACGGCCCTGACGGCGATCCCGACGACGAGGGACCCGACGACGACGGTGGCGGTCCCGGCGGCGGTCCGGGGGACGACGTGCCCGACGGCGACGTGCCCGACGGTGATGGTGCGGAGCTGCCGGGCCGCCCGCCCGAGCAGCCCGCCGGGAACGGCGGCGGCCCCTCCGCCGAGCGCACGCACACCCCCGCCCCCGCCTTCCGCGCCCGCCTGCTCCAGGTGCCCGGCGTCGGCGACGGCGCGCCCGGCAAGCGCTCCCGGGCCCGCGCCCGCACCGGCCGCGTGGTCCGTCCCTCCACAGTGGACGGATCGGGCCTGCACCTGCTCGGCACGCTCGCCGCGGCGGCGCCCCACCAGGCCGCCCGGGGTCGCGGCGGTCCCGGCCTGGAGCTGCGCGGATCGGACCTGCGCCGGTCGGTGCGCGAGGGCCGGGAGGGCAACCTCGTGCTGTTCGTGGTCGACACCTCCGGGTCGATGGCCGCGCGGCAGCGGATGTCCGCGGTCAGCGGCGCGGTGGTCTCCCTGCTGCGCGACGCCTACCAGCGGCGCGACAAGGTCGGCGTGGTGACGTTCCGGGGCCGGGAGGCCACCGTCGCCCTGCCGCCCACCCACTCGGTGGACGCCGCGGCGGCCCGGCTGCGCGCCCTGCGCACCGGCGGCCGCACCCCGCTGGCCGACGGCCTGCTGCGCGCCCGGCGCGTGCTGGGGACCGAGCGCGTGCGCGACCCGCGCCGCCGCGCGCTGCTGGTGCTGCTGACCGACGGGCGCGCGACCGCCTCCGGCACGGGCGGCGACCCGCTGCGCGACGCCCTGCGCGCCGCGGGCCTGCTGGCCGCCGACCGGGTGGCCGCGGTGGTCGTGGACTGCGAGCACGGCCCGATCAGGCTCGGCCTGGCCGGGCGGGTGGCGGGCGCGCTGGACGCCGCGTGCCTGCGCCTCGAAGAGCTGTCCGCCGACCAGGTCGCCGGCGTGGTCCGCGCCGCCCGAGCCGCGTAGGAGCCGAAGATGCCCCAAGGCCAACCGTCCGCCGTGCCCGTCGACGGGCTCACCACCCGGCAGCGCCGCAACCGTCCCCTGGTCGTCCTGCACACCGGGGAGATGAAGGGCAAGTCCACCGCCGCCTTCGGCCTCGCCCTGCGCGGGTGGAACCAGGGCTGGTCCATCGGTGTCTTCCAGTTCGTCAAGTCCGCCAAGTGGAAGGTCGGCGAGGAGTCGGCCTTCCGCGCCCTGGGCCGCCTGCACGAGCAGACCGGCGAGGGCGGCCCCGTCGAGTGGCACAAGATGGGCGAGGGCTGGTCCTGGTCCCGCAAGCAGGGCACCGAGGACGACCACGCCGCCGCCGCGCGGGAGGGCTGGCAGGAGATCGCCCGCCGGATCCGGGACGGGCGGCACGGGCTGTACGTGCTCGACGAGTTCACCTACCCGATGCACTGGGGCTGGGTGGACGTGGCCGAGGTGGTCGAGACCCTGCGCGACCGGCCCGGCCACCAGCACGTCGTCATCACCGGCAGGCACGCGCCCGCCGCCCTGGTCGAGGCCGCCGACCTGGTGGTGGAGATGACCAAGGTCAAGCACCCGATGGACGCGGGTCAGAAGGGCCAGAAGGGGATCGAGTGGTGAACCGGCTGGTGGTCGCCGCCCCCGCCTCCGGCAGCGGCAAGACCACCGTGGCCACCGGCCTGATGGCGGCGCTGCGCCGGGCGGGCGACCGGGTGGCCCCGTTCAAGGTCGGCCCCGACTACATCGACCCCGGCTACCACGCGGTGGCCACCGGCCGGCCGGGCCGCAACCTCGACCCGGTCATGGTCGGCGAGCACCGGGTGCCCGCCCTGTTCGCGCACGGCGCGCGCGGCTGCGACCTGGCCGTGGTCGAGGGCGTGATGGGCCTGTTCGACGGGCGGGTGGACACCGAGGGCCTGGGGTCCACCGCGCACGTCGCGAAGCTGCTGTCCGCGCCCGTGCTGTTCGTGGTCGACGCCCGGGGCCAGAGCCGCAGCCTGGCCGCCCTGCTGCACGGCTTCCGCGGCTACGACCCGACCGTGCGGCTGGGCGGCGTGGTGCTCAACCAGGTCGGCTCCCCGCGCCACGAGCAGGTGCTGCGCGGCGCCTGCGCCGAGGTCGGCCTGGAGGTGCTGGGCGCGCTGCCGCGCGACGACCGGTTCCGGCTGCCCTCCCGCCACCTCGGCCTGGTCACCGCCGCCGAGCACGGCCCGGCGGCGGTCGAGGCGGTGGAGGCCATCGCGGACTCCGTGGCCCGGCACGTCGACCTGGACGGGGTGCGCCGGCTCGCCGCCGAGGCCCCCGCGGTGACCGCGACCGCCTGGGACCCGAGGGAGGAGGCGGGCCCGGCTCACGCCCACGGCGCGCCGGTGATCGCGGTCGCGGGCGGCGCGGCGTTCACCTTCGGCTACGCCGAGCACGTCGAGCTGCTGGCGGCGGCGGGCGCGGAGGTGGTCGTGCTCGACCCGCTGCGCGACGAGGCCCTGCCCGCGGGCACGACGGGCCTGGTGCTGCCCGGCGGGTTCCCCGAGCAGCACGCGGCCGAGCTGAGCGCCAACGAGCGGCTGCGCGAGGACGTCACCCGGCTGGCCCGCGCCGGCGCGCCCGTGCACGCCGAGTGCGGCGGCCTGCTGTACCTGGCCAAGTCCCTCGACGGCGCGCCGATGTGCGGCGTGCTCGACGCGGACGGCGCGATGACGCCCCGGCTCACCCTGGGCTACCGCGACGCGGTCGCGCCGCACGACTCGGTGCTCGCCCGGCCGGGCGCCCGGATCACCGGCCACGAGTTCCACCGCACCGCGCTGAGCGTCCCGCACGGCGCGAAACCCGCCTGGCGGTGGCGCGGGCACGACCTGCGCCCGGTGGCCGAGGGGTTCGTGCTCGGCGGCGTGCACGCGTCGTACCTGCACACCCACCCGGCGTCCGCGCCGGGGGCCGTGGCGCGCTTCGTGCGGGCCTGCGCGGCCGGGGCGGCACCCGTTGAGGCCACTCGATAGTGGAACCCCCGAACGCGGTACGGTCCATGCCCACCAGCCGAACGCGTCATGGGGAGCAGTGGTGATGACTGGTCGGGTCTCCTTCGTGGGCGCCGGTCCCGGCGCCGCCGATCTGATCACCGTGCGCGGCGCCAGGCGGATAGCCGAGGCGGACGTGGTGCTCTGGGCGCCCGCCGTGGTCGAGGCCGAGTGCGTGCGCGAGCACGCCCGCCCCGACGCGGAGCTGGTCGACTTCTCCCGGGTGCCCGAGCCCGAGGTGGTGGAGCTGTACCGGCGGGCCGCGGCGGGCCGGCTCAGGGTGGTGCGCCTGCACGCGGGCGACCCGGCGCTGTGGGGCGGGCTCAACGAGCAGCGGGACGTCTGCCGGCGGCTCGGCCTCGACACCGAGGTGGTGCCCGGCGTGTCCCAGGTCTCCGCGGCGGCCGCGTCGGTCGGCCGCGAGCTGACCGCGTCGGACGTGGCGCAGTCGCTGGTGCTGGTCGGCCCCGAGACCGCCGAGCACGTCGAGGCGTTCGCCGCGCACGGCACCACGATGGCGATCTCCGCGTCCGGCGCGCGGGCCGGCCAGGTGGTCGAGCGGCTACGCGCCGGCGGCTACCCCGACGACACGCCCGTCGTGGTCGCCTACAAGGTCTCCCTGCCGGACGAGACGGTCGTGCGGACCACCGTCGGCGGGCTGGAGGCGTGCGTCAAGGAGCACAAGCTCTACCGCACCACGCTGTTCCTGGTCGGCAAGGTGCTCGCGCCGCCCGCGCCCCGCGGCCGGTCCGCCGCGGTGGTGGTCGAGGGCGACGAGCCGGTGCGCCGGTCGCGGCCGTCGCGGTGGGCGCTGCGCGCCGGCCGGTCGGCGGGCGAGCGTTCGGCAGAGCGGTCGGGTGAGCGGACGGCCGAGCGGCCGACGGGCGACTCGCCGTCGGCGGCCGCGTGGTCGGCGGTGCACGACTGGCAGGAGACCGCGCGCAGCAAGCGCGCCGCGGCCAGGGTGAGGGACGAGCCGGTGCTGGAGCTGGTGATCGGCACGGGTGAGCCGGAGGACCGGGAGGACCGGGAGGACCCGGCCGGCCCCGCCGACACCCGGGACCCCGCCGAGGACCCCGCCGTCCCGGCCGAGGACGTGGACACCGCCGCCGGCGAGCCCAGGCCGAAGCCGGTGGTCGCCGCCGCCGCGAAGCCCAAGCCGACCACGGTCCGCGCCAGCACGACGCCGCGCACGCCGCGGACCAAGAAGAGCAAGCGCGCGCACTGACGTGGACGTCGTCGCGCTGCACCGGTTCGTGACCGGGGCGGGTCGGTCCTGGGCGGACGTGACCGCCGTCGACGCCGCCGCCGTCGGCGAGCGGCACGCGCTGAACGTGTGCCGGGCGCGCCCCGCCGTCGTGGTCTCCGGCGCCGACCCCGCCGCGCTCGGGCGCGGCCTGGCCGGGTGGCGGCGCACCCTGGTGGTCGACTCGGCCGCCGGCGCGTCCACCGTGGACCCGGCGGACGCCGTGGTGCGCCGCTGGGAATCGCCGGGCGCGGTGCTCTGCCTGGCGGAGCAGGACTTCGCGCCCGCGCCCGGTGGCTGGGCGCTGCCCGACGACGAGTTCGCGCACCGCGCCGGCATGGTCGCCGCGGTCGAGGTGCGGGCCCTGGCGCTGGCCCGGCTCGCCCCGCGCCCCGGCGTGCTGGTCTGGGACGTCGGCGCGGGCCCCGGCGCGGTCGGCGTGGAGTGCGCCCGGCTGGGCGCGGCGGTCGTGGCGGTGGAGCGGGACCCGGTGCAGTGCGTGCGGATCATCGCCAACGCCTCCGCGCACGGCGTGGACGTGCGGGTGGTCGAGGCGGAGCTGGGCGAGGCGGGCGAGCTGCCGACCCCGGACGCGGTGTTCGTCGGCGGCGGTGGCCCGGAGGTGGTGCGCCGGGTCGCCCGGTCGGGCGCCCGGCGGGTCGTGGTGGCCACCCCGCGCCTGGACCGCGTGGTGCCCGCCCGGGACGCGCTGGCCGGGGCCGGCTACGAGGTCGAGGGCAGCCAGCTGTCCGCCGCCAGGCTGGCCGGCGGCTCGCTGCTGGCCGCCAACCCGGTGACCGTGCTGTGGGGGAGGAAAGAACCGTGATCGGGATCTTCGCCGCGGGTGCGGCCGGCCGGCGCGCCGCGGTCGAGCTGGCCGGGTTCCTCGGCCCCGACGCGGTGGTGCCGGACGGCCCGGTCGGGCCCGCGCTGCGCCGCCTGTGGCCGCTGCTGGGCTCGGCGGTGTTCTTCCTCGGCACTGGCGCCGCCGTGCGGCTGGTCGCGCCGCTGGTGCGCGACGAGCGGTCCGACCCCGGCGTGGTGTGCGTGGACGGCGGGTTCGCCGTGGCGCTGCTGGGCGGCGCGGACGCGCTGGCCGAGCGGGTCGCGGACGTGCTGGGCCTCCAGGCGGTGGTGACCTCCGCGACCGCGGACTCCCCGCTGGACGAGCTGGTGGAGCTGCTCGACGCCACCGTGGAGGGCGACGTCGCCGGGTGCGGCGAGGCGATCCGGCGCGGCGAGCCGGTGCTGCTGGCCAACCCGCTGGGCTTCCCGCTGCCCGCGATGCCGGAGAACGTCGCAGGGACCGGCGACCACGGCCACGACCGGGCGTGGACCGTGCTGGTGGACGACCGGGTGCCCAAGGGCCCGCCGAAGGAGCGCGTGGTGCGGGTGGTGCCGCGCACCCTCGTCGTCGGTGTCGGGTCGAGCACCGGGGTGCCCGCGTCGGCCGTGTCGGCGGCGCTGGCGCGGCTCCAGGAGGAGGGCGGCCTGGACCTGCGGGCGATCCGGGCGTTCGCCACGCTCGACCGCAAGGTGGCCGAGCAGGGCATCGCGGACGCCCTGGAGGACTGGGGCTTCTGGCACGACTCGACCACCGCGCCGCTGCTGACCTACCCCGGCGCGGAGCTGGCGGTGATCCCGGTGCCCAACCCGGCGGAGCTGGCCATCGGCATCCCGAGCGTGGCCGAGGCGGCGGCGCTGCGCGGCGCGGCGGAGCTGTCCGGCGGCGGGCGGGTGGAGATCGCCGCGGAGAAGGCCAAGGGCGCCGGGGTGACGGTGGCCGCGGCGCGCGTGCTGCCGCGCGGCCGGCTGGCGCTGGTGGGCCTGGGTCCCGGCGACGCGGACGAGCGCACGCCCCGGGCCGAGGCCGAGCTGCGGCGGGCGTCGGTGGTGGTCGGCAGCGAGGAGTGCGTGGCGCGGGTGCGGCACCTGCTGCGGCCCGGCACGCGGGTCCGCGCGGACGGCGCGGTGCGGCTGGCCGAGGCCGGTGCGGCGGTGGCGTTCGTCGACGTGGGCGCCGGTCCGGTCGTTACCGGTCCGGTTCGGGCGGATGTCGTGCGTGTGACGGGTGTCACCGGTCAACTGTGAAGTCTCCGGTCCCCTTCGAAAGTTGGTTGTCCGCTTCGCCGTCTTGGTCCTAGCTGTGAGGGGTGCGCCGCACCAGGCGCACCCCTGCTCGGAAGGATCGACATGGCGAAAACCCTGCATCGCCTGATCACGTCGTTGGTCGCGGCCGTGGCCGCGGTGGGCCTGATGACCACGGCCCCCGCCGTGGCGTCCACGTCCGACGGCGTCTCCCCGTACGTCGTCGGTGGGTCCCGCGTGTCCACCAGCACCTACCCGTGGGTGGTCTACCTGGCCACCAGCAGCGGCGGCCAGTTCTGCGGCGGCACCCTGGTGGGGGCCACCAAGGTCGTCACCGCGGCGCACTGCGTCAGCGGCCGCTCGGCGTCCAGCACCCGCGTGGTGCACCGCCGGGACGACAAGCAGAGCACGGCGGGCACCGTGGCCACGGTGTCGCGGATCTGGGTGCACCCCAGCTACCGCACCGCCAGCTCCGGCTACGACGTGGCGGTGCTGACCCTCGGCACCAGCCTGCCCGCGCCGTACCTGCCGCTGGCCACCCCGTCGGACACCGCCCTGTACGCGGCGGGCACGAACGCGACCATCCTCGGCTGGGGCACCACGTCCTCGGGCGGCTCGGCCTCGCGGTACCTGCTCGGCGCGACCGTGCCGGTGACGTCCGACGCGACGTGCCGCACGGCGTACTCGAACTACAGCCCCACCGCCATGGTGTGCGCCGGTTACCCGCAGGGCGGCGTGGACACCTGCCAGGGCGACTCGGGCGGCCCGCTGGTGGCCGGTGGCAAGCTCATCGGCGCGACCTCGTTCGGTCGCGGCTGCGCGCTGGCCGGCTACCCCGGCGTGTACGCGCGGATCGGCGCCTACTACTCGGCGATCGCCGCGCAGCTGTAGGCACCACCGCCGCGCAGCTGTAGGCGGCACCACCACGACGTGCCCACGACCGGGTTGCCTCCCGGTCGTGGGCACGTCGTTCGTGTTCGATGCGGAGGTGCGTCCCCCGCTGCTGGTGCTCCCCCTGCTGCTCCTGCTCCCCCCGCCGCTCCTGGCCGCCACCGCGGCGTCCGCGTCGCCGGGAACGGGCTCGCGCCCGGCCGGCCTGCACTCGTGCGGCACCTCGGTGCGGGGCGACTCCGGCACCGGCTGGTGCTCCGGCTCGGGCGCCTTCCGCCTGGTGGTGGCCTGCGACGACGGGGAGTTCGCGCGCAGCGCCTGGCTCGACGTCCACGGCGACCGGGGCACGGTCGGCGTCTCGTGCGTGGCCGGTTCCCCGGCGGTCGGCGCGGAGATCGAGCACGGCGAACCGTGATGTGACGCACGCCCGTTGGACACCACCTGCCTGGCGTGGATCCTTCTACCCATGCACGGTGAACAGCACTACCTCGTGGGCCTGGACCTGACCGGACGCCGGGTCGTCGTCGTGGGCGGCGGCACGGTCGCCCAGCGCCGCCTGCCCAGGCTGGTCGCGGCGGGGGCCGCGGTCGAGGTCGTCTCGCCCGCGGTCACCCCGGCGGTCCAGGGCATGGTGGACGGCGGCGAGGTGGCCTGGCAGCCCCGCGAGTACGCCGACGGCGACCTGGACGGCGCGTGGTACGTGCTGGCCTGCACCTCGGACCCCGTGGTCAACGCCCGCGTCACGGCCGACGCCGAGGCGCGCCGGGTGTTCTGCGTGCGCGCGGACGTGGCGGTGAAGGGCACCGCGGTGACGCCCGCCGCCGGCGAGCACGACGGGCTGCTGCTGGGCGTGCTGGCGGGCGGTCAGCACCGCCGGTCCGCGAGCGTGCGCGACGGGCTGCTGGCCGCGCTGCGCGACGGTTCCCTGGCCGACCACCACGACCAGCCCGCGGGCGTGGCCCTGGTCGGCGGCGGGCCCGGTGACCCGGACCTGATCACGGTGCGCGGCCGGCGGCTGCTGGCGCGGGCGGACGTGGTGGTGGCGGACCGGTTGGGGCCCCGCGAGCTGCTGGACGAGCTGCCGCCGCACGTGGAGGTCGTGGACGCGGCCAAGATCCCCTACGGCCGGGCCGCGACGCAGGACTTCATCAACTCGACGCTGGTGGACAACGCCAAGGCGGGCAGGTTCGTGGTGCGCCTCAAGGGCGGCGACCCGTACGTGTTCGGGCGCGGGTTCGAGGAGCTGATCGCGTGCGCCGAGGCGGGCGTGCCGGTCACCGTCGTACCGGGCGTGACCAGCGCGTTCGGCGTGCCGGCGCTGGCCGACGTGCCGGTCACGCACCGGGGCGTGGCGCACGAGGTGGTGGTGGTGTCCGGCCACGTCGCCCCGGACGACCCGAGGTCGCTGGTGGACTGGGACGCCCTGGGCCGCCTGAGCGGCACCGTGGTGATCCTGATGGGCGTGGAGCGGGCGGGCGCGTTCGCGGCGGCGCTGCGGGCGCGGCGGCCCGGCGACACCCCGGTGTCGGTGATCCAGGAGGGCAGCACCCGGTCGCAGCGCGTCCTGTCGTCCACATTGGACTCGCTGGGCGAGGACGTGGTGGCGCACGGCGTCCGCCCGCCCGCGATCATCGTCGTGGGACCGGTCGCCGGGCTGGCGCGCGAGCTGCCGTTCCGCTCCTGAGCGACACCCCGCCCCGGCGGCCCGCCTAGTCTGCACGGCGTGGCGGTGTGGGTGAGGCTGGCCGGGGTGGGGCTGGCCAGGGTGAGGTTCGCGTACTCACCGGTGTTCGAGACGGTCATGGCGGTGGACGGCCTGCGCACGCCCGGCGCGCACGCCGTGCACCTGCCGTGGGTGCGGTGGGCCCGGGAGCGGGCGGCGGGCATCCCCGGCCTGGACGTGCTGCTGGCGCGCCTGGAGGGGCCGGTGAAGCCGGCGGAGCTGATGCCCGTGCCGGACGTCCGGGTGCCCGACCTGGAGACCGAGCTGCGCGCGGTGCCGCCGGCGGAGGCCGAGGTCATCCGCCGCTGCCACGCGGTGCTGGTGGCGCCGCACTGGGAGCGCATCACCGCCGTGCTCGAGGCCGACATCGCCACCCGCGCGGCGACCCTGGCCGACCGGGGCGTGGAGGCGGTGTTCCACGACCTCCACCCGGAGATCACCTGGTCCGGCGGCGAGCTGGTGCTGCACCGCAAGCCCGAGCACCGGGTGGACCTCGCCGAGCACGGCCTGGTGCTGAGCCCCAGCGCGTTCTGCTGGCCGAAGGCGTGGGTCGAGGTCGACCCGGTCGGCCAGGGCGTGCTGCGCTACCCGGCGCGCGGGATCGGCGCGCTGTGGGAGGACCGGTCGGCGCCGCAGGACCTGGCGGCGCTGATCGGGCGCACCAGGGCCCGGCTGCTGGCGCTGCTGGAGGCCCCGCGCGGCACGGCGGACCTGGCGGCGGCGCTGGACGTGACGGCGGGGGCGGTGTCGCAGCACATCGCGGTGCTGCGCGCGGCGCGGCTGGTGACGACCAGGCGGGAGGGCCGGCACGTGTTCCACGTGCGCACCACCCGCGCCGACGCGCTGCTGGGGTGAGCGGCTAGGCGGGCGCCCCGCCCTCGGCCAGCTCACCGCCCTCCAGCCGCAGCCACCGCCGCACGCCGATCCCGGCCAGGAACCGGTCGTCGTGGCTGACGACCACGAAGGCGCCCCGGTAGGCGTTCAGCGCGCTCGTCAGCTGCTCCACGCTGACCAGGTCCAGGTTGTTCGTCGGCTCGTCCAGCAGCAGCAGCTGCGGCGCGGGTTCGGCGCACAGCACGCACAGCAGCGTCGCCCGCAACCGCTCCCCGCCCGACAGCACGCCGACCGGGAGGTGCGCCCGGTCGCCCCGGAACAGGAACCTCGCCAGCAGGTGCATCACCTCCGAGTCCGCCAGGCCCGGCGCGAACGACCGCAGGTTCTCGGCCGTGCCGCGGTCGAGGTCGAGCAGGTCCAGGCGCTGCGACAGGTGGGCCACCCGGCCCCCGGGCCGGCTCATCACCCCGCTGTCGGGGTCCTGGAGCCCGGCCACCAGCCGCAGCAGGGTGCTCTTGCCCGTGCCGTTGGCCCCGGTCAGCGCGATCCGCTCCGGACCGCGGACGACCAGGTCGACCCCGGCGCCCGCGAACAGCTCCCGCCCGCCGACCGCGACCCGCAGCCGCTGGCCGTGGAACACCGTGCGGCCGGCGGGGACCTCGGTGCCGGGCAGGGACAGCGCGATCACCGGGTCCTCGCGCGCGGCGCGGTCGGCCTCGTCGAGCCGGGTCCGGGCGGCGTCCACGCGCTGGGCGTGCTGGTCCTCGGCCCGCCCTGCGGACGCCTGCGCCCACCGCTTCAGGTTGCCCTGCGCGATGCGCGGGATGTCGGCGCCGGCCCGCGCCCCGGTGCTCGCGCGGCGGGCGGCCCGTTCCCGGGCCTGCTGCATCTCGCGCTTCTCCCGCTTCAGCTCCTGCTCGGCGTTGCGCAGGTTCTTCTCCGCGACCTCGCGCGACGCCTGCTTCGCGGCCTCGTAGGAGGAGAAGTCGCCGCCGTGCAGGCGCAGCTGCCCCGGGCTCAGCTCGGCGACGCGGTCCACCCGGTCGAGCAGCGACCGGTCGTGGCTGACCAGCAGCAGGCAGCCGCGCCAGTCGCCCACCACGGTCTCCAGCCGCCGGCGGGCGTCCCGGTCGAGGTTGTTGGTGGGCTCGTCGAGCAGCAGCACGTCCGGCCGCCGGAGCAGCTGGGCGGCGAGGCCCAGGGAGACGACCTGGCCGCCGCTGAGCGTGCCCAGGCGCCGGTCCAGCGCGACGTCGCCGAGGCCGAGCCGGTCGAGTTCGGCGCGGGCGCGCTCCTCGACGTCCCAGTCGCTGCCGACGGCGGCGAAGTGCTCCTCGCTCGCGTCGCCGGACTCGATCGCGGCCAGCGCGCGGACGACCGGGGCGATGCCCAGCACCTCGGCCGCGGTCAGGTCGGCGGTCAGCGGGAGCGACTGCGGCAGGTAGCCCAGCACGCCGTCGACGACGACCGCGCCCGCGGTGGGCGCGAGTTCGCCCGCGACGAGCTTGAGCAGCGTGCTCTTGCCCGCGCCGTTGGGCGCGACCAGCCCGGTGCGGCCGGGGCCGGCGGTGAAGGTCAGGTCCTGGAAGACGGGCGTGCCGTCGGGCCAGGAGAAGGACAGGGAGGTGGCGGTGATGGAGTTCTTGGACACGTGTGGGAGCCCTCGTGCGCGGTACGGGCGGCCGCCCGTCGGGTGGAAGGGTGGACGACGGGAGCACGACCGGTAGCGGTGTCACCGCACTGCGCGGGCACCGCCGGTCGTGGTTCCGGGTATCACCCGGAGACGTCGTCTTCCGCCACCAACAAGGGCACGAACTCCCTGGAGAACCTCGTTCGGGCTGCCGAGCCTAGCAGCGCCGGCACGGCGAAAGGCCGGTCCTCACCTGGGTGAGAACCGGCCGTTTCACTCGTTCGTGTGGATCTTCAGTGCTGGACCCTTAATGCTGGACCCTCAGTGCTGGGCCACCCGGCGCGGGCGACCGCCCGTGCGGTCCCGGTCACGGCCCTGGTCGGAGCGACCGCCGCGGAAGCCGCCGGCGCGGCGCGGTCCGCCGACACCGCCACCGCTGCCACCGCGACGACCCCGGACGGGGATGATCTCGGGCTCCGCCACCGGAACACCGCTGGGCACCTGGGCGCCCGTGATCCGGATCAGGTCCTCGTCACCCGGGCGCACCTTGGTCGAGGCGGGCCGGACGCCGGCGCGGGCGGTCAGGCCCTGGACGGCGCGCCGCTGGTCGTGCGTCACCATGGTCACCACGGTGCCCGACTGGCCGGCGCGGGCGGTGCGGCCCGCCCGGTGCAGGTAGTCCTTCGGGTCGGCGGGCGGGTCCACGTGCACGACCAGGCTCACGTCGTCCACGTGGATGCCGCGCGCGGCGACGTCCGTGGCGATGAGCACCGGCGTGCTGCCGTCGCGGAACTGGGCCAGCACCCGCGTGCGCGCGCTCTGGGCCTTGCCGCCGTGCAGCGCGCCCGCCCGCACGCCGACCGACCGCAGCTTCTTGGCCAGGCGGTCCACGTGGTGCTTGGTGCGCACGAACATGATCGTCCGGCCCTCGCGGGCGGCGACCTCGGTCACCACGGACTGCTTGTCGTCGGCGGAGACGAACAGCAGGTGGTGCTCCATCGTGGTGACGCTGCCGGTCGGCGGCGCGACCGAGTGGACCACCGGGTCGTGCAGGTACTGGCGGACCAGCTTGTCCACGTCGCCGTCGAGCGTCGCGGAGAACAGCATCCGCTGGCCGTCCTGCGGGGTCAGGTCGAGGATGGCGCGCACCTGGGGCATGAAGCCCATGTCGGCCATCTGGTCGGCCTCGTCCAGAGCGGTGAACATGACCTCGGACAGGTCGGCCGTGCCCTGCCGCACGTGGTCGGAGAGCCGACCGGGCGTGGCGATCAGGAGGTCGACACCGCGGCGCAGCGCGTCGACCTGGCGGGGGAACGACGTGCCGCCGACGACCGTGCGGCACCACAGGCCCAGGGACCGCGCGAACGGCGCCAGGGCCTCCTCGACCTGCATGGCCAGCTCGCGCGTCGGCACGAGCACCAGCGCGCGCGGCTTGAGCGGCTTGGCCCGGCCACCGGCCAGGCGGGACAGCAGCGCCAGGCCGAACGCGAGCGTCTTGCCCGAGCCGGTCTGGCCGCGACCCAGGAGGTCACGGCCGGCCATCGCGTCCGGCAGCGTGGCGGCCTGGATGGGGAACGGGTCGGTGATGCCCGCCTGGACCAGGGCGCGCAGCAGCTCGTCGGCCAGGCCCAGTTCGGCGAACGAGGGCAACGGGCCCTCGGGGAGGGTGCTCTCGACGTGTTCTGGAACGGTGGTCGCCAGCTCCACGACGGAAGCCGGACGACGATTGCCCTGGCCAGGGCGCCTGCTGCGGGAACCACCGCGGTACTGCGGGCGCTCGGAACGGCCTTGGGACGTATGCGGCAAAACAAACCTCCGGGACACGGCACGTCTCGGCGGATTGCTCTGCACGGGTTGAGCAGGCGCGATCGCGGGACGGGCCCGGCGCGCGGTCCGCGCCGATAGTGGTTGGGAGCACCACCGGCCACTCTGGCGGCCTGGGGCGCTTCGTGGCGCCACCGGGCGGTGCACTACCCAGTGTAGCTGATCACGGCGGGCTCCGGGGCACGACGTCCGTCCGGCGTGCTCACGGGGGTTCGGGGTCACCCGGTCGGGACGGCGGTGCCCCCCCACCGGGCGCACGCGCCCGACGGGGTGCGCCGGGACGTGGCGCGCGGCCGGAACCCGCCGCGCGCCACGCGGTTCAGCGCAGGCCGGCGAGGTCCAGCAGCTCCCGGGTGACCTCGACCGGCTCGGCCAGCTCGGGCGGCAGCCCGCGCCCGGTGAACCAGCCGGTGACGTTGCGCACGTCGCGCTCCAGGAACTCCGGGCCGTGCGGGTTGGCCGCCAGGTCCACCACCTGCGGCAGGTCGATCACGACCAGCCGCCCGTCGTGGACCATCAGGTTGAACGCGGACAGGTCGCCGTGCGCCAGGCCCGCCGAGGCCAGCACGCCCAGCGCGTCCACCAGCTGCCGCCACAGGTCCAGCAGCTCGTCCGGCTCCGGTCGCAGCTGCGCGAGCCGGGGCGCGGCCTCGCCGTCGGAACCGACGAACTCCAGCAGCAGCTCGGTGCCGTCCCGCTGCACCGGGTAGGGCACCGGCGCGCCCAGCTGCCACAGCCGGGTCAGCGCGGCGAACTCGGCCACCGCCCACCGCTCGGCGATGAGGTTGCGGCCGAACGCGCTGCGGTTGGCCATCGCGCGCATCTCGCGGGAGCGCCGCATCCGGCGGCCCTCCAGGTAGCCCGCGTCGCGGTGGAACATCCGGTGGTCGTTGCTGCGGTACCGCTTGGCGGCCAGCAGGCACGACCGGTCGGCGCCGGGCGTGGCGCGCTCCAGCAGGAAGACGTCCGCCTCCTTGCCGGTCTTGAGCACGCCCAGCTCGCGGTCCACCGCGGCCAGGTCGGTGACCAGCCACGACGGGTGCGGCTTGGGGCCCTGCTCGGCATCGCCCCAGGTGGACCACCGGTCGCCGTCCGGCGGGACGTCCGCGACCTGCGCGTCCGCCCGCATCTGGACGAGGCGGTCCTTGGCCTCCTCGGTGAGCCGGCCGCGGCGCTCCGGCGCGACCCCGTCGTCCCGGCGGGACCGTCGACGGGTCTTCCCGGTCCGCCAGCGCACGTCGTCGGCGTGGTCGAACCCGGTTTCGAACTCGGTGTACTGATCGTGCTCGCGCACTGGTGATCGCTCCAGGTGAAGGGGGTGATCGCCCCACCCGGCGCGCGGCGTTGCCGGTTCGCGTCAGGCGGGCGGGGCGAGCGGACGGGTCGGTGCCACGTCCCGGACGGCAATGGCCATCTGGCACCTCCTCTGGTCCGCCGTGGTCTTGCCACCACCGGCGCTTCACGCGTTCACGCACAGGTTGCCCGGCCGCTCGGCGCGGGCGCAACCGGTTTTACCGCCGGTCCACCCGGTAGCCGGCGCGGTTGCCCCGCCACGCCTCGCCCAGCTCGCCGATCACCTTCGAGTCGTGCCGCAGCACGCGCTCGTCGTGCCACTGGGTGGCCAGCGGCGCGGCGGCGAGCATCCGGCGGCGGGCCGTGGTGCTGAACCCCACCAGCGCGGCCACCGCCTCGTCCACCTCGTCCCCGGCCAGCGGCGGCGGCGCGTCGTCGTCGGGCAGGCGCAGCGCGGTGTCCGCGAACGTGGCGGTCGTGCCGAGGTCGCGGGCGAGCTGGTGCTCCACCGACGCGGCGTTGCCCTGCCGCCGGTGCCACGTCTGGTCCGCCAGGGCCAGCCGCAGGCCGAGCAGCCGGGCCAGGCACAGCCCCGACCAGACCCGCTTCAACGCCTCGGGGGCGTCGAGCGCGGCGGCCTCCAGGTCCTGCGTGTGGTTCCTGAGCAGGGCCGGAGTCACCACGTCGGCGGGTGTGTCGGGGCTCACGCGGTCATTCTGGCATTCCCGTCACGAGAGGTGACAGGTCACTGCGCTCTGTCACACTTATGGCCGCTCGCCGGTGCGGGGAGGACCGCCGGTGCTCCAGGGACGGGATTCCCGCCGCGGCGGTGGAGTGGTGGCGCGGCACCGCCGCCGGACCACCCGCTACACCACCAGGTCGGCCGCCCGCGGCCCGGTCGGCTCCAGCAGGAACCCGGCCCTCGTCACCACCCGCACCAACCCCCTGAGGTCGGCCGGCTCGGCCCGCGACCGCACCAGCGCGCGGGCGAGCCGTCCCTTGTGCGCCTTGTTGGAGTGGCTCACCGCGTTCCGCCGCCCCCTCTCGTCCTCGGTCACCACCCGCACCACCACCGCCCCCGGCACCCGCGCGAACGAGGTGTAGGGACTGGACCGCAGGTCCACCACGAAGTCGTCGGCGACCGCCAGCAGCGGCTCCAGCGCCGGTCGCCACAGCGCGGCGAACGGACCGGTGGCCGGCAGCGCGCTCCCGCCGGACAGCCGGTACGCCGGCACCGGGTCACCACCGCCCAGCAGCCCGAACAGCGCCGACGCGACGGCCAGCCGCCGGAACGCCCGCTCCCGCTCCACCCTGGTGAACGACCCCGGGGCGAGCGCGTCGTAGAGCACGCCGGTGTAGCGCGCCAGCGCGGGCAGGGTGGGGGAGCGGCGCAGTTCGGCGTTGCGCGCCACCTCGCCGGACTGGCGCTCGGACAACCCGAGCGCGACCAGGCTGGCGGGGACGTCGGCGGCGAGGTCGACCAGCGCGTCCACCAACCCGTCGCGCACCGGGTTCAGCTCCGGGTGCGACAGCAGGTCGAGGTCGAGCGGCGCGCCGGACCCGCCCTCGGCCTTGGTCTCCGACGGTGGCAGCAGTACGAGCACGACGGGCGAGCCTAGTGCGGCGGCTCGGGGAGCACCCGCAGCCGGGTCACCACGGCGTAGTGGTCGGACGGCACCGTGCCGCGCACCGCCGACACCCCGGCCAGCTCGCAGCTGTCCACCTCGAACCAGCCCATCCGCTTCTCCCGCACCAGACCCAGGTCGGGCAGGCCGATGAGCACGTAGTCCAACCGCCGGCGCGGCCACGGCGTGCACGCGGCGTACGGGTTGGCGTGGTCCCACGTGTACCCGGGCTGCCCGCTGCGGACCTGCTCCCAGCAGTCGACGAACACCGGCCCCGGCGGCTCGTCGGCCCGCAGCCCGGTGAACGCGCGCAGCTCGTCGGAGGTGGGCTCGGCGTTCAGGTCGCCCATGACGACCGGCGGCAGCGCGGCCGGCTCCCGCGACCCCAGGTGCTCCCGGATCGCGCGCACCTGCCGCAGCCGCGTCCCGCCCTCCTCCGGGCGCCACGACAGGTGCGTGCTGACGACCGGCGCCGCGCCCCACGGCGTCTCGACGTCGGCCACCACCGCCGAGCGCGGGTCGGCCGGGTCCCGGTTGAGCTCCAGCGCCCGCCACCGGCTGATGGGCCACCGGCTCAGCACCGCGTTGCCCTGCTCCAGCCCCGTGTCGCCGAGCGGCTGGGTCCAGCCCGCGCTGTGCATCCCGAGCGCGTCGGCCACGACCCGCAGCTGCGAGGTGCCGTCGCCGGCCGCCCACACCTCCTGGATCGCCAGCACGTCCGGGTCGACCACCCGCAACGTGTCGATGATGGCCGCCTCGCGCTCCCGCCACGGTCCGAAGCGCCCCCACAGGTTCCACGTCATCAACCGCAAGTCCGCGCTCCGTCCCGTGAATCGCCTCCCCGCATGGTGGCGGAAGTCCCGCCACCACGCGCAACGAGCGGGTCAGCCGGTCTGGGCCAGGCAGAACCGGTTGCCGTCCGGGTCGGCCAGCACCTGCCAGGTCAGGCCGGGGTGCGAGTGCCGCTCCACGGCCGTCGCGCCCAGCTCCACCAGGCGCGCCACCTCGGTGTCCAGGTCGGTCACGTGCGCGTCGAAGTGCACCCGGTTCTTGCCCGGCGTCGGGTCGTCGACCCGCTGGAACGCCAGGTTGACCCCGCCCTCGGTGGCGGGGGCGAGGATGACGAAGTCCCCGTGGTCCTGGAGCACGGTGGTCTCCAGCGCCCCGGTCCAGAACTCCACCAGCCGCCGGGGGTCCAGGGTGTCGAAGGTGATCATGCCGATCGCGATGGTCATGCCCGGACGCTAGCGGCGACCACCGACAGGACCCGGCCGCACGGGGGCCCACCAGCGGCGCGGCCGGTCGCCGCCGGCGGAACCCGGGAGCGCGAACCGCGCCGCGTTCACTACCCTTGCCGCCAAACCCGCGCCACGAGGAGCACCCACCGTGATCACCAGGATGTCGTCGCTGTTCCTGCGCACCCTGCGCGAGGACCCGGCCGACGCCGAGGTACCCAGCCACAAGCTGCTGGTCCGCGCCGGCTACGTGCGCCGCGTCGCGCCGGGCGGGTACTCGTGGCTGCCGCTGGGCCTGCGGGTGCTGCGCAACGTCGAGCGGGTCGTGCGCGAGGAGATGGACGCCATCGGCGCGCAGGAGATCCAGTTCCCCGCGCTGCTGCCCAAGGAGCCCTACGAGGCCACGAACCGGTGGACCGAGTACGGCCCCAACCTGTTCCGCCTCAAGGACCGCAAGGGCGCGGACTACCTGCTCGGCCCCACCCACGAGGAGCTGTTCGCGCTCACCGTGAAGGGCGAGTACTCCTCCTACAAGGACTACCCGGTCACGCTGTACCAGATCCAGACCAAGTACCGGGACGAGGCGCGCCCCCGCGCGGGCATCCTGCGCGGCCGCGAGTTCGTGATGAAGGACTCCTACTCCTTCGACCTCGCCGACGAGGGCCTGGCCGAGTCCTACCGGCGGCACCGCGAGGCGTACGTCCGCATCTTCGACCGGCTGGGCCTGGACTACGTGGTCGTCTCCGCCACGTCCGGCGCGATGGGCGGTTCGGCGTCGGAGGAGTTCCTGGCCGTCGCGGAGACCGGCGAGGACACCTTCGTGCGCAGCACGGAGTCCGACTACGCGGCCAACGTCGAGGCGGTCACCACGCCCGCGCCCGCGGAGCAGCCGGTGGAGGACAAGCCCGCGGCGCGGGTGCACCACACGCCGAACACGCCCACCATCGCCTCGCTGGTCGACTTCCTCAACGCGGCCGACCTGGGCCGCGCCTTCACCGCGGCCGACACCCTGAAGAACGTCCTGGTCAAGACCCGGGTGCCGGGTGCGGCGGAGTGGACCCTGCTGGCCGTCGGCGTGCCCGGTGACCGCGAGGTCGACCTCAAGCGCCTGGAGGCCGCGCTCGCGCCGGCCGAGGTGGCGATGCTGGAGGAGGCCGACTTCGCCCGCAACGCGTTCCTGGTCAAGGGCTACATCGGCCCGGGTGCGCTCCAGGCCAACGGCGTGGAGTACCTCGTCGACCCGCGCGTGGTGCGCGGCACGGCGTGGGTGACCGGCGCGGACGAGGCCGACCACCACGTGGTGGACCTGGTCTCGGGCCGCGACTTCACGCCCGACGGCGTGATCGACGTGGCCGAGGTCCGCGAGGGCGACCCGTCGCCGGACGGCAAGGGCGTGCTGGTCGCCGCGCGCGGCATCGAGATCGGGCACATCTTCCAGCTGGGCCGCAAGTACTCCGACGCGTTCGGGCTGGACGCCCTGGGCCCCGACGGCAAGCCCGTCCGGATCACCATGGGCTCCTACGGCGTCGGCGTGTCCCGCCTGGTCGCGGTGATCGCCGAGCAGAGCCACGACGGGCGCGGCCTGATCTGGCCCCGCAACGTCGCGCCCTTCGACGTGCACCTGGTGGTGGCGGGCAAGGACGAGGCGCTGCTGGCGGGCGGCGAGAAGCTGGCGGGCGAGCTGTCCGCGGCCGGCGTGGACGTGCTGCTGGACGACCGCAAGGCGAGCCCCGGCGTGAAGTTCGCCGACGCCGAGCTGGTCGGCGTGCCGACCATCGTGGTGGTGGGCCGCGGCCTGGCCAACGGCCTGGTCGAGGTCAAGGACCGCCGCTCGGGCGAGCGCGTCGAGGTCCCGGTGGACGACGTGGTGGCACACCTGACCGGCTTGGTCAGGGGCTAGGGCGGTCGAGCACGGCGGCCAGCACGGCCGCCGTGTCGGAGAGGTCGGCGAGCACGGTGTGCGCGCCGGCCTCCCGCAGCTCCTCGGCGCTGCTGCGGCCCGTGGCCACGCCGACCGCGACGGCGCCGTGGCGCAGCGCGGCCTCCACGTCGTGCGGGGTGTCGCCGACGACCGCGGCGCGGAACTCGCGGGCGTGCTTGGCCGTGGCCAGCCGCACCGCCTCCAGCACCAGCTCGGGCCGGTGCTCGGACAGCTGCCCGTAGCCGCCGACCTCGAGGTCCAGGTGCCGGTCCAGGTCGAACGCGGCGAGCTTGAACCGGGCGATCTCGGGCAGGTTCCCGGTCACCAGGGACTGCACCACGTCGTCCCGCCGCGCCAGCGCCTCCACCGCGGCCCGCGCGCCGGGCAGGGCGCGGCCCAGCTCGGGCAGCCGCGCGTGCTCCCGGCCGGCGGCCGCGACCAGCTCGACGTGCAGCCGCGCCACCAGTTCCTCGGTGGGCGCGAGGTCGTGCAGGGCCAGCAGCTCCAGGGTGATCCAGCGCTCCGTGCGGCCGCCGAACGGCGGCGTGCGCGCCAGGTCCAGCCCGGTGGCCGCGCGCAGCGCCGCGCGGTACCAGTCGACCCCGACGGGTCCGGCGTCGACCAGGGTCCGGTCGATGTCCCACAGCACCAGCGTGTTCACGACAGCCGCACGCTCCCCAGGATGCGCCGCACCTCGTCCTCGGACGGGCCCTGCGCGACGTGCGGGCCGCCCCGGGCGACGTTGACGACGAGGACGGACGTCCGGCTGCCGTTGCGCAGCGCCACCGCGGTGATCGTGGCCTTGGGCGCGTAGCAGGCGTTGGCGGCCCGGGGCGTCACCTCGACGCTGAGCACCACCCGGTCCTCGGACGAGGACTCGACGCGTGGTTCGCCCACCTCCGGCGGCGCGCCCTCGACCGTGTAGCTGTTGCGGGCCAGTTGGCCCACCAGCTCGGCGGCGACGCCCTCGGGGTCGTCGTCGACGACCGCCCCGGACACCGACTGGGCCTGCACCATGTCGCGCCCCTGGCACTCGAACGGCCGCGACACGTGGGACCCGGTGACCCGGAGGCGGCCCACCACGCCCTTGCCGGAGCTCTCCCAGGACGGCGGCAGCTCGTAGCGCACGCCCGCCGAGTCGTCCTCCACGACCGGCCAGTCCGGTTCGGCCGGGCTCGACGTGGCCGGCGTGGCGCGGCCGTCCTCGTCACCCCCGAGCAGCGCGAACGCCACCCCGCCGCCGACCGCGAGCACACCCGCGGCGCCGAGCGCGAGCCACAGCGGGGCCCGGTTGGGCCGCCGCGGCGGCGGGTGCGGCGGGTACGCGCCCAGCCCGGAGTAGCTCATCAGCCCAGCGGCCGGACGGAGTCGACCATGGCCTGGAGGTCCGCCTCGGCGACCGGCTTCGGCTGGGCGGGCCCGCCCTCCAGGTCGCCGTTGGCGAAGAACACGTGGTAGCCGCGGTCGCCCTTGAGGACCAGGACCTTGACCATGCCCTTGGTGGCCAGGCACTCGTCGCCGGAGGTGGTGGCGGTGGAGTCGACCTGCACGCCCTCGATGTCACCGATCTTGACGGCCTTCGGCTCCCCGAGCGCGACCTCGGACCGCGGCGCGGAGCGGTAGAACTGGGTGCCGAGCTTCTGGGCGAAGTCCTTGGCCACCGCGGTCAGGTCGCTCTGCCCCACGACCACGCCGCCCGCGCCGCCGCGGGTGAAGTTCTTGCCGCCGCAGTCGTAGGCGTCGACCAGGGACAGCCCGGTCAGCCGCACGTCGGCCATGCCCTCGACCGAGGCGCCCGCCGAGGTGGGGGACCAGCCCCTGGGCAGGTCGTAGCTGTAGGACAGCGCGGGCACCGGCAGGCAGTTCCAACCCGCCTTGACGGGGTCGCAGCTGACGTCCTCGTCGGTGGGCGTCGTGGTGGTCGTCGGCCTGGGGCTGCTCGACGTGGTGGGTGGTCGTGACGAGCTGGTGGGCTGGGCGGTGGGTGAGCCGTCGTCCCTGGTGAGCAGGAACGCGGTGACGCCGGCGCCGACGAGCAGCAGCACGACCACGCCGATGGCCGGCCAGACCTTGGTCCTGCCGCCCTTGGGCGGCTCGCCGCCGCCGGAGAACACGCCGAGGCCGCCGTAGGACCCGCCGTAGTTCTGCTGCCCGTAGCCCTGGCCGTAGCCCGGCTGTCCGGTCGGCTGCCCGGTCGGCTGCCCGGTCGGCTGCCCGCCCGGTTGGCCTCCCGGTTGGCCGTAGCCCTGCTCGGGGGCGCCGTAGGCGGGCTGCCTGTAACCGGGGTAGCCCTGGTCGGGCCCGCCGTAACCGGGCTGGCCGTAACCGGGTTGGCCGTGCTCGGGACCGCCGAGGCCCGGCTGCGGTTGGCCACCCTGTCCCTGCGGGCCCCAGCCGCCCTGGTTGGGCCGTCCGTCCCAGCCGCTCTGCCCGTCACCTGGGTAAGTCACGGGCGAACCGTACCTTGCCGCATCCGCCGATCGGGTGGTACGAGGGAATTCATCACGCGTTGACTTCTAGGTCCGCCGAGTCGTAGCCTTCAATTCAACACCTGATGAACAAGGGGGAACCATGATCGCGCTGCACGATCGGCCACCCGCGGTCCTCGCGGTGGCCACCGCCGTCGCGGGCGCGCTCGTCGCGCTGGTGCTCGGCCTGCTCACCTTCGGCGTCCAGGCGACGGCGCACCCGGACGGGGTGCCGCTGGCGGTCGCGGTCGGGGCCGACGCCCCGCCGCAGCTGCGCGGGATCGCCGACCGGGTGGTGAACGCGGGGTCGGCGGAGGTCTCGTGGCGGGTCTCCACGCCCGACCGGACCCGTGACCTGCTGTCCCGCCAGGAGGTCTACGGGGTGCTCGAACTCGCGCCCGGCGGCGCGACCGTCGTGCTGTCCGGCGCGGTGAACCCGTCCGGCACGCAGGTCGCCCAGCAGGTGCTGGGCGCCGTCGCGCAGGGCGCCGGCCTCCAGGCCCGGGTCGTGGTGCTCGACCCGGCGTCGGCGGCCGGGCGGACCGCGCCGTTGGCGGCGAGCGCGCTGCTGTGGATCGGCGGGCTGGTGGCCGGGGCGGCGTTCACGCGGCTCGCGCGCCGGCCGGACGTGCCGAGCCGGCTGGTGGGCATCGCGGCGGCGACCGCGCTGGGCGTCGGCGTGGTGGCGGGCCTGGTCGCGCTGTGGGACCCGGCCCTGCCGCTCGGCTGGGCCGTGCTCGGCTACCTGGCGCTGGTCGGCGCGGCGTTCGCGCTGGTCCAGGGCGCGCTGCTGCGGCTGCTCGGGCTGCGGGCGATGGCCGTGCTCGCGCCGCTGTACCTGGTGGCGCCCGCCGTGGCGGGGCAGGCGCCCGAGCTGCTCGACCCCGGGTACCGGGCGCTGCTGTGGTCGTGGACGCCGTTCCGGTTCTCCACCGAGGGGCTGCGCGCGCTGTTCCAGGGCGGCGCGCCGGACGCCGCTCAGCTGTGGGTGCCCGCGGCGCTGGCCGCGGTCGGGCTGGTGGCGCTGCTGCTACCCCGCCAGGAAGCTCAGCCGGACCTTGCGGACGGGGTTGTCGACGTTGGTGTCGACGAGGCAGACCGACTGCCAGGTGCCCAGCGCGAGCACACCGCCTAGCACCGGGATCGTCGCGTGCGGCGGCACCAGCGCGGGGAGCACGTGGTCACGGCCGTGGCCGGGGGTCCCGTGGCGGTGCCGCCAGCGGTCGTCGGCGGGCAGGAGGTCCTTCAGCGCGGCCAGGAGGTCGTCGTCGCTGCCCGCGCCGGTCTCCAGCACGGCCACGCCCGCCGTGGCGTGGGGGACCCAGACGTGCAGCAGCCCGTCGCCCTCCACGTCGGCGAGGAAGTCCTCGCAGTGGCGGGTCAGGTCGTGGACGACCTCTTCGGAACCGGTGCGGACCTGGATCTCTTCGCTGCGCACGAGGGGCATTGTGCCGGTAAAGGCGGTGCGCCCGCGCGCGGTGATCCGGCACGATGCCCCGTGTGATCCACACCGCCATCGTCACCGGGGCCAACCAGGGCATCGGCGCCGCGACCGCCAAGGCGCTGGCGGCCCAGGGGGTCCAGGTCCTCGTCACCTACCTGAGGTTCGTGCCCGCGCCCGACCCCAGCCTGCCGAGGGCGTACTTCACCGCCCGGGAGTCCGGCGCGGAGGAGGTCGTGGCCGCCATCACCGAGGCGGGCGGCCGGGCGCACGCCGTCGAGGCCGACCTCGCGGACGTCGGCACGCCCGCGCGGCTGTTCGACACCGCGGAGCGGGTGCTCGGTCCGGTGGACATCCTGGTCAACAACGCCTCCGGCTGGGTGCAGGACACCTTCCTGGCCACCGAGACCGACCGGTTCGGCCGGGTGCTGAGCGGGGTGACGGCGCAGACGTTCGACGCGCAGTTCGCGGTGGACGCGCGGGGGTCCGCGCTGATGATCGCCGAGTTCGCCCGGCGGCACCTCGCGCGCGGCGGCAACTGGGGCCGCGTCGTCGGGCTGACCTCCGGCGGGCCGCTCGGGTTCCCCAGCGAGGTCACCTACGGCGCGGCCAAGGCGGCGATGGACAACTACACCCTGGCGGCGGCGCACGAGCTGTGGCCGCACGGCGTGACGGCGAACGTGGTCAAGCCGGGGGTCGTGGACACCGGTTGGGTCAACGACGCGGTGCGCGCCGCGCACGACGTGTCGCAGCCGGAGGACCCGGCCGGCGTGGTCGCGTTCCTGTGCTCGGACGCGGCGGCGAGGGTGACCCGGAACGTGATCACCATGTACTGAAATTACCCATGGGTAACATGTGGCTCATGAAGGCATCACGTCTCCGGCGGGGCATGAACCTCTGGCCGCCGTTCCTGTTCGCGGGCATCCGCGTGGTCGAGCTGTCCGACGACTACCGCTACGCGCGGGTGCGGCTGCGGATGCGCCCGTGGAACCGCAACTACGTGGGCACCCACTTCGGCGGCTCGCTGTTCGCCATGACCGACCCGTTCTGGATGCTCCTGCTGCTGCACCACCTCAAGCGCGACCACGTGGTGTGGGACAAGGCCGGCGAGATCGAGTTCGTCAAGCCGGGGCGCGGCACCGTGCACGCGGAGTTCCGGCTCACCGACGAGCACCTGGCCGAGGTCAGGTCGCTGGCCGAGGACGGCGGCAAGGCGCTGGTGTGGTTCACCGCCGACGTGGTGGACGCGGCCGGCGAGGTGGTCGCCCGCACCCGCAAGCAGGTCTACGCCCGCCGCAAGAAGTCCTTGGACGGCGGGGCGCTCCGGGCGGTGTGATGGCCCCATGAGATCGGCTTTCGGCACGACCTTCGACGTTCCGCCCGGCTACCTGAACACCGCGAGCATCGGCGTGCCGCCCACGCCGACCGCCGCGGCCGTGACCGCCGCCGCGGGGCGGTGGGCGAGCGGGCGGGACGGGCCCGACGCGGTGGACGCGTCGATCGCGGTGGCGCGGGAGGCGTTCGGCCGGCTGGTCGGCGTGCCGGTGGACCGGGTGGCCATGGGCGCCTCCGGCTCGCAGCTGGTGTCCCTGGTCGCGGCCTCCCTGCCCGAGGGCGCGTCGGTGCTGGTGGCGCGCGGCGAGTTCACCAGCCTGACCTTCCCGTTCGCGGCCCGGGGGCTGCGGGTGGTCGAGGTGGACCTGGACGAGGTGCCGGCCGCCGCCGCCGGGCACGACCTGGTCGCGGTGAGCGTGGTGCAGTCGGCGGACGGCCGCCTCGTCGACCTGGGGGCGCTGCGCGCGGCCGGGGTGCCGGTGCTGCTGGACGCCTCGCAGGCGGTCGGGTGGCTGCCGCTGGACCTCGGGTGGGCGGACTGGGTGGTGGCCGTCGGGTACAAGTTCCTGATGTCGCCGCGCGGGTGCGCGTGGCTGGCGTGCTCGCCGGGCGCGCTGGAGCGGACCGTGCCGGCGGCGGCGAACTGGTACGCCGGTGACGAGCCGTGGCGCACGGTCTACGGGCTGCCGCTGCGGCTCGCGCCGGATGCGCGCCGGCTCGACCTGTCGCCGGTGTGGCTGTCGCAGGTCGGGGCGGCGGTCTCGCTGCCGTACCTGGCCTCGCTGGACATGGCCGCGGTGCGGGACCACGGCGCCGGGCTGGCCGACGCCCTGCTGGTCGGGCTGGGTCTGCCGCCGCGCGGGAGCGCGATCGCGTCGCTGGACCTGCCCGCCGCCGCGGCGGACCGGCTGGCGGCGGCCGGCGTGCGGTCCGGCGTGCGCGCCGGGCGGGTCCGGGTGGCGTTCCACCTGTACAACTCGGTGGCCGACGTCGAACTGGTGCTCGGGGCGCTGGGCTGAGCGGCTTCCGTTACCGTGGGTCTTTGTGTCGGTTCCTCCCGAATCACCTGAAGAGGTGACGCAACGGATCCCGCCGATCCGGCCCTCGGACACCGCGCCGCTGTGGCGCTCCGGGATCGGGCAGCTGGACTCGCTGACGAGCCCCGCCGAGCCCCCACCACCTGGGTCGACCCGCGCGCGGCGCGGCCTCCTGCTCAAGGGGCTGGGGCTGCTCGGCGTGGCGGTGCTGTCCGGCCTGGTGTGGGTGCTGGTGAAGCCCTCGGGCGAGACCACGACGGCGCCCACGTCGACGTCGGCGCCCGCCGGTCAGTTCGTCTTCACGAAGTCACCGCAGGTGCCCGACCCGCTGCGGGACAGTGACTGCGCGTCACACGCGTACGGGAAGACCAGGGACTACCTGACCAGCACGCCGTGCCAGCAGCTCACTCGCGCCCTGTACACGACCACCACCCCGGACGGGGCAACTGTGTACACGTCCGTGTCAGTGGTCCAGATGAAGACGACCGAGGACGCCACCGCCCTCAAGGACCTGACCAACCGCAACGGCACCGGCAACGTGAACGACCTGATCAAGGACGGCGCGGTCCAGGTCCAGGGCATGACCACCCTGGGCAACGGCGGCTACGCCTCGGACCAGCGCGACCGCGAGGTGATCATCATCGAGTCGGACACCGCGACCCACGGCGCCAACGAAACCGAGCACAACCACCTGATGAAGAAGATCAGCTTCGACGCCCTGCGCCTGGCCACCACCCTGACCTGACCGCGAGTCGTACGTCCAGACCCGGCGTGTCGTACGTCCAGGCCCCCCGAATTCAGTGCTGAACACTCAACTCGGGGGTCCTGAACACTCAACTCGGGGGTCCTGAACACTCAACTCGGGGGTCCTGGACGTACGACTCGCGAGGTCTGTACGTACGACTCGCGCGGGGTCAGCCCACGGCGGTGCCGGGGAAGGTGATGGACAGGGGGGTCAGGCCGGCGGCCTTGCGCCACCGGGTGGCGCGGACCGCCGAGGCGGTCAGGGCGTCGAGGGCCGACCTGCGCAGGTCGGCGTCCTCGGTGCGCTCCAGCACGCCCCGCCACCCCACGCAGCAGTCCGTCTCCACCGCGATCAGCGCCGCGATCGCCGAGGCCGCGCTGTCCACGGGCTGCGGCGGCAGGTAGGCCGGCGCGGGCGGCTCCGGCGCGGCCCCCTGGTCGCGCAGCCACCGCTCGGTGGTGTCCCGACGGGCCCGGTGGGCGTTCGCGCCCTCCGCCACCGCCGCGCCCTGCTGCGAGATGAACGCGCTGACCAGCCCGTACGTCCACACCGCCGCGTGCTCGGCCCCCAACGCGCCCTGCACCGCGTCCACGCTCACGACATCGCCTCCACCAGGCTCGCGCACCCGGCCGCCACCGCGGCCACCAACCCCACCCGGTACGTCGGCACCGACGCCACCAGGCCCGCCGCCTGCTCCTGCGCCGCCCGCAGCGCCGCCAGCAGCTCCTCCCGCGTCCCACCCGCGGGCGGCGCGGCGGACGGCGGTGTCGAGGGCGGTGCCGACGAGCCCGGCGCCGACGAGCCCGGCACGCGCGGCGTGGCGCGGTCGATCTCCGCCCGCAACCGGTCGGCGTGCTCGGTCCGCGCCGCGGCGGTCTCCGGCGCGCCCGCGGCGGTGGCCAGGGCGGCGTCCGACCGGGCCGACCTGACCAGCTCTTCCAGGACGTCCGGCGGCGGTGGGGGCGGCGGGGGTGTGGTGCACGCGACTGCCAGCGGCGCCGTGGCCGCCGCCAGCAGCACCCCTCGCCTGCTGAACGCGGTTCTACCGATCACGTGTCCCGATCCTGCCAGAGCCGCCGCGGCGGCCCGTGGGACGTGCGACCCCGCCCGGACCAGATACGCTGGGCGACCACGGCCGGCGAGTGCAGCGTCGACCGGGGTTGCCGTGCCCTCTGCACACCAGCACGGACGAACAGGGAGTCATCAACGTGTCCAGCCCGCCGCGCGGAGAACTCGCCGCGCAGCTAACGCCCGTCGTGCGCGAGGCGGTCGAGGCCATCGGCTACGACCTGGAGTCGCTCGACGTGAACCAGGCTGGGCGTCGCAGGCTGGTCAAGGTCGTCGTGGACGGCGACGAGGGGATCGGCCTGGACGAGGTCGCACGCGCCAGCCGCACCGTGTCCGCCACCCTGGACGCGCACGAGCACCTGCTCGCGGGCCCGTACACCCTCGAGGTCACCTCACCGGGTGCCGACCGCCCGCTCACCAGGCCGCGCCACTGGAGGCGCAACCGCTTGCGCCTGGTCAAGGTCAAGCAGCCCGATCAGGTCGAGTGGTTCGGCCGGGTCGGCGACGCCGACGACACGGGGGTCGTGCTCCTGGTCAAGGGCGAGCTGCGCCGCATCGAGTACGACTCGGTCGAGCGCGCCGTCGTGGAAGTGGAGTTCAAGCAGCCGCCGGTCGAGGAGCTCGCGCTACTCGACGGCCATTCCCCGGAGGAGGAGTCGGAGTGAACGTTGACATCGCCGCTCTCAGGGCGATCGAACGGGACAAGGACATCCCCTTCGACACGGTGCTCGAAGCGATCGAGACCGCCCTGCTGACCGCCTACAAGCACACCGACGGGCACCACCCGCACTCGCGCGTGGAGATCGACCGCAAGACGGGGACGGTCCGGGTCCTCGCGCAGGAGCTGAACCCCGACGGCTCGGTCGCCGAGGAGTGGGACGACACGCCGGAGGGCTTCGGCCGCATCGCCGCGACCACCGCCCGCCAGGTCATCCTCCAGCGCCTGCGCGACGCCGAGCACGAGCGCACCTTCGGCGAGTTCTCCGCCAAGGAGGGCGAGATCATCGGCGGCGTGGTGCAGCGCGACGCCCGCGCCAACGCCCGCGGCATGGTCGTGGTCCAGCTCGGGGACACCGAGGGCGTGCTGCCCCCGGCCGAGCAGGTGCCCGGCGAGTCCTACGAGCACGGCTCGCGCCTCAAGTGCTACGTCGTCGGCGTGTCGCGCGGCGCGCGCGGTCCCCAGATCACCCTCTCCCGCACCCACCCGAACCTCGTGCGCAAGCTCTTCGCGCTGGAGGTCCCGGAGATCGCGGACGGCACCGTGGAGATCCCCGCGGTGGCACGTGAGGCAGGTCACCGTTCGAAGATCGCGGTACGCTCGGGGGTGCCCGGGGTGAACGCCAAGGGCGCGTGCATCGGCCCGATGGGCGCTCGTGTCCGCAACGTCATGAGCGAGCTCGCGGGCGAGAAGATCGATATCATCGATCACTCGGACGACCCGGCCACGTTCGTCGGGAATGCCCTCTCGCCTGCGAAGGTTGTCTCCGTGAGGGTGCTCGACGAGCGTGCCAAGACGGCCCGCGTGGTGGTGCCGGACTTCCAGCTCTCCCTCGCCATCGGCAAGGAGGGCCAGAACGCCCGGTTGGCCGCCCGGCTGACCGGTTGGCGCATCGACATCCGGTCGGACGCGGACGCCGGCGGGTCCGCTCCGGCGGGTGCGGCGACATCCGGTTCGGCTGAATAAGCAACAGGGGATAGACTTCTCAGTGGTTCAACGTCGGGGATCGGATCTCAGGCACGCCGGCCCGGTTCGTACGTGCGTAGGATGCCGCGCCCGGACGTTGCCCTCCGAACTGTTGCGCGTGGTGGTAGTGGACGGGGCCGTGGTCCCGGACACCCGCCGAAGGTTGCCCGGTCGGGGCGCGTGGCTGCACCCCGACCAGGACTGCCTCCGCAACGCCGAGAAGCGGCGCGCGTTCCCCCGGGCCTTCCGGGTCCAGGGACCGCTCGACGTCGAGGGCGTGCGCGGGCACTTGGCGCAACAGGGGAAGGAGGTCGCGGGATCGCCCCGCGGCCGACAGGAAGCAAGGAAGCAGGTCGACCCGTCATGAGTCAGCCGTGAAGCTGAAGACATGAACGCGCGACGTTAAGACGAGGTCGACGGGACTGCCGCCGGCCTCCATCGCCAGAGGAGTGCAGTGGCAGGTAAGGCCCGCGTGCACGAGCTCGCCAAGGAGCTCGGAGTCACGAGTAAAGAACTGCTCACGAAGCTCGCCGATCAGGGCGAGTACGTGAAGTCGGCGTCCAGCACCGTCGAGGCCCCCGTGGCCCGTCGGCTGCGTGACGCGTACGCCAAGAACGACGGCAAGTCGAAGTCGTCCGGCGCCCGTCCGGCGCCCCCCCGGCCCCAGGCCGCCGCGGCCGACAACCGCGGTGCCGAGCCCCGCACCGAGGCCCCGCGCCCCGGCGCGCCCGGCCCCCGGCCCGGTCCGCGCCCGATGCCCGGCCCGAAGCCGCAGGCCCCGAAGCCGCCGCAGCCGCAGCAACCGCAGCAGCAGCCCCAGGCGGCCAAGCCGGCTCCGGCCGCGGCCGCCGCTCCGGCACCGCAGGCCGCTCCGGCACCGCAGCAGCAGCCGCAGCCGCAGGCGGCCGCCCCGGCTCAGGCCCCGGCGCCCGCACCGCAGCAGCAGCCGCAGGGCCCCCGGCCCGCCGGTCCGCGTCCCGGCCCGCGTCAGCAGCCTCAGCAGCCTCAGCAGCAGCAGCCCGCGGCGGCCCAGCAGGGTCCGTCCGTGGTTCCGCCGCGCCCCCAGTCGCCCAAGCCGCAGGGCCCCAGGCCCCCGCGTCCGGGCAACAACCCGTTCGGCGTCGGCGGTGGCGCACCCGCGCCGCGTCCGCAGGGCCCGCGCCCGCAGTCGCCCGGTGGCGGCGAGCGCCCGTCCGGCCCCAAGCCGGGCGACCCGCGTCCGGCGAGCCCCCGTCCGGGTGATTCCCGTCCGGCCGGTCCCCGTCCGGGTGGTTCCGCCGGCTCCGGCGGCCCGCGCCCGAACCCCGGCAACATGCCGCCGCGGCCGAACCCGGGCATGATGCCCGGTCGCCCGGCCGGTCCCCGCCCCGGTGGCGGTGGCGGTCGTCCCGGCGGCGGCCCCGGTGGCGGTGGCCGCGGTCCCGGTGGCGGCGGCGGTCGTCCCGGTGGCGGTCCCGGTGGCGGCGGCGGTGGCTTCCGCGGTGGTCCCGGTGGCGGCGGCGGCGGTGGCGGTGGCGGCTTCCGCCCCGGTGGTGGCGGTGGCGGTGGCGGCGGCTTCCGCCCCGGTGGCGGTGGCGGTGGCGCCCCGGCCGGTGGTGGCGGCGGTGGCTTCCGCGGTCGTCCCGGTGGCGGTGGCCCCGGTGGTCGTGGTGGCGCCGCGGGCGCCTTCGGCCGCCCCGGTGGTCCCGCGCGCCGCGGTCGCAAGTCCAAGCGCCAGAAGCGCCAGGAGTACATGGACAACATGCAGGCGCCGTCGGTTGGTGGCGTCCGCCTGCCCAAGGGCGGCGGCGAGACCATCCGCCTGCCCCGCGGCGCCTCGCTGACCGACTTCGCCGACAAGATCAACGCCAACCCGGCCTCGCTGGTGCAGGTGCTGTTCCACCTCGGCGAGATGGTCACCGCGACGCAGTCGGTGTCCGACGAGATCCTGGAGCTGCTCGGCTCCGAGATGAACTACGTCGTGCAGGTCGTGTCCCCCGAGGAGGAGGACCGCGAGCTGCTCGGCACGTTCGACATCACCTACGGCGAGGACGCGGGCGACGAGGAGGACCTCCAGATCCGCCCGCCGGTCGTCACCGTCATGGGTCACGTCGACCACGGCAAGACGCGACTGCTCGACACGATCCGCACGGCGAAGGTGGCCGAGGGCGAGGCCGGTGGCATCACCCAGCACATCGGCGCCTACCAGGTGAACACGGAGCTCGAGGGCAACGAGCGCCTGATCACCTTCATCGACACCCCGGGCCACGAGGCGTTCACCGCCATGCGTGCCCGCGGTGCGAACTCGACCGACATCGCGGTCATCGTGGTGGCGGCCGACGACGGCGTGATGCCGCAGACGGTGGAGGCGATCAACCACGCCCAGGCGGCCAACGCGCCGATCGTGGTCGCGGTCAACAAGATCGACAAGGAGGGGGCCAACCCCGCCAAGATCCGCCAGCAGCTCACCGAGTACGGGCTGGTCGCCGAGGAGTACGGCGGCGACACGATGTTCGTGGACATCTCGGCGAAGCAGGGCATCAACATCGACGGCCTGCTGGAGGCGATCCTGCTGACCGCCGACGCCTCGCTGGACCTCCGGGCCAACCCGGACATGGAGGCCCAGGGTGTCGCGATCGAGGCGCACCTGGACCGCGGTCGCGGTCCGGTCGCCACGGTGCTGGTGCAGCGCGGTTCGCTCCGCGTGGGTGACTCGATCGTCGCCGGTGACGCCTACGGCCGCGTCCGCCGCATGGTGGACGAGCACGGCGCGGACATCACGGTCGCGACCCCGTCGCGCCCGGTGCAGGTCATCGGCCTCACCTCGGTGCCCGGCGCCGGCGACAGCTTCCTGGTCGTCGACGAGGACCGCGTCGCCCGGCAGATCGCCGAGCGCCGCCAGGCCCGCACCAGGAACGCGCTCAACGCGGCCCGCCGCAAGCGCGTCAGCCTGGAGGACCTGGACGCCGCGCTGAAGGAGACCAGCCAGCTCACGCTGATCATCAAGGGTGACAACTCGGGCACCGTCGAGGCCCTGGAAGACGCCCTGATGAAGATCGAGGTCGGCGACGACGTCGAGCTGCGGGTCATCCACCGGGGCGTCGGTGGCATCACCGAGGGCGACATCAACCTCGCCGTCGCCGGTTCCGCGATCGTCCTGGGCTTCAACGTCCGGGCCGAGGGCAAGGCGACCGAGCTGGCGAACCGCGAGGGCGTGGACGTCCGCTACTACACGGTGATCTACCAGGCGATCGACGAGATCGAGCAGGCCCTCAAGGGCATGCTCAAGCCGGAGTACGAGGAGGTCCAGCTGGGCCGCGCGGAGATCCGCGAGGTCTTCAAGTCCTCCAAGGTCGGCACGATCGCCGGTTGTATCGTCCTGTCGGGCGAGATCCGCCGCAACGCGCGGGCCCGCCTGCTGCGCGACAACAACGTCGTGCAGGAGAACCTGCCGGTCAGCTCGCTCAAGCGGTTCAAGGACGACGCGACCGAGGTCCGCGAGGGCTACGAGTGCGGTCTGACGCTCGGCAACTACGCCGACCTCAAGGTCGGCGACGTCATCGAGACGTTCGAGATGCGCGAGAAGCCGCGCGCCTGATCGTCTTCAGGTAGTGGTGCGGGGCCGTCCCGGTGGGCGGCCCCGCCCCCTGAGCACCCAATGGTGATCATCAGCCTTGTTCGTCGGTGCCCTTGAGCTGGACGTGCTGCTCGGTGACGTCCACTCGCTCAAGCAGAAGCGGTCCGTGGTGAAGCCCGTGGTGGCGGAGCTGCGGCGCAAGTTCGAGGTGTCCGTGGCCGAGGCGGGCCACCTGGACCTCCACCGCCGCGCGTTGATCGGAGTGGCGGTCGTCGCGGCGGACGCCGAGCATGTCAGGGACGTCCTGGTCGCCTGCGAGCGACTCGTGGCCGGACGCCCCGAACTGGAGCTGCTCTCCGCCCGCCACAGGTTGGTCGGGCCGGAGGACGAGTAGGAAGAGGAGGGGAGCGCCGTGGCCGACCAGGCACGGGCTCGCAAGCTGTCCAAGCGGATCTCGCAAATCGTGGCCTCCGCCCTGGAGCACGAGGTGAAGGACCCGAGGCTGGCCCGGGTGACCATCACCGACACCAGGGTGACCGGTGACCTGCACGACGCGACGGTCTACTACACCGTCCTCGGGGAGAAGCTGGACGCCGAACCCGACCTCGCGGGCGCGGCGGCGGCGCTGGAGAAGGCCAAGGGCGTGCTGCGCACCATGGTCGGCCAGCAGACCGGGGTGCGGTTCACGCCGACCCTGACGTTCGTGACCGACACCGTGCCCGACGAGGCGCGGCGGATGGACGAGCTGCTGGCGCGGGCGCGGGAGGCGGACGCCGAGGTGGCGCGCATCGCGTCGAAGGCCGAACCCGCGGGCGAGGCCGACCCGTACAAGCCGCCGCGCGAGGACGAGGACGCGGACTAGCGTTCCGGGTGTGTCCAACGACCTGAGCGCTCCCGCCGCCGACCTGGCCGCCGACCTGTCGGCGGCCGTTCGCGTCCTGTCCACCGCCACCGACGTCACGCTGCTGGCGCACGTGAACCCCGACGCGGACGCGTTGGGCAGCGCGCTGGCCCTCGGGCTGGTCCTGCACCGGCGCGGGGCCGTGGTGCGGGTGTCGTTCGGCGCGCCGGACGAGGTGCCGGAGACGTTGCGGGAGCTGGACGTGGCCGGGCTGCTGGTGCCGGCGGCCGAGGTGCCCGCCGCGCCGCCCGTGCTGGTGGCGCTGGACGCGGGCAGCGTCGGTCGGCTCGGGCCGCTGGGCGACCGGGTGTCCACCGCCGGTGTGGTGGTGGTGCTGGACCACCACGTGTCGAACCCGCGGTTCGGGCACGTGAACGTGGTCGACGACCGGGCCGAGGCGACGGCGCTGGTCGTGCTGCGGCTGCTGGACGAGCTGGGCGTGGAGCTGGACGAGCCGGTGGCCCGGTGCATCTACGCGGGCCTGGTGACCGACACCCGCTCGTTCCGGCACGCCTCGGCGGCCACGCACGAGGTGGCCGCCCGCCTGCTGGCGGCCGGGGTGGACGCGGAGGCCGTCGCGCGTCCCCTGATGGACTCTCACCCGTTCGGGTACCTGGCGATGCTGGCCAGGGTGCTGGACCGGGCGCGCCTGGAGCGCGACGTCGCCGGCGGCCTGGGCCTGGTGCACGCGGTGGTGACCCTGGAGGACGCCGCCGGCCTGCGCCCGGAGGAGGTGGAGAGCGTGGTCGACCTGGTGCGCACCACGGCCGAGGCCGAGGTGGCGGCCGTCCTGAAGGAGCTGCGCCCCTCCCACTGGTCGGTCTCCCTGCGCGCCGTCTCCCGCGTCGACGTGAGCCGGGTGGCCCGCCTCCTCGGCGGCGGCGGCCACCGCCTGGCCGCCGGCTTCACCGCCACCGGCACGGCCGACGAGGTCCTGACCAACCTGCGCACCACCCTGAACCACCCCCACTAACCCGCGAGTCGTACCTCCAGACCTCGCGAGTCGTACGTCCAGGACCCCCGAATTCAGTGTTCGGGTACCCAGATGTGAGGGTTTCTTGGGTTCCTCGGACCTGTCGGCTGTCCTGAGTGTTGAACTCGGGGGTCCTGGAGGTACGACACGGTGGGCCTGAACGTACGACTCGCGCGGTCTGGACGTACGACACGCCGGGTCTGAACGTACGACTCGCGCGGGGGGGGCAAGTGGTGGAGAGGGTGCCGGCTCGGCGGGTGGTCGGGTTGGCGGCGCCGGCGCTGGTGGTGCTGGCGGCGGAGCCGCTGTACGTGTTGGTGGACACGGCGGTGGTGGGGCACTACGGGGCGGTGGCGCTGGCCGGGCTGGCGCTGGGCGGCGTGCTGTTCACGCAGGTGGCCACCCAGCTGACGTTCCTGTCCTACGGGACCACGGCTCGGGCCGCCCGGTTGTTCGGGGCCGGCCGGCGTCGGGAGGCCGTCGAGGAGGGGGTGCAGGCCACCTGGCTCGCGCTGGCGGTGGGCGCGCTGGTGATCGTGCTCGGCCAGTTGCTGGCGGGGCCGGCGGCGCGGCTGCTGGCGGGGCCCGGCGAGGTGGCCGACAACGCGGTGGCCTGGCTGCGCATCGCCCTGTTCGGCGCGCCGTT
The DNA here is from genome assembly GCF_047689505.1 of Saccharothrix sp. BKS2. Classification (NCBI taxonomy): domain Bacteria; kingdom Bacillati; phylum Actinomycetota; class Actinomycetes; order Pseudonocardiales; family Pseudonocardiaceae; genus Saccharothrix; species Saccharothrix sp. BKS2. Next base: position 344,800 of record NZ_JAUQOL010000008.1, on the reverse strand, counting down.
CGTGCTGGTCACGATGGCCGGCAACGGGTGGATGCGCGGTGTGCAGGACACCACCCGGCCGCTGCGCTACGTGCTGGTGGGCAACGGGATCTCGGCGGTGCTGTGCCCGCTCCTGGTGCACGTCGCGGGGTGGGGGCTGGAGGGTTCGGCGGTCGCCAACGTGGTCGCGCAGGTGCTGTCGGCGGGCCTGTTCGGCAGGGCGCTGCGGGCCGAGGGCGTGGGGCTGGCGCCGGACTGGCCGCGGATGCGGGCGCAGCTGGGGCTGGGGCGCGACCTGGTGCTGCGCAGCCTGGCGTTCCAGGCGTGCTTCCTGTCGGCCGCGTCGGTGGCGGCCAGGACGTCGATCGGCGCGGTCGGCGCGCACCAGGTCGTGCTCCAGCTGTGGACGTTCCTGGCGCTCCTGCTGGACTCGCTGGCCATCGCCGCCCAGTCGATCGTCGGCGCGGCGCTGGGCGCGGGCCGGCGCGAGCAGGCCCGCCGGTTCGCCTGGCAGGTCACCGGCTACGGCCTGGTCTTCGGGGTCTTCCTCGGGGCCGTCTTCGCGGCGCTGTCCGGGCCGCTGCCGCTGGTGTTCACCACCGACCGGGCCGTGCTCGACGAGATCCCGCACGCCTGGTGGTTCTTCGTCGCGCTCCAACCGGTCGCCGGGGTGGTGTTCGCCCTGGACGGCGTGCTGTTGGGTGCGGGCGACGCGCGGTTCCTGCGCACCGCGACGCTGGCGGCGGCCGGGATCGGCTTCCTGCCGCTGATCTGGGCGTCGCACGCGTTCGGCTGGGGCCTGGTCGGCATCTGGAGCGGGTTGACGGCGTTCATGTTCCTGCGCCTGGTGCTGCTGCTCGCGCGGACGCGGTCGGGGGAGTGGGCCCGGGTGGGGGCCGGGTGACCAGGGGGTGCCGGTGTGGTGAGTGGCCCGGTGTGGTGAGCGGCACGGCGCGGAATTGTTAACAATAGGCAAGTGTTTCTCGATACTGGGGATGCCACCGCACCGAGTCGAGGAGCTCCGCCTTGCCGGTCGATCGCGCCACCAAGCAAGCGTGGCTGATCTGGTCCACCGCCGTCGCCGTCTACGTCGCCGCCCTGTTCCACCGGACCTCGCTGGGCGTCGCCGGCCTGGAGGCCGGTGACCGCTTCTCCGTCGGACCCGCCGCCCTCGGCACGTTCACCGTGCTCCAGATCGGCCTGTACGCGCTCATGCAGATCCCCACCGGCCTGCTGGTGGACCGCTTCGGCCCGCGCCGCGTGCTCACCGCCGCCGCGCTGCTCATGGGCGCCGGCCAGACCCTCTTCGCGCTCGCCGACTCCTACCCGCTGGGCCTGGCCGCCCGCGCCGTGCTGGGCGTCGGCGACGCCATGACGTGGATCAGCGTGCTGCGCCTGGCCGCCGCCCACTTCCCGCCGCGCCGGTACGCCGTGGTGATGACGCTGTCGGCCGCGCTCGGCGGCGCGGGCAACCTCGTGGCCACGGTGCCGCTGACCCTGCTGCTCCAGCACGCCGGCTGGACGGCCACCTTCCTGGTCGCGGGCGTCGCGACCGCCGCGTACGCGGGCGTGGTCGCCTGGCGGGTGCGCGAGGTGCCCGAGGGCGTGCCGCAGCCGGTAGCCGAGCCGGTGCCGCTGCGCGCGGTGGGCACGCGGGTCGCGGCGGCCTGGCGGGAGCCCAGCACGCGCCTGGGCTTCTGGGTTCACTTCACCTCGATGTTCACGCCCGCGCTGCTCAGCCTGCTGTGGGGCTTCCCCTACCTGGTCGAGGCGCAGGGCATGTCGTGGCCGGCGGCGTCGGCGGTGCTCAGCACGCTGGTGCTGGTGGCCGTGGTCGCCGGGCCGGTGATGGGCGCGGTGATCAGCAGGCACCCGGTGTGGCGGATGCCGATCGTCGCCGGCTACCTGGCCCTGGCCGTGGTCTGCTGGGCGGTGCTGCTGGGGTGGCCGGGCGGGGTGCTGCCGGCGCCGGCGCTGTACGCGCTGTTCGGCGTGCTGGCGCTGGGCAACCCGGTGTCCGGCGTGGCGTTCGCCCTGGTGCGCGACTACAACCCGCTGCACCGGGTGAGCACGGCCACGGGCGTGGCCAACGTCGGCGGGTTCGCCGCGATCACCGTCACCGCGCTGGTGGTGGGCGTCCTGCTGGACGTCGTCGAGCCGGTCCTGACCGCGCCGCAGTCCTACCGGGTCGCGTTCCTGTCGGTGGCGGTCGTGCTGCTGCTCGGCGTGTGGCGCACGGTGGTGTGGTGGCGCCGGGCGCGCGGCGCGGTGCTGGCCGCGCTGGAGCGCGGCGAGGCCGTGCCCGTGGAGGTGCGTCGCCGGCGCTGGGACGTGCTGGCCGACGCCTAAGATGCTCGGTCGTGTCCGCACCCTCTTCTCGCACCCCCGTTCCGCCCGGCCTCGTCGTGGTCGACAAGCCCGCCGGCATGACCTCCCACGACGTGGTGGCCAGGGTCCGCCGCATCCTCGGCACCAGGAAGGTCGGGCACGCGGGCACGCTCGACCCGATGGCCACCGGCGTGCTGGTGCTCGGCATCGAGCGGGCCACGAAGCTGCTGGGCCACCTGGCGCTGGACAGCAAGGCGTACCTGTCGACCATCCGCCTGGGCGCGAGCACGACCACCGACGACGCCGAGGGCGAGGTGGTCTCCACCGCCGACGCCGCGGACGTGCCCGAGGACGCGGTCCGCGCGGGCGTGGCGGTGCTGACCGGCCCGATCCAGCAGGTGCCCAGCGCGGTGAGCGCGATCAAGGTCGACGGCAAGCGGGCCTACGCGCGGGTGCGCGACGGGGAGGTCGTGGAGCTGCCGGCGCGGCCGGTGACCGTGCACCGGTTCGACGTGCTGTCGATCCGGCGCGAGGGCGCCACGACCGAGCTGGACGTGATGATCGAGTGCTCGTCCGGCACCTACGTGCGGGCGCTGGCCCGCGACCTGGGCGCCGCCCTGGGCGTGGGCGGCCACCTGGCCAACCTGCGCCGCACCCGCGTCGGCCCGTTCGACCTGCGCGTGGCGCGGACGCTGGAGGGGCTGGAGGAGTCGCCCGGCCTGTCCCTGGACCTGGACGCCGCCGTGGCGACCGCGTTCCCCCGCCGCGAGATCGCGCCGCGCGAGGCGGTGGCCCTCTCGCACGGTCAGCGCCTGCCCGCGGGCGGGCTGACCGGCACCTACGGCGTGTTCGGGCCGGACGGGCACGTGGTGGCGCTGGCCAAGGACGAGGGCTCGGTCACCAAGCCCCTGGTGGTGCTCACGCCCGCCGGCTGAGCGCCACGCCGGTGTCCCCCGTTGGTGGTGGTCGACCGCGCCGACCGGGCCTACCGTGGACGGCATGGCGAGATGGGTCTGGCCGGCCGCGGCCGGTGTGGTGGCCTCGGCCACCGGTGTGGCGATCAACGTGGCCACGGACTTGAGCGCGAACCCGGTGGCCTGGGTGGCGGTCGTGCTGCTCACCGCGCTGGGCGTGGTCGTGGCGATGCGCGTGCAGGACGGCCCCCGGCCGGCCGGGGGCCCCGCGCCGGCCCGGCCCCGGGCCGAAGTGCACAACAGCGTCAGCGGCACCGTGCACGGCGGCGTGGTGCAGGCGGGCGACCTCGGCTCGGTCACGGTCAACTCGCCCACGACGGTCGACCAGACCGCGATCGCCCGCGACGGCGGCACGGTCTACCAGGCGGGCCGGGACGTCAACCCGAACCGGTGAGGGCGGGACCGCGGGTCGGCGCACGCGACCGACGGTGGTCCGACCGGCCCATCTAGGCTTGCCCGCGTGCAACGCTGGCGAGGGCTGGACCACCGACCGGGCGGCTGGGGCCGCTGCGTCGTGACCATCGGCGTGTTCGACGGGGTGCACCGGGGGCACCAGGCGCTGATCGGCCGAGCCGTCGGCCTGGCCGCCGAGAAGCGGGTGCCCAGCGTGCTGATCACCTTCGACCCGCACCCGGCCGAGGTGGTCCGCCCCGGCAGCCACCCCGCCCAGCTCACCGGCCTGCACCGCCGCGCCGAGCTGGTCGAGGGCCTGGGCGTGGACGTGTTCTGCGTGATCCCCTTCACCCCCGAGCTGTCCCGGATGCCCGCCGACGAGTTCGCCCACGAGGTGCTGGTCGACCGGCTGCACGCGGCGGCCGTGGTGGTGGGCGAGAACTTCACCTTCGGCCACCGGGCCGCGGGCACCGTGGAGCTGCTGCGGGAGCTGGGCACGCGGTTCGGTTTCGTGACGGAGGGGGCCGACCTGGTGACCGACGACGGCGTCACGTACTCGTCGACCTACATCCGGGCCTGCATCGACGCGGGCGACGTGGCCGCGGCCGCCCACGCGCTGGGCCGCCCGCACCGGCTGGAGGGCATCGTGGTGCGCGGCGACGGCCGGGGCAAGGACCTGGGCTTCCCCACCGCCAACCTGTCCACCGCCCGCTTCGCCGCCGTGCCCGCGGACGGCGTGTACGCCTGCTGGTTCGTCGACGGCGACGGCCGGCGCCTGAAAGCGGCGGTGAGCGTGGGCACGAACCCGACCTTCTCCGGCCGGGAGCGGCGGGTCGAGGCGTTCGTGCTCGACGTGGACGAGGACTTCTACGGCCGGCGCGTGGCGCTGGACTTCGCGCACCGCCTGCGCGGCATGGAGAAGTACGACACGGTCGAGGCGCTGCTGGAGCAGATGCACCGCGACGTGGCCGACACCCGCGCGCTGCTGTCGGCCGGGGACGGCGCGTGACCGGGTGGGCCACGTGAGTGGATCCGCACTTGCCGGGCCCACCGAGCTGGCAAGATGCCGGTGACGTCGAGCGGGCTAGGAGAGGGCGCCGGTGGAGGACCACAAGATCGTCCAGCGCAACCTCGCGCTGCAGCGCGAGTGGTACGGGGAACCCCTGGGTGACCGGGTGCGCCGGTTGGTGGTCGCCTTCAGCGTCTCGCAGGCCCAGCTCGCCGACGTCCTGGGCATCAGCGCCCCCATGTTGAGCCAGGTGATGAGCGGTCGGCGCGCCAAGATCGGCAACCCCTCCGTGCTCGCCCGGATGATCATGCTGGAGCGCAAGGTCCTGACCCCGGACGTGGCGACCGGCGCGCCCGAGGCGCTCCAGCGGGCACTCGACGAGGTCCGCGACTCCAAGCCGACGGTGAGCCGCGACTCGCTGCCGGTCAACGTCGCCGACGCCGAGGCCGTCGTGTTCCCGTACCTGCGCACCGTCGCGGACCGCCGCGAGCTGTCCCAGGCGGCCGACGTGCTGGGCGAGGACTTCCCGGGCCTGGCCGAGCTGCTGCGCCGGGTGGCGAAGGAACCGGCCCGCGACCGGTGACCCTCTTCACCGCCCTGTTCCCGCCCGAGGACGTGGTCGCCGAGCTGCACGGGGCCCTGCGCCCGGTCCGGCGGGCCCACCCCCGGCTGCGCTGGACCGACCCGGCCCGCTGGCACGTCACGGTCGGCTTCTTCGGCGACGCCGAGCCCGCCGAGCCCGCCGACCAGCTGGCCGGCCTGGCGGGGGTGACCGCGCCCGTGCTGTCCCTGCGCGGCAGCGGTCACTTCTCCCGGGGCGACGCCGCCGGGGTGCTGTGGATCGGGGTGGCCGGGCCGCTGGACGGGCTGGGCCGGGCCGCGGCGGGCGTGCCGGCCGACTGGCGTCCACATCTGACGGTCGCCCGCGGCGCGCCGCTGCCGCGGGTGGACTTCGTCGGTCGGGAGTGGACCGCCGCGGAGGTGGCGCTGGTGCTGAGCCGCCCCGGCGCGGACTACGTGGTCCTCGACCGGGTGCCCTTGACCACGCCGAACGGGTAGTCGTTCGCCACTGCTGGTAGCCTCGACAGTTGGGTTCGGCTGCGGTCCGCGGCGGCCGGCACCGACTACCCCGTGCAGGCGGGGCCTCGCGGAACGGAAAACAACAGCTAGGAGTAGCGGGAACGTGGCACTGACCACCCAGGAGAAGAAGACCATCCTCGCCGAGTACGGCGTCCACGACACGGACACCGGTTCCGCCGAGGCCCAGGTCGCGCTGCTGAGCAAGCGCATCGCCGACCTGACCGAGCACCTGAAGAAGCACAAGCACGACCACCACTCGCGTCGTGGTCTGCTGCTGCTGGTCGGCCGTCGCCGCCGGCTGCTCAACTACCTGCAGAAGGTGGACATCCAGCGCTACCGCGACCTGATCGGTCGACTCGGTCTGCGCAGGTGAGACGCGCCGGGGGGGAGTGATCACGACGATCACTCCCCCTTCGGCTTAAGCAAAAACAATTCACGAGGGACGTACGCGCGGCGCATCGGGACGACAGTCCGCCGGTCCTCGGTAGTGGCCCCCTGGCGGTGAGACCAGGGGACTTCGATCGAAGACCGGCCTCGTCCGGACCGCGACCCGCGCCCTGGCGCTGCGGCCCCCATGCATGACGAGGAGTTCCACACATGACGGACACCGAGGTCCACGAGACTTCAGCCCTGATCGACAACGGTCGGTTCGGCACCCGCACCATCCGCTTCGAGACGGGCCGCCTGGCCCGCCAGGCCGCCGGCAGCGTCGTCGCCCACCTGGACGACGAGACCATGCTGCTGTCGGCCACCACGGCCTCGAAGCAGCCGAAGGAGCACTTCGACTTCTTCCCCCTCACGGTGGACGTCGAGGAGCGGATGTACGCCGCGGGCCGCATCCCCGGCTCGTTCTTCCGCCGCGAGGGTCGCCCGTCGACCGACGCGATCCTGACCTGCCGCCTGATCGACCGGCCGCTGCGCCCGTCCTTCGTGGACGGTCTGCGCAACGAGATCCAGGTCGTCATCACGGTGATGAGCCTGAACCCGCAGGACCTGTACGACGTGGTGGCGATCAACGCCGCGTCCGCGTCCACGCAGCTGGCGGGCCTGCCGTTCTCCGGCCCCATCGGCGGCGTCCGGGTGGCGCTGATCGAGGGCCAGTGGGTGGCGTTCCCGACCCACGAGCAGCTGGAGAAGGCCGTGTTCGACATGGTCGTCGCCGGCCGCGTGGTCGGTGACGACGTCGCGATCATGATGGTCGAGGCCGAGGCCACCGAGCAGGTCACCGACCTGCTCGCCGAGGGCGCGCAGGCCCCGACCGAGGAGGTCGTGGCCGCCGGCCTGGAGGCGTCCAAGCCGTTCATCAAGGCGCTGTGCGACGCGCAGGCCGAGCTGGCGCGGGTGGCCGCGAAGGCCACCGGCGACTTCCCGACCTTCCCGGCCTACCAGTCCGACGCCTTCGAGGCCGTCGAGCAGGCCGCCGCGGGCGAGCTGTCCCAGGCGATGACCATCGCGGGCAAGCAGGAGCGCGAGGGCCGCATCGACGAGATCAAGGCGTCGGTGCTGGAGAAGCTGGCCGAGCAGTTCGAGGGCCGGGAGAAGGAGGTCGGCGCGGCGTTCCGCTCGCTGACCAAGAAGCTGGTCCGCCAGCGCATCCTGCGCGACAAGGTGCGCATCGACGGCCGCGGCCTGACCGAGATCCGCTCGCTGTCCGCCGAGGTCGAGCTGATCCCGCGGGCGCACGGCTCGGCGCTGTTCGAGCGCGGCGAGACCCAGATCCTGGGCGTCACCACGCTGAACATGCTGCGCATGGAGCAGCAGATCGACTCGCTGTCCCCGGAGACGCACAAGCGCTACCTGCACCACTACAACTTCCCGCCGTTCTCCACCGGCGAGACCGGCCGCGTGGGCTCGCCCAAGCGCCGCGAGATCGGCCACGGCGCGCTGGCCGAGCGGGCCCTGGTGCCCGTGCTGCCCAAGCGCGACGAGTTCCCGTACGCGATCCGCCAGGTCTCCGAGGCGCTGAGCTCGAACGGCTCGACCTCGATGGGCTCGGTCTGCGCGTCCACGATGTCGCTGCTCAACGCGGGCGTGCCGCTGAAGGCGCCGGTGTCGGGCATCGCCATGGGCCTGGTCTCCGACGAGGTCGACGGCAAGACCGAGTACGTGGCGCTGACCGACATCCTGGGCGCCGAGGACGCGTTCGGCGACATGGACTTCAAGGTCGCCGGTACCAAGGAGTTCGTCACCGCGCTCCAGCTGGACACCAAGCTCGACGGCATCCCGTCCGACGTGCTGGCCGGCGCCCTGGACCAGGCCCGCGACGCGCGCCTGACCATCCTGGAGGTCATGGCCGAGGCCATCGACCGCCCGGACGAGATGAGCCCGTTCGCGCCGCGCGTGACCTCGGTGAAGATCCCGACCGACAAGATCGGCGAGGTCATCGGCCCGAAGGGCAAGATGATCAACTCGATCACCGAGCAGACCGGCGCCGACATCTCCATCGAGGACGACGGCACGATCTACGTGGGCGCGGCCGACGGCCCGTCCGCCGAGGCCGCGATCGACATGATCAACGCCATCGCGAACCCGCAGCTGCCGAAGGTGGGCGAGCGCTTCCTGGGCACCGTGGTCAAGACCGCGGCGTTCGGCGCGTTCGTGTCCCTGCTGCCGGGCAAGGACGGCCTGATCCACATCTCCAAGCTGGGCAACGGCAAGCGCATCAACAAGGTCGAGGACGTCGTCAAGGTCGGCGACAAGCTCCGCGTGGAGATCGCGGACATCGACCAGCGCGGCAAGATCAGCCTGGTGCTGGTCAACGAGGACGCGGACGCCGCCAAGGCCGACGCGCCCCAGGCCGACAACCCCGCGCAGGACGCCGCTCCGGCGGAGGCTCCCGCCCAGTGACGACGAGCGTCGACGGGACGGCCGCGGGTGCTCCGAGCACCCGCGGCCGTCCGCTCGGGAGGCGTCCCGGGCACCTCCAGAAGCCGGGCACCACGGTGAGCCTGGAGCGCGGCGACGCCGGTGCGACCGTGCGCCGCACCCTGCTGCCCTCCGGGCTGCGGGTGATCACCGAGCGCGTGCCGGGGGTCCGGTCGGCGTCGGTGGGCCTGTGGGTGCAGGTCGGGTCGCGCGACGAGCGCGCCGAGGTGGCGGGCGCCGCCCACTACCTGGAGCACCTGCTGTTCAAGGGCACCGCGAACCGCACGGCGGCGGCCATCGCGGAGGAGATCGACGCGGTGGGCGGCGAGCTGAACGCGTTCACCGCCAAGGAGCACACCTGCTACTACGCGCACGTCCTGGACGAGGACCTGCCGCTGGCCGTGGACCTGGTGTGCGACGTGGTCTTCGAGGCGCTGTGCGAGCCGCGCGACTTCGAGACCGAGCGCGGTGTGGTGCTCGAGGAGATCGCCATGCGCGACGACGACCCCGAGGACCTGCTGCACGACGCGTTCCTCGACGCCCTGCTGGGCGAGCACGTGCTGGGCCGCCCGGTGCTGGGCACCGAGCAGTCCATCGGGGCGATGGAGCGCGACGCGCTGTTCGGCTTCTACAAGCGGCGCTACGCGCTGCCGCGGATGGTGCTCGCGGTGGCGGGCAACGTCGACCACGCGCAGGTGCTGCGCCTGGTGCGCAAGCAGCTCGGCGCCCGGCTGGACCGGGTCGGCACGCCGGTCGCGCCGCGCGCGGGCCGGGCCCGCATCCCGGCGTCGCGCAAGCTGGTGCTGCACAGCGACGACACCGAGCAGGCGCACCTCATGCTGGGCGTGCGGGCGCTGGACCGGCACGACGAGCGCCGGTTCGCGCTGAACGTGCTCAACGCCGCGCTGGGCGGCGGGATGAGCTCCCGGCTGTTCCAGGAGGTGCGGGAGCGGCGCGGCCTGGCCTACCAGGTGTACTCGTCGGTGGGCCTCTACGCGGACGCGGGCACGCTGTCGGTGTACGCGGGCTGCCAGCCCGACCGGCTCGGCGACGTGGCGGGCGTGGTGCGCGACGTGCTGGCCGCGGTGGCGAGCGAGGGCCTGTCGGACGCCGAGGTGGCCCGGGGCCGGGGCCAGCTGCGCGGCGGGCTCGTGCTGGGCCTGGAGGACACCAGCTCGCGCATGTCGCGCATCGGCAAGGGCGAGCTGAACTACGGCGACCACCTGTCGGTCGAGCAGACCCTGGCCCGCATCGACGCGGTCACCGCGCAGGACGTGGCGGACCTGGCGCGCGAGCTGCTGCGGCGCCCCGTCGCCGCCGCCGTGGTCGGGCCTTACGATTCCGCCGACGATCTGCCGTCCCAGGTGCACGAGGTGATCTCTTGACTGCTCAGCCGCCGCTCGACCCCGCGAGCGGGTCTTCGGGGTCTTCGCTCGACCCCGCGAGCGGGTCTTCGGGGTCTTCGCTCGACCCCGCGAGCGGGTCTTCGGGCGAACCCCTCCGCGTCGGCGTGATCGGCGCCCGCGGCCGGATGGGCGCGGAGGTGGTCCGGGCGGTCGGGGCCGCGCCGGACCTGGAGGTCGTCGCGGCGGTCGACGCCGGGGACCGGTTGTCGGACCTGGCCGACGCGGGCGCCCGGGTCGTGGTGGACTTCACCAGCCCCGACGTGGTGATGGACAACATCCGGTTCTGCGTGGACAACGACATCCACGCGGTGGTGGGCACCTCGGGGTTCGACGCGGGGCGGCTGGCCGAGGTCGCCGGGTGGCTCGAGCCGAAGCCGGGGCTGGGCGTGCTGGTCGCGCCGAACTTCGCCATCGGCGCGGTGCTGTCCATGCGGTTCGCCGAGCTGGCCGCGCGGTACTACGAGTCGGCCGAGGTCATCGAGCTGCACCACCCGCGCAAGCTGGACGCGCCCTCGGGCACGGCCGCGCACACCGCCCGGCTGATCTCCCGGGCCCGGGAGGCCGCCGGGCTCGGCCCGATGCCGGACGCGACGGCGCAGGAGGAGCCCGGCGCGCGCGGCGCGCTGGTGGGCGACGTGCGGGTGCACTCGCTGCGGCTGTCCGGGCTGATCGCGCACCAGGAGGTCGTGTTCGGCACGGAGGGCGAGACGCTGACGCTGCGGCACGACTCGCTGGACCGCACGTCGTTCATGCCGGGCGTGCTGCTGGCGGTGCGGTCGATCGCGGGGCACCCCGGCCTGTCGGTCGGGCTCGACGCGTACCTGGACCTGTGAGGTCCCGGCTGCCGTGAGGATCACCGCCCGGACCGCCGCGTTCCTGATCGCCGCCGCGCTGGCGGTGTACTTCGTGCTGCTCGGCGGTCGGGCGGTGCTGCTGCTGGGCACCGGGGACCCGGTCGGGATCGGCCTGGGCGTCGGCGTGCTGGTGCTGCCGCTGATCGGCGTGTGGATCCTGTGGGCCAACCTGCGGTTCGGCTTCACCGCGGAGCGGATGGCGCGGCAGCTCGCGGCGGAGGGCGGGCTGCCCGACACCTCCGAGCTGCCGCGCCGCCCGTCCGGCCGGGTGGAGCGGGAGGCCGCCGACGCGTGGTTCGAGCTGCGGCGGGCCGAGGCGGAGGAGCGGCCGGGTGACTGGCGGTCGTGGTTCCGGCTGGCCCAGGCGTACGACCTGGCGGGTGACCGCGGTCGGGCCAGGGAGACCATGCGGAAGGCCATCGAGCTTTTCCAGGTGCCGACGAATCCGGTGTGAGCCACCCGGGTGAGATGCGGTTCATTCGGATTTTGCGTTACTTCGCCTTTGATTCGATGGTGACTCTCCGTATCGTGGAGGGCGTGGCCAAGACCTGTCTGAACCTGAGGCTGACCGTTGCCCTCCTGGTGGTCCTCACCGCGCTGAGCACCGCCCTGACCCTCGCCTGAGCCCGTTCTCCCACCACACGAACGTGTGGTTCCGCGTGATGTCGGCCGGCTGCCGGGTAGACGCGGTGGCATGGATCGATCAGCTGTGGAACGCCTCTACGACTTCGACGTCCTGGACCGGAACGGGTGCCCCATCGGTCCCGTCGCGGAGCTGTGGCTGGCCGACGGCCGCCCGCAGTGGGCCGCCGTGCGCGGTGCGGGCGGCACCACCCTCGTCCCCCTGCGGGGCGGTCAGGTCCGGGACCGCGGGCTCGTGGTGCCGGTCGAGCGGTACGAGGTCGACGACGCGCCCCGGGTCGACGGGTCGGACCTGTCCGACACCGAGCAGGCCGACCTGTACGAGCACTACGGCCTGAAGCTGCCCGAGCAGCGCCTGGAGCGCCACCGGCGCGGGGTCAGTGCACCCACCAGCCCGCGAGCGCCGCGGGCGACGCCGCCAGCACGCTGAACCTGGCGAACCGGCCGACCACGCCGGTGGAGACGAACAGCCAGGAGGACATGCCGGCGAGCCCCGCCAGCACGGTGGTGAACATGAACGGCGGCAGGCCGACCACCGAGCTGACCGCGTGCGTGCCGAACATCCAGTGCGGGTGCCGGTGACAGCGCTCCCGCACCCACTCCAGCCGCACCCGCCACCGCTGCCGCCACGGTGACAGCGGCCGTTCGGGCCTGCCCTCGCGCCTGAAGAACGCGGGCAGCCGCAGCGAGCCCCGCGCGGCCAGGAAGTAGAGCATCTTCCCCAGCACCTGGCCCACGGCGACCGCGAGCCCGATCCACCACCACGAGATGTGCGGCTGCTGGGTCACCAGGCCGATCACGAATAACTCGATGCTGACCAGCGGCAGCACCGAGGAGCCGAACGCCACGCCGAACGTCAGGCACAACCACCCCAGCACCAGGCCGAGGCTACCAACGGATCAGCCCGGCGGGGGTGGGGTCAACCCCCCGGAAACCCGAATTTCGCGCAACGGTCGCCCACCGGCGTCCAGGGTGCGCACCGTGCCGTCGGGGTCCCACCCCGCCCGGCCGTAGAAGCCGACCGAGCTCCGGTCCGCCTCGGGCACCCAGGCGATCCCCCGGCCGGCCCCGGCCTCCCGCAGCCGCTCGGCCGCCGCGGCGAGCAGCCGGCCGCCGTGCCCGCGCCGTCCCCAGCGCGGTTCCACCAGCACGCTGACCAGCGCCGTGGTGTCCGCGTCCGCGGGCAGCGAGCCGTCCGCGCGGGCGACCTCCGCCGCGGGTGCCGGGCCGGCCACGCAGAACCCGACCAGCCAGCGGCCCTCGGCGGCCACCAGCACCTGGCCGTTGGCCACCACCCCCGCCCACGCCCCCGCGGTCTCGGCCACGTCGATGCCGGCCAGGACCTCCTCGGGCAGCAGGTCCCGGTAGGCGGTCCGCCAGGTGTCCCGGTGGATGCGGGCGATCTCCGCGACGTCGTCGGGGGTCGCGGTGCGCACGGACACGTCGGCCATGCGATCACCCTAGTGGGGGCCCGTTCCGGGCCGTCCGGGCACGTCGCCGGGGTGCCGCGGCACGAAGACCGAAATCCGCGTGATCCCGAGGGGGTCCGCGTGACAGCGTCTGCACGTGCGTTGGGCAGCGTTGGGCGTCGTCTATGTCGTGTGGGGTTCCACCTACGTGGCCATCAAGTTCACCATCGAGTCGATGCCGCCGCTGTTGTCGGCCGGGTCGAGGTTCCTCCTCGCGGGTGGCGTGCTGGCGCTGCTGGTCGCCTGGCGCGGCGGGATGCGGATGACGCCGCGGCAGTTCGGCACGGGCGTGCTGCTGGGCCTGCTGCTGCCCGCGTGGGGCAACGGGTTGGTGGTGCTGGCCGAGCAGTCCGTGGCGTCGGGGCTGGCCGCGCTGCTGGTGGCGTCCGTGCCGCTGTACGTGGTGCTGATGCGGCGGTTCGCCGGCGACCGGCCGCCGGCGGTGACGTACGCGGGCGTGCTGGTCGGGTTGGCGGGCCTGGCGGTGCTGCTGCTGGACGACGTGGGCCAGTCGTCCTGGTGGGGGCCGTGGGTGGTGCTGCTGGCGGCGTTCGGCTGGGCGTTCGGGTCGTTCCTGAGCGGGCGGCTGACCGGGCCCGCGAACCCGTTCGCGCTGTCGGCGGTGGAGATGCTGGCCGGTGGGGCGGCGCTGGCGGTGGCCGGGCTGCTGGCGGGGGAGCGGCTGTCGATCGGCGAGGTGACCGCGTCGTCGTGGGCGGCGTGGGGGTACCTGGTGGTGTTCGGGTCGCTGCTGGCGTTCAGCTCCTACGTGTACGTGCTGGGGCAGCTGCCGCTGTCGACCGTGGCGACCTACGCGTACGTGAACCCGGTGATCGCGGTGGTGCTGGGGGTGTGGCTGGCCGACGAGCGGGTGGGGGTGTTCCAGGTGGTCGGCGGGCTGCTGGTGGTGCTGGCGGTGGTGCTGGTGGTGCGGGCGGAGCGGGCCGGCGCGTCCCGCCGGCGGGACGGGGACCGGGAGCCCGCGGGGCTGCGGCGCCGGGCGTGATCGGGATGTCGTACCCGGGTGGGAGCATCCGGTGGTGCAGACGATGAGCGCAGACGTCGCCCGCCGGATCGCGTTGGGCGCGCAGGGTTTCGCCGATCCGCGACCGACCGGTGAGCCCACCCGGCGGCACCTGGCGAAGGTGCTGTCGCGGGTGCGGTTGTTGCAGCTGGACTCGGTCAACGTGGCCGTGCGGGCGCACTACGCGCCGGTGTTCAGCAGGCTCGGCCCGTACTCGCCCGCGCTGGTCGACGAGGCGGCGTGGGCGCACAGCGCGCGGCGGCCCCGGATGCTGGTGGAGTACTGGGCGCACGAGGCGAGCCTGGTGCCGGTGGAGGACTGGCCGCTGTTCCGGTCCGGTGCCAAGCGCCAGGGGTGGTGGAAGGGGACCACCGCGCTCGCCGCCTCCTCGCCCCGGCTGGTCGAGGACATCCTCGCGGTGGTGGGGGAGCTGGGGCCGATCGGGGCGGGCGCGATCGAGAAGGCGCTGGCGGGCGGCGTGGCGCGGCGCAGGGACCACTGGGGCTGGAACTGGTCCGAGGTCAAGCAGGTCTGCGAGTACCTGTTCGGGGAGGGCGTGCTGACCACGGGGTCGCGGCGCGGCTTCGAGCGGCTCTACGACCTGACCGAGCGCGTGCTGCCGGCCGAGGTGCTGGCCCGGCGGGTGTCGCCGGAGGAGGGCGCGCGCGAGCTGGTGGCCCGCGCGGCGACGGCGCTGGGCGTGGCGACCGAGCCGGACCTGCGCGACTACTACCGGCTCGCGCCCGAGCGCAGCCGGCAGGCCGTGTCGGAGCTGGTGGAGGCGGGGGTGCTGGAGCCGGTGGCGGTGCGGGGGTGGCCGGCGCCCGCGTACCGGCACGTGGCGGCGCGCGTGCCCCGGCAGGTCGTGGGGCGGGCGCTGCTGTGCCCGTTCGACCCGCTGATCTGGGAGCGCGCCCGCACCGAGCGGATCTTCGGCTTCTTCTACCGGATCGAGATCTACGTGCCGGCGGCCAAGCGCGTGCACGGCTACTACGTGTTCCCGTTCCTGCTGGACGGGCGGCTGGTGGGGCGGGTGGACCTGAAGGCGGACCGGGCGGCGGGGGTGCTGCGGGTGCAGGCCGCGTACGCGGAGCCGGGGGCGGACGTCGCGCGGGTGGCCGTCGAGCTGGCCGGCGAGCTGCGGGCGATGGCGGACTGGTTGGGGCTGGAGCGCGTGGACGTGGCTCCGCGCGGCGACCTGGCGCCGACGCTGGCGGCGG
The DNA here is from genome assembly GCF_047689505.1 of Saccharothrix sp. BKS2. Taxonomy (NCBI): domain Bacteria; kingdom Bacillati; phylum Actinomycetota; class Actinomycetes; order Pseudonocardiales; family Pseudonocardiaceae; genus Saccharothrix; species Saccharothrix sp. BKS2. The sequence goes on along the minus strand of NZ_JAUQOL010000008.1, from coordinate 329,557 downwards.
TGGCGCGCTGACACCGATCGGGTGACAAATATTGATATCTGTCAGCTGTCGGGTGATACTTGTTCCATGACTGCCATCCCCCAACGCCACCTGGGCACGTCCGGTCCCGCCGTCTCCGCGCTGGGCCTGGGCTGCATGGGCATGTCCGACCTGTACGGCCCGGCGGACGAGGCCGAGAGCATCGCCACCATCCACGCGGCGATCGACGCGGGCGTGAACCTGCTCGACACCGGCGACTTCTACGGCATGGGGCACAACGAGCTGCTGATCAACCAGGCCCTGCGCGACCGCAACCGGGACGACGTGCTGATCAGCGTCAAGTTCGGCGCGCTCCGCGACGCGGACGGCGGCTGGCGCGGCAACGACGCGCGGCCCGAGGCGGTGGGCAACTTCCTGGCCTACACGCTGCGCAGGCTGGGCACCGACCACGTCGACGTCTACCGCCCGGCCCGCCTCGACCCGGCCGTGCCGATCGAGGAGACCGTGGGCGCCATCGCCGAGGAGGTCCGGAAGGGCCACGTGCGGCACATCGGGCTGTCCGAGGTGGGCTCGGAGACCCTGCGCCGCGCCCACGCCGTGCACCCGATCGCGGACCTCCAGATCGAGTACGCCCTGATCACGCGGGGCATCGAGAAGGACATCCTGCCGACCGCCCGCGAACTGGGCATCGCCGTCACCGCCTACGGCGTGCTGTCGCGCGGGCTGATCTCGGGCCACTGGACGGCGTCGCGCGAGACCAAGGACTTCCGGGCGGTGTCCCCGCGCTTCCAGGGCGAGAACCTGGACCACAACCTGTCCCTGGTCGAGTCCCTGCGCGGAATCGCCGCCGACAAGGGCGTCTCGGTCGCCCAGCTGGCCATCGCCTGGGTCCTGTCCCGGGGCGAGGACATCGTCCCCCTCGTCGGCGCCCGCCGCCGCGACCGCCTGACCGAGGCGCTGGGCGCGCTGGAGGTGACCCTGACCGACGCCGACCTGGCGGCCATCGAGTCGGCCGTCCCCGAGGGCGCGGCGGCGGGCGACCGCTACGCGGCGCTCCAGATGGCCCACCTCGACAGCGAGAGGTGATCGCGCACAATTCGACGCACCACCCGCGATCGGCAAGGAGCACCACCGTGGCGGACGCCCTGACCGCAGAGACCATCCTCAGCGCGACGGAGGACGTCCTGCGCCGCTACGGCCCGGCCAAGGCGACGGTCGTGGACGTGGCCCGCGCCCTGGGCGTGAGCCACGGCTCCGTCTACCGGCACTTCCCGACCAAGGCCGCGTTGCGCGAGGCGGTCACCCAGCGGTGGCTCGACCGCGCGCACGCGGGCCTGTCGGAGATCGCGACCTCCCGCGAGCCCCCTCCCCGGCGCCTGCACTCGTGGCTGGCGGAGCTGTTCGACGCGAAGCGCCGGAAGGCGCTGGTCGACCCGGAGCTGTTCGCGACCTTCACCGTGCTGGTGGGGGAGAGCAGCTCCGTGGTCGCCCTCCACATCGCCGGGATGGTCGACGACCTGACCGGGATCATCACCGACGGTGTGGCATCGGGCGACTTCACCGCGCGCGACCCCCGGTTGGCGGCCAGGGCGGTCTTCAGCGCCACGGCCCGCTTCCACGACCCGGCGCACGCGGGGGACTGGTCGGACCCGGCGATCGAGATGGTGTTCGAGGCGGTGGTGGAACTGCTGGTGGCGGGGCTGCGCTCCGGGAGGTGACCGGCCGCGACGCCGGTGGTGGTCTTGGGCTTTCGGTCCTGGGCTTCCGGCACGCCTCCGGGTCGGGCGTGGCCCCGACCTCGTGGCCCGGGGGAGCCCGGTGGCGGTTCAGCGGCGGTGGCCCTGGCCACCCCGGTCCTGCTCCCCGCCCCGTGCCGCCTTTCCACCACGGGGTTCCCCACCCGGGCAGGGCCGTGGCATCGCGCCGGTGACCACGGCGCGGGCGGCAGCGGAGCGGTACCGGTCGAGCGTGCGGGGCTGCCTGCTGGGCGGCGCCGTCGGCAACGCGCTCGGCGCGCCCGTGGAGCGGTGGTCCGCCGACCGCGTCCTGGCCGCACGCGCCACGGGCGGCGTCCGGGACTACCCGACCGACGGCCCGCTCCCGCCGGGCTCCGTCACCGCCGACACCCAGCTGGCGCTGTTCACCGCGCAGGGCCTGATCCGCGCGGGCATCCGCCGCGACCGGGGGATCGGCCTCACCGTCGCGGTCGTCCACGAGGCGTACGACCACTGGCTGGACACCCAGCTGCGACCCGAACCGGCCCCCGACGCGGTCGGACCGCTGGGCCGGCAACCGTGGCTGCACCAACGACGAGACCCGGGCCGCACCACCCCGGCCGCCCTGACCGCCAACCGCCGCACCGGCCCGCGCTACGGCCACCGGGCGGACAACGGCTCCAAGGGCAGCGGGGCCGTCACGAGGGTCGCCCCGCTCGGCCTGCTGCCACCGGACGGCGCACCGGACCACTGGTTCTTCACCTCCGCGGCCGACGTCGCCGGGTACACCCACGGCCACCCCACGGCCCGGCTCGCGGCGGGGGCGCTGGGGTCGATCGTCCACCGGTTGGTGGGAGGTGCGGACCTGGACGAAGCCCTGGACGCCGCGCTGGACCTGCTCGCCGGCCACGAGGGTCATGAGGAGACCACCGCCGCGCTGCACCGGGCCAGGGCACTCGCTCGCGGCACCCGGCCGGGCATGCCGGGCACGCCAGGCACAGCGGGCTCGGCAGCCACGGCAGGCGCAGCGGGCCCGGCAGGCGCGGCGGGCGCGGTCGGCATGGCAGGCGCGGCGGTCGCAGCGGGCCCGGCAGGCCCGGCAGGCCCGGCGCACATGGCGCACATGGCGCACGTGGCGAACGCGGCGAACGCGGCGAACGCGGCGAACGCGGCGAACGCGGCGAACGCGGCGAACGCGGTAGCCGCAGGGGCGCTGGGCACCGGCCGCGTGGCCGAGGAGGCGCTCGCCATCGCGGTCTGCGCCGCACTCACCGCCCCGGGCCCGCAGGACGTGCTCGACGCGCTGTCGATCGCCGTCACCCACCCCGGCGGCACCGCCGCCACCGGCGCCGTCTGCGGCCAGCTCATCGGTGCCCGGCACGGCGAGACCGCGCTGCCGCCGGAGCTGGTGTTCCGGCTGGAGGGCCGGGGCACCGTCCTCGAACTGGCCGACGACCTGGCCTTCGAGTTCACCCGGTCCGAACGCCTGCACGGCGACTACGGCCCGGAGACCGGCCGGCGGCAGCGCTACTCCTGAAAGCGCGGCCGCCAGCCCCGCCGTGCCCGCCTGAACCGCGTCCCGCCTAAGCCGTCGTCGCCGTGGTCACCAGGGCGGTGCCGGTGCCGGTCCGGCCGGTGATGAAGAGGTTCGGCCCCTGCTCCGGCGGCGTGGCCGACACCTCCAGCTCCGACCGCGCCGTCCCCGAGGTGGACGCCAGGTCGACCTCCGCCGCCACCCCCGGGCGAACGCCCACGCGCACGTCGCCCGACCCGGTGCCCATCTGGAGCCGACCGGAGGCCGCGTCCGCGACCGTCACGTCACCGCTGCCCGTGCGCACCTGCACGTCGTCCTCGACCGCGCCCAGCCACACGTGGCCGGTGCCGGTGTAGAGGACCGCGTTCCCGCCGATCGACGACACCTCGATGTCGCCGCTGCCGGTCTTCACGTTCAGCCCGCCCAGCACCGGACCCAGCCGCACCTTGCCGGCCCGCGAGTCCACCTTGGCGCGTGCCCCGACCTGGTCCGCGGTCACGTCGCCGCTGTCGGTCCGGATCTCCAGCCTGCCCGCGGACCCGAGGACCGTCAGGTCCGCCGAGCCCAGCTTGGCCCTCACGTGCGACCCGTGCGGCGCCCGCACGACCACGCCGATCGGCGCCGCGCGCAGCGGCAGCGCTTGGGACGAGCGCACGGTGAGCCTGCCGTCCGCGAACTCCACCCGCGCGTCGCGCACCGCCTCACCCGGACCGGCCGGCTGCGCCCGATCCCCGAACTGGTCGTTCACCCAGGTCAGCAGGTTGGACAAGCCCGCCGTCCAGGACTCGCCCGGCGCCTCCTCCTGCCGGACCTCCACGTGCACGCCCGGCTCGTCCACCAGGTGCACCCGCACCCGGCCGGCCGGCAGCGCCACGTCGATCTCCACCACGCCCTCGGCGTCGAACCCCTGTTGCCGCACCACGTCGGACTCCACGGTCCTCCCCCTCAGCCCTGTACCCAACCGCGCACGCGCGACGACGAGCCGCCCTGCGGGTCCTTCGAAGAATGCGACGACGACGCCGACCACCCCTTGTGGTGACCGCGCCGCCCGCCGACCGCCCCCTGCACGGCCTGGGCCACGAAAGTGTTCAGCGACATGCCCTGCGCCGCCGCGGCCTGCTCCGCCTTGGACTTCAGCTCGTCGAGCAGGCGCAGGGTGATGCGCGTGGCGTCACCGGCGGTGGGCCGGGGGACCTCCTGCGGTTCCGGCTCCGGCTCCGGGGCGTGCCCGGGGGCGCCGGTGACGACCACCTGCACGTCACGACCGTCGAGCCGCACGTCCACCACCGTCCCGTCCAGGGCGGCGGTGACCTCGGCGGCCAGGTCGGACAGGGCGTTCATGAGGGCCAACCGGGCGGCCGGCTCCAGCGCGGCGGACAGCAGGGCGGCGGTGCGCCGGGTGCTGTCGTCCCCGGCGGAGGCGGCGGTGGCGAGGTCCTCGCGCAGTGCTGCGATGTACGGCGACAGATCCATGACACCACCATGACGCCATCGGTGACACCTGTCAAGGAAAGTGGTGTCAAGCTTGCTGTCGTCGGTGATGTCAGCGGGGACGCTCAAGGCCCGGGACGAGGTCGGTTAGGGTTCGGGCATGGCTCAGACCGCGTCGCCGAAGGTGCAGTTGATCGCGAAGACGGAGTTCTTCCCCCCGGCGGACGTCCCGTGGTCCACCGACGCCGACGGCGGCGAGGCGCTCGCGGAGTTCGCGGGCCGCGCCTGCTACCAGTCCTGGGGCAAGCCCAACCCGGCCACGGCCACCAACGCGGGCTACCTGGAGCACATCCTGGAGGTCGGCCACCTGTCCGTGCTGGAGCACGGCTCGGTCAGCTTCTACCTGACCGGCATCTCCCGCTCGCTCACCCACGAGCTGATCCGGCACCGCCACTTCTCCTACAGCCAGCTCTCCCAGCGCTACGTCCCCGAGCGCGACGCCGCCATGGTCGAGCCGGACGTCATCGCGAACGACCCCGAGCTGCACGAGCTGTTCCTGAAGGCCGCCCAGGCGAGCGTCGACGCCTACAACGACCTGCTCAAGGGCCTCGAAACCAAGTTCCAGGACGCCCCGAGCGCCACCCTGCGCCGCAAGCAGGCCCGCCAGGCCGCCCGCGCGATCCTGCCCAACGCCACCGAGACCCGCATCGTGGTCACCGGCAACTACCGCGCCTGGCGCCACTTCATCGCCATGCGCGCCACCGAGCACGCGGACGTGGAGATCCGCGCCCTCGCCGTGGAGTGCCTGCGCCAGCTCCAGAAGGCGGCGGCCAACGCGTTCGCGGACTTCGCGATCTCGACCCTGCCCGACGGCACCGAGGTCGCCTCCAGCCCGCTGGTCACCGAAGGATGAGGCGGCTCGTCGTCGACGTGCGGCCGGGCGAGTACACGATCTCCCGGCTGCCCGCGGACGCGCCCGTCCCGGCCGGCCTGCTCGACCTCCCCGGTCTGGTCAGCATCACCCGCACCCCCGACGAGCTGTCGATCGTGTGCCCGAGCGACCACGCCCCGAGCGCCGACGCCGGCACCGGCACCGGGGCCACGACGCAGCCCGGCTGGCGCCTGCTGACCGTTCGGGGCCCGCTGGAGTTCACCCTCACCGGCATCATGGCCGCGCTGTCCGGCGAGCTGGCCGCGGCCGGTGTGAGCCTCTTCGCACTGTCCACGTACGACACCGACCACCTGCTGGTGAAGGCCACCGACCTCGGTCGGGCCGTGCAGGCGCTGCGCAACTCGGGGCACGAGGTCACGAAACCGTGAAACCGGATCGGGTGGCTCGCGGTCTGAGTTACCGTTCCGCCCGATCCGGGGCCGGTGTCGAGGAGTCGCGTTGAACAGTCCACAGAGCGTGCAGCCGCGCGTCATCGCGGGGCGCTACACCCTGCTCGCCGAGCTGGGGCGCGGCGGCATGGGCGTGGTCTGGCGCGCCCAGGACACCGTGATCGGCCGCCAGGTCGCGATCAAGGAGCTGCACCTCCCCGACGGCATCGCGCACGAGGAGCGCCGGGTGCTGGAGGAGCGGGTGCTCCGCGAGGCGCGCACCGCGGGCCGGCTCAACGACCCCGCCGTGGTCACCGTGTTCGACGTGGTGGTCGAGGGCGGCATGACCTACATCGTGATGGAGCTGGTCGAGGCCGCCACGCTGTCCGAGCTCATCGGCAGGCACGGCCCGATGCCACCGGACCGGGTGACCTCCATGGCGGTCCAGGCGCTGACCGCCCTCGAATCCGCCCACCAGGCGGGCGTCGTGCACCGCGACGTCAAGCCGGGCAACCTCATGGTCACCGGCAACGGCCGGGTCAAGCTCACCGACTTCGGCATCGCCCAGGCCGTCGACGACCCGCGCCTGACCACCAGCGGCAGCCTCATCGGCTCGCCCGCCTACATGTCGCCGGAGCGCATCCACGGCCACGAGGCGTCACCGGCCTCCGACCTGTGGGCGCTGGGCGCCACCCTGGCCTACGCGGTGGAGGGCGTGAGCCCCTACGAGCGGTCGTCCACCGCCTCCACCCTCCACGCGATCATGAACGAGCCGCCGCGCCTGACCCGGGCCCACGGCGCGCTCGGCGCGGTGATCACCGGCCTGCTGATGCCCGACCCGAACGCCCGGCTCACCGGCCCGCAGGCCCGCGCCATGCTCGAACGGGCCGTCGCCCAGCCCACCCCGCCGACCGGCTTCGGCGCACCGCCGCACACCGCCCGGTACACGCAGGTCACGCGGCCGAAGAAGCCCTGGCTCAAGCCCGCGCTGATCACCGGCGGCGTGCTCGCGTCGGTCGCGCTGCTGGTCGCGGGCGTGTTCCTGGGCCGCTGGATCTTCACCGACTCCCCACCCGCCGCCATGGCCCCGACGATCTTCTTCGGCCCCGGCGGCTCGATGTCGTCGAGCCAGCTCAAGGTCAGCAGCAGCCGGTGCGGCGACAACCACCTGGAGCCCAACACCACGGTCAACTACGCGGACTGCGAGAAGGACCACCGGGTCGAGTTCTTCGCCTCCGGCAGCCCGTTCGGCTCCTCGGGCAAGCGCGCCTACCCGGGCCAGGACTGGCTGCGCGACTACGCCGAGGACTTCTGCACCCTCCACTTCGTCTCCGACGTGGTGCCGCTTGAGGGCAAGGAGGACCGGCTCGCCTACGCCGCCCTCGTGCCGACGCGGGGCGAGTGGCGCGAGGACCCGAACAAGTCCGACGAGGGCACCCGCGAGGTCGGCTGCGTGCTGTGGAACAAGGACCGGACGGAGCTGACCGACCAGGTGTCCGTCGAGTAGGTAGGTTGAGCGGCATGGGTGTCGCGGACGACGAACGCAGGTTGCTGACCGAACTGTTCGAACAGGTGGGGCCCGACGCGCCCACGCTGTGCGAGGGGTGGCGCGCCCGCGACCTGGCCGCGCACCTGGTGCTGCGCGAACGCCGCCCGGACGCGGCGGTCGGCGTGCTGTTCAAGCCGCTGGCCGGGCACACGCAGCGCGTCCAGGACTCCTACGCGGCCAAGCCGTGGCCCGAGCTGGTCGACCTGGTGCGCACTCCGTCCCGGCTGTCCCCGGTGTCCCTGGCGGGCGACCTGGCCAACGCGGTGGAGTACTTCGTGCACCACGAGGACGTGCGTCGGGCCCGACCGGACTGGGAACCGCGTTCACCCGATCCAGTGCGTGACGACGTGCTGTGGCGACGACTGGCCGGCATGGCGCGGCTCGCCTACCGGAAATCACCCGTCGGGGTGGTGCTGCGTCGCCCGGACGGTCGATCGACCACGGCGAAGCCGGGCGCGAACCCCGTGGTGCTGACCGGCCAGGTCACGGAACTGCTGATGCACGCCTTCGGCCGCGACGCCGCGCGCGTGGAGTACGACGGGGCGGAGTCGGACGTCCGCCTGGTCCGGGACCTCGACCGGGGTGTGTAGTCGCAGGTTGCCGAGGGTGACGCGGTAGATTTCCACATATGACCGCCAGTCCTACCGCCTCGCCCGGCCGCCCGTTCGGTCGCGTGCTCACCGCCATGGTCACCCCGTTCGACGCCCAGGGGGCGGTGGACCTCGACAAGGCCCAGCAGTTGGCCGAGCACCTGATCGGCTCCGGCAGCGACGGCCTCGTGGTCAACGGCACCACCGGCGAGAGCCCGACCACCGGCGACGCGGAGAAGGCCGACCTGGTCCGCGCCGTGGTCGAGGCGGTCGGCGACCGCGCCACCGTGGTGGCCGGCACCGGCACCTACGACACCGCGCACAGCATCCGCCTGTCCCGGCAGGCGCAGGACGCGGGCGCGCACGGCCTGCTGCTGGTCACGCCGTACTACTCGCGGCCGACGCAGGAGGGCCTGCTCGCGCACTTCACCACCGTGGCCGACGCGGTCGACCTGCCGGTGATGCTCTACGACATCCCGCCGCGCTCGGTCGTCCCCATCGAGGTCGACACCCTGTTCCGGCTGGCCGAGCACCCGCGCGTGGTCGCGGTCAAGGACGCCAAGGGCGACCTGCCGGCGGGCAGCAGGGTCATCGCCGGCACGGACCTGGCCTACTACTCCGGCGACGACCCGCTGAACCTGCCGTGGCTGGCGGTGGGCGCGGTGGGCGTCGTCAGCGTCATCTCGCACTTCGCCGGCGACCGGCTGCGCGACCTGATCGACGCGTTCGAGGCGGGCGACGTGAAGCGCGCCGCCTCGATCCACCACGACCTGCTGGCGCTGCTGCGCCCGTTCAACCGGATGCCCGGGGTCACCTACGCCAAGGCCGCGCTGAGGTTGCGCGGCCTCGACGTGGGTAGCCCGAGGCTGCCCCTGCTGCCCGCATCGGACGAGGACATCGAGGCCGTCGAGGCCGAACTGGGAGTCAACGCGTGATCAACCCGAGCTCACCCCCGCCCGCACTGCCCGACGGAGGTCTGCGCGTCGTCGCACTGGGCGGCATCGGCGAGGTCGGCCGCAACATGACCGTGTTCGAGCACGCCGGCCGGCTGCTCGTCGTGGACTGCGGTGTGCTCTTCCCCGAGGACGACCAACCCGGCGTGGACCTGATCCTGCCCGACTTCCGGGCGATCGAGGACCGGCTGGAGGACATCGAGGCGCTGGTCCTGACCCACGGGCACGAGGACCACATCGGCGCGGTGCCGTTCCTGCTCAAGCTGCGCCCGGACGTCCCCGTGGTGGGGTCCCGGTTCACGCTGGCGCTGCTCGCGGCCAAGTGCAAGGAGCACCGGCAGACGCCCCGCCTGGTCGAGATCAGCGACGGCGAGCGGCGCGCGTTCGGCCCGTACGAGCTGGAGTTCTTCGCGGTCAACCACTCCATCCCGGACGCGGTGGCGGTCGCCATCCGCACCTCCGCCGGGCTGGTGCTGCACACCGGGGACATCAAGCTCGACCAGTTGCCCCTGGACGGTCGGCTCACCGACCTGGCCGGCTTCTCGCGGCTGGGCGACGAGGGCGTCGACCTGTTCCTGGTGGACTCGACCAACGCCGAGGTGCCCGGGTTCGTGGCGCCGGAGCGCGAGATCGGCCCGGTGCTGGAGAACGTCATCCGCCGCGCCAACCAGCGGGTGATCGTGGCGTGCTTCGCCTCCCACGTGCACCGCGTGCAGCAGGTGCTGGACGTGGCCGGGCAGTACGGGCGGCGGGTGGCGCTGGTCGGCCGGTCCATGGTGCGCAACATGGGCATCGCGGCCGAACTGGGCTTCCTGCACGTGCCGGACGGGCTGTTCGTCGACCTCAACGAGGCCATGGACCTGCCCGAGGACCAGGTGCTGTTCGTGTCCACGGGCTCGCAGGGCGAGCCGCTGTCCGCGCTGTCGCGCATGGCGCGCGGCGAGCACCGGCAGATCTCGATCAAGGCCGGCGACACGATCGTGCTGGCCTCGTCGCTGATCCCGGGCAACGAGAACGCGGTGTTCGGCGTGGTCAACGGCCTGTCCCGGCTGGGGGCCACGGTCGTGCACCAGGGCAACGCCAAGGTGCACGTCTCCGGCCACTCGCCGGCCGGCGAGCTGCTGTTCCTCTACAACGCGGTGCGCCCGTCGAACGTGATGCCGGTGCACGGCGAGTGGCGGCACCTGCGCGCGAACGCGGCGCTGGCCGTGGCCACGGGCGTGGTGGAGGAGCGGGTCGTCATCGCGGAGGACGGCGTGGTGGTCGACCTGGTCGACGGCAAGGCGGCGATCTCCGGCCGGGTCGAGGTGGGCAACGTGTACGTCGACGGGCTGTCGGTCGGTGACGTGGGCGAGTCGACCCTGTCCGACCGGCTGGTGCTGGGCGAGGGCGGGTTCATCGCGATCACGGTGGCGGTGGACTCCTCCACCGGCCGCGCCGTCGCGCCGCCGACGGTGTCCGGGCGCGGGTTCTCCGACGACCCGAAGGCGCTGGACCAGGCGGTCTCGCTGGTGGAGATGGAGCTGTCGCGGACCGAGGCGGAGGGCATCACGGACTCGCACCGGATCGCCCAGGCCGTGCGGCGCGTGGTGGGCCGCTGGGTGGCCGAGACCTACCGCCGGCGGCCGATGATCGTGCCGACGATCATCCCGGTGAACTGAGTTCGGGCGCCGGTCCCCGCGGTGCGCGGTGGGATGAGGAATGCCGGACGCGGGTGGTCCGAGGAGGCGGGGTGGGCAGCCGACGGGCTGCCTGCCCCGCCTCGAACGTCGTCACGGCTTCACCACTTGAACCACCGCCGGTGAGATCACCTCACTGCCACGATCGCGAAACGGGGATGTCCCTCGCCTGTCCCGGTGTCGCGCCTACCTCCCTGCCTCGGCAGTATTTTTTGGGATGGATCCTCAACGGCACATTCGTGGTGTTGATAACGGACTTCACCGCGCGGAGCGGAAGTGTTTTGCAGCCGTTGACCACGGGATTCCAGTAGTACACCAGTGTGCCATCGAATTGTGACTCGCTGTAAAAACATGCGGCGTCGTCGGGGCAACTCGCCTCCGATGCTTCCTCCACTATGACGTAATCTTCTTGGTGGTGTGCGCTTGATGGATCCACGGCACCGTGTGGATGGTCGACGGCTATCGCGTTCTCCGGTGAGGATGCGATGAGGGCCGCGGCCATCGCGGAGACGAGGGTGAAGTTCCTTGATCTGTTCATGTTCCACATCCGAGTAGGGGAGTGGCCCTGTGGGCGACTGGCCATCGTTGGCAAGTCGCCCACAGGGCGTTGCTTGTGGTACGAAAATCGCGTATCAACAGCAGGGGGCTACTTCCAGGAATTGGCTCCGTAGTTGATGTCCTTGGCCTGGCCGGCTCCGAGGATGTCGTAATCGGATCCCTTGCAGTCCAGTTCCTTGTAGACCGTCCACTTCATGTTCGTGTTGTTGATGACGGAGTAGGCCGGTCGGCGGGGGATGTTGCCGCACGTGTGGTAGCGCGGACTCTGGTAGTAGACGAGCGTGCCGACGAACTGTGTCTTCGTGAAGAAGCAGACCGAATCGTCCGGACAGTCTCGCCAGGTCGCGTCCTCCTTGATGTTCGGTTGGTGTTCCAGCAAATCGACGATCCTGCTCCCGTCCGCCTCCGCGACGGCACCGACAGGTGACAGGACGCCCATCATCAACAGGGTCAATAGGGCAAAGAAAGACTTGCGCACAGGCTTCTCCGTACATCTCGTGGACTTCTTCGGGGAACGGCTTGAAGTGATCTCACCGTTCGCCATTCGAAGGTTTCACGGGCAGCAGGGCGTTGCAACCTAAGTGGAGCCGGAACACCCGAGCGGTAAAGGGAAAAACCTGTTCGGTTGCCCAAACGTAACGTTGTGTGACATTCGTGTGCAGTTGGATCTCGGTCGGATGTGAAGGGATATCACGAGTGCGGGTTTGTCGTCCTTCGGTGGGCGACACGGCGTTGGCGATCTTGAAAAGCCGTCCGTTTTAATTCGGGTCGACCACCGGGTCAACGGGGCAACCAGGCCAGCCTGGTGATGACGGCCGCGTGGTCGGAGGTCCACTCGTTGTCGACGTGGTACCGCTTGTCCTTGATGTAGGGCCGCGGGGTTCCTTCCACGTAAGTGATCGATTCCACGACGGTCACCCGCCCAGCCACGTGGATGAAGTCGATGCGGTCCTGGGGTTCCTTCTTGCGCGGGTCGTACTCATCCCTCTTCTTGACCGGCGACCACGTGACACCGGGGTCGGCGATCGGGTCGGGGTGGACCTCGCGGTAGGTGTCGCGCAGGCCCACCGCCTCCATGGCTCGCGTGGAGGGCCACTCGACGGAGTAGCCGCAGTGCGCCCCCGAGGCGGCCCCGGTCCAGTCGAGGTGCGACGGCGCGTTGTAGTCACCCGTCATCACCACGACGTCATCCGTGCCGTCCAGTCGGGTGATCCGGTCCGCCAGCACCATGGCGATCTGCTCGGCCTCCATCCGCCTCCTGTTCTCGCCGCTCAGGATGTCCTCGCAGGTCCTGCCGTCATGACAGGCCAGGTGGGGGCCGTAGGGGGTGTACCAGAGGTGAGTGGTCCACAGCAGCACGTCCCGCTGGTGCGGACCTCCCACGGCGATGCGCGCCCCGATCGCCAAGGGACGGTTCGGACCGGATTTGCCCGCCTCGTCCTCGTCCGGTGAGGCGGACGGCTCACCGGCGCACACCCGGTACTCCTCGACGATGGGGTACTTGCTGACGATCCCGAGGTCGTAAGAGGTCTGCACGTGGTGCCAACCGAGGGCCCGCGCGAGCCGGACCGCGCCGTCGCCGTACGACTCCTGGATGCCGACGACGTCCACACCGGACTCCAGGAGGAACCGCAGCTCCTTGGCGTGGTGGCCGTTGACCTCCCGGCCGCCGTACCACTGGTTCCAGGTTGCGACCACCAATTCGTCGACGAGGTGCGCCTCGCGCGCCCTCACGGTGATCGAGACCTCCGCGGTGGCCGTGCCCTCCCCGTCGGACGCCGTCACCTCCAGCACCGTGGTGCCGACGTGCTCGTCCCTCGGGCACCCGGTGATCTCGCCGTCGGTGGACAGTTCGACCCACTCCGAGCCCCGGGCCAGCGCATAGGTGACCGGGGAGAGGCGCGGGGTGGCGGCAGTAGCCGAAACGGTGGTCGAGTAGCCCACCCCGGCTCGGGCGTTGCGCAGTGAGAACCGGGGGGCGAGGAACTCCACCCCGCGCACCGCGGTCGTGCCGATGGTGAACAGGATGGGTGGAGCCAGCCAGGCATAACCGTTGTCGTGCAGGAAGTAGGCCAGGTACGTCCCCTCGGCGAGCAGGTCGTGATCCCAGAACGCCACCACACCGCTGTTCCCGGGCGCGTACTTCCACAGGCTGGGCGCCGGGCTCTTGCCCTGGTCGGTCGGACCTTTGTCCGGGTGCCGGTACAGCGCCACCCAGTTCTTCTCGGAGGGGAAGGTGGTCGAGTAGGTCAGCTCCACCACTTCGTCGATGGAGTACTCGGCCTTGTCGGAGGACAGCCTTCCTCGCAGCGGGCGATCGGGCGTCGGACAGGTCTTCGACATGGAGCCGCTCCGTGGTCGTCCGGGGTGGCACCGCCTGAACTGCGTGGCGTTGTCACTGCCACCCGCGCGGGCGGGCGGTGCCGGAATCAGGTGGGGCGCTTTCCTTGCGGTCGCTTCATCCCTTTCGCGTTCTCCGTCAACGTAAGACGCCCGGATCGACCCCGCCTCCGGGGCGGCACTTCCGGGAAGGGCTTCACCGTTGCAGGTGACCAGGACGGGTGCGGTGTGGTGCCGTCGGGTAGCGACTGGCCGGTGACGTGACCGGATCGCGCCCGGCGGCTGCGGGAGTGCGGTGATCCGGACAAGCTGGTTGACGGCGATGCGGGCACGCCGCTCGGGTGCGGTCGGGCTGACGCGGTTCGGGGTGCGCAGACCCGGGCCGGGTGCGGCGGCACTCGATCTGCGGACAGGCACGAGGTGGTCCGGTGCGGCGTGCTTCTCGGCGAACGCGTGCTTGTCGAGGACTTCACCGCCGTGGTGTTCCCGCGAACACCGGTTGGAAAATTTCATCCTGATCGGGCCGGGGCAGTTCTTTCCGTGCATCGGCATCTGGTGGCGTGACGTACGGATGATCCGTTCTTTCCTTCTGGTCGCCAACCGAACGGTCGGCACTCGATCGCCGCATTTACCGGGAACCGGCCCGTCCATAGTGTTGGCGCTCGGTTCTCCATCGGCGGATCAGGAATGGTGAGGAAATCCATGGGAAGAATCCTTGAGCGGAGACCGGCTGCCCTCCTGGCGAAGGTGGCCGCGTTCGTGCTGGCGGCTTCGGCGGTGGTGGTGCTCGGTCCGGTCGCGCAGGCGGGGACCGACGGGCCGCGGTCGGTCGTCACCAAGTCGGCCGTGCGGCTCTCGGCCCCGGACGTCTCCGCGCAGGCCGTCAACACCATCACCCGGGGCGCCTGGTCCTGCACGCTGACGGTGAGCAACCCCCTCCGCTGGTACGGCGGCTCGGGCGGCGGCGTCCAGGGCGCGGGGTGGCTGAACTGCTCCCACGTCATGCCCCAGCTGGAGATCTTCGTCGGCGTCATCCGCAACAACGCGGTGGTGAACCTCGTGACCGACTACGACACCTCCACGATCCAGGTCAACACGGTCTCCTCCGTGTCCCCCTACATCCGGGCGAGCTACCTGACGGCCGCGATCGGTTACGTCGAATGGCCCGACGGCGTCATCACCGAATTCCCCGAACTCCAGACCCCCGCTTTCACGATCTGACCCCCGGTCTCCCGGTCCGCCGTCCAGGGGGCGGTGGACCGGGAGGGCCGCTTCCCCGCCGGGTCCAGACCCGGGTTCAGGACCCGGGTCAGAACCCGGTGGGGCACAACAGCAGGCTGATCGTGCTGTCGCCGCACATCATCACGCTCGGCGTGCTCGGGATCGGCACGTGGCTGTCCGCGCCGAACGGCGCGGCGTCGTGCTCGGCGCTCCCGTCCAACACCTGCAAGGCCAGGATGTGGGTCACGGCACTGCCTCCTCGATCCGTTGTTGTGCCACCGGGGTTTTGGTCCTGCCCAGGAACGGCAGCAGCCGCCCCCGGCCGTCCAGTGCGCCGGCCAGCGCCGCCAGGACGCCGGCCGACCCGGTGGCCAGGTCGGTGGACAGCCGCAGCAGCTGGTCGCCGGGGAAGGCGACCTCGTCCCCGTACGGGCATATGTGCCACGCGAGGTTGCGCACGTGCCGGGCCAGGACCGCCTCGGTGCGCTCGCGCGGGCTGCCGTCGTCGGCGTCGGACAGGAACGCGATGAAGCCGGCCCGGCCGTTGAACAGGCCCGAGCCGATCACGAACTCGCACTCGGCGGCCCGGCGGATGCGCGGCAGCGCGTCGGCGAACCGGGGGTGGTCGCGGTGGCCGGGGAACTCGCGCAGCACCAGGCCGATCCCCAGGCTCCCGTCCGCGACGTACGGCATGACCCGCCGGCCCTCGTCCACCTGCACGGTGCCGTCGGACCGGGTCACGCACCGGTCGAGGTCGCGGTGCAGCGCCGTCTCGGCCACCTCCAGGAAACCCCGGTCGCCGGTCGCCCGGTGCAGCGCGAGGAACAGCAGCGCCTGTCCGGACGAGCCGTGCACCAGGCCGGCCTTGGCCGCGCGGTCCGGTTCCCCGGCGCGGGTCACGTGCTCGGCGACCCGCCCGCCCAGCTCGACGGCCGTCGCGGTCAGCTCCCGGTCGCCGGTCAGGCCGGCGAAGTGCAGCAGGTTCAGGCCGATGCCCGCCAGGCCCGCGAACAGGTCGTGCGGCAGGTCGTCGGGGCGCACGGGCAGCGCCCGGTCCAGCACGTCCAGCGCCTCGTCGGGCAGGCCCAGCTCGGCCAGGGCGTAGGCGACGCCGTGCAGCCCGTCGTAGAAGCCGACGTGCCCGTTGTGGTGCCCGTGCCGCACCGCGTCGACCAGCCACCGCTCGTGCTCGGGGAAGCGGCCCGCGCCGCCGTGGGCCAGGGCGAGCAGCACGCCGGCGGCCCCGTGCGCGAGCCCGAGGGAGTTGGAGTCGAACTGCTCGATGTCGCCGGGGAACAGCCGGTCGGGGCGGTCGGGCGTGGCGGCGGCGAGGACGGCGGCGCTGATCGAGCCCCGCAGCCGGGGCCAGTCGACCTCGCCCGCCTCGACCAGGCGGGCCAGCTCGGTGACGCGCGGCGCGGGGCGGAGCCGGTCGCCGCCGTCCGGGGGCCGCCGGTCGCGCAGCACCGCGAGGGTCCGGGCCGCGTGCTCCGCCGGCAGGCCGAACCTCCGGGCCGCGATCCCGACCAGCGCCCCCGCCTTCGCCGGGTGCAGCGGCAGCAGGAACGACAGCGGCAGGAACGCGTTCAGGCGCAGGCAGGCCAGCGCGTAGAGGTCCACGTCCACGCCCCGCCGCCCGTCGGGCGCGACGTAGCCGGGCGCGCCCAGCGGGGTCCGCTCCTCGTCCGCCACCCGGCTCGCGGCCTCCAGGTCCAGGAACGTGATGCGCCCGTCCGGCCGCACCATCACGTTGTGCGGGTGCAGGTCCCCGAGGACCACCCCGGCCCGGTGCACCGCGCGCAGGGCCTCCTCCACCCGGTCCAGCACGTCCGCGGCCCACGCCGTGAACCCGACCACCGCGGCCTCGTCCGGGTCCGGGGTCACCAGGGGGTTGCGCAGCAGCATCGCGCGGCCCAGCGGCGCCCCGTCCACGTGCTCCTCCACCAGGAAGTGGTGCTCCCACACCACCAGGAGGTCGTGCACCTCCGGCACCACCCCGGTGTGCGCCAGCTCCCGCAGCACCGCGTGCTCGTGCCGCAGCCGCGTGACGGCGTCCACGCCGCGCCCGTCCACGCCCGCGTGCGGGCGCGCCTCCTTCAGCACCACCCGGCGACCGGTCCGCTCGTCGGTGGCGAGGTACACGCCGCCGCCGTTGGAGAAGTGCAGGGGCCGCACGTCCCGGAACGGGAACTCGTGCCCCGGACCGGGGTCCGTCCTGGCCCGCACGCAGTCGGCCAGGAACTCCGGCACCCGCACCCAGTCGGGGAGGACGAACTCCGGCGCCCGCACGTCCGGCACCGCCTCGCCCCGGTCGTCCACCACCGCGAGCACCCGCTCACCGCCGGGCAGCCGGAGGTACCGCCGGGCGAACCCGCCGTACCGCACGTACAGCGGTCCGTCCCGCCACCGCGCGTCGCTGAGGACGTACGGGCCGGGACGACCCGCGAGCGCCGCGCCCAGCTCCTCCAGGGTGCGGCGCAGTTCGTCCTCGTCGACCGGGTAGACGGCGACGAACTTCCCGCTGCCGCCCCGGTCGGCGTACTTGCCGTTGCGCAGCAACAACGTCGTCGCGTCGTTGAGGAACTTGAACGCCACATCCCGGGCCAGGCAGTGGTCGCGGACCACCGACAGCACCTCGCGCGCGGTGGCCGGCGTCGTGGACACGTGCACCTTCCAGCCCTGCGCCGGCAGCCGGACCCCGGGCGGCGCCACCATGGTCCAGGTGTCGTCCCGGCTCGACGACCAGCCGGGCGGCAGGGGGAGCGCGAAGTCGCCGGGCCCGCCGTCCACCGCCGGGGCGGTCGCTCGTAGAACATCGAGTCCGTCAGGCAGAACCGCAGGTAGCGCATGTCCACGTGCTTCGCCCCACCTCCGCTACCAGGGGCAGTTGACCAGGCTCACGACGCTGACCTGGCACACCACCAGGCTGGGCAGGCTGGCGACGCTCTCCTCCTCGGGCCCGAGGCCGTCGTGGCGGTCCTCGTCATCGGCACCGGCCACCTGGAGGTTGAGGATGTGGGTCACGGCAACGCCTCCCGTCGACCGCCCGAAGCTACCGCTCGTCCACCCGATCCGAGTACCGCTGGACCGGTGGTACCGGGGTGGATCGTTGGGGTGGAATCGGTCGAGTTGAGTGGAACCCGCTGGTCAAGGCGCTCTAGCTTGCCCGCATGGAGACCAGGACGTCCAACGCGCTCAGTCGCGAACTCGGGGATGCGCTGCGCCGGGCCCGGTACCGGGCGCAGCTCAAGACCAACACCCTGTTGGCGGAATTGGGGTGGTCGGCGGGCAAACTGTCCAAATTGGAGACCGGTACGCGCAACGCGAGCACCGACGACATAGCGCGGCTGGTCGGGCACGTCCGCGCTGAGCCGGAGATGTACGAGCACATCATGGCGCTGGCCCACGAGGAGCCCAGCGGCCACTACGTGCGACCGCACGACGCAACCATGCCCGACAGCCTGCGGATACTGATCCTGCACGAGCAGATGGCCAAGGCGATCTGGTGCTACGAGACCTTGAACATCCCCGGACTGCTACAGACCCGGGACTACGCCCGAGGGCTGATGGTCACGACGAACGCCGAGCAAGCCGTGGCCAACCGGATGGCCCGGCAGAAGATCTTCGACGGGCGGCTCGCCCCGAGGGGGCACTTCTTCGTCCACGAGGCCGCCTTGCGCCGGGTGGTGAGCGGGGCGCAGGTGATGTACGAGCAGATGCTGCAACTGCTCTTCCGTGACGGGGTTCGATTGATCCCGTTCGACGCGAACCTCCCCGGCACGTTGAACACGGGTTTCACCTTCATGACTTTCAGGGACCACTTCCCGATCACCTACGTCGAGGGCGGGTCGGTCTCGCTGTTCCTGGACACCTTCGAGACGACCAGGGAGTCCCAGCGCAACTGCAACGACCTCGCGCGGGTGGCGTTGAGTGAGGAAGAATCGCGGTCGGTGTTCGCCGAGTGGGCGGACCGCTACGACCGACTGCGGGAGGCCGAGGGTGCGCCAGGAGGCGAGGCGGTGGCGTAGGAGCCGCTACAGCGGATCGGAAGGCACGAACTGCGTCGAAGTGCTGTGGCACAAGAGCAGCTACAGCGGGGATGTGGGCTCAGACTGCGTTCAGGTGGCGTTCGCGTCCGAAGCCGTGGGCGTCAGGGACTCCAAGAACACCACGCCGCAGTTGGCCTTCACCCCCGACGCCTGGCGGGCGTTCCTCGCCAGGCTCTGACACGACCACCGAGCTCCTGGTGAGGGGCGTCCGCGCTCACCAGGAGCTTTGGCGTGCGCCCGGTCACGGACGCCAGGGGCTCGTGCCGGTGGTGGGCCTCGTCGGGTCGTGGAACCGGGGCAGGTCCGGCTCGTCGATGCGCAGCGGCACCAACCCCTCGGTGATCGCCCGCATGATCCGCTCGTGGGCGCGGCGCGCGTGGCCGGGACCACCCTCCACCAGGTCGGCCAGGTCCACGGGCTTGCCGAAGTGGACCTTGAAGGTGGGTCGTCGGCGCAGCCCGCGCGCGTAGGACGTCAGGTAGGGCTTGGCGTCGTCCCAGTTCCTGACGCGCGTGTTGCCCCAGTAGACGGCCTCGTGCGCGCCCCACTGGCTGATCGGGACGACCGGCACGCCGCAGCTGAGCGCCAGCCGTGCCGCCCCCGTCTTGCCCCGCTCCGGCCACAGGCCGGGGTCGAGGCTGATCCGGCCCTCCGGGTACAGGGCGATCGGGTCGCCGTCGTGCCGCAGCGCCTCCTCCATGCGGTGGTACGCCTCGCCGACGTTCGTCGAGGCGCGGTCCACCCGCAGGTGACCGGAGGCCCGCAGCGCCGGTCCCAGGACGGGGGCGTCGAGCAGCCCGCCCGCGAGCAGGAAGCGCGGTGCGACGCCGATCCGGCGGCACGCCGCGACGAGCACGAACGGGTCGAGGTTGCCGATGTGGTTGGACGCGAGCAGCAGGGGACGGCCCCTCAGGTCCGCCGGGATGTCGCCGGTGACGTCGAGTCGTCCGCTGAGACCGACGATCGCCTCGTCGACGGCGGTCAGCACGCGCCACAGCAGTGGTGTGGGCACAGCGGGCAGGCTACGGCGTGTCGACGTGCCGGCGCACCGGGTTCCGGGCAACCATGGTGGTCGGGCAGCACACACCCCGCCTCACGTGACTGCTGGGGCGGTTGGGGCTTGAGGGACTACCGTACACACCATGGCCGGCCGAACGGGAACCTCGCGCAAGGGCACGACCCGCAGCAGATCCTCCGGGTCGAAGTCCGGTGCCGGCACGTCCCGCTCGGGCGGCGCGCGGTCCGGTGGCGCGAAGTCCGGCGCCGGTCGGGCCGGTGCCGGTCGGGCCTCGGGCGGCAGCGGGTCCAGGACGGGCGGCAAGCGGCCGGTCCGCCGGTCCGGGCCGCCCGGCGGCGCGTTCGGGATGCTCTGGGGCTGGCTCAGTCGGGGCACCGGGACGGTGGTGAGGACCGTGGTCCGGAGCAAGGAGATCGACCAGGAGCACCGCCGCGACGGGCTGGGGCTGCTGCTGATCGTCCTGTCCGTGATCACCGCCGCGGGCGTGTGGTGGCAGGCGGGCGGCCCGGTGGGGCAGTGGGTCGACGTGGCCGTGCGCAGCTCGGTCGGCGGGCCCGCGGTGATCGTGCCCGTGGTGCTGCTCGGTGTCGGCATCGGGCTGATGCGGACCGACCCCAACCCGGAGTCGAGACCCCGGCTGGTGTTCGGGGGCGTCCTGGTCGGTGTCGGGTTCCTCGGCATGTTCCACCTCGTGGGCGGGTTGCCCGCGGACCCCCTGGCGCGGCGCGACGCGGGCGGCGCGCTCGGGTACCTGTCGGGAGGGTTCCTGGCGCAGGGGCTGACGCCGTGGGTGGCCGGGCCGGTGCTGGTGCTGATCTTCGGGTACGGGCTGTTGCTGCTGCTGCACGTGCCGGTCCGGCAGGTGCCCGCCCGGCTGTCCGGGCTGCTGCACCACCGCCGCGCCGACAAGCCCGCGTTCGAGGGCTTCAGCGACGCCGAGGAGCCGGACGAGGAGCCCGTCGAGGAGAAGCCCGCCAGGCCGCGCCGCGCCCCGCGCAGCCGGCGCGCCGCGGTGGAGGAGCCCGACGAGCAGCCCGAGCTGCCGCTGGACGAGGAGGAGCCGCCGCCGCCCCCGCCGGTCGCACCCAGGGCCGTGCCGAAGGTCCGGGCGAAGGCCGAGCCCGAGGCGACGCCCTCGAAGACCGCGCCGCTGGTGGTGCGCGCGGTGGAGGGGGACTACCGGCTGCCGCCGCCGACCATCCTCAAGGACGGCGACGCGCCGAAGGCCCGCAGCCGGGCCAACGACCAGATGATCGAGGCCATCACCGGCGTGCTGGAGCAGTTCTCCATCGACGCCCAGGTCACCGGGTTCACCCGGGGTCCGACGGTCACCCGGTACGAGGTCGAGCTGGGCCCCGGCGTGAAGGTGGAGAAGATCACCGCGCTGACCAAGAACATCGCCTACGCGGTGGCGACGGACAACGTGCGGCTGCTCGCGCCGATCCCCGGCAAGTCGGCGGTCGGCATCGAGGTGCCCAACAGCGACCGCGAGATGGTGCGGCTGGGCGACGTGCTGCGCGCGCCGTCCACGGTGAACGACGCCCACCCGATGGTCATCGGGCTGGGCAAGGACATCGAGGGCCACTTCGTCACCGCGAACCTGACCAAGATGCCCCACCTGCTGGTGGCCGGCTCCACCGGTTCGGGCAAGTCGAGCTTCGTGAACTCGATGCTCGTGTCGCTGCTGGCGCGGGCCACGCCGGACGAGGTCCGGATGATCCTGATCGACCCGAAGATGGTCGAGCTGACCCCGTACGAGGGCATCCCTCACCTGATCACGCCCATCATCACCCAGCCGAAGAAGGCGGCGGCGGCGCTGGCCTGGCTGGTGGAGGAGATGGAGCAGCGCTACCAGGACATGCAGGTCAACCGGGTGCGGCACATCGACGACTTCAACCGGAAGGTGCGCTCGGGCGAGATCGCCGCGCCGCCGGGCAGCGAGCGGGTGTACCGGCCGTACCCGTACATCATGGCGATCGTCGACGAGCTGGCCGACCTGATGATGACCGCGCCCCGCGACGTGGAGGACGCGATCGTCCGGATCACGCAGAAGGCGCGGGCCGCCGGGATCCACCTGGTGCTGGCGACCCAGCGGCCCTCGGTGGACGTGGTGACGGGTCTGATCAAGACGAACGTGCCGTCGCGGCTGGCGTTCGCGACCTCGTCGCTGACGGACTCGCGGGTCATCCTGGACCAGCCGGGCGCGGAGAAGCTGATCGGCATGGGCGACGGCCTCTACCTGCCGATGGGCGCGGGCAAGCCGGTGCGGGTGCAGGGCGCGTTCGTCGGTGACGAGGAGATCGCCGAGATCGTCAACTTCACCAAGCAGCAGGCGCAGCCCGAGTACACCGACGGCGTGACGGCGGCGAAGGCCGGGGAGAAGAAGGACATCGACCCGGACATCGGCGACGACCTGGAGGTGTTGTTGCAGGCGGCGGAGCTGATCGTGACGTCGCAGTTCGGGTCGACGTCGATGTTGCAGCGCAAGCTGCGGGTGGGGTTCGCCAAGGCCGGGCGGCTGATGGACCTGCTGGAGACGCGCGGGATCGTGGGGCCCTCGGAGGGGTCGAAGGCGCGCGAGGTCCTGATCAAGCCGGACGAGCTGGCGTCCGTGGTCGAGCTGATCCGGGGCGGCGGCGGGGCGTCCGACGACGAGGACTGAGGTCGGGTGCGGGTCGGTGGCTGCCGGGTCGGTGGGCTCGGGGCGTTCCCGGGCAGGGCCGGGACCGATCGGTGCCCACCGACCCCGCGCGTCACCGCTTGAGCAGCTGCCGGACCTGCGCCTCGGTCGCGCTGGCGCCGAACTCGCGGACGGCGCTGTAGTACAGGTCGGCGGTGCGGTTGCACGCCCAGTTGCCCGCGCACTGGTGGTACATGTCGGACTTGAAGTTGTTGTCGATGCTCAGCCGGGTGGCCTCGGTGAACCGGCCCTGCCGCTTGTAGTTCCGGTAGCCGAAGTCGTGGCGGTGGCAGGCCGGGAGGAACTTGAAGCCGAACGGGTTGTCCGGTGACCAGGAGCAGCCGTCCGAGGACCAGTCCAGCTGGTCGCTGTAGGGGGCCTGGGCCCTCAGCGAGCTGAACTGGGCGAGGGACTTGGTGAACACGTAGTCGTCGGTCACCGCCGGGGCGTTGATCGCCGCCTGGCCGAGGCCGGAGCCGAGCAGCAGGGCTGCCGAGGCGAGCACGCCGGCGAAGGCGTTGCGCAGGGTCTTCATGGTTTCCCCTCGTTGCACGGGCTTGGGATTTTCTTACCCGGCGGGGGAGCGACCCGACAGCCCCGATCGGCTCACGTGGCGTCAACGACGGGTGAACGTCGGGTCAAGGGTGCGGATCAGCGCAGTCGTGGACCCCGGCCCCTGGTGCTGGTGCTGGTGCTGGGGTCGGGGTCGGGTCAGCGGGGCTCGTCCTGGTCGTCGCGGTCGAGGAAGCGCCGGATGGCGGGTTCGTCCGGGACCTCGTCGTCCTGGGGGGCCTCGACGAGGCGTTCGGCGATCGGCACCGGCTCGTCGAGCCAGGCGGGCCGGAAGTCGTCGCCGGGCACCAGCCGGTGGCGGCGGGCGAACTCCTCGGCGGCGTCGCGGATCGACTCGCGCAGCGTGCCGACCACGGCCGTCTCGGCGGTGTAGGTCAGCTCGACCAGCAGGGCGCGCATCCGGTCGAGCTGGTCCTCCTGGTCGGCGTTCTCGGCCAGCTTGGGCCACAGGTGGCGCTCGAACAGCTCGACGAAGTTGGCCGCGATGGCGTCGGTCGACCGGCGCAGGTCGGCGAAGCTGTCGAGCACGTCGTCACTGGGCACCAGCAGCGTCGCGAGCCTGCTGCCGGCCTCCAGCGCCCAGCGGCGGGCGTGCGGCCAGCCGCGCCGCCAGCGGATCAGGCCGAGCTGGGACGCCTTGGTGATGATGCTCGGGCGGACGTCGCCCAGCGGCACCAGGCGCCGGATGTCGCGGACGCGGACGCGGACCCAGTCGTCGGGGCCCTCCGCGTCGCCGACGCCCAGCACGGCCGCGACGCTGGCGCCCTCCTCGCGGGCCTTGACCAGCTCGGCGATGGCGGGCAGCGAGAAGCCGCGCGACTGGAGGCGCTGCACCAGGGCGAGGCGTTCGAGGTGGGAGGCGTCGTAGTGCGCGACCCGGCCCTGTCGGCGAGGGGGGTGCAGCACGCCCTTGGTCTGGTACATGCGGATGGTGCTGCCCGGCAGGCCCACGCGGACCGCCAGCTCGTCGACCGTCAACTGCTCCACCGGTCCAGCTTGACCCGTTGTGGTTAGTCGAGTCAAGACTATTCGAGTGATGACTAGAACAGTTGTCAGAGGTGCATCAGCATTCGGGTGTTGCCGAGGGTGTTGGGCTTGACGTAGGAGAGGTCGAGGAACTCCGCCACCCCCTCGTCGGCCGACCGCATGATCTCCTCGTAGACCTCGGGGGAGACCGGCGTGCCGTCGATCTCGACGAACCCGTGGCGACCGAAGAAGGACGTCTCGAAGGTCAGCACGAAGATCCGCTCCAGCTGGAGCTCGCGCGCCGTCGTGATCAGCTGCTTGACGATGCGGTGCCCGATCCCCCGCCCGCTCTGCCCGGGGTCGACGGCGACCGTGCGGATCTCGGCCAGGTCCTCCCAGAGGACGTGCAGCGCGCCGCAGCCGAGGACCGTGCCGCCCTCCTCCGCCACCCAGAACTCCTGGATGTCCTCGAACAGCGTCACCAGGGGCTTGGAGAGCAGCACCTTGCCGGCGTACTGGTCGATGAGGGCTTTCATGGCACGCACGTCGCCGGTGCGGGCGCGACGCACGTTGATCGGGTCGGTCACGGTGCAAACGTAACTCGCGGCGGCGGGGCAGACCCACCGGGCGGCCAAGGTGATGAACTGTCGGCTTATTGGCCACTTCGCGGGCAGTTGTGCGGTTTACTTGCACAGATCGAGCTGTAGGGCCGCTGTGGGAGGTGTCGGGTGCTCCGGAGCTTCAGGTTGAGGAACCACCGGTCGTTCCGCGACGAGCATGAGTTCCTGCTCATGCCGGTGTACGACAAGGGGCGATCCGCGCTGCCGGTGGCGGCCGTCTACGGCGCCAACGCCTCCGGCAAGTCCAACCTGCTCGACGGGCTGCGGTTCATGGCGGAGGCGGTGCGCGACTCGTTCGGTCAGTGGTCGCCCGGGGGAGGGGTGCCGCGTCGGGCGTTCAAGCTCGACCGCGAGGCGCGGGAGCGGCCTTCCATCTTCGTCGTGGAGATCGTCGAGGGAGGCGTCCGCTACACCTACGGCTTCGAGGTCGACGACGAGCGAGTGCTCGCGGAGTGGCTCTACAGCTATCCCGAGAAGCGCAAGCGAATTCTTTTCGAGAGAACGCTCGACGACGTGAGGTTCGGTAGGGCGACTTCGCGTGATCAGGCCAAGTTGGAGGTGCTGGAGGAACTCCTGCGTCCCGGGTCCCTCTTCCTGAGCCTGGCTGCCCAGTCGAACATCACGGCGTTGCTGCCGGTCTACCGCTGGTTCGTGGACGGTCTCGAGTTCCGGTTGGCCGGTGATGCTTCCGGTCTGGAGCGCGAAGTATCGGATTTCATCCAGGACGACGAGGATTCGCGGGTGCGTCTGCTCGACCTGCTGCGCGCTGCCGATTTCGGCATTTCGGACGTCGTGGCCGGTGGCGAAACTGATGCGCGACTGGAAAGTCTCGAGATATGGTGGAAAAACGATCTTCAGGCCCTTGAGGAACGGCGTGTGCAACTGATCGGCGGGTTTCAGGAGCTGGGCGATTCGGTCGCGATGGCAGAGCAAGAACTTGTGCACGTAGAATCCGGCATCGTTGAATACCGCACTAGACTGGCCAGCCTGCGTCGGGCACTTGAGGAAAGTCGTCGTCGTGTGTCGCTTGTCCACGGCGCGGAGTCCTTCGACCTGGAGGAGGAGTCGGCGGGCACCCGCTCCTGGCTGGGCCTCCTGCCACCGGTGCTCGGGGTGCTCCGCGACGGGGGCGTCCTGGTCATCGACGAGATCGACGCCAGCCTGCACTCGCTGCTCTCGGCTCGACTGATCGGCCTGTTCAACGATCCGGTGTCCAACCCGGGTGGCGGGCAACTCATCTTCACCACCCACGACGCCTCGTTGCTGCACCCGCCGCTGGCCGGTGAGGTGCTCGACCGCGACGAGGTGTGGTTCGTCGAGAAGGACGCCAACGGGGCCAGCGCGCTGTACCCCCTGACCGACTTCAAGCCACGTCATGAGGACAACCTGGAGCGGCGCTACCTCGCGGGTCAGTACGGTGCGGTGCCGCAGGTGTACGAGGAGTTGTTCACGAGGGCCGTGCGGGGTGGTTCCGATGATGGCGAGGCGTGAGAACTCGCAGCGCCGGTCGAGTCGGACGGTGCCCGTCCGCCGGCGGAACGTGCTCGTGGTCAGCGGTGGGCAGAAGACCGAGAGCCAGTACTTCACCGGGCTCCGCCTGACCCGCCGCGTGCCGATCACGGTCAAGTGCAAGGTCGACGCGCCGGAGAACCTCGTCAGGTACGCCGCCAACCTGCGCGACCGCTACCGCGAGGAATTCGACGCGGTGTGGTGCGTGGTCGACGTCGACAATTTCGACATACCGCCCGCCGTGCGGCTCGCGGACAAGGTCCGGGTCAACCTCGCGGTGTCGAACCCGTGTTTCGAGCTGTGGCTCCTGCTGCACTTCGCCGACCACCGCGCCCACGTCGCCGACTACCGCGCCGCCCGGGACCTGGTGGCCAAGCACGTCCCCGGCTACGACAAGGAGCTCGACTACGCGGCCTTCGACGCCAACGTCGAACGGGCGGTCGCCCGTGCCGCCGCCCTGGGCCCCGACAACCCGACCACCGCCGTCGGGCGGCTCGTCGAAGCGGTGCTCCAGCGCTGACAGGCCGGCGGCCCCCGCGACGCCGCCGGTTACCCTGAGCACCGTGCCTTCCCCCACCACGTCCAAGCGCGTCGCCATGCTGACCCTCGGCTGCGCCCGCAACGAAGTCGACTCCGAGGAACTCGCCGGCCGCCTCACCGCCGGCGGCTGGGAGCTGGTCGACGACGAGGCGGACGTGGTCGTGGTCAACACCTGCGGCTTCGTGGAGTCGGCCAAGAAGGACTCCGTGGACACCCTCCTCTCCGCCGCCGACAGCGGCGCCAAGGTGGTCGCGGTCGGGTGCATGGCGGAGCGCTACGGTACCGAGCTGGCCGACAGCCTGCCCGAGGCGAACGCCGTCCTCGGGTTCGACCACTACGGCACCCTGGCCGAGCGCCTGGACGACGTCCTGGCGGGCCGGGCCGTCGAGTCGCACAAGCCCGTGGACCGCCGCACCCTGCTCCCGCTCACCCCCGTGCAGCGGCCCCAGGCGGCGGCGGACGTGCAGGTGCCCGGCCACGGGTGGGGGCCCCGCGTGCTGCGCACCCGCCTGGAGGACACGCCGGTCGCGCCGCTGAAGATCGCCTCCGGCTGCGACCGCCGCTGCTCGTTCTGCGCGATCCCCTCCTTCCGGGGCGCGTTCGTCTCCCGCCACCCCGACGAGGTGGTGGCCGAGGCGATGTGGCTGGCCGAGCAGGGCGTCCGAGAGGTCTTCCTGGTCTCCGAGAACTCCACCTCCTACGCCAAGGACCTGCCCCGCGAGCTGGGCGGCCTGGAGCAGCTGCTGGCCCGCCTGGCCGCCGTGCCCGGCATCGACCGGGTGCGCGTCTCCTACCTCCAGCCCGCCGAGACGAAACCGACCCTCGTCCGGGCGATCGCGACCACCGACGGGGTGGCCGACTACTTCGACATGTCGTTCCAGCACTCCAGCGAGCCGGTGCTGCGGCGGATGCGCCGGTTCGGCTCGACCGAGTCGTTCCTGGGCCTGGTCGAGCAGATCCGGTCCCTCGCCCCGCGCGCCGGCATCCGCAGCAACGTCATCGTCGGCTTCCCCGGCGAGACCGAGGCGGACGTGGCCGAGCTGGAGCGCTTCCTCACCGAGGCGCGCCTGGACGCGGTGGGCGTGTTCGGCTACTCCGACGAGGACGGCACCGAGGCCGAGGGCCTTCCCGACAAGCTGGACGCCGACACGATCGCGGAGCGCGTGACCCGGCTCTCGAACCTGGTCGAGGAGCTGACCGCGCAGCGCGCCGAGGACCGGGTGGGCGACGAGGTCGTCGTCCTGGTCGAGACCGAGGAGGACGACGAGAGCGACTGCGTCGGCCGCGCCGCCCACCAGGCGCCCGAGGTCGACGGCGAGTGCGTCATCACCAACGCCGACGGGCTGCGGGTGGGCGACCTGGTGCGCTGCCGCGTCGACGCGGCCGAGGGCGTCGACCTGGTGGTCTCCGCCGTCGAGGTGCTCCCGAGGTGACCGAACCCGCGCGCGTGCCGGTGCTGAACATCGCCAACGTGCTGACGATGTCCCGGCTGGCGCTCGTGCCGGTGTTCCTCTACTTCCTCTTCGCCGAGGACGGCCGGCAGTTCTGGTGGCGGCTGGCCGCGTTCGGCGTGTTCGCCGTCGCGTCGGTGACCGACCACGTGGACGGCAACCTGGCCCGCAAGCTGGGCCTGATCACCGACTTCGGCAAGATCGCGGACCCGATCGCGGACAAGGCGCTGACCGGCGCCGCGCTGGTCGGCCTGAGCCTGCTGGGGGAGCTGCCCTGGTGGGTGACGGTGGTCATCGCGGTGCGCGAGCTGGGCGTGACGCTGCTGCGCTTCTGGGTCATCCGCCACGGCGTGATCCCGGCCAGCCGCGGCGGCAAGCTCAAGACGCTCGTGCAGATCTTCGCCATCGGCCTGTACCTGCTGCCGCTGCCCGACTACCTGGAGCCGGTGGCGCTGGTCAGCATGGGTGCGGCGGTGGTGCTGACGGTGGTGACCGGCGTCGACTACGTGATCCGCGCCTTCCGGCTGCGGGCGCGGGGGAAGCGGGCCGTGGCGGGGGCCGGGTTGGACCTGGAGCAGGAGCGGGACGTGAGCGGCAGCGGGGCCTGAGGGCGGGCGGCCGCCGGGCGCGGGCAGGAGCAGGCCGGAACGGGAGCGGGGTGTGAGCAAAGTCATGACCGAGCGTGACCGGGGGCGTGGGCGGGGCACGGGCGCCGAGGACGTGGTCCGGGCGCTGCGCGAGCGCGGCGAGACGGTGGCCACCGCCGAATCGCTCACCGCCGGCCTGGTCGCGGTCACCCTGACCGAGGTCCCCGGCTCCAGCGCCGTGCTGCGCGGCGGCCTCGTGGTGTACGCCACAGACCTCAAGCACACGCTCGCCGGCGTGGACGGGGCGCTGCTGGCCGAGCACGGCGCAGTTCACCCGGAAGTGGCAAAACAGCTCGCTGAGGGTGCCCGGGACCGCTGTGGCGCGACCTGGGGGCTCGGGCTGACCGGTGTGGCCGGCCCCGCCCCGCAGGACGGCGTCCCGCCCGGCACCGTCCACATCGGTGTGGCTGGTCCACCCGGTTCAGTGACCAGAACGTTCACTCTGAGTGGTGATCGTCGGCAGGTGCGCGAAGGTGCCTCCGCAGCGGCGCTCGATCTGCTGCGGAAACAGCTCATGATCCCGATCAGGTGACTTGACCAGCGGGTTTTCCGTCACACAACGCCGACAACACGGGAACTTACCGGCCGGTTCACTCGTTCGCCCTTGGCGGACGTGTCCAGAACTCACTGCCCGTCGACGGGACGGGTCGGTAACGTGGTGGCACGGCCGGCCGGAAGGAGGCGCGCGATGACCGTGCTGCTGCGCGAGGCGATCGGTGATCGGCTCCGCCATGCCCGCACCACCCAACGCCGCACGCTGCGCGAGGTCTCCAGGACCGCCCGCGTGAGCCTGGGGTACCTCTCCGAGGTGGAACGGGGCCGCAAGGAGGCGTCCAGCGAGCTGCTGGCCGCCATCTGCGAGGCGCTGGACCTGCCGCTGTCCGAACTCCTGCACCTGGTCGCCTCCGACATCGGCGCCGTCCAGAAGTCCGTGACCAGCCCGGCCGAGCTCACCGAGCGGGCCGCGCCCGCCCCGGCGGGCCTGGAGGGCGGCACCATCGTGCCCGCGATGATCGGCAACGACCTGTCCGACCTGCGCCTCCAGCCCGTGCTCACGCACCGGCTGTCCACCTCCCTCAGCGAGCCTCGCGGCGCGGTGGTGGCGGCGTAACCGACCCAGACCTGCGACGAGCCGAGCCGGGAGCACCCGGCTCGGCTCTCGGTCTTGTCCGGTCCCACCGGACGTGGGTCTTGTCACGGGTTGGCAACCACCCGCCGCGCCCGCGCGTCAGGACGGGCGTGCCGGGGAAGCATCCGGGGTGCCGGGCGCACCGGATCCGTTCGACGAAAGTTCGGGGGGCACTCAGGGTGATCCCGGAGATCTCCCCCGGTCGGTGGAACGAGCGCGGCACAACTGGAACGATGGAACCAACAACAGCACCGGGTCGTTGCCAATCACGAGCGCGAGCCAAGGACGTGCGGAGAAGGCAGGCGTAGGAGATGGCCAACCCTTTCGCGAAGGCGTGGAAGTACTTCATGGCGGCTTTTTCGTCGAAGATCGACGAGCACGCCGACCCGAAGGTGCAGATCCAGCAGGCCATCGAGGAGGCGCAGCGGCAGCACCAGGCCCTGTCTCAGCAGGCCGCCGCGGTGATCGGCAACCAGCGGCAGCTGGAGATGAAGCTCAACCGGCAGCTCGGTGAGGTGGAGAAGCTCCAGGCGTCCGCGCGCCAGGCGCTGGTGCTCGCCGACGAGGCCCGCGCCAAGGGCGAGGAGCAGCGGGCGGCCGAGTTCGAGAACGCCGCGCAGTCGTTCGCGACCCAGCTGGTCACCGCGGAGCAGAGCATCGAGGACCTGAAGACGCTGCACGACCAGGCGCTCCAGGCCGCGGGCCAGGCCAAGCAGGCCGTCGAGCGCAACGCGATGGTGCTCCAGGGCAAGCTGGCCGAGCGCACCAAGCTGCTCAGCCAGCTGGAGCAGGCCAAGATGCAGGAGCAGGTGTCGCACTCGCTGCGCCAGATGACCGAACTGGCCGCGCCGGGCAACACGCCGTCGCTGGAGGAGGTCCGCGACAAGATCGAGAAGCGGTACACCACCGCGCTCGGGTCCGCGGAGCTGGCGCAGAACTCGGTCCAGGGCCGGATGCTGGAGGTCCAGCAGTCGACCACGCAGATGGCGGGCTCGGCCCGGCTGGACCAGCTCCGCGCGTCGCTGGCGGGCGGCAAGGTCGCCGGCGAGGTCACCGGTGGCCAGCCGAGGAGCGCGAGCGCGAACATCCAGCAGGAGATCCAGCAGCGGGTGCAGCAGACGCAGGCGCAGCAGGCGCAGGCGCAGCCGGTCCAGCAGACCCAGCAGATCCCGCAGAACCCCCAGACCAACCAGGGCTGAGAGGACGGTGTCCGCGATGGATCCCCGGCGGAAGGCGGCCGGCGAGATCGTCCAGTTCGTCGGCGGCCAGTTGCAGAACCAGTTGCAGGGCCAGTTGCAGGGGCAAGTCGCGGACCAGGTGCGGCGGAGGGTCGCCGCGTGGAACGACCCGCGCGCGAAGCTCGACCGGCGCTACCGCCGGTCGGGCCGCGTGCTCACCTTCTGGCTGATCGTGCTGGCGCTGCTCACGACGCTCGGCGCGCTGGCGGTGTTCGGCGTGCTCGAACCGGCCGTCGGCATCGGCGTGGCCCTCGGGTTCGCCGGCACGTCGGTGCTGGCGGTGCGCACCGGCCTGCGCCGGCGCGAGATCGACCGGGCGCGGCAGGAGCTCGCGGCCGTGCCCGAGCGCACCCCGCTGCCCGCGCGGGCCTCCGCCGCCCGTCAGCCGATGGAGCGGCTGGAGGAGGCCGAGGACACGCTGCGGGAGCTGCTGCGCCAGCTCGACTCGGCGGCGCTGACCTCCGTGCCGTCCGACTCGGTCGAGCAGGCCCGCGCCACCGGCGTCGAGGCGTCCGGCGCGATCCGCGCGGTGTCCCTCCAGCTCCAGGCCGTGGAGCGGGCCCGCGACACCGCCCCGCCGCTGGACCGCGCCCCGCTGGTGGAGGGGGTGCGCCGGCTGCGCGAGCAGCTGGACGAGGGCGTGGAGGGCTACTGCGGGCTGGTCGCGGCCGCCGGTCGGGTGCTGGCCGAGAGCACGGCCGCCCACCCGCGCGAGGTACTGGGCGAGGCGACCGACCACCTGGCCGGCCTGTCGGCCGGGCTGCGCGAGCTGTCGCGCTGGACCCGGGGCGGCGCCGAGCCGGAGCCGGGGTACTGAGGCGGCACCGCGCGTAGCGGTCCACACCCCGAACCCCCTCCTCCGACCCCTGGCCGCGGTCCTGGGCACAGCCCGGGACTGCGGTCAACCGAAGTTCCGCCCGTGCGTCCGCGCGTCCATCTGCACGAACGTCCGCTACCTCACGTTGCGTAGCAGAGTTCGGCTGACGTGCTCGAACCAGTGGCGTACGCTGCTGCAATCGTGTGATTATCAGACCGTTACCCGGGCTGGGTCACTACTTGGCGTGGCAGGATTCCTTGTCGAACAGCGGTGTTCGGCCTGGTCGCCCAGGGAGGTCATTGCGTGGCGTTGTGGACCGTGCACGGCGATGGCCGCACCACAGACGGTGACGCCATCGCCCCGCAGGAGCGGTTGAGCTGGCCCCTCACCGTCGGCTTCGGCGCCCAGCACCTCCTCGCGATGGCCGGCGCCACGATCTACGTCCCCGCCGCCACCGGTCTCCCGGTCAGCACCACCCTGCTGTTCTCCGGCGTCGGCACGTTGCTGTTCCTGGTCCTCACCCGCAACCGGGTGCCCAGCTACGCCGGGCCGTCGTTCGCGTTCATCGCGCCGCTGGCCGCGGCCCGCGACGAGGGCATCGCCGCGCAGCTCGGCGGCGTGCTCGCGGCCGGCCTGCTGGTGATCATCATCGGGATCGCGGTGAAGGCCCTGGGCGTGCGGCTGCTGGAGTCGGTGATGCCGCCGCTGGTGACCGGGGCCGTGGTGATCATCATCGGGCTGGACCTGTCCGGTCGGGCCACCGAGCCGTTCGCGCGCCAGCCGCTGCCCGCCGTGGTGACCGCGGGCGCCATCCTGCTGTGCGGGGTGCTGGGCCGGGGCTCGTCCTTCCGGTTCTCCGTGCTCATCGGCGTGGTGGCCGGGTGGCTGTTCGGCTTCTTCGCGGGCCTGGTCGACACGGGCGCGGTCGCGCGGGCGGCCTGGTTCGGCCTGCCCGAGTTCCACTCGCCCGAGCTGCGCCCGTCGGTGACCCTGCTGGTGCTGCCGGTGGTGCTCGTGCTGGTCGCGGAGAACGTCGGCCACGTCAAGGCGGTCGCCGCGCTGACCGGCCGCAACCTCGACGGCAGCGCGGGCGACGCGATCATCGCCAACGGCCTGTCCACCACGTTCGCCGGCCTCGGCGGGGGCTCCGGCACCACCACCTACTCCGAGAACATCGGCGTGATGGGGGTGACCAAGGTCTACTCCACGGCCGCGTTCGCGGTGACCGGCGTGACGGCCGTGCTGCTGGCGTTCTCGCCCAAGGTCGTGGCGGTGCTGGGCACCGTCCCGGCGGGCGTGGTCGGCGGTGCGACGCTGGTGCTGTTCGGCCTGATCAGCCTGGTCGGCGTGCGGGTGTGGATGGAGAACCGGGTCGACCTGACCAACCCGGGCAACGCGCTGGTCGGCGGCGCGGCCCTGGTCGCGGGCGTGGGCGACCTCACGCTGGTGGTGGGCGACATGGAGCTGGGCGGGATGGTGTGGGGCCCGCTGCTGGTGGTGATCCTGCACCCGCTGCTGCGCCGGCTGCGGGCCGCCCGCGCGGTCTAGCGGGCCGCCCGCGAGGGCCGGCGGACCGCCGGTGACGAGGTCCGGCGCGCCTGCCCGCCGGGCCGCGCCCGCCCGCGAGGTCTAGCGCGCCGCCAGCGCGCGGTTGATCCGCCGCACCAGCCCCGGACCCTCGTAGATGAAGCCGGTGTAGAGCTGCACCAGGCTCGCGCCCGCGTCCAGCATCCGCGCCGCGTCGTCCGGGCTCGCGATGCCGCCCACGCCGATGATCGGCAGCCGCCCGTCGGTCCGCCTGCTGACGAACCGCACCACCTCGCGCGCCCGCTCGGCCAGCGGCCTGCCGCTCAACCCGCCCGCCTCACCCGCCAGCGCCCGGTCGGCCGGGGCGAGCCCCTCGCGCGACAGGGTCGTGTTCGTCGCGATCAGGCCGCTGACGCCGTGGCCGTCGCACACCTCCAGCAGCTCCCCGATCGCCCCGTCGGTGAGGTCGGGGGCGATCTTGACCAGGATCGGCTTGGGCGCGGCGCCGCCGGCCAGCTCGCGCGCGGCCTCGTCCAGCCCGGACAGCAGCTCGGTCAGCGCCCCCCGGTCCTGGAGCCCCCGCAGGCCGGGGGTGTTGGGCGAGCTGATGTTCACCGCGAAGTAGTCGCCGAACCGGTAGAGCGCCCGCAGGGACGCCCGGTAGTCGCCCACTGCCTCCTCGACCGGCGTCACCTTGGACTTGCCCAGGCTGATGCCCAGCGGCACGGACAGCGGCCCCAGGCGGGCCAGCCGGTCGGCCAGGGCCTGGGCGCCGTCGTTGTTGAAGCCCATCCGGTTGATGATCGCCTCGCTGGCGCGCAGCCGGAACAGCCGCGGCCGCGGGTTGCCCGGCTGCGGGTGCCGGGTGACCGTGCCGACCTCCACGAAGCCGAACCCCAGCGCGCCCCACGCGGGCAGCGCCCGGCCGTTCTTGTCCAGCCCGGCGGCCAGGCCGACGGGGTTGGGGAACCGCACGCCGAACACGGTGCGCTCCAGCGCCGGCCTGCGCCGGACGAGCCCCGCGGCCGGGCTCACCCCCTCCAGCAGGCCGAGGGTGGTCTCGTGGACCCGCTCCGCGTCCCCGCCGTGCATCCGGAACAACGCCTTGCGCACCACGCTCCTGTAGACCACGGCGAAACCCTAAGCGATCGGTCCCGGCTGGCAGTGCGGGCACCAGTACGCGGGACGCTCTTGCACGCCCGCGCCCTGCCCGCCGACGCGGACGCGCGTGCCGCAGCGGAAGCACGGCTTGCCGGTGCGCTCGAACACCCAGTGGTGCCGGCCCCGGGCCATGCTCCCGGTCGTGCTCTGCTCGGGGTGCCAGGCGTTGGCCAGCAGCAGCTTGCGCGACAGCCGCACCGCCTCCGCCGGGTCGACCCCGGACACCGGGGTCCACGGCGAGGCGCCCAGCAGGAAGCACACCTCGGCCTTGTAGAGGTTGCCCACGCCGGCCAGCACGCGCTGGTCGAGCAGCGCCACGCCCAGTTCGCGGTCCGGGTCGGCGGCCAGCCTGCGGGTGGCCTCGGCCTCCTGCCCGGCGTCCCAGCCCTCGCCCAGCAGGTCCGGCCCCAGGTGGCCGACCAACCGGGCCTCCTGGTCGGTCGGCAGCAGCTCCACGTCGTGCAGCGAGAACCCCACCGCGACCCGGTCGGGCACCTCCAGCCGCGCCCGCACCTGGTAGCCGGGCCGCTTCCAGCGGTCGCCGGGCCGGTAGAGGTGCCAGGCGCCGTCCATCCGGAAGTGGGTGTGCAGGCTCAGGCCGCCGGAGAACCGGGTGAACAGGTGCTTGCCGACCGAGCGCACCCCCAGCACGTCCCGGCCGCCCAGGTCCGCGGTGGCCCACCGGGGGTGGCGCAGCTCGCCGCGCACCAGCGTGCGGCCGGCCAGCGCCTCGTCCAGGCGGTGCCCGGCCAGGAACACCGTGTCACCCTCGGGCACCGGCGCCCGCGCTTCCCCGGGTCACGCGTCCACGGCCTCCTGGATCTCGTCGTCGTCGAAGTCGTCGTGCGAGGGCCGCCTGCGGCTGCGGCTCATCCGCAGGATGCGGGCCAGCAGCAGGTTGAACGCCAGCGCCACCTCGCGCGCGCCGGGGGTACCCCACTCGTGGATCGGCATGCACGCGCCCTGCGCCTGCTGCACGGCCAGCCGGTCGGGCATCGCCACCGGCATCACCAGGGGGCCGAAGATGTCGCGCAGCTCCTCGATGCGGAACTGGTGCTCGTGCGAGCGCGGCCGGACCCGGTTGACCACCACGCCCAGCGGCTGGAGCTCCCGGTTGTGCTCGCGCTCGGCCTGCACCGCCTCGAACGCCCGCTGCACGCCCGCCACCGCGAACATCGTGGGCTCGGTCACCAGCAGCGCCCGGTCCGCCGCGACCAGCGCCGACCTGGTCAGCTGACCCAGCGACGGCGGGCAGTCCAGCAGCACCAGCTGGTAGGGCTCCTCGTCCTCCTTGAGCAGGCGCAACGCCTCGCGCAACCGGCCGAGGCGGGCCTCGTTCGGGTCGGGGTGGTTCAGCGACTCCGCGTCTTCCGAGCCGACCAGCACGTCCAGGCCGTCGCCCCACCCGCTCGGTGAGACGGCCTCGCGCAGCACCTCCGCGGTGGGTTCCCGGAGCACGTCGTAGATGCTGGCCCCGGTCTCCTCGGGTTCCAGGGTGGAGGTGGCGTTGCACTGGGGGTCCAGGTCGATGACCAGTGTCCGGACCCCGCGCCGCAGAGCGGCCGACGCGAGACCCAACGCGACCGTCGTCTTACCCACGCCACCCTTGAGACTGAGCACCGCCACCGTATGCACAACGTGCAGCCTACGACCCTTACGCTCTGGTGCCATGCGACCGGACGCCGTACACAGGGTGCTCGACACCGAGCTCGCCGCCGCGCGGGACCGCCGGGGCGGTGAGCCGCCGAGGGTGCTCGACGTCGGCGGCGGCAGCGGCGTGTGGGCGGTCCCGCTGGCCGTGGCCGGGTGCTCGGTGACCGTGGTCGACCCGAGTCCCGACGCGCTGGCGACGCTGCACCGCCGGGCCGCCGAGGCGGGCGTGCTGGACCGGGTCACCGCCGTGCAGGGCGACGCGGACGTGCTGGACCAGGACGCCTCGGCCGACCTGGTGCTGGGCCACGGACTGCTGGAGGTGGTGGACGACGCGGGCGCCGCGCTGGCCGCGCTGGCCGCCGCCGCGGCCCCGGGCGGCGCGGTGTCGGTGCTGGTGGCGAACCGGTTCGCGGCCGTGCTGCACCGGGCCATCGCCGGTCGGCTGGTGGAGGCCCGGCGGCTGCTGGACGACGAGGCCGGGCAGCTCGCGGGCACCCGCGACCCGCTGCTGCGCCGGTTCGACGCGGTGGGCCTGGAGGCGCTGGTGTCGGCCGCGGGCCTGAAGGTGGAGCTGGTGCAGGGCCACGGCGTGGTGTCCGACCTGGTGCCGGGCTCGGTGCTGGACGCCAACCCCGGCGCGGCCGACGCGCTGGCGGAGCTGGAACTGGCCGCGTCGACCAGGTCGCCGCTGCGCGACGTGGCGGCCCGCCTGCACGTCCTGGGCCGCAAGTACGGCTGAATGCGGTACAACGGTAGGCATCCGCCGCCTACCGCAGAGGACCGCAGCCGTGGGAGACCCGCCTTTACCCGGAGCCCCGTGATGACCGCCGCCGCGCCCGAGGAGATCGAGGACCGGGTGCGCGAGGCCGTCCGCGGTGACCGGGCCGCCGCCGCGCGGCTGCTGGCCATCGTCCGGCCGCTGGTGGTGCGCTACTGCCGGGCCCGCGTGGGCCGCCAGGAGCGCTCGTACACCTCCGCCGACGACGTGGCGCAGGAGGTGTGCCTGGCCGTGCTGACCTCGCTGCCGACCTACCGCGACCACGGCCGGCCGTTCCTGGCGTTCGTCTACGGCATCGCCGCGCACAAGGTCGCCGACGCGCACCGCGCGGCGCTGCGCAACCGGGCCGAGCCCGTGCCCGAGGTGCCCGACGCCCCCGACGACTCGGCCGACCCCGAGCGGTCGGCGCTGCGCGGGGAGCTGTCGCGCAAGCTCGGCGAGCTGCTGCGCCTGCTGCCGGACAAGCAGCAGGAGATCCTGCTGCTGCGGGTCGTGGTGGGCCTGACGGCCGAGCAGACCGCCCAGGTGGTGGACGCGACGCCGGGCGCGGTGCGGGTGGCGCAGCACCGGGCGCTGACGCGCCTGCGGCGCGAGGTCGAGCGGGTGTCGTGGCTGGCCGTCACGTAGCGTGTCTGGTTACGCAGCGCAGCCAATGGCGGCAGTAGGCTCCCCCGTTCGCAGCCTAAACGCGACCATTTGGAGCAACTTTCGAATACCTGCGTCATCCGCGTGAGGGAGCTGCGTCGCGTTGCCATGTGGCCCAAGAGGTGGTCCAGCGCGCGGACGCCGAGGAGCTCGCGATGGCAGTGGTGGTCGATTTCGGAGTTATGCCGGGACGCGGCGGTGCGTCGCGCGTCCGAGCCGGGGAGGCGGTGATGGCCGTGGACTGCGACGACGCCCCGGTCGCCGTGGTACGTGCGGAAGCGGGTCCGGACGCGCTGGTCGAACCGGCGGTGCGGGGCGACCGGCGGGCCGTGGAGGCGTTGCTGGGGCTGATCCGGCCGCTGGTGGTCAGGTACTGCCGGGCCAGGGTCGGCCGCGGGGAGCGGTCGCGGTCGTCGGCCGACGACGTGGCGCAGGAGGTGTGCCTGGCGGTGCTCAAGGCGCTGCCGTCCTACCGGGACCAGGGGCGGCCGTTCCTGGCGTTCGTCTACGGCATCGCCGCGCACAAGGTCGCGGACGTCCACCGGGCGTCGGCCCGGGACCGGGCGGAGTCGGTCTCGGAGCTGCCCGACAGCGTCAGCGGCGGGCCGGGGCCCGAGCAGGAGGCGTTGCGGGGCGAGCTGGGCGAGCGGATCGGGCGGCTGCTGGGCGTGCTGCCGGAGCGGCAGCGGGAGATCCTGGTGCTGCGCGTGGTCATGGGCATGTCCGCCGAGGAGACGGCGGTGATGGTGGGTTCGACGCCCGGTGCGGTGCGGGTGGCGCAGCACCGGGCGCTGCTGAGGTTGCGCAAGGTGCTGGGGGAGTAGGTTCCCGGCTTGCCCGTTCGGGTGTCTTGTGCGCGTCCTCGCCACTGGTCGGGTGGCGGAGTGCGCGGCACGCCTACCGCTTGGCGTAGGGTGTCGAACGGGTGTTCGACGGGGGTGGATCTTGGGTCGCAGTGCCGACCTGCCGCGCGGTCTGGTCGACCGCTTCATCGCGCGCGGCGACGTGTGGCCGGACGACACCGGTTGCCCGATGCTGCACGTGGACATGGACGCCTTCTACGCCTCGGTCGAGATCCGCGAGCGGCCGGAGCTGGCCCACCGCCCGGTCGTGGTGGGCGGCACGGCGCACCGGGGCGTGGTGGCGTCGGCGAACTACCTGGCGCGCGAGTTCGGCGTGCGCTCGGCCATGCCCACCGCCCACGCGCGCAGGCTCGCGCCGCACGCGGTGTTCCTCCCGCCCGACTTCGCGCGCTACCAGGAGGTCTCGCGCGGGGTGATGGCGATCTTCCGCGACACCACGCCGCTGGTGGAGCCGCTGAGCCTGGACGAGGCGTTCCTCGACGTCAGCGGCTCGCTGCGGCGGCTGCGCGCGACCCCGGCCGAGGTCGCCGGGTCGATCCGCGAGCAGGTGTTCCGGGCGTTCGGGGTCACCTGCTCGGTGGGCGTCGCGCCGACGAAGTTCCTGGCCAAGCTGGCCTCGGGGATGTGCAAGCCGGACGGCCTGATGGTGGTGCCGCGCGCGGAGGTGCTGACCTTCCTGCACCCGCTGCCGGTGTCCGCGCTGTGGGGCGTCGGCAAGCGGACGGCCGAGGCGCTGGAGCAGGTGGGCCTGGAGACGGTGGCCGACGTGGCCGCCACGCCGCTGCCCAGGCTGCGGCGGGTGATCGGGGTGGCGCTGGCCGAGCACCTGCACGCGCTGGCGCAGGGCCACGACGACCGGCCGGTGGTGCCGTCGACCAGGGAGAAGTCGATCGGCGCCGAGGAGACGTTCGAGGTCGACCACTTCGACCGGGACCTGCTGCGGCGCGAGCTGCTGCGGCTGGCGGAGCGGTCCACCGCGACGCTGCGGGAGCGGGGGCTGCGCGGGCGCACGGTGTCGATCAAGGTGCGGTTCGCCGACTTCACCACGATCACCCGGTCCAGGACGCTGCGGGTGGCCACGGACGTGACGCAGGAGGTCCACCGGACCGCCGCGGCGCTGCTGGACGAGCAGGTGCCGCCGGGCGCGGTGCGGCTGATCGGCGTGCGGATCGAGCAGCTGGTGGAGGAGGGGAGCGGCGAGCAGCTGATGTTCGACGCCCCGGAGCGCGGGTGGCGCGAGGCGGAGCAGGCGGCCGACCAGGCGCGGTCGAGGTTCGGCCGGGCGGCCGTGCGGCCGGCGTCGCTGCTCGCGGAGGGGCCGGCGCGGTCCGGGGTGAAGGAGCCGGGTCCCGACCCGGGCTGAGAGACCCGGTCCCGACCCGGGCTGGAGCGACCCGGTCCCGACCCGGGCACCCGAGGCGGCGGAACGGGCCGATCGGGTGGTTGGCGGGCCGGATCGGACCGCGCGCGACGATCACCGGGCACGCTGGTCGGGTGGACCGGTTCTGGGGCTTGCTCACCCCCGCCGAGCACGAGGTGCTCGGCGCCACGGGTGCGGAACGCGACTACCCGCCCGGCTCGGTGATCTGCGCGGAGGGCGAGGTCACCCGGCACGTGCTGGTGGTCCGCCGCGGCCTGCTGCGGGTGACCGCCACCACCGCCAACGGGTACGAGAAGGTGCTCGCGATCCGCGGCTCGGGCGACATCGTCGGCGAGCGGTCCGCCGTGGACGGGCTGCCCCGCTCGGCCACCGTGTGCGCGCTCAACGCGGTCCGGGCGCTGGTCCTCTCGGCCCCGACCTTCGTCGCCCTGTGCCAGCGGTACCCGCGCATCTCGTGGGCGGTGCTGACCGTGGTGATCACCCGGCAGCGCGACACCGACCGGCAGCGGACCCAGATCAGCGGCACCGCCACCCAGCGCGTCGCCGCCGTGCTGATCGACGTCGCGCTGCGGCGCGGCATCGCGGACCAGGGCGCGGTCTCCCTCAGCCAGGAGGAGCTGGCCGGTATCGCCGGGACGTCCCGGGAATCGCTCGTCCGGGTGCTGCGCTCGTTGCGCGAGCGCGGCATCATCTCCACGGGTCGGCGGAAGATCGAGATCCACCAGGTCAGCAGGCTCTACGACCTCACCAACTGAAATTCCCGCTGTGCGTCATCTGACGCAGAAGTCCGTGGTCGGACGCCCTACAAATGAGTTGTCGGAACAGCTCAGAGGGGGAGTCATGAACCACAACGAGGAGCGAGCCAAGTCCCGCCGCAGGTTCACCGAACGGCTCGCCTGCACCCTGCTCTTCACCGCGGTCCAGCTGTGGGCGGCGGTCGTGATCGTCATCAAGTCCGACGCCCGGGGCGTCGTCGCGCTCGCCGTCGCGCTGGTCCTCGCGGGCGGGCTGATCGCGATGTACGACGCGTGGCGCGAGGTGCGCTCCACCCACCGCGAACTGGACGTCGAGTTCCAGGACAACCTGGTGCGCCTGTAGGGCGCGACGAGACCGGGACCCAGCGGTGGCCGGCGAGGGGCGGCCACCGCTCTCCCCGGGCCTTCCGCGGGCGGTCGGGCCCGCGGAAGGCCCTTCTCCACGGGGGGTGGAGGAGGACGAGGTGCGCCCGTTCGGGTCGAGCTGCGCGGACCGGGACGGGCGCGGGGACCGGGACCGGGGAGCGGGTCGTCCCGAGGGGGCGGTGGGCCCGGTGGTGGGCCCGACCCGCCCACCACCGCGAACCGGGCGGCGCAGGGCCTTAACACGGCGTTCGGCGGGGGTCTGCCGCCAGCTTACGGAGGTCTGACCGTTGACCCGTGAGGATGATGGTGACCTAACGAACCGCTTAGGGGCACAGACTGGGTAGTCGGCGGGCCTCCCGAATCGTATCCTGGTCGTGACGCCCCCAGGGCGGGGCGTCCGCCGGGACCGGCGGCAACCGTGATTACCCGGCGCCCGCGACCGCTGTGCCGGAGGAGGAGCCATGCCACTCTCCGAGCACGAGCAGCGACTGCTCGACCAGATCGAGCGCGCGCTCTACGCCGAGGACCCGAAGTTCGCATCCACCGTGCGCGGCGCCAAGCTGCGCAAACCGTCCCGACGGCGTCGTATCCAGGGCATCGCGTTGTTCGCCGTGGGTGTGGCGCTGCTCGTGACAGGTGTGATGTTGCCGAAGCTCGCTGGTATCCCGGTGGTGAGCGTCGTCGGCTTCCTGTTGATGTTCTTCGGCGTACTGCTCACCGTGACGACACTCCGTCGTGGTGATCAGGGTGCCGAAGAGCCCAACGACGAGGGAGGCCGGCCCAGCCGCAGCTCGTTCTCACAGAAGATGGAAGAACGTTTCCGTCGCCGTTTCGAGGACGAGTAGTCCGCGTAACAGCCCTGACCGCACTGCCCGCAGAACGCACACGGCCCGCCCCGGGAGTCCCGGGGCGGGCCGTGGGGTGTTCGGGGGCGGGTGTTCGGGGGCGGGGCGGGGTGGCCGCCTGAGCCGGGGCGGGCTGGAGTCGGGGCCGCGGGCCGGGGCGGGTGCGTGTCGGGTGGCGCCACCGCCGGCGCGGGCCGGCCGGATCGCGCGTCACCTGCGCGGCGCGACCCGACCC
This sequence comes from Saccharothrix sp. BKS2, assembly GCF_047689505.1. NCBI lineage: Bacteria > Bacillati > Actinomycetota > Actinomycetes > Pseudonocardiales > Pseudonocardiaceae > Saccharothrix > Saccharothrix sp. BKS2. The sequence goes on along the minus strand of NZ_JAUQOL010000008.1, from coordinate 287,242 downwards.
AGCCCGTCTTCACCCGTCCGAGGCAAGGCCGGCTCACCTCACCTCAATCTCACTCGTCCGAGTCCGGGCTGGTCGGCGGCTTCGGGTGCAGCACCGACCGGGGCAGCACCCTGGCCTTCAGCGCCAGCGGCGCGTTGCGGTTCAGGCTCGCCCGCACCTCGTCGACCGCCTGCGGCAGCGAGGGGTCCGCCCCCGTCCGCGTGCTGTACCAGGACCGCTCCACCGCCCCGACCACCGCGCGCAGCCCGTCCCGCCCCTGCTCGTCCAGGTTGTGCGCCTTCACCAACCGCCGCGCGGCCACGCGCACCGTCTCGGTGTTCGGCACCCGCGTCCCCCGGTCCACCGACTCGGCCACCAGCTCCCGCCAGGCCGCGCCGGCGGCGTCCGGACCCAGCCCGGCCACCGCCCGCAGCCGCGCCCGCCGCCGCCACTCCCGCACCCCCGCGGGCGCCGCCGCGGCCGCCAGCAGGACCAGCGCGATCGCCAGCTCCCACCACAGCAGCGCCGCCACCAGCGCCAACGTCACCACCCACGCCGCGGCCGCCGCCGCGAGGGCCGCCGGCCGCAGCCTGGGCAGGCGCAGCCACGCGGGTCCGCCGGGCCTGCCGCTCGCGATCGCCAGCCAGGTCAGCAGCGCCGCCAGCAGCGCCGCCACCGCGAGCGCCACCAGGTGCCAGGTGGGCACCGACTCCCCGGTCTCCGTCGTCCCGCCCTGGGCCGGCGCGTCCGGCGCGGTCGACTCCGAGGTGGACGAACCCGAGGTCGGCGCGGTGGTCGTGGTCGTGGCCGCGGTGGCGCTGGACCCGTCCTCCTCGTCGTCGGCGTCCAGTCCGGAGATGTACGGCGGGGTCACGCCCCGGCCGTCCGACAGCGGGGTCGGGTCGAACGTCATCCAGCCGTAGCCGGCGAAGTAGATCTCCACCCACGCGTGCGCGTCCTGCGTGGTGATGGTCTGGAAGTCGTCGGTGGGGAACCCGGCGGTGAAGCCGAGCGCCACCCGCGCGGGCATCCCGACCGACCGCGCCATGATCGCCATCGCCGAGGCGTACTGCTCGCAGTACCCGCGCTTGCCGTTGAACAGGAAGTCCTCCAGCGCGTCCGGCCGGTTGTCGCCACCGGTCTCGGTCGTGTAGGTGAACCCCTGCGTGCCGTCGGTGAAGTGCCGGTACAGGGCGGTCGCCCGGTCGAACTGGTTGTCCTCGCTCGCCACGACGTCCCGCGCCAGCTCGGCCACCCGCTCGCTCACCCCGGGCGCGTCCTGGTAGGCCGGGTCGACGTCCGGCACGCCCGACGCGCGGCGCAGCGTGTCCGCGCCCGGCGACTCCAGCACCGTCTCCAGCGTGTACTGGCCCGACTTGCGCGCCCGGACGCTGTAGACCATGCCGCGCGCCGGGTCGTAGCGCCAGTTGTCCTCGACCTGCCCGATCGAGCGCGGCCGGCCGTACACCGGCAGCCAGTTGTCCACCCAGTTCACCGGCTCGACCTGGACCGAGGTCACCCGGCCGTCACCGGGGTCGCCCGGCTGCGGGGGCAGCTCGCCCTGCGCCGACACGCCCTCGGGCATGTTGCCGCCCAGCTGCCAGCCCTTGTCCGGCACGTACTCGCGCAGCGTCATCGCCCGCAGGTAGGCCGAGCTGGGCAGGCCCCGCACCCGGAACATCTCCCGCGTCGAGCCCTGGTTGAGCATCCCGCGCAGCTCGGTCATCGGGTCGATGCCCAGCCCGCCGGAGCCGCCGCCGATCTCGTCGCCCGTGCCGGGCAGCCGCCCGACCGTGCCGACCAGCGTCAGGCTGCCGCCCACCACCAGGGCGATCACCACGGACAGCCCGGCCACGGCGGCCGCCGCCGGTCCGGAGCCCTGCCGACCGCCGTTGGGCAGCCTGCCCCGCCACGCCTCGTGGCGGTGCTGCCCGTCCACGGCCAGCAGCATCGCGAACGCGCCCGCGCCGAACGCGAACGTCCACAGCGGCAGCATCTCGTCGGCCAGCGACGCGGGCACCGCGAACACGCACAGCAGCACCAGGCCGGACGCCGCGGGCGCCGCCGCGCCCACCGCCAGCCCGTCGACCAGGACCGCCACCAGCCCGATCGCCACCATGACCAGGCACCGCATGGCCGGGCTGTCGGGCACCGGCGGCACACCGGTCTGCACCTCGGCCATCGCCTGGCCGAGCACGTCGAGCAGGTCGTTCAGCGACTGCGGGCCGGGCAGGAACACCAGCACGCCGCTGCGCGTGAAGATCGTCACCAGCAGGCACAGCAGGGCCAGCACCTGCCCGAGGCTCACCACCACCGGGGGCAGCCGCCGGGACGCGCGCAGCAGCACGCCCGTGCCGGCGACCACGGCGATCGCCACGGCCAGGTACACCGGCCACAGCGCGCCGCCGATCACGCTCGACAGCGCGGTCGCCGCGCACAGGGTCGCCAACCCCGCGACCGCGGGCGTCGCGCCCACCGCCCACCTGCCGTCCGCGGTCCTGCCGGTCATGGTCACCCCACCTCCGTGCGCACCACCGGGCCGCGGTTGCCCGCGCTGTGGCACAGCTCCTGCCAGACCTGGCGCATCGGCGTGTTCGGCCGAGCCACCACCACCCCCCACCCGGCGGCGGCGAGCAGCCGCACCGCGTCGTCGGGGTCCGGCGCGGGGTCGTCCGAGGGGGACGCCCACGCCGCCACGTCCATCAGCACCGCCAGGCTGCGCACCCCGCGCGGCCGGTGGCGCGCCAGCGAGTCCACCGCCGCGGGCGTGCAGCCGCCGAGGATCGCGATGACCTCCTGGCCCGCGCCCGGGTCCACGCCCGCCGCCGGCTCGCGGTGGTGCGAGGGCTGGAGCGCGGCCAGCGCGTCGAGCACCACCGCGTCGCTGTACCCGGACCCGCCCGGACCGCCCACCAGCACCCGGCCGTCGTCGCCGACCAGGCGCACCTGGTGGCCGTACCGGTGCAGGTGCAGCGAGATCGACGCGGCGAACGAGACCGCCCACTCCAGGCTCGCGCCGGGCCCGCCGCCGCGGTGCGCGACCACCCGGTGGTCCAGCAGCACGGTCGTGCCGCCGCGCCACGGCCGCTCCTCGACGCGCACCATCAGCTCGTCGCGCCGCGCGGTCGAGCGCCAGTGCACCTTCCGCAGGTCGTCGCCGTGCCGGTACGGGCGCACCACCGCGTCGTCCTCGCCCTGCCCGGCGCGCAGCCGGATCGAGCCGTCGTCGCCGGAGCCCATGCCGGAGCCGCCGGGCAGCCCGGTCAGCGGCAGCACCCGCGGCACCACCACCAGCCTGCTGCGGCCGGCCATCTCCCGGTCGAACTCGGCCAGCCCGAACGGGTCGGTGATGCGAGCCAGCAGCGGCCCGACCTGCTGGACGCCGCGCATGACCGGCTTGAGCTGGTAGCGCAGCACGGTCACGGTGTTGCGCGGCAGCCGCTCCACCACGAACCGGGGGCGCGCGCCCAGCGCGTACGGCACCGCGTCCTCCAGCAGCAGGCCGCCGGTCGGCAGCCGGCCCGCGCTGCGCAGCTCGACCCGCACGTCCGCGGCCGACCCCACCTGGACCCGGCCCGGGTGCAGCAGCCGGTTCGCGTGCAGCCCCACCCGGGCCCGCTGCGCCAGCCACGCCGCCAGCACCGGCAGCACCACCACGAACGCCGCCACGCGCAGCAGGTCGCGCTCGTTGAGCACGATCGCGCACAGGCCCGCCGCGAAACCGGCCGCGAGCAGGCACCGGCCCCTGGTCGTCAGCCCGGACAGGGTGCCCCGCATGTCAGCGGTGGTGGTTCGGGTTGGCGCCGTGCGCGAACTGGCCGCCCTGGTCCGGGCCCGCCTGCGGCACCGGCACCCGCTGGAGCAGGTTGCGCACCAGGTCGGCGGGCGACCGGCGGGCCGCCTGCGCCTCCGCCGTCGGCACCAGGCGGTGCGCGAGCACCGGCACGGCCACCGCGTGGACGTCGTCGGGCACCACGAAGTCGCGCCCGGCCAGCGCCGCCTGCGCCCGCGCGGACCGCACCAGCTGGAGCGTCGAGCGCGGCGAGGCGCCCAGCCGCAGCTCCGGCAGCCGCCGGGTGGCCCCGACCAGCTCCACCGCGTACCGGCGGACCTCGGGGGACAGGTGCACCCGCCGCACCGCGTGCACCAGCTTGAGCACCTGGTCGGCGTCGGACACCGGGCGCAGGTCGGCCATCGGGTCGTGGCCCGCGTGCTCGTCCACCATCGCCATCTCGGCCTGCGGGTCCGGGTAGCCGATGGACACCCGCGCGGTGAACCGGTCGCGCTGCGCCTCGGGGAGGGCGTAGGTGCCCTCCATCTCGATCGGGTTCTGGGTGGCGATCACCATGAACGGCGCGCCGAGCGGGTAGGTCTGCCCGTCGACCGTGACCTGGTGCTCCTCCATGCACTCCAGCAGCGCCGACTGGGTCTTCGGCGAGGCGCGGTTGATCTCGTCGCCCACCACGATGTTCGCGAACACCGGGCCGGGGCGGAACTCGAAGTCGTTGTCCTGCCGGTTGTAGATCGACACACCGGTGATGTCGCTGGGCAGCAGGTCGGGGGTGAACTGGATGCGGCTGACCGTGCAGTCGATCGACCGGGCCAGGGCCTTGGCCAGCGAGGTCTTGCCGACGCCCGGCACGTCCTCGACCAGCAGGTGGCCCTCGGCCAGCAGGGTGACCAGCGCGACCCGCACCACCTCGGGCTTGCCGACGATGACCTTCTCCACGTTGGCGGCGATCCGCCCGACCACCGCGTGCAGCTCGGCGAGCACCTCGTCCGGCCGGACCTGCTGCCCCTGCTGGACCTGCCCCTGTTGGCCGAGCCCCTGGTGCGCCGCCCCGGGCACGTGGTTGTTCGCCGCCGGTCCCCCGCCACCCCCGTAGGAGTGTTCCGGCAGGGTGCCTGGCTGGGTACTCGGAGTCACTCGACCTCCTGGAGCAGGGCGCGGCCCTACCGCGACCGGTTCGCGGTGGCGGTGAGCGTTTCACGCAGTGTGTCAAACCAGGGCGAAGCGCCCCACACCGATTGAACAGTTTCGTGCACTCGGGTGCCACGGGCGCGGGGCGCGACCGGGGTGCGCCCGGTGCGCCACCCCGTTTCGCCACGATTCCCCACCCGGGCCGGGGTCGGACCGATTTTGCCCGGTTTCCCTGGGCCGTTCGGGTGTATTTCGGGACGGATCGCCTCACTCGGCGAGGTGGTGGCCGCCCACTTCCCCCACCGCCCTCCACCGGCGCCATCTTCGCTCTACCAGCGGAAACGTCCCGCTACACGTCGATCAACCACCCGGTTCAGCGTTGACTGTGGTGAAAAGTGGGGTACTGTGGCGGCCGGTGGGGCAGACGGGGGCTCCACCGCCGGTTCGGACGATCGGTCCCGGCACCGGGAGGTGGGCGCCGTGTTCCTGGGCACGCACCACCCGAGGCTGGACGACAAGGGCCGGCTGACGCTGCCTGCCAAGTACCGGGATGCGCTAGCGGGGGGTCTGATGGTCACCAAGGGCCAGGACCACTGCCTGTACGTGTTCCCCCGGGCCGAGTTCGAGCAGATGGCGCGCAAGGTGGCGGAGGCGCCGTTCACCAACGAGGCGGTCCGCGCCTACCAGCGCTACCTGTTCGCGGGCACCGACGAGCAGCGGCCGGACGGCCAGGGCCGGGTGCTGATCGCCCCGGAGCTGCGCCGGTACGCGGGGCTGACCAAGGAGTGCGTGGTCATCGGCGCGATCAACCGGCTGGAGATCTGGGACTCCCTGGCCTGGCAGCGGTACATGGACGAGCACGAGCAGCGGTACGCGGAAACGCGCGAGGAGGTGTTCCCCGGCCTGTTCTGACATCGGCTGGTCGTTCGAGGTTTCGGGTGCCGTTTGGCCTCGGTCCGCTCGGCTTTCGGCCCTGGCGCACCTTCCCCGGCGCCAGGTTCGACGGGCGGGCGGGGACCTGACTGCACCCGAATTTTTCGTCCCGGGCGCGACCGCGCCCGGGACGGCGACGACATGCAGGGCGCAACGCGAGGAGGGGGAGTCATCCAGGGAGGGTTCGTGGTGGAGCGGGCGCGGCACGTGCCGGTGCTGCTCGACCGGGTCCTCGGCCTGCTGGCCCCCGCGCTGGCCGATCGGGACGCGTTGTTCGTGGATTGCACGCTCGGCCTGGGCGGGCACTCCGAGGCGGTGCTGCGCGCCCACCCGCGGGTGCGGCTCGTCGGCCTCGACCGGGACCCGCAGGCCATCGCGCTGGCCCGGGAGCGGCTGGCGCCGTTCGGCGACCGGGTCACGCTCGTGCAGACCACCTACGACGGCATCGCCGAGGCGGTCGAGGGCAAGCGGGTCGACGGGATCCTGATGGACCTCGGCGTGTCCTCGCTCCAGCTCGACGCGGAGGAGCGCGGCTTCGCCTACTCCAGGGACGCCCCGCTGGACATGCGGATGAGCGCCGGCGCCGGGCCGACCGCGGCCGACGTGCTCAACACCTACTCCGCCGACGACCTGACCAGGGTCCTGCGCGACTACGGCGAGGAGCGGTTCGCCCGCAAGATCGCCGCGGCCGTGGTGCGGGAGCGCGCCAAGGAGCCGTTCACCACCAGCGGCCGGCTGGTCGAGCTGCTCTACGCGGCCGTGCCCGCGGCGACCCGCCGCACCGGCGGCCACCCGGCCAAGCGGACGTTCCAGGCGCTGCGCATCGAGGTCAACGAGGAGCTGGAGTCGCTGCGGCTCGCGCTGCCCGCGGCGCTGTCGGTGCTGGCCGTGGGCGGGCGGATCGTCGTGGAGTCCTACCAGTCCCTGGAGGACCGGATGGTCAAGCGCGCGTTCGCGGAGCTGGCCACCTCCACCACCCCCCTGGACCTGCCCGTCGAACTGCCCGGCCACACGCCGCAGCTGCGGCTGGTGACGCGCGGCGCGGAGCAGGCCACGGAGCAGGAGATCGAGGACAACCCGAGGGCCGCCCCGGTCCGGCTGCGGGCGGCGGAACGGATCCGGGAGGCGACGTGAGCGCACCGGCACGGACCGGCGGCTCGTCGCCGTACCCAGCCAAGCCGCGCGAGCGCGCGTTGCGCGCGGTGCCGGCCGAGCGCCGCCGCTCGGCGGCCGTCGAGCGGGCCTACGCGCGGCGGGCGCAGCGCTCCTCGCCCCGGCGCGGTCGCGCGGTGACGCGGCAGTCCGCGCCCGCGCCCAAGGCCCCGTTCGTGGTGATGGTGATGGTCGTGCTCGGCCTGGGCATCACGGCGATCATGTGGCTGTCCACGCAGGCGACCGCGGACTCCTACCGGCTCCAGGACGCGCGGGCCGAGGAGACGGGGCTGGCCAGGCAGGTCGAGCAGCTGCGCCGGGAGGTGGCCCTGGCGGAGTCGCCGCTGGAGCTGGCCGCCACCGCGGCGGAGCTGGGGCTGGTCCCGGCGGGCGACCCGGCCCGGCTGCGCCGGCTGGCGGACGGGACGGTGGAGGTGCACGGCACGCCGTCCGCGGTCGAGCCGCCGCCACCGCCCACCACCCGGTCCACGGCGCCGTCCACCACGCCTGCCACGGCGGCGTCCACGGCACCCCCGGGCACGCCGACCACCACGCCGTCCGCGCCCACCACGACGGCCACGCCCCCCGCCGGCGAGGGGCAGCAGACCCCGCCCGACCAGGGGCGACAGCAGCAGGGCGGGCCACCGCCCGCCGAACAGCCGGTAGCGGGAGGTCGTTGATGCCGGGTCCGAGTCGGGACAGACCCGTGCGGCGCCCGCTGTCGGTGCGCGGCTCCGCGCCCAAGCGGCGGGGCAACAGCCGGGTGCGGCTCGCGGTGGGCCGGTTCCTGCTGATCGGCGCGCTGGTCGCGGCGGGCCTGAAGCTGGTGCACGTGCAGGGCTTCCAGGCCGACGCGCTGTCCGCGCAGGCCGAGCAGCAGCGCGCCACGCCCATCGACATCCCCGCCGAGCGCGGGTCGATCCTGGACCGCAACGGCAACCAGCTCGCGTTCAGCGTCGAGGCCCGCGCCCTGTACGCCGTGCCGCGCCGGATGCGCGTCGAGTGGGGCAAGGCGCTGGAGAAGACGCCCAGGATCGGCAGCTTCGAGCAGCGCATCGCGACCATCGCCGAGGACATCGAGAAGGCCCTGGGCACGCAGGTCAACGGCCAGAAGACCGACCGCGACACGATGTTCGCCAAGCTGTCCCTGGACACCACCTACGTCGAGCTGGTCGACAACGTCGACCCGGCCAAGGCGGCGCTGATCACGGACAAGTACCTCGACATCGGCTCGGAGTACCGGGCGGTGCGCGTGTACCCCAACGGCGAGCTGGCGTCGAACATCATCGGCGCGGCGAACTGGCGCAAGAACGAGGAGCCGCCCGCCACCCACGGCCTGATCGGCCTGGAGAACTCGCAGGACAACCTGCTGGCGGGCAGCAACGGGCGGCGCGTCGTCGACACCATGCAGGGCAACGACGACGTGGTGATCCCGGGCCCCGACCGCTCGCGCGAGCTGGCGGCCGCCACCCCGGGCAAGAGCCTGGAGCTCACGCTCGACGTGGACACGCAGTACGCGTTGCAGCGGCTCGTCACCGACTACACCCGGGAGACGGCCTCGCGCACCGGGTCCGCGACGGTGCTGGACATCCGGACCGGCGAGGTCCTGGCGATGGCCAACGACAAGACGTTCGACCCCGCCGACTTCGGCCGGGCCACCGACGCGGAGCTGCGCAACACCGCGGTCTCGTCGGTGTTCGAGCCGGGCTCGGTGAACAAGGTGGTCACCGCGGCGGCGGCCATCGAGGACGGCGTCTACCAGCCGGACAGCGTGCTCCAGGTCGACGGCCAGATCAAGGTCGCGGACCGGGTGATCAAGGACGCGGTGGACCACGAGCTCCAGGACATGACGTTCACCGGCGTGTTCGCCAAGTCCTCCAACGTGGGCACGCTGATGACCGCCCAGCAGGTCGGCCAGGACCGGTTCGCCGAGATGCTGCGCAAGTTCGGCCTGGGCCAGCGGACCGGGTCGGGCCTGCCCGGCGAGGAGGCCGGCTACGTGCCGCCGCGCAACCAGTGGTCCGGCTCGACGTTCGGCAACCTGCCGATCGGCCAGGGCCTGAACCTGACGCTGCTCCAGATGACCGGCATGTACCAGGCGATCGCCAACGACGGCGTGCGCATCCCGCCGCGGATCATCCGGGCCGAGGTGTCGGCGGACGGCACGCGCAAGGAGACGCCGAGGCCGGAGGGCGTGCAGGTGGTCTCGCCGCAGACGGCGAAGACCGTGCGCGACATGTTCCGGGCGGTGGTCCAGGAGGACACGCCGCAGCAGACCGGGACCGGCCCGTCGGCGGCGCTGCCCGGCTACCAGGTCAGCGGCAAGACCGGGACCGCGCAGCAGGTCGACCCCACCTGCCGGTGCTACTCCTACAGCGACTACTGGGTGACGTTCGCGGGCATCTTCCCCGCCGACAACCCGCGGTTCGTGGTCGGCATCATGCTGGACCGGCCGACCAGGGGCCAGCAGTCGGCCGCGCCGCTGTTCCACGACATCGCCTCCTACCTGGCGCAGCGCTACCAGGTGCCGATGTCGGCGGAGCAGACCCCGGTAGTCCCCCTGATCCTCTGACCCCCCGCGCGAGTCGAACACTCAGACCGACCGTGTCGAACACTCGGAACCACCGTGTCGAACACTCAGGACCATCGTGTCGAACGCTCGGGACCCCCGAGTTCAACACCCGGGTTCGTCGCGGACCCCGTCCGCCGGACCTGAACGCAGAACTCACCCGTCCTGAGCGTTCGACACGGTGGTCCCGGGTGTTCGACTCGCGCGGTTCGGTGGGGTGCGGGAGGTCGGGAGCGGGTCCGGAGTGGACGTGCCGCACGACCACTCTGCGTGCGCCGGTAGCCTTCCGCGCGTGCCTGCCAAGCTCCAGGGCAAGGTCGCGACCGCCCCGCCTCGCCCTTCCCGCACCCAGCCCGTAGCCGTGGCGGAGCTCGCCGCCGCCGTCGACGCCCACCTGACCGCACCGGACCAGGCCCACGTCCAGGTCACCGGTGTGACGCTGCGCGCCCAGCACGTGCGCGCGGGCGACCTGTTCGCCGCCCTGCCCGGCACCCGGGCCCACGGCGCCGACTTCGCCGACCGAGCAGCGGCGGGCGGTGCGGTCGCGGTCCTGACCGACGCGGCCGGCGCGGGGAGGGTGAGCGGGCTGCCGGTGCTGGTGCACCCCGACCCGCGCGCCGTGCTCGGCGCGCTGGCCTCCCGCGTCTACGGCGACCCGTCCGCCCGGCTCGACGTCTGGGGCGTCACGGGCACGTCCGGCAAGACCACCACCACCTACATGATCGAGTCGGCGCTGCGGGCCGCCGGGCGGGCCACCGGCCTCATCGGCACGGTCGAGACCCGCATCGGCGCCGACCGGCTCGACAGCGCGCTCACCACGCCCGAGGCGCCGGACCTCCAGGCGCTGCTGGCCGTCATGCACGAGCGCGGCACCACCGACGTGACCATGGAGGTCTCCAGCCACGCGCTCGGCCTCGGCCGCGTCGGCGGCGTCGGGTTCGCGGTCGGCGCGTTCACCAACCTCTCCCAGGACCACCTGGACTTCCACCCGGACATGGAGGACTACTTCCAGACCAAGGCCCGGCTGTTCGACGGCCGGGCGCGGGTCGAGGTCGTCTGCGTGGACGGGGAGTGGGCGCCCCGGCTGGTCAAGGAGCACACCGTCACGGTGGCCACCACCCGCGACGCCCACTGGACCGCCTCGGACGTCGCCGTCACCCCCACCGGCGAGCAGTCGTTCACCGCGCACGGCCCCGGCGGCGCGACCCTCGACGTCGAGCTGCGGCTGCCCGGCGACTTCAACGTGGCCAACGCGCTGCTGGCCATCGCCTGCCTGTACGCCAAGGGCGTGCCCCTCGACGCCGTCCGGCGGGGCCTGCGGGACGTCCAGGTGCCGGGCCGGATGCAGCGCGTGGACGAGGGCCAGGACTTCACCGCCGTGGTCGACTACTCCCACAAGCCCGCCGCCGTCGCGCTCGCCCTCCAGGCCGTGCGCGCCCGCACCGCCGGCCGCGTCATCACCGTGCTCGGGTGCGGTGGCGACCGCGACGCCGCCAAGCGGCCCCTGATGGGCGAGGAGGCGGCCCGGCGCAGCGACGTGCTCGTCGTGACCGACGACAACCCGCGCGGCGAGGACCCGGCGGAGATCCGGGCCGCCGTGCTGCGCGGGGCGCTCGCCGTGCCCGACGCCGAGCGCGGCGAGGTCGTCGAGATCGGCGACCGCCGCGGCGCCGTGGAGCACGCCGTGTCCCTCGCGCGCGCCGGCGACGTCGTCGTGGTCGCGGGCAAGGGCCACGAGACCGGCCAGGAGGTCGCCGGGGTGGTCCACCCCTTCTCCGACGTCGAAGCGCTGACCACCGCGATCCGGGAGACCACCAAGTGATCCAGCTCAGCCTGGCCGAGATCGCCGAGGTCGTCGGCGGCACGCTGCACAACGCCACCGGCGACGAGGTCGTGACCGGCTCCGTCGAGTTCGACACGCGGAAGGTGACCCCGGGCGGGCTGTTCCTGGCCCTGCCGGGCGAGCGCGTCGACGGCCACGACTTCGCCGCGCGCGCCGTCGCGGCGGGTGCGGCCGGCGTGCTCGCGGCCCGCCCGGTCGACGCGCCCGCCGTCATCGCGCCGCCGGTCACCGGGAGCGACGGCCACGCGCTCGTGCTCGCGGGCGACGCCGACGGCGCGGGCGCGGCGGTGCTCGCCGCGCTGGCCAGGCTCGCCCGCCACGTCGTCGACCGGCTGCCCGACCTGACCGTGGTCGGCGTGACCGGCTCGTCCGGCAAGACCTCCACCAAGGACCTCATCGCGCAGGTGCTGACCCCGCTGGGCGAGACCATCGCGCCGCCCGGGTCGTTCAACAACGAGCTCGGGCACCCGTGGACCGCGCTGCGCGCCACCCCGGACACCCGGTTCCTGGTGCTGGAGCTGAGCGCGCGCGGCCGCGGCCACATCGCCGGGCTGTGCGAGGTCGCCCCGCCGCGCGTCGGCGCGGTGCTCAACGTCGGCAGCGCCCACCTCGGGGAGTTCGGCTCCCGCGAGGGCATCGCGCAGGCCAAGGGCGAGCTGGTCGAGGCCCTGCCCGAGGACGGCGTGGCCGTGCTGAACGCCGACGACCCGCTGGTGGCCGGCATGGCCTCGCGCACCAGGGCCCGGGTCGTCCTGGTCGGGGAGAGCCCCCGGGCCGCGGTCCGCGCCGCCGACGTCACCCTGGACGAGCAGGCCCGCGCCTCGTTCACGCTGGTCACGCCCCGGGGCGAGGCCCCCGTCCGGCTCGCCCTGCACGGCCCGCACCAGGTCGGCAACGCGCTCACCGCCGCCGCGATCGCGCTGGAGCTCGGCGCCGGCCCGCAGCAGGTCGCCGAAGCCCTCGGCCGTGCCGAGCGCGTCTCCGCGCACCGCATGGAGGTCTCCGAACGCCCCGACGGCGTGACGGTCGTCAACGACGCGTACAACGCCAACCCGGAGTCGGTGCGCGCGGCGCTCAAGGCGCTGGCCACCATCTCCCGCGCCACCTCACCGGCCCGCCGCAGCTGGGCGGTGCTGGGTCCGATGGCGGAGCTCGGCGCGGACCACGTCCGCGCGCACGACGAGATCGGCAGGCTCGTGGTCCGCCTGGACATCAACAAGCTGGTCGTCGTCGGCGAGGACGCCCGCGCGATGCGCCAGGGCGCGCACCTGGAAGGATCATGGGGAGAAGAAGCGATTCTGGTGCCGGACGTGGCGGCGGCCGCGGAGCTGCTGCGCGACGAGGTGCGACCGGGTGACGTCGTGCTCGTGAAGGCATCCAACTCATACGGCCTGTGGCGGGTTGCCGAGGCCCTCCTGGAGGCGGTCAGCAAGTGAAGAGCATCCTGATCGCGGCGGCCATCGCCCTGATCACGTCGATCATGCTGACGCCGTACCTGATCAAGATCTTCTCGCGGCAGGGCTTCGGGCAGGAGATCCGCGAGGAGGGCCCGCAGCACCACAAGACCAAGCGCGGCACGCCGACCATGGGTGGCGTCGCGATCCTGATCGCGATGTGGGCCGGCTACCTCGGCGCGCACCTGGTCAACTCGATGTCGGCGTCCGCGCAGGACCAGACGCCCAGCGCGTCCGGCCTGCTGGTGCTGATGCTGACCACCTCGCTGGGCGTCGTCGGCTTCCTCGACGACTTCATCAAGATCCGCAAGCAGCGCAACCTGGGCCTGAACAAGACCGCGAAGCTCGTCGGCCAGTTCATCGCCACGATCATCTTCGCCGTGCTGGTCATCCAGTTCCCGAACCGGGACGGGATCACGCCCGCCTCGGTGAACCTCTCGTTCGTGCGCGACATCACCGTGGTGTCGTTCGGCATCGTCGGCTTCGTGGTGTTCTGCTACGCCGCGATCAGCGCCTGGTCCAACGCGGTCAACCTGACCGACGGCCTCGACGGCCTGGCGGGCGGCACGTCGGCCATGGTGCTGGGCACCTACGTGGTGATCAGCTTCTGGCAGTTCCGCTACAACTGCTCCAACCTGCTCGTGGCCGGCTGCTACGACGTGCGCGACCCGCTGGACCTCGCGCTGGTCGCCGCCGCCGCGATGGCGGGCTGCATCGGCTTCCTGTGGTGGAACGCCGCGCCCGCCAAGATCTTCATGGGCGACACGGGCTCGCTGGCGCTGGGCGGCCTGGTGGCCGGCCTGTCCATCACCACCCGCACCGAGCTGCTGATGGTCGTCATCGGCGGCCTGTTCGTGGTGGAGGCGCTGTCGGTGGTGCTCCAGGTCGCGGTGTTCCGCACGTCGCGACGGCGGTTGTTCCGCATGGCGCCGTTCCACCACCACTTCGAACTCGCCGGGTGGGCGGAAACCACGGTGATCATCCGGTTCTGGCTGCTCGCGGGCATGTGCTGCATGCTCGGCCTGGGCCTGTTCTACAGCGAGTGGCTGACCGCGGTCGGGAGCTGAGCGCATGGGTTTCCTGGCCGGCCGCGACGTCCTGGTCGCCGGCGCCGGTGTCACCGGTCGGTCCGTGGTGGAGGCGCTGCTGGCGGCGGGGGCCTCGGTCACGGTGACCGACGCGTCCGCCGACCGCCTCGACGCGCTGGGGCAGCTGACGCCCGGGGTCGCCCTGGTGCCGGGCCTGGACGCGCCGCCCGCCGGCGTCGACCTGGTGGTGACCAGCCCCGGCTGGCGACCCGGCGGCCCGCTGTTCACGGCGGCGGCCGAGGCGGGCGTCGAGGTGATCGGCGAGGTCGAGCTGGCCTGGCGGATGGGCCTGGAGCTGGCCGACCCGCCCGCGTGGCTCGCGGTGACCGGCACCAACGGCAAGACGACCACGGTCGGGATGCTGGAGTCGGTGCTGCACGCGGCCGGCATCGACGCCGTGGCGTGCGGCAACGTCGGCCTGCCCGTGGTGGACGCGCTGCTGGCGGGCCACCGGGTGCTGGCGGTCGAGCTGTCGAGCTTCCAGCTGCACTGGTCGCCGTCCGTGCGGCCGTTCGCCGGCGTGCTGCTCAACCTGGCGGAGGACCACCTGGACTGGCACGGCGGCTTCGAGGAGTACGCCGCCGCCAAGGCGGGCGTCCTCACCGGTGAGGTCGCGGTGGGCAACGCGGACGACCCGGTGGTGTCCCGCCTGCTGTCCCGCGCGCCCGCCCGCACCCGCGTCGGGTTCACCCTCGGTGAGCCGGCGGAGGGCCAGCTCGGCGTGCTCGACGGGCAGCTGGTGGACCGGGCGTTCGGACCGGGCGCGGTGCTGCTCGGCGTCGGCGAGGTCCGCCCCGCCGGCCCGCCCGGGGTGGCCGACGCGCTGGCCGCCGCCGCGCTGGCGCGGGCCCACGGCGTGCCGGTCGAGGCGGTGGCCGCCGGCCTGCGCGGCTTCCGGCCCGGCGCCCACCGCGCGGAGCTGGTGGCGGAGGTCGGCGGGGTCGTCTACGTCAACGACTCCAAGGCCACCAACCCACACGCGGCGGAGGCGTCGCTGCGGGCCCACGACAGCGTCGTGTGGATCGCCGGCGGGCTGCTCAAGGGGGCCTCGGTGGAGGAGCTGGTGCGGAACCAGTCCCACCGGTTGCACGGCGCGGTGCTCATCGGCGCCGACCGCGAGGTGATCGCCGAGGCGCTGCACCGCCGCGCGCCGTCCGTGCCGCTGGCCGTGCTCGACGACGCGACCATGGAGGACGCGGTGCGGGCGGCCAGGTCCATGTCGCGGCCCGGTGACGTGGTGCTGCTCGCGCCGGCGGCGGCGTCGATGGACATGTTCACCGACTACGCCCACCGGGGTCACGCGTTCGCCGAGGCGGTGCGGGAGCTGGCCGGGCCCCCGCGCAGCGGGCCCTAGCCGGCCGTGATCGTGGTCGCCTTGGGCGACACGCCGCGAATCAGCGGCTTCCCCGGTGTGGTCCGGGAGACGATGGGGTCATGACTGCGGTGGAACAGCGGCCCGCCCGTGCGGGTAGGCCACGGCGGGCGGGTCGTGCGGTGGCGGTGCGCACGTCGTTGACCGCGTGGCTCGGCCGCCCGCTCGCGGACTTCCACCTGCTGCTCGCGATCTTCGGCATGTTGACCGCGATCGGCCTGATCATGGTCCTGTCGGCGTCCGCGCCCGACGCGGTGGCGGTGGGCGAGTCGGCGTTCAGCGTGTTCAAGAAGCAGCTGCTGTACGTGGGCGTGGGCGCGGTGATCTTCCTGGTGGTGCTGCGCATCCCGCTGCGCACCGTCCGGCACGGCAGCACCATGGCCATGCTCGTCAGCGTCGTCCTGCTCGGCCTGGTGCTCACGCCGCTGGGCACGTCCATCAACGGCACCCAGTCCTGGTTCAAGGTCGGGCCCGTCTCGCTCCAGCCGATCGAGCCCGCCAAGCTCGCGCTGGCGCTGTGGGGCGCGCACGTGCTGGTCACCAAGCGGGCCCTGCTCAACCAGTACCGGCACCTGCTGGTGCCGGTGGTGCCGGTGGCGCTGCTGCTGTTCGCGCTGGTGATGCTGCAACCCGACCTCACCGGCACGATCACCCTAGGCGTGGTGCTGATGAGCCTGCTCTGGTTCGTGGGCGCGCCGATGCGGCTGTTCGGCGTCCTGGTCATCGCCGCGGTCAGCGGCGCGGTGGTGCTGGCGATCACCGCCGCCTACCGGCTGGACCGCCTCCAGTCGTTCCTCAACCCGGAGGACGACCCGACCGGCGGCGGCCTCCAGGCGCTCCAGGCGCTGTACGCGCTGGCCGAGGGCGGGTTCTTCGGCAAGGGCCTGACCAACGGCAGCTCCAAGTGGCGCTACCTGCCCAACGTGCACAGCGACTTCATCTTCGCGGTCATCGGCGAGGAGCTGGGCTTCATCGGCTGCCTGCTGGTGCTCGGGCTGTTCGGCCTGCTCGCCGTGGTGGGGCTGCGGATCGCCGCGCGCAACACCGACCCGTGGATCCGCATGGTGTCCGCGACGCTGACCGTGTGGCTGGTCGCGCAGGCCGCGATCAACATCGGGTACGTGGTGCAGCTGCTCCCGGTCACCGGCATCACGCTGCCGATGATCTCCTCCGGCGGCACGTCGGTGGTCACCACCATGGTCGTGTTCGCCATCCTGGCCAGCTGCGCCCGCCACGAGCCGGAAGCGGTGGCCGCGCTGCGCTCGCTCGGTCCCGGCCGGGTCGGCGGGGTGCTGAAGCTGCCCGCGCCCGAGGCGTACAAGCCGCCGCCCCGCCGACGCCCGTCCCGGCCCTCCACGCCGCCCCGCGGGCGCAAGGCCGCGCCGCCGCCGGTGGACGAGAGGCGGATGGCCGGCCGGCACGCTCCGCCGTCGGAGTACCGCCGGCGCGAGTCCCGCAAGGCCGGTCAGGACCGGGACGTGCGGTCGCGCCGCCGCGACGGGCGCTGACGCCGCCGCGACGGGCGCTGGATCCGACTTTCGGCGGGGGCCGCCGCGCATTCGTCGGAATGCATTTCCGCAGTCATCGGGTTTTGCCGTGCGCGCTGCGGCGGCTCGGTGCGCACGGCTGTCCGATCATCCCACGTCCGCTGCGGGTTCCGTGTCGTTGGAGTGAATCGGACGGTAATTCTTCGACCTGATCGGACTATTTCGGAATTCTGCAAAAGCCATTGATACTTGTCGCGCCGGAAGTTGGGGTCGGGGGCCATTCAGCCGGTGTTCCGGTGCTGTTCCGACTGTTGTGGGCGGAGCAGTGGAAGCTCTTCTTGCTCTGTTCTCCCCAATTCTTTCCGCCACATGCGCAGGAGTGCGAAATCATGCAGACGACAAGTCGAAGAAAGAAGATCACGGCCGCCTTCGCCGGGCTGGTGCTGACCCTGGCCTGGGTGGTGTCCGCCCCGGCGGCCTCCGCCGCCGAGGGCAAGTCCGCGGCCTCCGCGACCGGGGGCACGCACTGCACCCTCTCCGTGAAGACCAGGGCGGTGGACTGCTTCGCCACCATCACCGAGTCGATCGCCCACGCCACGGGCGGCCGGGTGGCCGACGCGCCGGCCGACGTCCTCGCCGCCGTCACCGATCCCGGTGTGACGGCCCGGATCAACGGCGGCGGCCCCGGCGCGCTGGCCGTGCTCGGCATCCAGTACTACCTGTCGAACTACGGCAGCCACTCGCTGACCGTCAACGGCCCCGACGTGGGCTGCGACAACCCGGTCGACCCGCCCGAGTACTTCGTCGCGCCGCTGCCCAACCTGGTGCCCAGCGGCGGGATCAACTGGAACAACAACATCCGCTCCTTCCAGTCGTACTCTAACTGCTACCAGCTGATGTTCGACGACGCGGCCTGCACCGTGCCGCTCTACGGCTGGGCGCCCTTCGCCGCCGACCTCGGCGTGGCCAACGACCGCACCGAGTGCATCTACTGGTCGTGACCGGCGGGACTTCGCGCGAGCGGTCCCGATCGATCCGATGATCCCGGGTGGCCCCCGAGGGAAATTTCCCTCGGGGGCCACCCCGCGTCCGGTCGGTCCACGTCCGAATTGCCCGGGGTTCGTTGCCCGGAGTTCATCGGTCGGGGCCCTCGGTAAAGGATTCACCGGTGCGGTGGAATTACTCCGACATCCGACAGTTTTGTTTCACCGCCGATCCGACGCCGGGTCGGCTGGAAATGCGTCGGCGGACCGCCACCGGGCTTTTCGTCCGGTTCCGCGATTGTCCCGGGAGTGCGGGTCCGGGTGGCCGCGGAACCGGTCAGCCGTCGAGTTCCCGCAGCTCCGGCAGGCCGAGCCGCCGGCAGAGGTCGGGACCGCCGGGGAACACCCCGGCCACCCCGTCCGACACCACGCAGGCGACCAGCGCGGGGACCGCGTGCTCGGCCACGGGCGGACCCGCCTTGGGGTCGTGCTCCTGCGGCGCCACCTGGGCCGAGGCCGGGCCGGTGGTCAGCGCGCCCAACCCCCACAGCTCGGCGCACAGGGACACCGCCTCGTCGGCGACGTCGGCGGGCCGGCCCTCCAGGGTGACGCCCACCGCGTCGCCGCGGTGCCCCCCGACGTCGGCCTCGGTGTAGCAGCGGACCTGCTCGCGGACGGTGGCCGGCCGGGCCGCCACGTAGGCCGCCACGGCCACCCCGCCGGTCAGCGCGCACAGCACCACCGCTCCGGGCACCGCCCACCGGACGGCGCGGCGACCCGTCGCGGACCGCTCGGCGACCTCGGCCACCAGGTGCCTGCCTCGGGCGTCGAGCCGGTGCGGTGACATGGGGATCTGGTCGAAGGGCTCGGTCATCGCAACTCCTTTTCCAAGGTGGCGGGCCGGTCGAGCAGCTCGCGCAGGTGCCGGCGGGCCCGGTTGAGCCGGGAGCGGACGGTGCCGACGGGGACCGCCAGGGCGATCGAGGCGTCCTCGTAGCTCAGGCCCGACCACGCGCACAGCGCCAGCACGTCCTGCTCCTCGCGGCGCAGCCGGTGGTAGGCGGGCAGGATCGAGGCCATCTCCACCTCCGCGTCCACGCGGAGCGCGGCCACGTCGGCCGGGTCCGCCTCGTCCGCGAGCGGGGGCAGCCGGGCCAGCGCGCGCTCGTACCGCCCCAGCGCCCGCACGTGGTTGCGCACCACGTTGGTCGCGATGCCCAGCAGCCACGGCAGCACCGAGCCGGTGGCCGACGGCCGCAACCTGCTCCGCTGCCGCCACGCCTCCAGGAACACCACCGAGGTCAGGTCCTCGGCGGTGCTCCAGTTCCCGGTGCGCCGGAAGCAGTGGTTGTAGACGGCGTTCGCGTGCCGCCGGAACAGCGCGCCCATGCCCGCCGCGTCGCCCGCGGCGGCCCGGCGCCACAGCGCCTCGTCGTTCTCGACGGGCTCGACTGGGTCCATGTCCACTCATGTCCGCTCGGCGCGGTGCGGTTCCACCCGGTCCCGGATGGTGCCGTTGCTAGGCTCGGCGCGTCGAGTGGACGAGATCCCGACGAGATCCCGCAGCCCTGGAGGTTCCCCTGTCCGGCGATCGGCTTGTCCCCAACGGTCCGTGCGTGGTGGTCGCCGGAGGCGGCACCGCCGGGCACATCGAGCCAGCCCTGGCCCTGGCCGACGCGGTGATGCGGCTGCGGCCCGACGCGCGCGTGGTCGCGCTCGGCACCGAGCGTGGCCTGGAGAGCAGGCTCGTACCGGCCCGCGGCTACCCGCTGGAGCTGATCCCGCCGGTGCCGATGCCGCGCAAGCCGTCACCGGACCTGCTCAAGCTGCCGCTGCGGGTGCGCGGCGCGGTGAAGCTGACCCGTGACGTGCTGGAGCGCGTGCGCGCGGACGTGGTCGTCGGCTTCGGCGGCTACGTGGCCCTGCCCGCCTACCTCGCCGCGCGCGGCCGGGTGCCGATCGTGGTGCACGAGGCCAACGCCAAGGCCGGCCTGGCGAACAAGGTCGGCGCGAAGTTCGCCGAGCGGGTCGCGGCCGCCGTGCCCGACTCGGGCCTGACCGACGCCGAGATCATCGGCATCCCGCTGCGCCACTCGATCACCACGCTGGACCGGGCCGCGCTGCGGCAGCGGGCCCGTGCCCAGTTCGGCCTGCACCCCACCGCGCCGGTGCTGCTGGTGTTCGGCGGTTCCCAGGGCGCGCGGTCGATCAACAACGCGGTGTCCGCCGCCGCGCCCGCGTTCGCGCGGGCCGGGATCGGCGTGCTGCACGCGCACGGCCCGAAGAACACCGTGGCCGTGCAGTCGGTGCCGGGCGCGCCGCCGTACGTGCCGGTGCCCTACCTGGAGCGGATGGACCTGGCCTACGCCGCCGCGGACGCGGTGCTGTGCCGGTCGGGCGCGATGACCGTGGCCGAGGTGTCGGCGGTCGGCCTGCCCGCGGTCTTCGTGCCGCTGCCGCACGGCAACGGCGAGCAGGCGCTCAACGCCGGCCCCGTGGTGTCGGTGGGCGGCGGCCTGCTGGTCCCCGACGAGCAGCTGACCCCGGAGTGGGTCGCGGCGAACGTGGTGCCGCTGGTCGCCGACCGCAACCGGCTGGCCGCGATGACCGCGGCGACGTTGAGCACCGGGCACCGCGAGGCCGACGAGGTGCTGGCCCGCATCGTGCTGGAGGTGATCCGGAAGTGACGGATCCGGTCGGCGGTCGCCGTTCGGGCGCGAGGGGGAGGACGCGGTGAGCGACGTGTTGGAGCGGGTGCACCTGGTCGGGATCGGGGGCGCGGGCATGAGCGGCATCGCCCGCATCCTGCTCGCGCGGGGGGCGCAGGTGTCCGGTTCGGACGCCAAGGACTCGCGCACGGTGCTGGCGCTGCGGGCGCAGGGCGCGGCCGTGGCGGTCGGCCACGACGGCTCGCACCTCGACCAGTTGCCCGGCGGGCCGACCGCGGTCGTGGTGTCCACCGCGATCCGGGAGGACAACCCGGAGCTGGTCGCGGCGCGCGAGCGCGGGGTGGCGGTGCTGCGGCGGGCGGAGGCGCTGGCCGCGCTGATGGCGGGCCACCGGGTGGCCTGCGTCGCCGGCACGCACGGCAAGACGTCCACCACGTCGATGCTCACCGTGGCGCTCCAGCACTGCCGGATGGACCCGTCGTTCGCCATCGGCGGCGACCTGAACGAGTCGGGCGCGAACGCCCACCAGGGCGCCGGCGGCGTGTTCGTCGCCGAGGCCGACGAGAGCGACGGCTCGTTCCTGTTCTTCTCGCCCTCGGTCGCGGTGGTGACCAACGTGGAGGCCGACCACCTGGACCACCACGGCACCCTCGAGGCGTACGTGGGCGCGTTCGACTCGTTCCTGGAGCGGATCGAGCCGGGGGGCGTGCTGGTGGCCTGCGTGGACGACCCGGGCGCGTCGGCGCTGGCCGAGCGGGCCGCGAAGCTGGGCATCCGGGTCCGCCCCTACGGCCGCGCGGCGGACGGTCCGGGCTCGGCCCGCCTGGTCGACCACCGGCCGGAGGAGGGCGGCGGCCTGGTCCGGGTGGAGCTGACCGGCGTCGGGGGTGACGGCGGCCCGGCCGCCGGTGTCCAGGCCGCCGGTGTCCAGGCCGTGAACACCCGGGCCGTTGACGCCCAGGACTCCGACGCCCAGGACTCCGACGCCCAGGACTCCGACGCTCCGGACGTGCGGGTCGTCGACGTGCGGGTCGCGGTCCCCGGCGAGCACATGGCCGGCAACGCCGTCGCGGCGCTGCTGGCCGCGCTGGAGCTGGGCGCCGACCAGGAGGGCGTGCTGGAGGGCCTGGCCGCGTTCGGCGGGGTGCGCCGGCGGTTCGAGTACAAGGGCCGCGCCGCGGGCGTGCGCGTGTACGACGACTACGCCCACCACCCCACCGAGGTGGCCGCCCAGCTCACCGCCGCCCGCCCGCTGGCCGGCGAGGGCAGGCTGGTCGTGGTGTTCCAGCCGCACCTGTACTCGCGGACCCGCCTGTTCGCCGACGGGTTCGGCGCCGCGCTCGCCCTGGCGGACGAGGTGGTCGTGCTCGACGTGTACGGCGCGCGCGAGGACCCGCAGCCGGGCGTCACCGGCGGCCTGGTCGCCGAGCGCGTGCCGCTGGCGGCCGGCAAGGTGCACTACGAGCCGTCGTTCGACCGGGTGCCCGCGCTGGTCGCGGGCCTGGTCGGGGACGGCGACGTGGTCGTCACCATGGGCGCGGGCGACGTGACCGTGCTCGGGCCGGAGATCATCGGGGAGCTGGACGGAAGGTGAGCACGAAGACGGCGCGTCGCCGCCCGCGGCCCGCGCCGCGGCGGCGCCCGTCCCGCGGCCCCGCCCGCCCCCCGTCCCGGCGCACGGTGCTGCGCCGGAGGCTGGTGGCGGTGCTGGTCCTGGTGGTCGTCACGGCCACCGTGTGCACGGTGTGGTTCACCCCCGCGCTCGGCGTCCGCGAGGTCCAGGTGCGCGGGGTGGTGGAGATGACGTCCGCGCAGGTCGTCGAGGCCGCCGCGATCCGGCCCGGCACCCCGCTGGCCCGGGTGGACGGCGGGGAGGTGGCCGCGCGCGTGCGCGCCCTGCCGCGCGTGGCCGACGTGCGGGTGGAGCGCGTCCTGCCCGGCGTGGTGCGGCTCACCGTGGACGAGCGCGACCCGGTCGGCGTGGTCACCGGGCCCGACGGCGCGCACCTGGTGGACGCCACCGGCCGGGACTACGCGACCGTGGCGCAGCCGCCCGCCGGGCTGCCCGAGCTGAAGGCGTCCGGCGACGCGCTGACCGCCGTCGTGGGCGTGGTGACGCAGCTGCCCGAGGCGCTGCGCAGCGAGGTGCTGGTGGTCTCCGCCGACTCGCCCTCGGGCGTGCGGCTGACCCTGAGCGCCGGCCGCGAGGTCCGCTGGGGCTCCGCGGACGACACGCCGCGCAAGGCCGCCGTGCTGGACGTCCTGCTGACCCGGGACGGGTCCGTGTTCGACGTCTCCAGCCCGCAGCTGCCGACGGTGTCGTGACGTGCCCGTGGTGAACCCCGCCACACCGGCGCACCCGGTCGATTCCGCCACGCCGGGCGCGGCGGGCGTCGATACTGCGGGTGTGACGGGGAAGACGGAGGACGACCGCGTCGAGGTGCCGTTCACGGGGGACGAGCGGACCCTGCTGAACGCGTTCCTGGACTTCCTGCGCGGGACGATCGAGTTCAAGTGCGCGGGCCTGTCGGACGAGCAGGCGCGGCGCCCGGTGCTCCCGTCGCAGCTCACCACCGCCGCGGGGGTGGTCAAGCACCTGCGCTGGGTGGAGAACCACTGGTTCCGCGTGGTGCTGTCCGGACAGCCGAGCGAGGCGCCTTACACGCTGGAGGACCCGGACGCGGATTGGCGCGTCGAGCCGGGCGAGACGATCTCCGGTCTGCTCGCCGACTACGCTGCGGAATGTGCGGCGAGCCGGGAGGTCGCCGCGGGGCTCGACCTCGACCACGAGGTGGCGTTCCGCGGGGGTCGGCTTTCCGCGCGCTGGGTGCTGATCCACATGATCGAGGAAACGGGTCGGCACGCGGGGCACCTGGACGCGGTCCGGGAACTGCTCGACGGGGCAACGGGGGAGTAGACCGCTCACCCGGTCAGGAGACGACACGGCGTGGCTGCTGGACCGAGGCATTCCCGATGCATAACGTCCAGCAGGAACATACGGGGTTGACATAACTCTCCACCTCTGGTTGAGAGTTTCAATCCGGGTGGTGATCCGTCCGGGTGTGACACCGGTGGTCATCCACTCCAGCACATGAGCACGGACACGATCAGGAAGGCGAACCGATGACGCCCCCGCACAACTACCTCGCGGTGATAAAGGTCGTCGGCATCGGCGGTGGCGGCGTGAACGCCGTGAACCGGATGATCGAGGTCGGGCTCAAGGGCGTCGAGTTCATCGCGGTGAACACCGACGCCCAGGCTCTGCTGATGTCTGACGCCGACGTGAAGCTCGACATCGGCCGCGAACTGACCCGCGGCCTCGGGGCCGGCGCCAACCCCGAGGTGGGCCACAAGGCCGCCGAGGACCACAGGGAAGAGATCGAGGAGGTCCTCAAGGGCGCGGACATGGTGTTCGTCACCGCCGGCGAGGGCGGTGGCACGGGCACCGGCGGCGCGCCCGTCGTGGCCTCGATCGCGCGCAAGCTCGGCGCGCTGACGATCGGCGTGGTGACGCGGCCGTTCTCGTTCGAGGGCAAGCGGCGCGCGAAGCAGGCCGAGGAGGGCATCCAGGCCCTGCGCAACGAGTGCGACACGCTCATCGTGATCCCGAACGACCGGCTGCTCCAGCTGGGCGACATCGGGGTGTCGCTGATGGACGCGTTCCGCTCGGCGGACGAGGTGCTGCTGTCCGGTGTCCAGGGCATCACCGACCTGATCACCACCCCCGGTCTGATCAACCTCGACTTCGCCGACGTGAAGTCGGTCATGTCCGGGGCGGGCAGCGCGTTGATGGGCATCGGTTCGGCGCGCGGAGAGGGCCGGGCGGTGACGGCCGCCCAGAAGGCGATCAACTCGCCGCTGCTGGAGGCGTCGATGGAGGGCGCCCACGGCGTGCTGCTGTCGATCGCGGGCGGCAGCGACCTGGGCCTGTTCGAGATCAACGAGTCCGCGTCGCTGGTGCAGGAGGCGGCGCACCCGGACGCGAACATCATCTTCGGCACGGTCATCGACGACTCGCTCGGCGACGAGGTGCGGGTCACGGTGATCGCGGCCGGCTTCGACAGCGGCGGTCCGACCCACAAGAAGCTGGAGCCGCAGGTCCTGGCCGCCCCGCAGCGCGGCAACCCGGTCGCCTCGGCGACGGCGGGTGAGCTGTCGGTGCCCCAGCCCCAGCAGCCCCCGCCGATGGCCCAGCCCACCGTGCCCGCCGTGCAGCCGGTCCAGCAGGTGCAGCAGCCCGTGGAGCACACCCAGGTCGTCCAGCAGCGGCCGACCGTGCCCCAGCAGCCGCAGTCCCAGGGCAACGGCTCGCCCTACGGCTCGCCGGCGCAGCCGTCCGTGCCGCGCACCCTGTCGCCCGGCCTGCCGACCAGCGGCAGCCTCCCCAACCGGGCCGTCCCGGTCACCGACGACCCGGACGACGAGGTCGACGTCCCGCCCTTCATGCGGCGCTGACCTCACCCAGTTCTGCGTTCGAGGGCCCCCGGGACACCGTCCCGGGGGCCCTCGAACGCAGAACTCACCCCTCCCGAACGTTCGACACGGTGGTCCCGAACGTTCGACTCACCCGTCCTGAACGCTGAACTCACCCAACCCGAACGTACGACTCGCGCGGTCTGGACGTACGACACGCCGGGCCCGGACGTACGACTCGCGCGAGTCGTACGTCCGTGACGCGCGAGTCGTACGTTCAGGACCACCGTGTCGTACGTTCGCGACCCCCGAGTTCTGCGTTCGGGACGGGTGGGGGTGTGGGTGGGTGGGTCTGGGAAGCTGGTGGGGTGCGGATCCGTCGTGTTGTGACCACGCGTGAGGGCGGCGTGTCGAAGCCGCCGTATGAGTCGTTCAACCTGGGTGATCACGTGGGGGACGACCCGGTGGCGGTGGCCGCCAACCGGGAGCGGCTGGCCGCGGGGATCGGGTTGGCGCCCGAGCGGCTGGTGTGGATGGAGCAGGTGCACGGGCGGACCGTCGGGGTGGTCGACGGGCCCGTGGACGGACCGCTGGAGGCCACCGACGCCGTGGTCACCGCGCGGCCCGGGTTGGCGCTGGTCGTGCTGACCGCCGACTGCGTGCCGGTGCTGATGGGCGATCCCGAGGCGGGCGTCGTGGCCGCGGTGCACGCCGGTCGGGTGGGGGCCCGGGTCGGCGTGGTGCCGGCGGCGCTGGCGCGGATGGTCGAGCTGGGCGCGGAACCGGGGCGGGTCGAGGTGCTGCTGGGGCCGGCGGTCTGCGGGCAGTGCTACGAGGTGCCGGCCGACATGCGGGCCGATGTGGACAGGCACCTGCCGGGCAGCGCGAGCAAGACGCGGGCCGGCAAGCCGGCGCTGGACCTTCGGGCCGGGCTGTGGCAGCAGCTGGCCGACGCGGGGGTCGGCCGGATCGGCCTCGACCCGCGCTGCACGGTGGAGGAGAGGTCGCTGTTCAGCCACCGGAGGGAGCCGGGCACGGGCCGGCTCGCCGGGGTGGTTTGGGTGGACGGGTGAGCGGGCAACCACGCGGGGGAGCGGAGGGGGAGCGCTTGGAGCGGCGCGAGGAGTTGGCGCTGTCGCTGGCCGAGGTGCGGGCGCGGATCGCGAAGGCGTGCGCGGCCGTCGGCCGGGACGCCGACGAGGTCGGCCTGCTCGCGGTGACCAAGACGTTCCCGGCCGAGGACGTGGCGATCCTGCACGACCTCGGGCTGGCGGAGTTCGCCGAGAACCGCGACCAGGAAGCCGGTCGGAAGACCCGCGAGTTCGCCGGGCTGCGGCCGGGCGCGCGGGTCCGCTGGCGCATGGTCGGCTCGCTCCAGCGGAACAAGGCGCGGTCGGTGCTGGGCTGGGCCGACCGGATCGACACGGTCGACTCGACGCGCCTCGCCGACGCCCTCGCCAAGGCCGCGACCGAGCCGGTGGAGGTGCTGCTCCAGGTCAGCATCGACGGGGACGCGGCGCGCGGCGGCCACCCGATCGGTGACCTACCGCGACTGGCCGATCACGTAGCACGTTCGGGTGAACTTATTCTGCGGGGTGTGATGACCGTCGCACCCCTCTCCATGTCTCCACAGCAGGCGTTTGCTGCTCTGTACGAAGCGGTAACCCGCTTGCGGGACGATCATCCCGATGCCACCGTGATCTCGGCGGGGATGAGTGGTGACCTGGAAGATGCCATCGCACACGGCTCGACGTGCGTGCGTGTCGGAACAGCGTTGCTGGGCAGCCGGAGACTAGCCTCGCCGTAACTGTCCGGAACCTCCGGGACGACCGCGACGTCCTTGCGGGTAGGGATCATCGGCGGAGGAAGGGCTCGAACCATGAGCGGGTTTCACAAGCTGAAGGCCTACTTCGGGATGGTTCCCGCCGAGTACGCCGACGACCCCGACGCCTACGACGGTGACCGCCGCTACTCGGACTACCGGTCCGACTACGCCGAGGCCGACGACTACGAGCCCTACCCGGAGCAGCGCAACAACCGCCGTCGCTCGTTCAACGGCTACCGGCCCGAACTGGAGGAGGCGGACGACTACGAGCCCGATCGAGGTGCCCGACCACGTCGACCGTGGACGCCGGAAACCCACGGTGCGCTGGCCATCGAGCCCCAGCGCGAACCCGTGAGCAGGGTGCGCCCGACCCCTCCCGAACCCGCGCCCCACCAGTTGGGTCGCATCACCACGCTGCACCCGCGCAACTACAACGAGGCGCGGACCATCGGCGAGCACTACCGCGACGGCACGCCGGTGATCATGAACCTCACCGACATGGACGACGCGGACGCCAAGCGGCTGGTGGACTTCGCGGCGGGGCTCGCGTTCGCCCTGCGCGGGTCGATCGACAAGGTCACCAACAAGGTGTTCCTCCTCTCACCTCCGAACATCGATGTGACGGCGGAGGACCGGAGGCGACTCGCGGAGGGCGGGTTCCTCAACCGCGACTGAGGGGTGGCACAGTTGACGCTGTGGATGCCCTCTGGCTCGTGGTCTACTACGTGTTGTTCTCGTTCTGGGTGCTGCTCACGGCGCGTGTCGTCGTGGAACTCGTCCGAAGTTTCGCCAGGGGCTGGCGGCCTGCGGGCGGGGTCGCCGTGGCCCTGGAGACCGTCTACACGGTGACCGATCCCCCGGTCCGCCTGCTGCGTCGGCTCATCCCGACCGTGCGGATCGGCGGCGTTGGTCTGGACTTGTCCATTATTGTGCTGTTGCTGGTCGTTATCATTCTGATGCGAGTAGCCGATCCCAGGTGAGGGGACCAGGGATGTCCACAGCCCAGGAGTGCGTGAGGTGATCTGATGCCGTTGACCCCCGCGGACGTGCACAACGTCGCGTTCAGCAAGCCGCCGATTGGCAAGCGGGGCTACAACGAGGACGAGGTGGACGCGTTCCTCGACCTGGTTGAGGGCGAGCTCGCCCGCCTGATCGAGGAGAACAACGACCTGCGCCAGCAGGTCGAGCAGCTCGACCAGCAGGTCGAGACGGCGCGTGCCGACCTGGAGGACGCGCGGGCGAAGATCGCCGCGGGTGTCGGTGGTCCCAGTCGGGTCGTCGACGAGCCCCGCAGGCTCGCCCCCGTGCCGCCCCCCTCGGCGCTGGAGCAGACCTCACCCGGTGGTGGCGGTGACCACCACGTGCAGGCCGCCAAGGTCCTGGGCCTCGCCCAGGAGATGGCGGACCGGCTCACCGGGGAGGCCAAGGCCGAGGCCGACGGGATGCTGTCGGAGGCCCGGACCAAGTCCGAGCAGCTGCTCTCCGAGGCCCGCTCCAAGGCCGACACCATGGTCAACGAGGCGCGCACGCGTGCCGAGACCATGCTGAACGACGCGCGAACCCGTTCCGAGACGCTGGAGCGGCAGGCCAGGGAGAAGGCCAGCGCGCTCGACCGCGACGCGCAGCGCAAGCACGCCGAGGTGATGGGGAACATCACCCAGGAGAAGAACACGCTGGAGAAGCAGATCGACAAGCTCCAGACGTTCGAGCGCGAGTACCGCACCAGGCTCAAGACGATGCTCGAATCCTCGCTGCGCGACCTCCAGGACCGCGGCCCGGCCGCACCGTCCGACGGTCGTCAGCAGGGTGGGTACACGTTCGGGGCCCGTGCCGAGGCCGGCTGATCGGCCGGCGTGCGGTGTCGGCGTGCGGTGTCGGCGTGCGGCGCTGATCTAGTCTGCTGCACGTGCTGTACGTAGTCCTGCTGCTGGTGCTGGTCGCGCTGGGTCTGCTCGTGCCCGCGCTGACCAGCACCCAGAGCCACTGGGCCTGGTTGTCGGTGGGTGCCAGCGGGGCCGCCGCGGTGGTCCTGGTGCTCGACTGGTGGCGTCGTCGTCGCCGGTCGGGTGTCGGGGGCGCGTCGGTGGGTCCCGCGGGTCCTCCGGTGGTGCCGGTCGGTGGGCGGGACCGCGGTGGTGATCTCGAGAGTGCCGGTGGCGCCGCCCCGGCCGCAGCTGATCGGACCGACTTCGGGGGTCGGGACGGTGGGGGTGCGGTCGGTGGCGGCGCTGCTGTGCTCGGGGGTGTCGAGCCCGGTGAGGTCGGGCCCGGCGAGGTCCGGCCTGGCGGCGTCGAGCCCGGCGGCGTCCGGTCTGATGACGTCGAGCTCGATGACGTCGAGCCCGGTGAAGAGGACGCGGACGCGGCGGACTCGCTCGTCGTGGCCGACCTGACCGACGAGGTCCGGGTGCTCGACGAGCGGCCCCGCTACCACCTGGTCGACTGCCCGTGGCTCGGGGCGCGGGACTCGCTGGCGCTGCCGATCGACGAGGCCCGCCGGCTGGGGTTCACGCCCTGCGCGGTGTGCGCGCCGGACGCCTCGCTGGCGGCTCGTGCGCGGGCTGCGCGCGAGGAGTCGTAGCCGGGGTCGGCTGCCTGCCTCGGGGAACAACCGGGTGGCGCGGTCGGTTACCCTTGGCGGTAGCACGGCGTTGACCCGGCCATCACCGGTGAGCCTCCGGAAGAACGGGCGCGAGCCCCAGTAGAACCGGACGGGTGCGGCCCGTCACAGCCGCCGAACGAGAGGCCAGTGCCTTCGCGCCCTGGCAAGCGAGGTGGTACCGCGGTGCGCCCGCAGCGGCGTGTCGTCCTCGTGAGCCGGTTGTACGCGAGCGAGGAGTGGCACGATGGCCTACCCGAAGGCAGGCGAGGGGTCCGTTCCCTCCCAGCCGTCCTTCCCCGTCCTGGAAGAGGGCGTGCTCGACTTCTGGAAGTCCGACGGGACGTTCCAGGCGTCGATCGACGCCCGCCCGGCGGGCGACAGCGGGTCCAACGAGTTCGTCTTCTACGACGGCCCGCCGTTCGCCAACGGCCTGCCGCACTACGGCCACCTGCTGACCGGGTACGTCAAGGACGTCGTCCCTCGCTACCGCACCATGCGCGGCGAGCACGTCGAGCGCCGGTTCGGGTGGGACACCCACGGCCTGCCCGCCGAGGTGGAGGCCGAGAAGCAGCTCGGGTTCTCGTCCAAGAGCGAGATCGAGGCGTTCGGCATCGAGAAGTTCAACGACGCCTGCCGCACCTCGGTGCTCCGCTACACCGACCAGTGGCGCGACTACGTGACCCGGCAGGCCCGCTGGGTGGACTTCGACAACGACTACAAGACGCTCGACCTGGACTACATGGAAAGCGTCATGTGGGCCTTCAAGACCCTGTGGGACAAGGGCCTGGTCTACGAGGGCTTCCGGGTGCTCTGGTACTGCTGGCGCTGCGAGACGCCGCTGTCCAACACCGAGACCAAGATGGACGACACCTACCGGACCCGGCAGGACCCGGCGGTGACGGTGGGCCTGCGCCTGGAGACCGGCGAGCTGGCCCTGGTGTGGACGACGACCCCGTGGACGCTGCCGTCCAACCTCGCGGCCGCCGTGCACCCGGACGTGGACTACGTGGTGGTCGAGGCCGCCGGCGAGCGGTACCTGCTGGCCGAGGCCCGGGTGCCCGCGTACGCGCGTGAGCTGGGCGAGGAGCCGCCGGTGGTGGCCCGGCTGAAGGGCGCCGACCTGGTCGGGCGCCGGTACCGGCCGCCGTTCGGCTTCTTCGCCGGGCGCGAGAACGCCCACCAGGTGCTCGCGGCCGACTACGTCACCACCGAGGACGGCACGGGCATCGTCCACATCGCCCCGGCCTTCGGCGAGGAGGACAAGGCGGTCACGGACGCGGCGGGCATCGAGGTCGTGGTGCCGGTCGACGCGCACGGCCGGTTCACCTCCGAGGTGCCGCCGTACGAGGGCCTCCAGGTCTTCGAGGCGAACAAGCCGATCATCCGGGACCTGCGCGAGGCCGGCCTGCTGCTGCGCCACGAGACCTACGACCACCCGTACCCGCACTGCTGGCGGTGCGACAACGCGCTGATCCAGCGCGCGGTGTCGTCGTGGTTCGTCGCGGTGTCGCGGTTCAAGGACCGCATGGTCGAGCTGAACCAGCAGATCAACTGGGTGCCCGAGCACATCCGCGACGGCCAGTTCGGCAAGTGGCTGGAGAACGCCCGCGACTGGAACATCTCGCGCAACCGGTTCTGGGGCTCGCCGATCCCGGTGTGGGTGTCGGACGACCCGGCGTACCCGAGGGTGGACGTGTACGGCTCGCTGGACGAGTTGGAGCGCGACTTCGGCGTGCGGCCGGCGGACCTGCACCGGCCGGGCATCGACGCGCTGACCAGGCCGAACCCGGACGACCCGTCGGGTCGGTCGGTGATGCGGCGGGTGCCCGAGGTGCTGGACTGCTGGTTCGAGTCCGGGTCGATGTCGTTCGCCCAGGTGCACTACCCGTTCGAGAACCGCGAGTGGTTCGAGGACCACTACCCGGGTGACTTCATCGTCGAGTACAACGGGCAGACGCGCGGGTGGTTCTACACCATGCACGTGCTGGCCACGGCGCTGTTCGACCGGCCGGCGTTCCGGAACTGCGTGGCGCACGGGATCGTGCTGGGCGACGACGGGCAGAAGATGTCCAAGTCGCGCCGGAACTACCCGGACGTGAACGAGGTGTTCCAGCGGGACGGGTCCGACGCCATGCGGTGGTTCCTCATGGCCTCGCCCATCCTGCGGGGCGGTGACCTGGTGGTCACCGAGCGGGGCATCCGGGACGCGGTCCGGCAGGCCGTGCTGCCGCTGTGGAACTCCTGGTACTTCCTGGCGCTGTACGCGAACGCCGGTGACGTCGAGGGGACGTGGCGGACGGACTCGCCGCACGTGCTGGACCGGTACGTGCTGGCGAAGACGCACGACCTGGTGGCGGGCGTGGGCGCGCAGCTGGACGCGTACGACATCTCCGGCGCGTGCGCGTCGATCCGGGAGTTCCTGGAGGTGCTGACCAACTGGTACGTGCGGCGGTCGCGGGACCGGTTCTGGGCCGGCGACCGGGACGCGGTCGACACGCTGCACACGGTGCTGGAGGTGGTCTGCCGGGTGGCGGCGCCGCTGCTGCCGCTGACGGCGGAGGCGGTGTGGCGCGGGCTGACCGGTGGGCGGTCGGTGCACCTGACCGACTGGCCGGTGGCCGCCGACCTGCCCGGCGACGAGGCCCTGGTCACCGCGATGGACAAGGTGCGGCAGGTGGCGTCGACCGCGTTGTCGCTGCGCAAGGCCAACAAGCTGCGGGTGCGGTTGCCGCTGGCCGAGCTGGTCATCGCTTCGGCGGACGCGGGCGTGCTGGAGCCGTTCGTGGAGGTGCTGCGCGACGAGGTCAACGTGAAGTCGGTGTCGTTGACGGCGGACGTGGACGCCTACGGGCACTTCCAGCTGGCGGTGAACGCGCGGGCCGCAGGGCCCCGGTTGGGGCCCGCGGTGCAGAAGGTGATCAAGGCGGTGAAGGCCGGGGACTGGGCCGAGGTCGACGGGCGCGTGGTGGCGGCCGGGGTCGAGCTGCTGCCGGAGGAGTACGAGCAGCGGCTGGTGGCCCGGGAGGCCGGGGCGACGGCGGCGCTGCCCGGGAACTCCGGGTTGGTGGTGCTGGACACCGCGGTGACCGAGGAGTTGGCGGCCGAGGGCGTGGTGCGCGACCTGGTGCGGTTGGTGCAGCAGGCCCGCAAGGACGCCGGGTTGGACGTGTCGGACCGGATCTCGCTGGTGCTGGGGTTGCCTGCTGACGTGGAGGCGGCGGTGCGGGAGTTCGAGGCGTTCGTGAGGTCGGAGACGTTGGCCGAGTCGGTGGGGTATTCGGCTGGTGTTGAGGGGGTTGAGGGGGTCGTGGGAGAAGGGCGGAAGGTTCGGGTCGCGGTGTCGCGGGTCTGAGCTTGGTTGGCCTTGGGGTGGGTCCGGCTCGATGTGACATGGGCCCTTACGAGTACCGGAGGCAGGCCGCAGTCGGCAGGCTCGGCGGGGGAAAGCGTCCCGCCGAGCCTG
Organism: Saccharothrix sp. BKS2; assembly: GCF_047689505.1. Classification (NCBI taxonomy): domain Bacteria; kingdom Bacillati; phylum Actinomycetota; class Actinomycetes; order Pseudonocardiales; family Pseudonocardiaceae; genus Saccharothrix; species Saccharothrix sp. BKS2. Next base: position 254,489 of record NZ_JAUQOL010000008.1, on the reverse strand, counting down.
CCGGCTCCGACCAGCCTGTGGCACTCGAACCCATGTCAAATCGGGCCTCGTCGGCCGGTGGCCGTCCCCACCTGGTCCCTGTTCTTCCTCGCGAGTCGTACGTTCAGGTCGGGCGAGTCGTACGTTCAGACCCGGTGAGTTGCACGTTCGGGACCGGCTGGTTGTGTGTTCGGGTCGCGAGTCGAACGTTCGTGACCACCGTGTCGAACGTTCGGGACGGGTGAGTTCTGCGTTCGTGGCCTGGTTTCAGAACAGGTCGTCGTCTTCCAGGTGTTGGCGGAGGGTGTTGAGGCACCTGCCCCTGGTCGGGCCGATGGAGCCCCTGGGCATGGAGAGGGCTTCGGCTACCGCTCGGTACTCCGCGCGGCCCGCCAGCACGGTGAGGCGGAGGAGTTCCTGGCACTTGCGCGTCATCCTGCCGAACGCTTGCCAGAGGCGGCGGTCGCGGTCGTCGCGGAGGGCTTCCGCTTCCGGTAGCCAGCGGTCGTCCGGCATGTCCAGGGCCGAGTCGGTGGAGAGGGCCGCTCGGCCGTTCTGGTCGCGCCACGCCCGTTGCGACTCGCGGCGGGTCGCGACGATCAGCCAGCCCGCCACGGCCCGTGGTTCGTGGAGGCGGTCCAGGTGGCGGAGGAGGCTGAGCCAGACCGTCTGCACGACGTCCTCGGCGGTCGAGCGGTCCAGGCCGTTGCCCCGTGCCACGTGCCAGACCAAGGGGGTCAGCTCGGTGACCAGGGCGTTCAGGGCTTCGTGGTCGCCGGCCTGGGCCGCGGTGACGAGGGTGGCTTGGCGGTCGTGGGGGGACGGGGCCTGCGCCATGATCGCCGCTGCTCCCAGCTCGTCGGGGTCGGGGTCGTCCGGGATCGCTTCGGACAGCTCTGCCCGGAGGTGGTCCAACCGGGGGTCCAGCTCGTCCGTCATCTCGTTCCCTTCCCGCGTCCCCGGGCCCGGCGTTCCTGGTTGCCGACCCGGTCGCTGACCTGCGACCTCGCCTCGGACACGTACCTGCGCACCGACGCGCGTCGACAGCCCAGCACCTCGGCGATCTCGTCGTCGTCGAAATCCCAGAACCGCAGCACCAGGGCGGTGCGCTGGTGGTCCGGCAGGCGCGCCACGGCCGCCAGGGTGCTGGTCAGCTCGTGCCACGCCTCGGGGTCCCGGTGCCGCTGCACCAGGACCCGGTGGGCGCCGCGGACCTCGTCGGTCAGCTCGCTCGGCCTCTCCCACCTGCGCGCCTGGTCGACCAGCAGGTTGCGGATCACCTTCACCAGCCAAGCACGCCTCGACGTGGCCGCGATCGCCGGCCAGTGCCGCCACGCGCTGACGAACGCCTCCTGCACCGCGGACTCGTGGTCCAGGTGCGGCGACACGACCGCCGCGAACCTGAACAGGCGCGTGCGCTCGCGGTGGTAGAAGTCGGTGAAGGTGGCTGCGTGGTCGTCGGGGTCTTCCGCCGTCACGAACCCTCCTCCCTCGTGGTCTGCGCCCGGTAACGGGTAGACGGGCGGGACCCGGGGTTGTGGAGGAAATCCGGTCAGACCCTCCTCTTGGCCGCGGCGCGCGGCAACCTGACCCGCGGAGACCACCTGTTCGGGTGAGCGTGTGGGTGGTCCGCGGCTCGGGCGGCGTTGTCCGGCAGGTCCTCGATCAGGGCGTCGTGCGGCGGGCGGATCGCGAGTGGCCAGGTCAGGCGGGCCCAGCCCCGGGGGCGGTCGACGAGTTCGCCGGGGTCGGGGACCTGGCGGGTGTGGACGTTCCTGGTCACGTTCCGCCCTTCCGTACGGGACCGTATGGTGCGGCCGTACGGTAGCGTACGGAAGGGTGAAGCGGAGGACGCCGGACGACTGGACCGGGGTGGCGCTGCGGGCGTTGGCCGAGGGTGGGGTCGCTGCGGTCGCGGTGGAGCCGCTGGCGGTGCGGCTGGGTGCGACCAAGGGCAGCGCCTACTGGCACTTCCCGAACCGGGAAGCCCTGCTCAGGGCCACCGTGGAGCGCTGGGAGCGGGAGCACACCGAGGCGGTCATCGAGCTGGTGGAGTCGGTGGAGGGGCCCGAGGCGCGGCTGCGGCTGCTGTTCGGCACCGTGCTGGAGGCGGTGGACCACAGTTCGGTCGAGTTGGCGATGCTCGCGGCCAAGGATCACCCGGTCGTGGCTCCCGTGCTGGCCCGGGTCACCGCCCGGCGGATCGACTACCTGGGGGCGGTGTTCCGGGACCTGGGCTTCGCCGGCGACGCGGCGCGCCACCGGGCCGTCCTCGCCTACTCGGTCTACCTGGGCCAGGCGCAGCTGCTGGCGGCCGCGCCGGACGTGGTGGCGGCGCGGCGGGCGCTGCTGGAGGAGACGCTGATCCTGGTGACGAGCCGTGGGTGAGGCGTTCCGGTTCTCGGTGCGGGTCAAGCCCGGGGCCCGGAGGGAGGTCGTCGGCGGGCGGTGGGGTGAGGGGGCGCTGATCGTGGCGGTCGCCGCGCCGGCCGTGGAGGGCAGGGCGAACGAGGCCGTGTGCAAGGCGCTGGCCAGGGCTTTCGGTGTGCGGGCGCGGGACGTGGCGGTGGTGGCCGGCGAGCGCGGCCGGGACAAGGTCGTGCAGGTCGACCCCGCCCCGGCCGCCGCTCCGGAGGTGCTGGAGCGGTTGCTAGGCGGCTAGCGTCCAGACCGCGTGCGCGATCGCGTCGGCGTTGCGGTCGAGCGCGGTCGCGTTGATGTTGGCCGTGGTGTCGCAGGAGCGGTGGTAGCAGCGGTCGAACGCCTGGCCGGCGGTGCCGCCCCACTTCTGGGCCTGCGCGGAGGTCTTGATGCCCTCGGCGCCGGTGAACGTGCCGCCGACCGGGATGCTCGCGCGGGCGAACGCCGCGTGGTCCGACCTGCCGCCCACGCTGGTCAGCTCGGTCGGCACGCCGATGCCGCTGAAGTAGCCCTGGATGACCTGCTGGAGCTGCGTCGAGCCCGTCGGCTGGCCGGAGGCGCTGTAGACGAAGTAGCCGGGGTTCGGCGAGCCCGTCATGTCGAAGTTCAGGTACGCCCGGATGCGCGACCGGTCCGTTGTGGACAGCGAGTTGACGTAGTAGGTCGAGCCCACCAGGCCCAGCTCCTCGGCGCCCCACCAGGCGAAGCGCAAGCGCTTGCCCGGCTGGAAGCCCGTGGACCGGACGGCGAGGGCCACCTCCAGCAGGCTCACGGAGCCGGTGCCGTTGTCGTTGATGCCGGGGCCCGCGGTGACGCTGTCGAGGTGCCCGCCGAGCATGATGACGTTGTTCGCGTCACCGGTGGTCCAGTCGGCGATCAGGTTGTAGCCGACGACGCCGTTGCGGGTGAACGACTGCACCCGCGTGGTGTAGCCGGCGGCGTCCAACTTGGACTTGATCCAGTTGACCGAGGCCAGGTAGCCGGGCCTGCCGTGCGCCCGGTTGCCGCCGTTGGCGGTGGCGATGGACTGGAGCTGGTTGAGGTCGGCCTGGAGGGTGGCGACCGAGATGTCGGGGCCGGCCGGGGCGGCGGTGGCCGAGCCCGAACCGAGCAGCGCGCCGGCGGTGACCAGCACGACGGAGATCGTTCGCAGTTTCACGGTTTCTCCCGCAGGGAAGTGGAGGTTCTCCCACCGTGCCCTGGTCGGCGCGCCGCCGGTAGCGTCGTTCGGCTGGTGCCTGATTAGTCCAGATCGGCGGCAACGGGGAGAATGACCGCGACGCGTGACGACAGGAGGTCGAGTGGGTGGTGTGACGGGCTTCCTCGGTGTCGCCGCCGGGGTGCTCCTGCTCTCGGTCGTCGCGGTGCGGCTGTCGATCCGGCTCGGCCTGCCGTCGCTCCTGCTCTACCTCGGCATCGGCGTGCTGCTGGGCGAGGCGGTGCTGGGCATCCAGTTCGAGGACGCGGACCTCACCCGGTCGCTGGGCACGGCCGCGCTCGTGCTGATCCTCACCGAGGGCGGTCTGACCACGCGGTGGCCCGACGTGCGGCCCGCGCTGGGGCTGGGCGTGGCACTGTCCACAGTGTCCGTCGGGGTCAGCATCGCGGTCACCGCGTTCGGGCTGCACCTGCTGCTGGACATGGACTGGCGCACGGCGCTGCTGTGGGGCGCGGTGCTGTCGTCCACGGACGCGGCGGCGGTGTTCAGCGTGCTGCGCGGGGTGGGCGTGGGCAAGCGGCTGATCGGACCGCTGGAGCTGGAGTCCGGCATCAACGACGCGCCGGTGTACATCGCCGTCGTGCTGCTGGCGGCACCCGACCCGATCACCTGGACCGCGCCGCTGCTGATGGGCTACGAGCTGGTCGCGGGCACGCTGATCGGGCTCGGGCTGGGGTGGCTGGGAGGCGTGGGGCTGCGCCGGGCGGCGCTGCCCGCGACCGGCCTGTACCCGCTGGCCACGGTGGCGGTGTGCGTGCTGGCTTACACGGCGGGGGACCTGGCGCACGCGTCCGGGTTCCTCGCGGTCTACATCTCGGCGTTGGTGCTGGGCAACGCGCGGCTGCCGCACCGGTCGGACACGCTGTCGTTCGCCGAGGGGCTGGGGTGGCTGTCCCAGATCGGGCTGTTCGTGCTGCTCGGGCTGTACGCCTCGCCCGGTCGGCTGCTCGACGCGGTGGTGCCGGCGCTGGTGGCGGGAGGGGTGCTGGTGCTGGTGGCGCGGCCGCTGTCGGTGCTGTGCGCGGCGCTGCCGTTCCGGGTGCCGTGGCGGGAGCAGGTGTTCATCTCGTGGTCGGGGCTGCGGGGCGCGGTGCCGATCGTGTTCGCGCTGATCCCGCTGATCCAGGGGGTGCCGGGGGCGCAGCGGCTGGTGGACGCCGTGTTCGTGCTGGTCGTCGTGCTGACGGTGGTGCAGGGGACGACGCTGCCGTGGCTGGCGAAGTGGCTGAAGCTGGTCCGGTCGGGTGAGGCGCTGGAGGTGCAGGTCGACTCGTCGGCGTTGGACGAGCTGGGCGCGGAGCTGCTCCAGGTGCGCATCCAGCGGGGGTCCCAGCTGCACGGCGTGTACCTGTCCGAGCTGCGGTTGCCGCCGGGGTCCTCGGTGAGCCTGGTGGTGCGGGGCGACAAGGGGTTCACGCCCCAGCCGACCACGCGGTTGCAGGAGCACGACCAGCTGCTGGTGGTGTGCACGGACGTCGTGCGCACGGCCACGGAGCAGCGGATCCGGGCGGTGGACCGGGCCGGTCGCTTCGCCCGCTGGAAGGGCGACGCGGGCCTGCCCTGATCGCGCGAGTCGTACGTTCCGGCCCGTCGTGTCGTACGTCCAGGACCTCCGAATTCAGCGTTCGCGTCACCCCGATGGGGTGCCTGAACGTGTAACTCGGGGGTCCTGAACGTACGACTCGCGCGGTCTGGAGGTACGACTCGCGGGGTCTGAGCGTACGACTCGCGGTCTCAGGGGGTGGGATGGGTGGTGGGGTGGTGGGGGGCGGGTTAGGGTGGTGGGGAAGGTCATGAGTGCCAGTGACAAGCCCGGGCTTGCTGGCCGGCAACCCTCCAACCGCGGTGGGGTGCCCCCGGTGAGGACCTGGTCGTGCGCGTCGGGCGTGCGGCAAGCGCGGGCCTCCGGTGGAGTCCCGGACTCCCGGAGGGTCTCGTGGCCGTTGCGGTTTCCCCTGTCGTCGGTGCCGGTCTGCCCCGGACGGTGGGCGCCTCGCTGAGGGTGCCGGTGCTGACCGGCGAGCGGGTCGAGTACGCGAACCTGGACCACGCGGCCGGCGCGCCCTGCCTGGAGCAGGTGCGGGACGCCGTCGACGAGCTGCTGCCCTGGTACGCGAGCGTGCACCGGGGCGCCGGGTTCGCCTCACAGGTGTCGACGCGGGTCCACGAGCAGGCGCGGGAGGCGGTGCGCCGGTTCCTGGGCGCGCGCGACAGCGACTCGGTCGTGTTCACCCGCAACACCACCGACGCGCTGAACCTGCTGGCCAGGGCCCTGCCGCGGCGGACGGCGGTGGTGCTGTTCGACACCGAGCACCACGCGGCGCTGCTGCCGTGGCGCGGGCCGCACGTGCGGCGGCTGCGGACGCCCGGCGACCCGGCCGCGGCGGTGCTGGAGCTGGACCGGGCGCTGCGCGAGGCGCCGGTCGGGCCGCGGCTGGTGGTGGTGACCGGCGCGTCGAACGTCACCGGCGAGGTGTGGCCGGTGGCCGAGGTGGTGCGGGTGGCGCGCCGCCGCGGTGCGCGCGTCGTCCTGGACGCCGCCCAGCTCGCGCCACACCGGCCCATCGACCTGCGGGCCCTGGACGTCGACTACGCCGTGCTGTCCGGGCACAAGCTGTACGCCCCGTTCGGCGCGGGCGCGCTGGTCGGCCGGTCGGACTGGCTCCGGGCCGCCGAGCCCTACCTGGTGGGCGGCGGGGCCACGGCCCGCGTCACCGACCGCGGCGGCCGGTTGGGCGTGTCCTGGTCGAACGGGCCCGAGCGGCACGAGGCGGGCACCCCCAACGTGGTGGGCGCGCACGCCCTGGCCACCGCCTGCGACGTGCTGGCGCGGCACTGGGCGCAGACGCTGGAGCACGAGCGGGTGCTGCTGGCGCGGCTGCGGGACGGCCTGCGGTCGGTGCCCGGCGTGGCGGAGCTGTCGCTGTTCGGGGCCGGGCACGACCGGGTGGGCGTGGTCGGCTTCACGGTGGGCGCGCAGGACGTCGGCTACCTGGCGGCGGCGCTGTCCGCCGAGCACGGCATCGGCGTGCGCGACGGCGCGTTCTGCGCCCACGTGGCCGTCCAGCGGCTGGCCGGCGGCCCCGCGCTGCGCGCCTCGATCGGGCTGGGCACCACCGAGGAGCACGTGGACCGGTTCGTCGAGGCGCTGCGCCGGCTCGTCACCGAGGGTTCGCGGTTCGAGTACGAACTGAGGGAGGGTCGGTGGGCGCCGGTCGACGACGTGCGCCCGCTCCCGCCGTTCCTGCGCTGACGGGGATGCTGGACAATGGCCGGGTGAGCACTGAGCCCAACACCGAGCCCGACGCCGCGGACCAACCGGAGGCGCCGCTGCCCCAGCGCCGCGTCGCCCTGCTGGCCGTCATCGCGCCGCTCGTGCTGGCGCTCGACCTGGGCACCAAGGTCCTGGCGGTGGAGCGGCTGGAGGGCCGGGAGCCGGTCGAGCTGCTCGGCGGCCTGCTCTACCTGCCGCTGATCCGCAACACCGGCGCGGCGTTCGGCCTGGCCGAGGGCTGGACGGTGATCCTCGCGCTGATCGCGTTCAGCGTGGTCGGCTTCATCCTGTGGATCGCCCGCCGGCTGCGGTCGGTCGGCTGGGCCATCGGCCTGGGCCTCATCCTGGGCGGCGCGACGGGCAACCTGGTCGACCGGGTGTTCCGCGCCCCCGGCCCGCTGCGGGGCGGCGTGGTCGACTTCATCTCGGTGCTCGACCCGTGGGGCAACTTCTTCCCCGTGTTCAACCTGGCCGACTCGGCCATCTGCGTGGGCGGCGGCGTCATCGTGCTGATGGCCCTGCTCCAGCGCGACTACGACGGCACCAAGGTGGAGAAGAAGAAGTGAGCGGCTACCGCAACCTGCCCGTGCCCGACGGCCTGGACGGTATGCGCGTCGACGCGGGCCTGGCCAAGCTGCTGGGCCTGTCGCGCACCGCGGTGGCGGCGCTGACCGAGTCGGGCGACGTGGTGCTGGACGGGCACCCGGCGGGCAAGTCCGACCGGCTGGTCGCCGGCTCGGTGCTGGAGGTCACCCTCCCCGAGCCCGAGCGGCCGGTCCAGGTGCAGGCCGTGCCCGTGGAGGGCCTGGAGGTCCTGCACGAGGACGACGACGTGATCGTGGTCGACAAGCCGGTGGGCGTGGCCGTGCACCCGAGCCCCGGCTGGACCGGGCCCACGGTGGTGGGCGGCCTGGCCGCGGCGGGCATCCGCATCGCCACCTCCGGCGCCGCCGAGCGGCAGGGCGTGGTGCACCGGCTGGACGTCGGCACGACCGGCGTGATGGTGGTCGCCAAGAGCGAGGGCGCCTACTCCTCCCTGAAGCACGCCTTCAAGGAGCGGACCGTCGAGAAGCTGTACCACGCGCTGGTGCAGGGCCACCCGGACCCGATCAAGGGCACCATCGACGCGCCCATCGACCGGCACCCCAAGCACGACTACCGGTTCGCCGTGATGGCCAACGGCAAGCCCAGCATCACCCACTACGAGGTGGCCGAGGCGTTCCGGGCCGCGTCGCTGCTGGACGTGCACCTGGAGACCGGCCGCACGCACCAGATCCGGGTGCACTTCTCGGCCCTGCGCCACCCGTGCGTGGGCGACCTGACCTACGGGGCCGACCCGTCGCTGGCCAAGCGACTGGGTCTCACCCGGCAGTGGCTGCACGCCCGGATGCTCGGCTTCCACCACCCGGCCGACGGCCGGTGGGTGGAGTTCACCAGCGAGTACCCGGCCGACCTGGCGAACTCCCTGGAGCTGCTCCGCGACGAAGGTCACTGAGTCGGCGTGACCTGAGCCATAACGCCGCCCCGCGGTTGCTTCGTCTTGCGAAGCTTCTACCGGAGAAACCGGGGGACGGACACATGGACAACAAGACCCGCCTGGCCGCCCTGCTGGGCGCGCTGTGCAGCCTGGGACCGCTCTCGATCGACACCTACCTGCCCGCGTTCCCGGACATGGCCCGGGAGTTCGGCACGGGTGAGTCCCAGGTCCAGCTGTCGCTGACGACCTTCATCATCGGCCTGTCGCTGGGCCAGCTGCTGGTCGGACCGCTGTCCGACTCGTGGGGCCGCCGCCGGCCGCTGCTGGTCGGGCTCGGCGGCTACGTGCTCGTGTCGCTGGTCTGCGCGGCGGCGCCGGGCGCGCTCGCGTTCTCCGGCCTGCGGCTGCTCCAGGGCCTCGGCGTGGCGGCCGGGTTCGTGGTCGCCGCGGCGATCGCCCGCGACCGCTTCGAGGGCCTGGCCATGGCCCGGTTCATGTCGCTGATGATGATGGTCAACGGGATGGGCCCGGTGCTCGCCCCGGTGCTGGGCGGCCAGCTGCTGCGGTTCACCAGCTGGCGCGGCACGTTCGTGGTGCTGGCGCTGCTCGGCCTGGTGCTGCTGGTCCTGCTCGCGCTCACGCTGCCGGAGACCCTGCCGCCGGACCGGCGCCGGCCCGCGAACCTCCTGCTGACCCTCCGGGTGTTCGGCGGGCTGCTGGCGGACCGGAAGTTCCTCGGCTACGTGCTCGCCTCGTCCCTGGCGCTGGGGTCGCTGTTCGCCTACGTCGCGGGCGCCTCGTTCGTGCTCCAGGACGTGTTCGGGCTGACCGCGCAGCAGTTCAGCTACGTGTTCGCGGCGAACTCGGTGGCCATCTTCCTGGCCGGCGTGCTCAACACCAGGCTCACCGGCCGGATCATGCCGCGCCCGCTGCTCAAGACCGGCCTGGCGGGCGCCGCGGTCGGCGGGGTGGGGCTGGTCGTCGGCGCCGCGCTGGACGGCGGGCTGGCCACGTTCCTGCCGCCGCTGTTCGTGCTCACGATCGGCGTCGGCCTGCTCATGCCGAACGCCTCGACGCTGGCCATGTCGCGGCACCCGGAGGCGGCGGGCAGCGCCTCGGCCGTGCTGGGCGTGCTCACGTTCCTGGTCGGCGGGCTGATGGCGCCGCTGGTGGGCGCGGGCGGATCGGCCAGCCTGCTGCCGATGGTGACCGTGATGGGTGCCTCCGCCGTGCTGGCCACCGTCGTGTTCGCGGTGCTGACCAGGGGCGACGTGGGCATCACCCGGGACGGCGAGGCGCGGGGCGGAGAAGAGGTGCGGGACGGTGAGGCGTCGGCCGCGGTGCCCGCGCGCTAGTCGTCGATCGTCCAGACCAGCGTGTTGAGGTCGGGCTCGGGGCGGGCGCTCCAGCGGACCGAGAAGACCCCGGTCTCCTCGGGCAGCACGTAGACGGTGTGCCCGCCCGCCGTCTCGCCCGGCTGCACGCCGATCTTGTGCGGCGGCCGCGACGACAGCGACACCGGTGCCTTGGCGATCGTCTCGCCGGTCTTGGTCATCAGCACCAGGTACATGTCCGGCAGCGCGTTGAACGGCACCTTGCCGGTGTTGGCCAGCTCCGTGTGCACGACCACGGCCCGCTCGCCGGGCGCGAGCTTGTAGCCCGCCGCGGTGAACAGGAAGTCTGCCGGGTCGACCACCTCGACCAGCTGGATGGTGAACCGGGCGCCCTCCAGGCCCTCGGTCGCCAGGGCGCTGCCGATCTTGCCGGTGCGGGAGCGCGGCGCGCCCTGCTGGTCGCCCCGCGCCCACCCGGAGGTGCCGGGCACGCCCCAGGTGCTCATCGGCTCCGGGAGCGGGACGGGCCCCGACGGCGGCTGGGCCGGGAACGGCTGGCTGGGCGGGCCCTGGGCGGGGGTGTACGGCGGGTAGGGGCCCGACGGCGTGCCGCGCACCGAGCCCTGCCGCGGGTACGCGCCGCTGGGCGTGCCGCGGACCTGGGTGGGGCCGGAGGACTGCCCGGGGTTGCCGGGACCGGAGTAGCTGCCCCAGGCCACGCTGTTGGCCAGGGCCGCGCGCACGCCGTTCGGGTCGCACTCCACGCCGACCAGCAGGGGCAGCCCGCTGCCGGACAGGGTGATCAACCGGGTCGCCGCCTCGCGGGGGTCCATGCCCAGCTTCGCCGCCAGCTCGTGGACCGCCGCCCGGCCCGATTCGGCGAGCAGCGCGAGCAGACGTGCGTCGACTGGGTCCGGCGTTACCACACCTCCGAACGCTACCCGCCTGCCACGACCCCCGCGCCATCGGCCTGTCGAGTGGTGGGCGCGGACACGGTCGGACTAGTGTGCGACGGGCGGTGGCGCGGCGGGTTCCGCCACCCGGGTTCCTGCGGGTCCGCAAGGGGGTTCTGGCGTGGCTGACTCGTTCGTGCACCTGCACGTGCACACCGAGTACTCGATGCTCGACGGCGCGGCGAAGCTGAAGGACATGTTCGCCGAGTGCGAGCGGATGGGGATGCCCGCCGCCGCGATCACCGACCACGGCAACATGTACGGCGCCTACGACTTCTTCCGGCAGGCGACCGCCGCCGGGGTCAAGCCGGTCATCGGCATCGAGGCGTACATGGCCCCGGACTCCCGCTTCAACAAGCAGCGCGTGCTGTGGGGCGACCCCGGCCAGAAGTCCGACGACGTCTCCGCCAGCGGCGCGTACACCCACCAGACCATCTGGGCCCGCACCAGCGAGGGCCTGCACAACCTGATGAAGGTCTCCAGCCTGGCCTCCACCGAGGGCCAGCTGGGCAAGTGGCCGCGGATGGACGCCGAGCTGATCGCCGAGCACTCGGCGGGCCTGATGGCGACCACCGGCTGCCCGTCCGGCGAGGTGCAGACGCGGCTGCGGCTCGGCCACGAGCGGGAGGCCCTGGAGGCCGCCGCCAAGTGGCGCGACATCTACGGCGCGGACAACTTCTTCGTCGAGCTGATGGACCACGGCATCGACATCGAGCGCCGGGTCCGCGACGGCCTGCTGGACGTGGCGAGGAAGCTCGCCATCCCGTTCGTGGTCACCAACGACTCGCACTACACCTACGCCGAGGACCGCGAGGCGCACGAGGCGCTGCTCTGCGTGCAGACCGGCAAGACGCTCCAGGACCCGAACCGGTTCAAGTTCGACGGCACGGGCTACTACCTGAAGTCGCCCGAGGAGATGCGCGCGATCGACCCCTCCGACGCCTGGCAGGAGGGGTGCCGCAACACCCTGCTGGTGGCCGAGAAGGTCGACCCGACCGACATGTTCACCTTCCAGAACCTCATGCCGCGCTACCCGGTCCCGGAGGGCAAGACCGAGGCCGACTACTTCCGCGACGAGGTCTGGGAGGGGATGCGCCGGCGCTTCCCCGGCGGGGTGGACGAGGTCCACACCAGGCAGGTGGAGTTCGAGATCGACGTCATCCTCCAGATGGGCTTCCCGTCCTACTTCCTGGTGGTCGCCGACTTCATCAACTGGGCCAAGGCCAACGGCATCCGGGTCGGCCCCGGCCGCGGGTCGGCCGCGGGCGCGCTGATCGCCTACGCGATGGGCATCACCGACCTCGACCCGCTGGCCCACGGCCTGATCTTCGAGCGGTTCCTCAACCCGGACCGCGTCAGCCCGCCCGACATCGACATCGACTTCGACGAGCGCCGGCGCGGCGACGTGATCCGGTACGTCACCGAGAAGTGGGGCGTCGACAAGGTCGCCCAGGTGATCACCTTCGGCACCATCAAGGCGAAGGCGGCGATCAAGGACTCCGCCCGCGTGCTCTACGGGCAGCCGGGCTACGCGGTGGCCGACCGCATCTCCAAGGCCATGCCGCCCGCCGTGATGGGCAAGGACATCCCGCTGTCGGGCGTCTTCGACCCGCAGCACAAGCGGTACGCCGAGGCGTCCGAGGTCCGCGCGCTCTACCAGACGGACCCGCAGGTCAAGGAGATCATCGACACCGGCCGCGGCCTGGAGGGCCTGATCCGCAACGCGGGCGTGCACGCCTGCGCGGTGATCATGTCCGCCGAGCCGCTGATGGACCACATCCCGGTCTGGAAGCGGCCCCAGGACGGCTCGATCATCACGCAGTTCGACTACCCGACCTGCGAGACGCTCGGCCTGCTGAAGATGGACTTCCTGGGCCTGAGCAACCTGACCACGATCGACGACGCGCTGAAGAACATCGCGCTCAACGGCAAGGGCGACGTCGACATCACGACCGTCCCGCTGGACGACAAGAGGGCCTACGACCTGCTCGGCCGCGGCGACACCCTGGGCGTGTTCCAGCTCGACGGCGGCGCGCTGCGCGACCTGCTGCGGCTGATGCGCCCGGACAACTTCGAGGACGTCTCCGCCGTCATCGCCCTGTACCGGCCGGGCCCGATGGGCGCGAACTCGCACACGAACTACGCGCTGCGCAAGAACCGGCAGCAGGAGATCGTGCCGATCCACCAGGAGCTCGAAGAGCCCCTGTCCGACATCCTGAACACGACCTACGGCCTGATCGTGTACCAGGAGCAGGTCATGGCGATCGCGCGGAAGGTCGCGGGCTACACGCTGGCCCAGGCGGACCTGCTGCGCCGCGCGATGGGCAAGAAGAAGAAGGAGATCCTCGACAAGGAGTTCACCGGCTTCGAGAAGGGGATGCTGGACAACGGCTACTCGCCGGAGGCCATCAAGACGCTGTGGGACATCCTGGTCCCGTTCGCGGACTACGCGTTCAACAAGGCGCACTCCGCCGCGTACGGCCTGATCGCGTACTGGACCGCCTACCTCAAGGCGAACTACCCGGGCGAGTACATGGCCGCCCTGCTCACCACGAACTCGGACAACAAGGACAAGTCGGCGATCTACCTCGCCGAGTGCCGGCGCATGGGCATCACCGTGCTGCCGCCGGACGTCAACGAGTCCGAGCGCGAGTTCGTCGCGGTCGGCGACGACATCCGGTTCGGCCTGGGCGCGATCCGCAACGTCGGCGCGAACGTGGTCGACGCGATCACCAAGGCGCGCAAGGAGAAGGGCCGGTTCACCGACTTCTCGGACTTCCTGCGCAAGGTCGACGCCACGGTCTGCAACAAGAAGGTCGTGGAATCGCTGATCAAGGCGGGCGCCTTCGACTCGCTCGGCCACCCGCGCAAGGGCCTGCACATGGTCCACGTGGAGGCGGTCGACGCGGTCATGCTGACGAAGAAGGAGGAGGCCCGCGGGCAGTTCGACCTGTTCGGGGACGGCGGGGGTGACGACGGCGTCGGCGTGTTCGACGTGCGCATCCCCGACGAGCACTGGGAGTCCAAGCACCAGCTGACCCTGGAGCGGGAGATGCTGGGCCTGTACGTGTCCGGCCACCCGCTGCGGGGCGTGGAGCAGGTGCTGGAGTCCTATTCGGACGCCTCGATCGCGCGCATCCTGGAGGGCGACGTGCCCGACGGCACGCAGGTCACCCTGGGCGGCATCCTCGCCTCGGTCACCCGCCGGGTGAACAAGAACGGCGAGCCGTGGGCCTCGGCGCAGCTGGAGGACCTGGCCGGTGGCATCGAGGTGCTGTTCTTCCCCAAGAGCTACGTGGTGCACGGCATGTCGGTCGCGGAGGACGCGATCGTGCTGGTCAAGGCGCGGGTGGCGAAGCGGGAGGACCGCATCTCGCTGATCGCCAACGACCTGGTCGTGCCGGACCTGTCGGAGCTGGGGTCCCAGGCGCTGAAGCTGAAGGTCTCGGCGTCGCGGTGCGACCCGAAGCTGGTGACCTCGCTCAAGGAGGTCCTGCGGGCGCACCCCGGGACCACCGAGGTGCACCTCAACCTCGTCATCAACAGCAGCCGCAACACGCTGCTGAAGCTGGACGACGCGCTGCGGGTCAGCCCGACTCCTTCCCTGATGGGCGATTTGAAGGCATTGCTGGGTCCCGGCTGCTTGGGCTGATCGGGTGAGAACCGGGCCGGGCGGGGACAAGAGGGTGCCTCGGATCGTTTGAGTTAACAGGGTTAACTCATACGAAGGGGTCCTCGATGGGGGAGAAGTTGGACGGTCTGGACGTGCTGGGCGAGGAGTACTTCGCCGACCCGCACGCCTACCACGCCCGGCTGCGCGAGCAGCGGGCCGCGACCGAGGTGGTGCTGCCCCGCGGCTCCCGGGCCTGGCTCGTCACCCGGTACGAGGAGGCGCGGGCCGCGCTCGCCGACCCGCGCTTCAAGAAGCACTACGAGGGCTTCCCGCGGGTGATGGAGCTGTCCCAGACGCGTCCCGTCGAGGCGGGGGTGTTCGCGGAGTCGCTGACCCGGCACATGCTCAACGTGGACCCGCCGGACCACACGCGGCTGCGCAAGCTCGTCACCAAGGCGTTCACCGCCCGGCGGGTCGAGCAGCTGCGACCACGCGTCCAGGAGATCACCGACCGGTTGCTCGACGAGGCGGAGGAGGCGGCCGGGCGGGGGCCGCTCGACCTGGTGGACGCGCTGGCGTTCCCGCTGCCGATCACGGTCATCTGCGAGATGCTCGACGTGCCGATGGAGGCGCGCGAGGACTTCCGCGCCTGGTCCAACGTCCTGGTCGGCGGCTCGGAGCCCGCGGACATCGAGGCGGCGGGCAAGGCGATGGCCGGCTACCTGTTCGAACTGGTCGAGCACAAGCGCGCCACCCCGGGCGAGGACTTCTTCTCCGCGCTGGTGCACGCCAGCGAGGACGGCGACCGGCTCGACCAGGGCGAGCTGATCGCCATGGCGTTCCTGCTCCTGGTCGCCGGCCACGAGACGACGGTCAACCTCATCGCCAACGGCGTCTTCCACCTGCTGCGCCACCCGGAGCAGCTGGCGAAGCTGCGCGACGACCGGTCGCTGCTGCCCGGCGCGGTGGAGGAGTTCCTGCGCTACGAGAGCCCGGTCAACCAGGCCACGTTCCGCTACACCACCGAGGACGTCGAGCTCGGCGACGTGGTGATCCCGGCGGACAGCCTGGTGCTGGTGTCGCTGCTGGCCGGCAACCGCGACAGCGCGAAGTTCCCCGACGCCGACCGGTTCGACATCACCCGGCCGACGGGCGGGCACCTGGCGTTCGGGCACGGCCTCCACTTCTGCCTGGGCGCGCCGCTGGCCCGGCTGGAGGGCGAGATCGCGGTCGGGGCGCTGCTGGAGCGGTTCGACGTGACGCCTGCGGAGCGGCTGGACGCGCTGCCGTGGCGGCCGGGGACGCTGATCCGCGGGTTGGTCTCGCTGCCGGTTAACCTCACGCCCCGTGGACCGCGATGAGCTGCTGAAGCTGGACCGGGAGCACGTCTGGCACCCGTACGGGCCGATGCCGGGCGACCGGGAGCCGCTGGTGGTGACCTCGGCCTCGGGCGTCCGGCTCCGGCTCGACGACGGGCGCGAGCTGGTCGACGGCATGTCGTCGTGGTGGGCCGCCATCCACGGCTACGGGCACCCGGTGCTCGACGCGGCCGTGCGCGACCAGCTCGGCCGGATGAGCCACGTGATGTTCGGCGGCCTCACGCACGAGCCCGCGGTGGCCCTGTGCGCGCGGCTGGTCGAGATCACGCCCGAGCCGCTGCGGCACGTGTTCCTGTGCGACTCCGGCTCGGTGTCGGTCGAGGTCGCGGTGAAGATGGCGCTCCAGTACTGGCGCTCGCGGGGGCGGCCGGCGAAGCGGCGGCTGCTGACCTGGCGCGGCGGCTACCACGGGGACACCTTCCAGCCGATGTCCGTGTGCGACCCGGAGGGCGGGATGCACGCGCTGTGGCGCGGGGTGCTGCCGGAGCAGGTGTTCGCCTCGGCTCCCCCGGCGGAGCTGGAGACCTCCTACGTGCAGGAGCTGGCCGACCTGGTCGAGGCCCACGCGGGGGAGCTGGCCGCGGTCGTGGTGGAGCCCGTGGTCCAGGGCGCGGGCGGGATGCGCTTCCACGACCCGCGCTACCTGCACGTGCTGCGCGAGCTGACGCTGGCCCACGACGTGCTGCTGGTCTTCGACGAGGTCGCCACCGGGTTCGGGCGGACCGGCGAGCTGTTCGCCGCCGACCACGCGGGCGTCAGCCCCGACATCATGTGCGTGGGCAAGGCGCTGACCGGCGGTTACCTGTCGATGGCCGCCACGCTGTGCACGGAGCGGGTGGCGGAGGGGATCTCTCGGGGCGAGGTGCCGGTGCTCGCGCACGGGCCCACGTTCATGGGCAACCCGCTGGCCGCGGCGGTCGCGTCGGCGTCGGTCGACCTGCTGCTGGGCCAGGACTGGCGTGCCGAGGTCGCGCGGATCTCGGCGGGGCTGCGCGGCGGGCTGGCCCCGGCGACCGGGGCGCCGGGGGTGCGGGACGTGCGGGTGCTGGGCGCGATCGGGGTGGTCCAGCTGGACCACCCCGTCGACGTGGCCGCCGCCACGGCCGCCGCGGTGGAGCGCGGGGTCTGGCTGCGGCCGTTCCGGGACCTGATCTACACGATGCCGCCGTTCGTCAGCACCGACGAGGACGTGGCCGCGATCTGCGGGGCGGTGGTGGCGGCCGCGGGGGCGTCAGGTGCGCAGCAGGGTTGAGCCCCAGACGAGCAGCAGCGTCGCGTAGGCCACGCAGATCCAGCCGATCTGCGGCTTGGTCGGCTCCCCCTTGCGACCGGCCAGCTTGGTGACGAACAGCCACCAGAGCAGGGCGACCACGCCGATCGCCAGCGGGGTGGCGATGATCCCGTACGCGCCCGCGAAGACGCCCGCCCAGTAGTCGGTCGGCAGGACGACGGTCTGGGCGCGGCCGACCGGGATGCAGAGCAGGGCCACCGCGGTCCAGCTCCAGGCGGTGGTCTTGAGCCGCTTGACCGTGGCCGGGCGGGCGGTGTCCTCGTTGATCGCCACGACGCCCCAGGCCGCGAACGCGCCGCCGGCGAACAGCCAGCCCGTGACGGTCGAGACGACCGGCACGCGGCCCACCAGGGCGCCGATGGCGGGGATCAGCTCGTACCAGAGGAAGAAGTGGCCGGCGACGGCCAGCGCGATGCCGCCGAGCACCACGCCCGTCTGGGCCAGGCCGGACTGGCGGTTGAACCAGTTCTTCCGCGCCGCCGCCTGGGCCGACGCCTGCGCCGCCGCGGACCGGGCGGCCCCGGCCCGCGGCGCCCTGGTCCGCGTGGTCGAGCCGGTCCCACCCCCGGGCGGGACCGGCCGCTGCCCGCGCTTCCCCCCGCCCACGTCAGGCCCCCGGCGCGAGGGCGTCGGCCAGTTCGGTGTTGGTCGGCTCGACCAGGACCCGGCCGTCCGGCAGTACCAGGACCGGGATGTTCCTGCGGCCGCCCGCGATCTCGACGGCCCGGTCGCGGGCCGCGTCGTCGTGCTCCACGTCCACCTCGGTGAACGGGACTTCGTGCTCCCGCAGCCATGCCTTAGCCCGGCGGCAGTCACCGCACCAGTTCGCGCTGTAGAGGACGATCTCACCCATGCCGGTGACTGTAGAACGCGGTGGCCGGCAACGCTCCGTGCAGTCCTAGGGTGAGTGGCCGTGAGCGTCCTCGTCATCACGGGCACAGGCACCGAAGTCGGTAAGACCGTGGTGGTCGCCGGCGTCGCGGCGCTGGCCGCGGCCGACGGCCGGCGCGTGGCCGTGCTCAAGCCCGCCCAGACCGGCATCCCCGACGGCGCGCCCGGCGACCTGGCCGAGGTGGTCCGGCTCGCGGGCCCGGTCACGACCCGGGAGCTGCGGCGCTACCCCGAGCCGCTGGCGCCCGCCACGGCCGCGCGCCGGGCCGGGATGCCGACCGTGAGCCCCCGGGACGTGGCCGCGGCGGCGGTGGAGCTGGCCTCGTCCCACGACCTGGTGCTGGTGGAGGGCGCCGGCGGGCTGCTGGTGCGGTTCGACGACAGCGGGACCACGGTCGCCGACGCCGCCTGGGCGCTGAACGCGCCGGTGCTGGTGGTGGCCCACCCCGGGCTGGGCACGCTGAACACCACGGCGCTGACGGCGGAGGCGCTGGTGCGGCGCGGGCTGGAGTCGGTGGGCGTGGTGGTGGGGCGGTGGCCCGCCGACCCCGACCTGGCGTGCCGCACCAACCTGGTCGACCTGCCCGAGGCGGCCGGCGCGCCGCTGCTCGGCGCGCTGCCGGACGGGGCCGGGCTGCTGGGCCGCGACGAGTTCCTGGAGGTGGCGCGGGAGGGCCTGTCGCCCTGGTTCGGGGGCACCTTCGACCCCGAGAAGTTCGCCGCTCCGCACCCGTGCTGAGGCTCCGCCCGTAGTGATGCACGTCGCTCGGTCCGGGCGGGTCCGGTGCGGCACACTGACCGGCGGACCACCGCCGTCGTTCGTCTGAGGAGATGACGTGACCGCAGCCCCTGAGCAGGTCGATGTGCTGGGCACCGCGCGCGAGCAGGTGCTGGAGCGGGGCGTCGGCCTGTCCGAGGAGCAGGTGCTCCAGGTCCTCCGGCTGCCCGACGAGCGGATCCCCGAGCTGCTGGAGCTGGCCCACGCGGTGCGCCTGCGCTGGTGCGGGCCGGAGGTCGAGGTCGAGGGCATCGTGTCGCTCAAGACCGGCGGCTGCCCCGAGGACTGCCACTTCTGCTCGCAGTCCGGCCAGTTCCCCTCGCCGGTCCGGTCGGCCTGGCTCGACATCCCGGGCCTCGTGCGCGCGGCGCGGCAGACCGCGGAGACCGGCGCGACGGAGTTCTGCATCGTGGCGGCGGTGCGCGGCCCCGACAAGCGGCTGCTGTCCCAGGTCCGCGACGGCATCAAGGCCATCCGCGAGGACGGCAACGACATCCAGATCGCGTGCTCGCTGGGGATGCTGACCCAGGAGCAGGTGGACGAGCTGGTGGGGATGGGCGTCCACCGCTACAACCACAACCTGGAGACGGCGCGCTCGCACTTCCCGTCCGTGGTGACCACCCACTCCTGGGAGGAGCGGTGGGACACGCTGCGCATGGTCGGCGAGGCCGGCATGGAGGTCTGCTGCGGCGGGATCATCGGCATGGGCGAGACGCTGGAGCAGCGGGCCGAGTTCGCGGCGCAGCTGGCGTCGCTCGACCCGGACGAGGTGCCGCTGAACTTCCTCATCCCCAACCCCGGGACGCCCTACGAGAACTACCCGGTGGTCGAGGGCCCCGAGGCGCTGCGCACCGTCGGCGCGTTCCGCCTGGCGCTGCCGCGCACCATCCTGCGCTTCGCCGGCGGCCGCGAGCTGACCTTCGGCGACCTGGGCGCGAAGCAGGGGATGCTGGGCGGGATCAACGCGATCATCGTCGGCAACTACCTGACCAACCTGGGCCGGCCCGCGCAGGACGACCTGGACATGCTGGGCGAGCTGGCCATGCCGATCAAGGAATTGAGCAAGACGCTGTGACCTACTGCGGCTACTGCGGCAAGCCGGCGGACGGGACCGACCACACCGCCTGCGCCTCCCGCCTGGGTGTCATCGACCCGCCGCGCTTCTGCGCGGAGTGCGCCCGGCGCATGGTGGTGCAGGTGACCCCCGCCGGCTGGACCGCCTCGTGCAGCCGCCACGGCCACCTGACCTCCCCCTAGACCCTCGCGAGTCGTACGCTCAGGACCACCGTGTCGTACGTTCAGGACCCCCGAGTTCAACGTTCAGGACCCCCGAGTTCCACGTTCGGACCGGTCCGGGGCGCGCGGTAACCTGCCTGCGTCGGATCGGGGTGCGGGAGGTTTGCGGGTGGCTGAGCAACCGGTGGGCGAGCGGGCTGAACCGGTTCGGGTGCCGCCCCCGCCCGCGTACGAGTACTACTACGTGGTGCAGCGGCCCCGGGTCGTGGTGAAGCGCGACCTGCTGCCCGGTTTCTCGGTGCTGTCCGCGATCTCCCTGGTCGGCCTGCCGGTCGGGTGGCTGTGGGCCCTGCTCGCGCCGCCGCAGAACGTGGTGGTCCAGGCGGACGCCTCGCTGGTCCCGGTGACCGGCGAGAGCTACCACCGGCTCGACGGGCTGATGCTGTTCGTGCTGATGGGGCTCGGCGTGGGCCTGCTGACCGGGATCGCCGTGTGGATGCTGCGGGAGCGGCGGGGACCCGTCGTGATGGTGGCGGCGACCCTGGGTTCGGTGGTCGCCGCCTACCTGGCGCAGCGGACCGGGCTCGGCACGGCGGGCAGCCGGTACGCCCTGGACGCCGCGCCCGCGGTGGGTGACCTGATCGCCCTGGCCCCGGTGCTGGAGACGTCGTGGGGCTTGCTGGCGTGGCCCTTGGGCACGGCGCTGGCGTACGGCTGCCTGGCCGCGTGGAACGGGTTGGACGACCTGGGGCGTCGGCTCGGCTAGAGCACGTAGGCCGTGTCGGGCACGTCGGTGACGAACATGTGGCCCGGGGCGTGGGTGATGGCGAACGGCGGTCTCGACGCCACCACCGCCGCCTGCGGGGTCACGCCGCAGGCCCAGAACACCGGCACGTCGCCGGGCCGGGGGTCGGCGGCGTCGCCGAAGTCCGGCCGGTCCAGGTCGCGGATGCCCAGGGCGGCCGGGTCGCCGACGTGGACCGGGGCGCCGTGGACCGCCGGCATCCGGGCGGTGACCCCGGTGGCGACGGTGACCAGGTCCTCGGGGACGTAGCGCATCGACACCACCACCGGCCCGTGCAGGCGGCCCGCCGGGCGGCACTGGACGTCGGTGACGTACATGGGCACGTTGCGGCCCTGCTCCACGTGGCGGAGGGGGACGCCCGCCTCCCTCAGGGCCGACTCGAAGCTGAAGCTGCATCCGATGAGGAAGGCCACCAGGTCCTCGCGCCAGTGGGCGGTGGCGTCGGTGGGTTCGGCGACGAGTTCGCCGTGCTCCCAGACGCGGTAGCGCGGGACGTCGCGCCGGAGGTCGGCGCCGGGCGCGAGGGGCGTGGTCGTGCCGCCCTCGTCGGTGACGTCCAGGACCGGGCACGGCTTGGGGTTGCGCTGGGTGAACAGCAGCACCTCGTAGGCCCAGTCGCGGGGGACGGCGATCAGGTTCGCCTGCGCGTAGCCGTCGGCGAGGCCGGCGGTCGGACCGGTGTGCGCCGCGCGCACGTCGGCGGGGGTGCCCGGAGTCATCGGAGCTCGACGCCCTTCGTCTCGGGGAGGCCCAGCAGGGCCAGGACGGCGATGCCGTAGGCGATCGCGCCGAAGATCATCGCGCCACCGACGCCCATGCCGGCCGCGAGGAAGCCGACGGCCGTGGGGAACAGCGCGCCCCCCGCCCGGCCGAAGTTGTAGGTGAAGCCCTGGCCGGTGCCGCGCAGGTCGGTCGGGTAGAGCTCGGCGAGGAACGAGCCGAAGCCGCTGAAGATGGCCGAGGTGGCGAAGCCCAGCGGGAAGGTGACCAGGAGCAGGAGGCCGTTGGCGCCGTCGGGGATCTGGGTGAACAGCACGATCAGCACGGCGCTCAGGGCGGCGAACAGGGTGAAGGTGCGCTTGCGGCCGAGCCGGTCGGTCAGGTAGCCGCCGGTGACGTAGCCGGCGAACGCGCCGCTGATCAGCAGTGCCAGGTACCCGCCGGTGTTGACGACGCTGAGGTCCCGCTCGGTCCTGAGGTAGGTCGGGACCCAGCTGGCCAGGGTGTAGTAGCCGCCCTGGACGCCGGTGGCGAGGACGGAGGCGAAGAAGGTGGTGTGCCCCAGCGGACCCCGGAAGATCGCCTTGAAGCTGCCCTTGCGGGTGCTGGCCGCGCGCTTCTCCTCGACGGCCGGCGCGTCCTCGACGTTGCGGCGGACGTAGAAGATCAGCACGGCGGGGATGGCGCCGGTCCAGAACAGCACCCGCCAGGCCGTGTCCGGCGGCAGGAAGCTGAAGACGACCGTGTAGACGACGACGCTCAGGCCCCAGCCGACCGCCCACGAGCTCTGGATGAACGCGACCGTGCGGCCCCGGTACTGGGGTTTGCAGTACTCGGCGACCAGGATCGCGCCCGCCGCCCACTCGCCGCCGAAGCCCAGGCCCTGGAGGGCGCGGAACACCATCAGCATCTCGTAGCTGGTGGCGAAGCCGCAGGCCACGGTGAACACGGCGTAGGTGATGACGGTGATCATGAGGGTCCGGACCCGGCCGATGCGGTCGGCCAGGACGCCCGCGATCGCCCCGCCGAGCGCCGAGACGACCAGGGTGACGGTGTTGAGCAGGCCCGCCTGGGCCTGGCTGATGCCGAAGTAGGCGGTGATGGCGAACAGGCTCAGGGGCAGGACCTGGAAGTCGTAGGCGTCGAGGCCGAAGCCGCCGAACGCGCCCGCGAACGCGCGCTTGCCCTTGGCGCCCAGGCTGTGGAACCAGGCGAAGGGGCTGGTGGTGGGTGTGGTCCGGGTACTCATGGCGTCACCTCGCGACGGTCGGTTGTGCCGTGGAGCACACGGTAGGGGATTGTTGAACAATCCGACTAGAGGGCAATCGAACGAGTCAACGAAGGGACGCTGAAGTCACCCGTGCGGCGCAGTGGGTGACGCCGGGGTGTGGTGGGGGTGCCGGCTGTCGCGGCGGGCCGGGGCGGTGCCGGCTGCGGGGGCGAGGGCGGGGCGAGGGGAGGCGAGCGCGAGCGGGCGTCCCCGGGCGGAACTCAGCCCTCGCGCCGACCGAAGTCCGGGTGGAAGCGGCGCATGAGGCGGACCGTCTCCTCGAAGTCGAGCTGGCCCGACGTGGGCGCCGCGCCCAGGAACGTGTAGGTGATCTTGGAGCCCAGCGCCGGGAAGAAGATCCGGGACGCGGTGCCGACCTCGCCCATGCCGATGACGATCAGGTCGTCGCCCTCCAGCAGCACGGTGGCCAACCGCCTGAGGTCGTCCCGCGAGCGCGCCATGGTCGAGATCTTGACGAGGTCCGCGCCCGCCTCCCGGGCGTCGCGGACCGTGGCCCGCAGGTCGTCGAGGGGCGGCGTCCGGTCGAAGTCGTGGAAGGAGACCACCGACAGCACGTCGTGCTCGCGGGCGGTGGCGAGCACGTCGGCCAGGACCGCGCGCGACGACAGCTCGACGTCCACCGCGTCCACGTGCGGCGTGAGCGCCCGGAAGAGGTCCAGGCGCTCCTGCTCGGACCCCTGCCAGAACCCGCCCTCGGCCCGGGAGCGGATCGTGGCCAGCGCGGGCAGTCCCCGGAACGCCGCGACCTGGCGCAGGACGTGGTCCGTGCCGGTGTCCCCGAAGCGGTCGACGCGGATCTCGGCCACGTCCACCCGCGCGGCCCGCGCCTCCTCGGCCGCCCGCTCCCCGCCCCGGTCGTCGAAGCTGACCGCGACGAGGGGGACACCGGTGTCGATCAGCGCCCGCAAGGTGTTCATCCGCAGTCCCCCGCCTGGTTCCGGTGCGGGCTGGGATCCTACCGGCTCAGTTGCGGTGGGGCAGGTGCCCCAGCTCGGACAGCGGCGCGGGCACGGCGTTCAGCGCGGTGATGATGCCCGCCTCGCGGTGCAGGATCCGGCGCACCAGGCGCAGCCGGCGGGCCGGCGAGGTCTCCTCCAGCAGCGCCAGGCGGTCTTCGAGGGTGAGCAGGCACTCGCCGGCCAGGGCGTAGGCCAGGTCCTCGACGGTGGTGTCCGCGGCGGGCAGGCGCAGGGCCGTGCTGGTGACCTCGCGGTAGCGGCCGTGGGCGGCCCGCGCGCTCTCGGCCAGCAGCGGCAGCAGCGGTTCGACCTCGGGCGGGTGCGGGGAGTCCGGCAGCCACTCGACCGAGCCGACCAGGTACGGCGCGCTGTCCTCGTCCACCTCCAGCAGGCGGAACCGCCTGCCCCCCTTGGTGGTCAGGTCGAAGCGCCCGTCGGGCAGCCGCTGCGCGTCCTGGAGCACGGCGGTGCAACCGACCGGGTGCAGCGCCGCCGCGTCCCCCTCGCCGACCTCCCACCCCTGCTTGATCGACACCACGCCGAACGTGCGCTCCGGCACCGCCCCGCTCACCAGGTCGACGGTCAGCTGGCGGTACCTGGGCTCGAACACGTGCAGCGGCAGGGACGCCCCGGGCAGCAGCACGGTGCCCAGCGGGAACAGGGGGAGCGTCGTGGTCACGGTCCCAAGTTACGTGTGGAGGGTGGCCGCAGCACGGCGAACGGGTCGGTGACCCGCATTTCGCCCGAGACGAAGCGGAACAGCGCCGCGGGCCGCCCGCCCGCCGGACCGGGGGGAGCGGTGGCCCCGGTGGGTTCCAGGAGACCGCGGCGGGACAGCACGCGTTGCAGGTTCGTCGCCGAGACCTTGTAGCCCAGCGCCGCCGAGTACAGCGAGCGCAGCGCCGAGATGGTGAACTCCGGTGGCGCCAGGGCGAAGCCGAGGTTGGTGTAGGAGAGCTTGGCGGCCAGCCGGTTGCGGGCGCGGGCGCAGATGGCCTCGTGGTCGAACGCCGTGGGCGGCAGGGCGTCGACCGGGTGCCAGCAGGTGTCCGGGGGCACCACGGGGTCGATGTGCGAGGGCACCAGGCCGAGGAACGCGGTGGCGATGACGCGCGCGCCGGGCACGCGGGCCGGGTTGCTGAACGCGGCCAGCTGCTCGACGTGGGACAGCTGCCGCACGTCGACCTTCTCCGCCAGCTGCCGCCGGATGGAGGTCTCCACGTCCTCGTCGTCGCCGAGGCCGCCGCCGGGCAGTGACCAGCGGTGAGCGTGCGGTTCCCGACCGCGCTGCCACAGCATGACCTGGAGTGACCCGGCTCTCACCTGGAGCACTGCGGCCACCACCTCATGTCCCGCGAGACCCACCCGGTGATACTATCGACCCTGTTTTCGACCGATAGGCGAAAACTGGCTCAAGGAGGAAGCATGGTCGCTACCGCCTACGTGGAGCGGGCCTCGGACGGCGCTTACGACGGCATCGCGCCCGACGCCGACTGGCGGGACGAGGTGCTGGAGCTGGCGCGCCGGCGGGACGCGGTCATCCTCGCGCACAACTACCAGCTGCCCGAGATCCAGGACATCGCCCACCACACCGGTGACTCGCTGGCCCTCAGCCGCATCGCGGCCGCGAGCGACGCGTCCACCATCGTGTTCTGCGGCGTGCACTTCATGGCGGAGACCGCCAAGATCCTGGCCCCGCACAAGACCGTGCTGATCCCGGACGAGCGCGCGGGCTGCTCGCTGGCCGACTCGATCACCGGCGAGCAGCTGCGCGCCTGGAAGGCCGAGCACCCCGGCGCCGTGGTGGTGTCCTACGTGAACACCACCGCGGAGGTGAAGGCGGAGACCGACATCTGCTGCACCTCGTCGAACGCGGTGGACGTGGTGGCCTCGATCCCGGCCGACCGGGAGGTGCTGTTCCTGCCGGACCAGTTCCTCGGCGCGCACGTCAAGCGCGAGACCGGCCGGGACAACCTGCGCATCTGGGCGGGCGAGTGCCACGTGCACGCGGGCATCAACGGCCCCGAGCTGGCCGAGCGGGCGGCGGCGAACCCCGACGCCGACCTGTTCATCCACCCCGAGTGCGGCTGCGCGACCTCCGCGCTGTACCTCGCGGGCGAGGGCGCCGTGCCCGCGGACAAGGTGAAGATCCTCTCGACCGGCGACATGATCACCGCCGCCCGGCGCACCAGCGCGAAGTCCGTGCTCGTGGCGACCGAGATCGGGATGCTGCACCAGCTGCGGCGCGCCGCGCCGGAGATCGACTTCCGGGCGGTCAACGACCGGGCGTCGTGCCGGTACATGAAGATGATCACGCCCGCGGCCCTGCTGCGCTCGCTGCGCGAGAACCGCGACGAGGTGCACGTGGACCCGGGTACGGCGGAGCGCGCCCGCGGGGCCGTGCAGCGCATGATCGAGATCGGGAAGCCCGGCGGCGGCGAATGACCGGCGTCCTGTGGGAGGCCCGCGCCGACCTGGTCGTGGTGGGCACCGGGGTGGCCGGGCTGACGGCGGCGCTGCGCGCGCGTGAGCTGGGGCTGCGGGTCCTGGTGGTGACCAAGGCGTCCGGTTCGGACGGCAACACCCGGTGGGCCCAGGGCGGCGTCGCGGTGGTGCTGCCGGGCGAGCACGACGAGGACGACTCGGTGGACGCGCACGTGCGCGACACCCTCGTGGCGGGCGCGGGCCTGTGCGACGAGGACGCGGTGCGGGCGATCATCGCGGGCGGGCCCGCGGCGGTGACCCGGCTGCGCGAGCGCGGCGCGGTGTTCGACGCCGCGCCCGACGGCCGGCTGGCGCGCACGCGGGAGGGCGGGCACTCGGCGTTCCGCGTGGTGCACGCGGGCGGCGACGCGACCGGCGCGGAGGTCGAGCGGGCCCTGCTGACCGCGGCCTCGGACGGGCTGGTGCCCGTGCTGGAGGACCACGTCGCGGTGGACGCGGTGCGCACGCCGCTGGGGCAGGTGTGCGGGCTGCTGGTGCTGGACGGCAACGGCGTGCCCGGTGTGCTGACCGCCCCCGCGGTGCTGCTGGCCAGCGGCGGCCTGGGCCAGCTCTACCAGGCCACCTCCAACCCGGAGGTGGCGACCGGCGACGGGCTGGCGCTGGCGCTGCGTGCGGGCGCGGTGGCGGCCGACGTGGAGTTCGTGCAGTTCCACCCGACCGTGCTCTACACCGGGCGCGGCGCGCGCGGCCGGTGCCCGCTGGTCACCGAGGCGGTGCGCGGCGAGGGCGCGGTGCTGGTCGACGCGACCGGCGCGCGGGTCATGCGCGGCGTGCACCCGCTGGAGGACCTGGCGCCCCGCGACGTCGTCGCGGCGGCGATCACCCGGCACCTGGCGGGCGCTCCCGGCGGCGTGGACGACCACGTGTTCCTCGACGCCACCGGCGTCCCGGGGTTCGCGGAGCGGTTCCCGACCGTGCGGGCGGCGTGCGCGGCGGCCGGCGTCGACCCGGCGCGCGAGCCGATCCCGGTGGCGCCCGCGGCGCACTTCGCGTGCGGCGGCGTGGTGTCCGACGTGGACGGCCGCACCGGGGTGACCGGTCTGTACGCGGCGGGCGAGGTGGCGCGGACCGGGCTGCACGGCGCGAACCGGTTGGCGTCCAACAGCCTGCTGGAGGGCCTGGTGGTCGGCACGAGGGCGGCCGCGGCGGTCGCGGCGGACCTGGCGATGGGCGTGCTGGCGCGCTGCTCCGGCACCGCCGAACTCCCGGTCGCGCCGGTGGCGGACCGGGACTCGCTGCAACGGGTGATGTCCCGGTACGCGGCGATCGGCCGCGACGCCGAGGGACTGGCGGTGGTCGGCTCGGTGCTCGACCTGTCCACCGCGGACCGCGTGCTGGGCACGCGGGAGCTGGTGGAGGACGCGGCGCTGACGGTGGCGGCGCGGGCGCTGATCGCGGCGGCGGCCGAGCGCGAGGAGTCGCGCGGCTGCCACGTGCGCACCGACTTCCCGGCGCGGGACGACGCGCGGGGCGCGCGCAGCCAGGTGGTCCGGCTCAACCCCTCGGGTCAGCCCGTGCTGGCCGACCCGGTGGCGGCGGCGAGAGGAGTGGCATGACGGTGGACAACCCGCTCGCGGGACCGGTTCCCGGGCTCGACCCGGACGACGTGCGCCGGGTGATCGCCGCGGCGCTGGCGGAGGACCTGCGGTACGGGCCCGACGCCACGACCGAGGCGACCGTGCCCGCCGACGCGGTGGCGGTGGCGGAGGTGACGCCCCGCGCGGCGGGCGTGCTCGCCGGCCTGCCCGTGGCGCTGGAGGTGTTCCGGCAGGTCACCGAGGTGGAGGTGCTCGAGCAGCGGACCGATGGCGACAAGGCCGTGCCCGGTGAGCCCGTGCTGGTGCTGCGGGGTCCGGTGCGCGGGCTGCTCACCGCCGAGCGCACCGCGCTGAACCTGGTGTGCCACCTGTCCGGGATCGCCACGCTGACCGCCGCGTGGGTGGCGGAGGTCGCGGGCACGAAGGCGGCGATCCGGGACTCCCGCAAGACCCTGCCCGGGTTGCGGCTGCTGGAGAAGTACGCGGTGCGGTGCGGCGGCGGCGTCAACCACCGGCTGGGCCTCGGCGACGCGGTGCTGATCAAGGACAACCACGTGCGGGCGGCCGGGTCGGTGCGCGCGGCGATGGCCGCCGTGCGCGCGCACGCGCCGCGGTTGTCGTGCGAGGTCGAGGTGGACTCGCTGGCGCAGTTGGACGAGGCGGTGGCGGAGGGCGCGGAGCTGGTGCTGCTGGACAACTTCACCGTGGCCGACTGCGCCGAGGCCGTGCGGCGCGCGGGCGGGGTGCGGCTGGAGGCGTCCGGCGGGCTGACCCTGGACGTGGCCCGCGCCTACGCCGGGACGGGGGTGGACTACCTCGCCGTGGGTGGGCTGACGCACTCGGCGCCGGCCCTCGACCTGGGGCTGGACCTGCGGTGACGCGACCGCGCCCGTGCCCGTGGGGGTGCGGGCGCGGTCGGGCCTGGCCGGTCGAGGTCAGTACCGGCCCGCGTCAGGACCGGCCCGCGTCAGTACCGGCCGGGGTCGTCGGTCGCGGGCCGCTCCAGCCGGTCGTGGTCCCCGCCGCGCGGGTCGGGGGTCAGGTCGTAGTACGCGCACAGCTCGTCCTGCTGCTCCCGCGACATGTGCTGGTCGGAGACGTCGATCCGCGGCGCGCCCCGCACCGTCCGCTTGGCCAGGGGCACGGTGATGGTGCCGGTGCCCACGGTCGCGTCCCGGATCGGGACGAACGTCTCCCTGAGCCCGAGCAGGCCGGTGTGCACCGACGCCCACACGGGCCGCCCGTCGCGGTCGTCGAGCCAGATCTGCTTCACCGCGCCGATCCGCTCGCCGCGCTCGTCGATGACCTCGCACTCGTACAGGCGGTCGACTTCGGCCTGGTCGCTCATGGCCGGGTTCCCTTCGCTGTCGTGGACCTGCGACAGAGGGCTTCCCGGCCTGCTCGCGCGGTTCGCCGTGGGCCACCCGCACGGGTGATGAGCCTCCCCCGGAAGGGTCAGAGCCTGCGGTTCACCAGCACCGGCAGGGTGCGGCGCGCCTGCTCGACGCTGCCCGCGTCCACGTCGACCAGGACCATCCCGGGCTCCGCGCCCAGTTGCTCGACCACCGCGCCCAGCGGCGAGGCCACCGTGCTGAACCCGATGCCGGTCGGCGCGCCCCCGTCGCCGGTCGGCGCGCCCCCGTCGCCAGCCCCCTCGGGACCCGCCGGGGGTTCGGCCTGGCCGCACGCCAGGACCCACGACGTGCAGTCCAGCGCGCGGGCGCGGACCAGCAGCTCCCACTGCTCCCGCTTGCCCGGACCGGCGCCCCACGACGCGCACAGCAGCACGGCCGTCGCGCCCCGGTCGGCCAGGGACCGGAACAGCTCGGGGAACCGCACGTCGTAGCAGGTGGCCAGGCCGAACACGATGCCGTCCACGGCGAAGACCACCGGCTGGGCGCCGGGCGCGACGGTGCGCGACTCGGCGAAGCCGAACGCGTCGAACAGGTGGATCTTGTCGTACCCCGAGTGGTGGCCGCCGCCGGTGACCAGCAGGGTGTTGGCCACCCGGCCGTCCGGCGCCGGGGTGAACATGCCCGCCACGACGACCACGCCGTGCTCCTCGGCGATGCCGCGCACCGCGCCGGCCCACGGCCCGTCCAGCGGCTCGGCCACCGGGCCGAGCGGCACGCCGAACCGGCACATGGCGGCCTCCGGGAACACCACCACCCCCGCGCCCCGCTCGGCGGCGCGCGCGGTCTCGACGCGCACCAGGTCGAGGTTGGCCGCCGGGTCGGCGGAGGAGGTGATCTGGCACAGGGCGACGCGCATACCTCCCACTCTAGGTAGTGTCGGGTTCCGTGCGCCCCCTCCTGCCCACGCTCGTCGTCGCCGCCCTCCTCGCCGCCGCGGGGTGCACGGGCGACACCACACCGAGCGCGGCGGGCACCCCGGACGGCAGCGCGCTCGTGCTGGCCGACGCGGTCGAGCCGACCACGCTGAACCCGCTGCTCGGCTACGGCCGCGAGGGCGTGTCCAAGATCTACGACGGCCTGGTCGAGCACCGCGCGGACGGCTCCGTGGGGCCCCGGCTGGCCGCCGAGCCGCCGACCCCCGCCGCCGACGGCCTGAGCTGGACCGTCCAGCTGCGGCGGGACGTCGCGTTCA
The DNA here is from genome assembly GCF_047689505.1 of Saccharothrix sp. BKS2. NCBI lineage: Bacteria > Bacillati > Actinomycetota > Actinomycetes > Pseudonocardiales > Pseudonocardiaceae > Saccharothrix > Saccharothrix sp. BKS2. The sequence goes on along the minus strand of NZ_JAUQOL010000008.1, from coordinate 224,219 downwards.
CCGACGGCACGACCTTCGGGCCCGAGGACGTGGTGGCCACCTACCGGGCGCTGCTGGACCCGGCGGCCGGTTCGACCGAGCGCGCCGCCTACGACGGGCTGACCGGCGTGGAGCAGCTGGACGCGGACACCGTCCGGTTCACCCTCGCGCGGCCCCGGGCGGCGTTCCCCCACCTGCTGGTGCTCGGCATCCTGCCCAGCGAGGCCCTGGGCGTGCCGCTGGCGGACGTCACCCCGGTCGGCACCGGCCCCTACCGGCTGGTCGAGTGGGCCAGGGGCGACCGGATGGTGCTGGAGGCCAACGCCGCCCACTTCGGCGGCGAGCCGGAGATCCGCAAGCTGACCGTGGTGTTCGTGCCGGACGACAACACGCGCGCCCAGCGGATGCAGGCGGGCGAGTTCGACGGCACCGAGCTGCCGCCCCGGCTGGCCGCCGCGTTCGGCAACGCCAACGGGATGCGCGTGCTCACCCACCGCAGCGCCGACCTGCGCGCGGTGACCATGCCCGCGGGCCCGGTGACCGGCGACGGCGCCATCCGGATGGCGCTCAACCACGCGGTCAACCGCAAGGGCCTGGTGGACAACCTGCTCGGCGGCAAGGGCGCCCCGGAGAGCACGCCGGTGCCCGCCGCGCTGCCGGAGTTCGTCGAGACCGCCGCCGAGTTCACCCACGACCGGGCCCAGGCCGAGCTGCTGCTCGACCAGGCGGGCTGGTTGCGCGGCCCGGACGGCGTGCGCGCGCGCGACGGCGTGCCCGCCCGGTTCACGCTCATGTACCCGATCGGCGACGTGGTGCGCGCCGACCTGGCCACCGGGTTCGCCGCGGACGCCAAGGCGGTCGGCGTGGAGGTGCAGCTGGCCGGCCTGGGCTGGGACGCCATCCCGGCCCGGCTCGGCGCGGACGCCCTGCTGCACGGCGGCGGCAGCCCGTTCGACCCCGACCTGGCCGTGCACCAGCGGCTGCACACCGGCAACCCGTGGGGCTACGCGAACCCGCAGGTGGACGCGGCCCTGGACGCCGGGCGGTCGCTGCTGGACCCGGCCCAGCGGGCGGCGGCGTACAAGCAGCTCCAGCGGGCGTACGTGGCCGCGCCGGGCATGGTCGTGCTGGCCTCGGTGCAGCACACGTACGTGGTGCGCGAGAACTGGAACGGTTACCAGGAGGTCGTGGACCCCTACACGCGCGGCGCGCTGTCGTGGGGGCCGTGGTGGAACCTGGAGAAATGGACGCCCCGCTAGCCCACCCGGAGGACCGCACGTGATCGCTTTCCTCGACTCGGCCGGTTCGTCGCTGCCCCCGCGGGAGGTGCTGGACGAGGTCGTCGGGCACCTGCGGCGGGAAGCCGAGATCGGCGGGTACGCGGCCGCCCGGGAACGCGCGGACGACCTGGCCGCGGGGTACGGCGTGCTGGCGGAGCTGCTGGGCGCCGAACCCGACGAGATCGCCTTCACCGACAGCGCCACCCGGTCGTGGCTGGCCGCGTTCGACGCGGTGCCGCTCGGCCCCGGCGACCGGGTGCTGATCAGCGAGGCCGAGTACGCGGGCACCGCGATCCCGATCCTGCACCGCGCCCGCGAGGCCGGGTACGAGGTCGACGCGGTGCCGTCCGACGCGAGCGGCCAGCTCGACCTGGAGGCGCTGGAGGAGGCGCTCGACGAGCGGGTCAAGCTGGTGTCCCTGGTGCACGCGCCCACCAACAGCGGCCTGGTCAACCCGGTGCGCGAGGTGGTCGAGGCGGCGCACCGGGTGGGCGCGCTGGTGCTGCTGGACGCGTGCCAGTCGATCGGCCAGCTGCCCGTGCGGGCCGACGAGCTGGGCGCGGACCTGATCTCCGGCACCGGCCGCAAGTGGCTGCGGGGCCCCCGCGGCACCGGCGTGCTGGTGGTGCGGCGCGCGGCGGCCGACCGCCTCCGGCCGCGGCTGGTGGACCTGCACGGCGCCGAGTGGGTGGGGCCGCGCGAGGTGCGGCTGCGGCGGGACGCGCGGGTCTACGAGATCTGGGAGTCGAGCGTGGCCGACCGGCTGGGCCTCATCGCGGCGGCCCGGCACGCGCTGGCCCGGGGGCTGGACGGAATCGAGCGGGAGGTGGCCGAGCGCGCCGGGAGGCTGCGGGAGGGGCTGGCCGCGCTGCCCGGGGTGGCGGTGCACGACGTGGGCGTGCGGCGGTCCGGCATCGTCACGTTCACCGTGGCGGGGGTCGCGCCGCAGGAGGTGCGGGACCGGCTGGCCGCCGAGGGCGTGGTGGTGAGCACCAGCGGCGCGTCGTCCACGCTGCTGGACATGGGCCGACGCGGGCTCGACGAGGTGGTGCGGGCGTCGCCGCACTACTTCGTCGAGCCCGCCGAGCTGGATCAGGCCCTGGCGGCCGTCAGCAGGTGCGCCCGGTGATGCGCGGGACGCAGTCGGTGTAGTCCAGCAGCAGCTGGACCGCGGTGTCGTTGCGCGAGGTCTGGGCGGCGATCAGGGTGTCGCGCGGGTAGAAGCCGCTCGTGCCGCTGGCCGACCTCGGGTACATCTCGAAGGTGTAGCTCCAGATCTTGTGGGCGGCCCACATCCAGTCGTCCACCGAGCCGTCGGTGATGTAGAGGTCGCTGGCCTGCTGCGGGGTGTACCCGTTCAGCGAGGCCATCCGCCGGCCCATGGTCTGGAACACGTTGGCCTGGGTGGCGTCGAGGCCGGCCGCGGTGTCGTTGTAGGTGTAGCCGTACGGCCAGAGGATCAGCTCCGAGAACGTGTGCCAGTCGATGTGCGACTTGATCTGCTGCACACCGCCGACCACTCGGCTGTTGGTGAAGTCGCGGACCCGGGCGACCTCCGGCGCCGAGAACGCCGCCGTGCCGCGGTAGGTGTCGCTGGACCCGCTGCCGCTGGAGCCGCCGCAGCAGCCCCACTGGTGGCCCCAGTTGCGGTTGGGGTCGGTGCCGGTGGCGGTCGAGTTCGGCTGCCGGTTCTTGCGCCACGCCCGGAACGAGCCGGTCGCGATGTCGTACTCCGCGCCGTCCGGGTTGACGCTGGGGATGACCCAGATCTCCCGGCTGTCGACCGTGCTCTTGATGGCCGAGTTGGACGCGTAGTTGTCCGTGTACCGCTTGATGATGTGCAGGCACATCTCCACGGTCAGGTGCTCGCGGGCGTGCTGGTTGCAGGTGAACAGCGCCTCGGGCTCGGACTCGTCGACCGAGGGGTTGTCGCTGATCTTGACCGCCCACAGGTCGCGGCCCTGGTAGGACTTGCCGATGCTGCGCAGCGAGACCAGGTTCGGGTGGTCCGCCACGGCCTGGTTCAGCTCGGCGGTCATCTCCGCGAAGTTGTGGTAGCCGGTGTAGCCGGACGGGAAGTCCTGCGCGCCGACCTCGCCGGTCGGGTCGGTGAAGTCCGCCTTGCCCAGGTCCGCGAGCTGGGCGTCCGCGTCACCGAGGTTGTTCAGGGGCAACCCGGTGGCGCGCAGCAGCAGGTGCTGGCGTGGTTCGGCGATGACGGTGAGCTTGTCGCCGGTTTGACCGAGCACGTCGACCCCGGTCCGGGCGATCTTCGTGCGGGCCTCCGGCGTGGTCGCGGTGACCTCGAAGACGGTGCGCTGGGGTGCCTGGGCCGTCGCCGGCTGCGCGGACCCGGTGTGCAGGGGGAGCACCAGGGTTGCGCTCGCGACCAGCGCGGCGGCCACGAGGCCGCGCCGCTTGGTGAACATGGAGCCTCCATCATGGGCAGGGTTGCGACGGAGATGTGCCCACGCAGCGTTGCCCTTCGATCACGGATCGAGGTAGCCCCCGTTGGTCGGGTTCACCACATCGGTCCCGGGCTGACAGTTGACGGAATTCGCGACCGCTTACCCTTGGACCATGCTCAACCGCATCGACCTGCGAGGTCGGGTCCCGTCCGCCGCCGAACTGCGCGCCGCGCTGCCGCGTGCCGAGGTCGACGTGGACGCGGTGCTGCACCACGTGCGGCCGATCGTGGAGGACGTCCGGGACCGCGGCGTCGAGGCCGTGCTGGAGCACACCGAGCGGTTCGACCACGTCCGCCCCGCCGCCGTCCGGGTGCCCGCCGCCGAGCTGGAGCGCGCGCTGGTCGAGCTGGACCCGGCCGTGCGCGCCGCCCTGGAGGAGTCCGTCGCCCGCGCCCGCCGGGTCCACGCCGACCAGCGCCGGACCGACACGACCACCCAGGTCGTGCCCGGCGGGACGGTGACCGAGCGGTGGGTGCCGGTCGCCCGGGTCGGCCTCTACGCGCCCGGCGGCCTGGCCGTCTACCCGTCCACCGTGGTGATGAACGTGGTGCCGGCGCAGATCGCGGGGGTCGGGTCGCTGGTGGTCTGCTCGCCGCCGCAGGCGGAGTTCGGCGGCCTGCCGCACCCGACGATCCTGGCCGCCGCCGCGCTGCTCGGCGTGACCGAGGTGTGGAGCGCGGGCGGGCCCATGGCGATCGCCCTGCTGGCCTACGGCGGCACGGACACCGACGGCTCGCCCCTGGAGCCCGTCGACGTGGTGACCGGGCCCGGCAACATCTACATGACCGCGGCCAAGCGGCTGCTGCGCGGCCTGATCGGCATCGACTCCGAGGCCGGGCCCACCGAGATCGCGATCCTGGCCGACGAGACCGCCGACCCGGTGCACGTGGCCGCCGACCTGGTCAGCCAGGCCGAGCACGACACGCTGGCCGCGAGCGTGCTGGTGACCACCTCGGTGGAGCTGGCCGACGCGGTGGACGTCGAGCTGGAGCGGCAGGTCGGCGCGACCAAGCACAGCGAGCGCGTCCGCACCGCGCTGCGCGGCCGGCAGTCCGGCACCGTGCTGGTGTCGAGCGTCGACGAGGGCCTGCGGGTGGTCGACGTGTACGCGGCCGAGCACCTGGAGGTCCAGACCGCCTCCGCCCGCGAGGTGGCCGCCCGGGTGCGGGCGGCCGGCGCGGTGTTCGTGGGCGCGCACTCGCCGGTGTCGCTGGGCGACTACTGCGCGGGCTCGAACCACGTGCTGCCCACCGGCGGCTGCGCGCGGCACTCGTCCGGGCTGTCGGTGCAGACCTTCCTGCGGGGCATCCACGTCGTGGACTACAGCGAGGAGGCCCTGCGCGAGGTCGCGCCGCACGTCGTGGCGCTGGCCAACGCCGAGGACCTGCCCGCGCACGGCCAGGCGGTCACCGCGAGGTTCGGCGGATGAGGCCGGTCGGGGAGCGGGTGGAGCTGAGCGACCTCCCCCTGCGGGAGGACCTGCGCGGCCGCACGCCCTACGGCGCGCCGCAGCTCGACGTGCCCGTGCGGCTGAACACCAACGAGAACCCGTACCCGCCGTCGCCCGCCCTGGTCGAGGACGTGGCCAAGGAGGTCGCGGCGGTCGCGGCCGAGCTGCACCGCTACCCGGACCGGGACGCGGTGGCGCTGCGCGAGGACCTGGCGGCCTACCTGGCGTCGGCCACGGGTGTGCCGCTGACCGCGGCCAACCTGTGGGCGGCCAACGGGTCGAACGAGATCCTCCAGCAGGTCCTCCAGGCGTTCGGCGGGCCGGGCCGCACGGCGCTGGGCTTCGAGCCGTCGTACTCGATGCACCCGATCATCGCGGCGGGCACGCGCACCGAGTGGGCGCCCACGCCGCGCCGCGCGGACTTCTCGCTGGACGTGGCGCGGGCGGCGGAGGTCATCGCCGAGCGCGCGCCCGACGTGGTGTTCGCGACCAGCCCGAACAACCCGACCGGGCAGAGCCTGCCGCTCGACGACCTGCGCGTGCTGGTCGAGGCCGCGCCGGGCGTGGTCGTGGTGGACGAGGCGTACGCGGAGTTCTCCTCGCGACCGAGCGCGGTGGGGCTGCTGGCCGAGCACCCGGCGAAGCTGATCGTGAGCCGGACCATGAGCAAGGCGTTCGCGTTCGCGGGCGGGCGGCTGGGCTACCTGGCCGCCGCGCCCGCCGTGGTGGACGCGCTGCTGCTGGTCCGGCTGCCCTACCACCTGTCCGCGCTGACCCAAGCGGCGGCGCGCGCGGCCCTGCGCCACGCGCCGGAGACCCTGGGCTCGGTGGCGAAGCTCGCCGCCGAACGGGACCGGGTGGTGGCCGAGCTGTCCGAGCTGGGCTTCTCGGTCGTGCCGAGCGACGCGAACTTCGTGCTGTTCGGCTGGTTCACCGACACGCGGGCCGCGTGGCGGTCCTACCTGGAGCGCGGTGTGCTCATCCGGGACGTCGGCATCACCGGGCACCTGCGGGTGACGGTCGGCACCCCGGCGGAGAACGACGCGTTCCTCGCGGCGAGCAAGGAGGTTGACCGGTGAGCCGGGTCGGCAAGGTGGAGCGGACCACCAGGGAATCGTCGGTGCGCGTCGAGGTGGACCTCGACGGGACCGGGCAGGTCGAGATCGCCACGGGGGTGCCGTTCTACGACCACATGCTGACCGCGCTGGGCGTGCACGGGTCGTTCGACCTGGTGGTCCGGGCGACCGGCGACGTGGAGATCGACGCGCACCACACCGTGGAGGACGTGGCGATCGTGCTCGGGCAGGCGCTGCGCGAGGCGCTGGGCGACAAGAAGGGCATCCGCCGGTTCGGCGACGCCTGGATCCCGATGGACGAGACGCTGGCGCACGCGGCGGTGGACGTGTCCGGCCGCCCGTACTGCGTGCACGTGGGCGAGCCGGAGCAGTTCAACGCCTTCACCATCGGCGGGAACTACCCGTTCGTGCTCAACCGGCACGTGTTCGACTCGCTGGCGTTCCACGCGGGCATCGCCCTGCACGTGCGCGTCGAGTACGGCCGCGACCCGCACCACATCACCGAGGCGCAGTTCAAGGCGATCGCCAGGGCGCTGCGCGCGGCCGTAGAGCCGGACCCCCGCGTGGGCGGCGTGCCCTCCACGAAGGGTGTGCTCTAGGTGTCGAAGGAGCTGGTCGTCCTCGGCCTGCTCGCGCTGGCGGGGTTCCTGGGCGGTGGGGTCTACAGCACGTGGAAGACCGCCCGGGGCCTGTCGGTGGTGCTCGCGGTGCTGACCGCGCTGGCCCTGGGCGGCGTGCTGCTCTGGCTGCTGTAGGGGCTCACGCCGGGTGTTCGCGCAGGTAGGCGGGCGGCACCGCGGCGGCCAGCCACACGCCGTTCGCGCTCACCCGGAACTCGTGGCCGGCGGCGCGCATGGCCGCCGCGTCGACCTCCAGCACCACCGGCCTGCCCCGGCGCGACCCGACCCGCACGGCCGTCTCCACGGTCGCCGACAGGTGCACGTCGTGCCGGCTCATGGGCCGCAGCCCGTCGCGCAGGATGTCGGGCAGCGCCGCGCCCACCGTCCCGTGGTAGAGCACCGCGGGCGGCTCGGCCGCGGCCAGGCCCAGCTCCACGGGCACGCTGTGGCCCTGGCTGGCGCGGATGCGCCCGTCGACCACCTCGTAGCGCTTCTTGTCGTTGAGCGCCACGACCTCCAGCACGCGGTCCCGGCCCACGCCGAGCGCCGCCACGAACTCGTCCAGGTCCACCCAGCCGGCCGCGTCGAGCACCAGGCCGGCCCGCCCCGGGTCGTGGCGGAGCACCTTGGACATCCGCTTCGACAGGCGGGTCATCTCTTTTTCCTGCACCGACCCAGTCCAGCACGCCGCCGCAAGCGGTTTCCTACAGCCCGCCCTCGCTGGCCGGCTTGAGCTTCGGCGCGCCGGGGCCGTTCGCGGCCTGCTCGTCCTGGAAGTTGTGCAGGTAGCAGCTGCGCAGCGACAGGCACCCGCACCCGATGCACGAGGTCAGCCGGTCGCGCAGCCGCTGGAGCGCGTCGATCCGCGCGTCCAGCTCGGCCTGCCAGGTGGTGGACAGCCTGCTCCAGTCGGACTTGGTCGGCGTGCGGCCGTCCGGCAGCGCGGCCAGCGCCTGCTGCACGTCCTCCAGCGAGAGCCCCACCCGCTGGGCGGTGCGGATGAACGCCAGCCGGCGCAGCACCGACCGCGCGTACCGGCGCTGGTTGCCCGCGGTCCGCTCGGACGCGATGAGCCCCCGTTCCTCGTAGAACCTCAGGGCGGTGTGCGGCACGCCGCTGCGGTCGGCCACCTGGCCGATGGTCAACGTGTCGGGCAACTTGCTCACGTGCCCATCCTATGGGTTGACTTCGACTTAAGTCGAGGTTGTTCGCTGGGGTCATGGCAGTTCCGAGCGAGCCGGCGCACGCGCAGCTGCGCGCGTTGTTCCGGCGGATGACCGGGGACGAGAAGCACGAGTGGGCGGCCGCGTCCACCCTCGACGTGCTGTGGGTGCTCTACGACCGGGTGCTGGACGTCTCGCCGGACCGGGTGGACGACCCGGACCGCGACCGGTTCCTGCTGTCGAAGGGGCACGGGCCGATGGCCTACTACGCGGTGCTGGCGGCCAAGGGCTACCTGGAACCGTCCACCCTGGACGACTGGACGGCGTGGGACTCGCCGCTGGGGCAGCACCCGGACCGCGTGCTGGTGCCCGGCGTCGAGATCGGCAGCGGGTCGCTGGGCCACGGCCTGCCGATCGCCGTCGGCACCTCGCTGGGCCTGCGCCTCCAGGGGCGCGCCGCCCGGACGGTGGTGCTGGTCGGCGACGCCGAGCTGGACGAGGGCAGCAACCACGAGGCGATCGCGCTGGCCGGCCGGTTGGCGCTGGACCGGCTCACCACCGTGGTGGTGGACAACGAGTCCGGCACGCACGGCTGGCCCGGCGGCGTGGCGCGCCGGTTCGAGGTCGAGGGGTGGCAGTCGTCCACTGTGGATGGAAGGGACCAGGGCGCGCTGCACGCGGCGCTCACGCGGGAGCACACCGGACGGCCGCTGGTCGTGGTGGCGCGGATCGAGGAGGGGCGATGACGACCATGCGGCAGGTGTTCGTGGACACCGTCGAGGAGGTCATGCGGCACGACCCGCGCGTGGTGGTGGTGATCGCGGAGATCTCGCGCGACGCCTTCCGGCCCCAGGACCGGCTGATCAACGTCGGCATCCGCGAGCAGGCCATGGTCGGCGTGGGCGCGGGGCTGGCGCTGGCCGGGCTGCGGCCCGTGGTGCACAGCTACGCGCCGTTCCTGGTCGAGCGGCCGTTCGAGCAGGTCAAGCTGGACTTCGGGCACCAGGACGTGGGCGGGGTGCTGGTCGGCATCGGCGGCTCCTACGACGACCCGGCGTGGGGCCGCACGCACCAGGCGCCCGGCGACGTGGCGCTGCTCGACACGCTGCCCGGCTGGACCGTGCACGTGCCCGGCCACGCGGGCGAGGTGGAGCCGGTCGTGCGGGCCGCGCTGGCCGGTGACGACCGGGTCTACCTCAGGCTGTCCCTGCGGCAGAACGCCGCGCCGCTCCCGGTGGTCGAGGGGTTCACCGAGGTGCGGCGCGGCGGGCGGGGCGTGGTGGTGGCGGTCGGGCCGCTGCTCGACACCGCCCTGGCCGCCACCGAGGGGACCGACGTGACCGTGCTGTACGCCTCGCGGGTCCGCCCGTTCGACGCCGCCGGGCTGCGCGCGGCCGTCGGGCGGACCGGCCGGGCCGACGTGCTGCTGGTCGAGCCCTACCTGGAGGGCACGTCCGCGCACCACGTGGCCGAGGCGCTGGCCGACGTGCCGCACCGGCTGCGGTCGCTGGGCGTGCGGCGGGACGCCGAGCTGCGCGCCTACGGCACCGCCGAGGACCACGACTCGGCGCACGACCTCGACGTGCTCGGCGTGGCCGCGGCCGCGCGTCGGATGTTCGGCCACCCGGCGGCTGCGGCATGATCCCTACCCGTGAGCGTGCCGAGAACCCTGATCTGGACACCCGCGCCGACGGCGGAGCTCCAGCTGAACCTGCACCGCGCGGTCGTGGGCCCGGCCGCGCTGGTCCCGGTGACGTCCGGGACGGTGCTGCTGCCGCGCAGGCAGATCGGGTTCCCGGCGGCGCTGCGGTTGGCCGAGCAGGTGCGCCGGACCGGCGTGCCCGCGCTGCTGGTGCGCTGGAGCCCGGCCGGTGAGGTGTGGACGGACGGCGAGGCGGCCGGCTACACGGGGGCGCCCCGCCGGCTGGTCGGGCTCGTCCGCTGGTGGCGGCTCGACGCCCGGCCCGGCCCGGCGGACCTGCCCGGCGACGTGACCGAGGTCAGGGCCCTGGTCGACGAGGGCCGCGCGGACGCCTGGGTGACCAACCTCCCGTCCGGGGCGGGCCTGCCGATCAACACCGTGCTGCCCGTGGTGCCCGTGACGCAGGGCGGCTCACCGCTGGCCTAGTAGCCTGGACGTTGTGGCACGAGTCGTCGTTTTGGACTACGGATCCGGCAACCTCCGCTCCGCCGAGCGCGCGCTCCAGCGCGTCGGCGCCGAGGTGGAGGTCACGGCGGACCACCGGGCGGCACTCGACGCCGACGGCCTGGTGGTGCCCGGCGTGGGCGCGTACGCGGCGTGCGTGGAGGGCCTGAACGCGGTCCGGGGCGGCCGGCTGATCGGGCAGCGGCTGGCCGGCGGTCGCCCGGTGCTGGGCATCTGCGTGGGCATGCAGGTCCTGTTCGAGCGGGGCATCGAGCACGGCGTGGAGTCCGAGGGCTGCGGCGAGTGGCCGGGCACGGTCGAGCGGCTGGAGGCCCCGGTCGTGCCGCACATGGGCTGGAACACGGTCCGGGCGCCGGGAGGGACCCGGCTGTTCGCGGGCCTGGACCCGGACACCCGGTTCTACTTCGTGCACTCCTACGCGGTGCGCCGGTGGGAGCTGCCGGAGGGCGGCCCGCTCAGGGCGCCGCTGGTGACGTGGTCCTCGCACGGCGGTGACGACTTCGTCTCGGCGGTCGAGAACGGGCCGCTGTGGGCGACCCAGTTCCACCCGGAGAAGTCCGGCGACGCGGGCGCGCACCTGCTGGAGAACTGGCTCGGCACCCTCAACTAGGCTGTTCGCGTGACCTTCACGCTGCTCCCGGCCGTTGACGTGGCCGATGGCCAGGCGGTCCGGCTCGTCCAGGGCGAGGCCGGCACCGAGACCTCCTACGGCGACCCGCTGGACGCCGCGCTCGCCTGGCAGCGCGACGGCGCGGAGTGGGTCCACCTGGTGGACCTCGACGCCGCGTTCGGCCGGGGGAGCAACCGCGAGCTGCTGGCCCGGGTGATCGGGCGGCTCGACGTGAAGGCGGAGCTGTCCGGCGGCATCCGCGACGACGAGTCGCTGGCCGCCGCGCTGGCCACCGGTTGCGCGCGGGTGAACCTGGGCACGGCCGCCCTGGAGGACCCGGTGTGGTGCGCGAAGGCCATCGCCGAGCACGGCGACAAGGTCGCGGTCGGCCTGGACGTGCGCATCGGCGAGCGCGGCTACCGGGTGGCCGGGCGCGGCTGGACCACCGACGGCGGCGACCTGTGGGACGTGCTGGAGCGGCTGGACCGCGACGGCTGCGCCCGCTACGTGGTGACCGACGTGAGCAAGGACGGCACGCTCCAGGGCCCGAACGCGGACCTGCTGCGCGAGGTGTGCGCGCGCACCGACGCGCCGGTCATCGCCTCCGGCGGGGTGTCCAGCGTGGCCGACCTGGTGGCGCTGGCCGCGCTGAACCGGGACGGCGTGGAGGGCGCGATCGTGGGCAAGGCGCTCTACGCGGGTGCGTTCACGCTCCCGGACGCACTGGCCGCGGTCCGCGGCTGATCGCGGCCTCGATCGTCGCCACCACGTGGGCCTCGGCGGCCTCCCTGGTCACACCCGTGGCCAGCAGGACCTCGGCCGCCGTGCCCTCGCCGACGGCGAGCAGGCCCAGCAGCACGTGCTCGGTGCCCACGAAGCGGTGCCCGAGCCGCAGCGACTCGCGCACGGCCAGCTCCAGCACCTTCTTGCAGCGGGCGGTGAACAGCTGCTGCGCGGGTGGCTGCCTGCCGGTCGGGTCCAGCGCGTTGAGCAGCACCAGCCGCGTGGTGCCCTCGGACGCCTCCAGCGCGGCGATCGTCTTGGCGGCCAGCCCGCCGGACTCGTCGAGCAGGCCCAGCAGGAGGTGCTCGGTGCCGATGCGCTCGCTGAACCGGGCGTGGTGGCGGGCCAGCACGACGACGCGGCGGGCCCGGTCGGTGTAGCGGTCGAAGCTCGGCCTGAGCTCCGCCGACTCCTTGGGCACGAACCGCTTCTGCGCGGCCTGCTTGGTCACGCCGATGCTCTCGCCGATGTCGGTCCAGCTCGCGCCCGCCCGCCGCGCCTCGTCCACGAAGTGGCCGATGAGGTGGTCGCCCAGCTCGTCCAGCTCGCCGCTGAGCCGCACGGCGGCGGTCAGCCGGCCCAGCACGTCCCCGTGCTCCGTCGCGACCGCGACGATGAGGTCGGTGAGCTGGACCGGCGTGGTGACCATCCGTCAACCCTAGGTTGACGCTGTCGGGATCGTCAACCCGTGGTTGACGGTGTCGGATCGTCAGCCCGTGGCCGAGGGCGTGATCTCGATGCCGACCGTGCCCTCCCGGCCCCGGCGCAGGCGGCTGCCCAGCAGCGTGAGCCGCCCGAACACCCCGTACTTCTTCGCGATCAGGTCCCGCACGCGGTCGCTGTCGGCCCGGTCGAGCAGCCGCGCCCGCCCCGGCACCTGCGGACCCGTGGGGTTGCCCCGCACGTCGCAGGGCCCGACCTCGACCTCACCGCTGCGGCGGATGCGCTTGACCTTGCCCGCGTCGGCCGCCGACCAGGCGTAGACCGCCCCGCCGTCCCCGACCACCCACACGGGGGTGGGCACGGGCGTGCCGTTCTTGCGGTACGTCGTCAACAACAGGTACTTGCCGTCTCCCAGGCCCATGCCCGCACACGGTAAGGGCCCCGCCCGGACGATGCCGGACGGGGCCCTCACTGACCGATCAGGTCAGATAACCGTGACGTTGGTGGCCTGGGGGCCCTTGGCGCCCTGACCCACGTCGAAGCTCACGCGCTGGTTCTCCTCCAGGCTGCGGTAGCCGCCGCTCTGGATCTCCGAGTAGTGCACGAACACGTCCGCGCCGCCGTCCTCGGGGGAGATGAAGCCGAAGCCCTTCTCCGAGTTGAACCACTTCACGGTGCCGTTAGCCATTTTTCTCCTCATACCACTTCCAGCGGGGCGGACGCACCCACTGCGGCCGGTCCGGGCGTATGGACCTCAGAGGAGTCACACGCTCAAACGCCGTTTCGCGAGCGTGAAGACACGACACAAAACCTACGACCTCCATCAGTTAACCACACTTCGCCCAGGATTGCCGGCCCCCCGGTCTCGCGCCGCCCGATCGGGGGCGCCCCGTAGGCTTTTACCCATGTCAGTAGCGGTGCGCGTGATCCCCTGCCTGGACGTCGACCGGGGCCGGGTGGTGAAGGGCGTCAACTTCACCGACCTCGTCGACGCGGGCGACCCGGTCGAGCTGGCGCGGGTCTACGACGCCGAGGGCGCCGACGAGCTGACGTTCTTGGACGTGACGGCCTCGTCGGGCGACCGCGAGACCACGTTCGACGTGGTCCGCCGCACCGCCGAGCAGGTGTTCATCCCGCTCACCGTGGGCGGCGGCGTGCGCAGCGCCGACGACGTGGACAAGCTCCTGCGCTCGGGCGCGGACAAGGTGAGCGTGAACACAGCCGCCATCGCCCGCCCCGAGCTGCTGGGCGAGCTGTCCCGCCGGTTCGGCGCGCAGTGCATCGTGCTGTCGGTCGACGCGCGCCGCGTGCCGGGGGGCGAGCGGCCGACCCCCTCGGGCTTCGAGGTCACCACGCACGGCGGCCGTCGGGGCACCGGGATCGACGCGGTCGAGTGGGCCGCGCGCGGCCAGGAGCTGGGCGTCGGCGAGATCCTGCTGAACTCCATGGACGCCGACGGCACCAAGGCCGGGTTCGACCTGGAGCTGATCCGGCTCACCCGCGCGGCCGTCGACGTGCCGCTGATCGCCAGCGGCGGGGCCGGGCAGGTCGACCACTTCCCGCCCGCCGTGGCCGAGGGCGCGGACGCGGTGCTCGCGGCGAGCGTGTTCCACTTCGGCGCGCTGCGCATCGGCGAGGTCAAGCAGGGCCTGCGCGACGCGGGCGTGGAGGTCCGGTGATGCTGCGCGACGCACCCGTGGAGGCGCGGGTCGCCATCCTGATCGGCACGGCGGGCGCGCTGGCGTTCGTGCTCATGGGGCTGGTCCAGGCGCAGGTGGAGGCCGACTCGTCCTGGCTGCGGTTCCCGGTGATCATCGCGGTGCTGGAGCTGCTGGCCGTCGCCGGGCTGGCGGCCGGGCCGCGTCCCGCGCGGCTGGTCGCCGCCTGCCTGTTCGGCCTGGTGGGGCTCATCCACCTGCTGGCCGTGCTCAACGACGGTCCAGTGTGGTTGCGCGTGCTGTCCGGCGTGCTCTCCGCCGCCCACGTGTTCGCCGTGGTGCTGCTCAACACCCGGCCCGCCCGGCTCCACTACTCCGGAGGACAGCGGTGACCAGCGCGCTCGACCCGTCCATCGCCGCCCGGCTCAAGCGCAACGCGGACGGCCTGGTGTGCGCGGTCGCCCAGCGGCGCGGCACCGGCGAGGTGCTGATGGTGGCGTGGATGGACGACGAGGCCCTGCACCGCACGCTCACCACCCGCCGCGCCACGTACTACTCGCGCAGCCGGCAGCGGCTGTGGGTGAAGGGCGAGACGTCCGGGCACACCCAGCGGGTGCACGAGGTGCGGCTGGACTGCGACGGCGACACCGTGCTGCTGACCGTGGACCAGGAGGGCGCCGCCTGCCACACCGGCGACGCCACCTGCTTCGACGCGGACGTGCTGCTCAGCTGACGTGGCCGGTGCCGGTGCCGGCGTGGTCGGTGCCGATGTCGCCGGTCAGGTAGCGCTGGAGGGTCGGCGCGATCGCCCGGACCACGGTGTCCACGTCCGCCGAGGCGAGCGGCTCGAACCGCACCACGTACCGGACCACGCCCATGCCGAAGATCTGGCTGGCCAGCAGGGTGGCGCGCAGCTCCGCGTCCGGCGCGCCCAGGTGTGACACGAGCCGCTTGAGCAGGACCTGCACGAAGAACCGCCGCAGCACCTCGGCGACCTGCTCCTGCGAGGTGATGCTGCGCACCATGGCCGCGAACTGCCCGCCCCCGGTGGCGTCCCAGATGGCGATGAAGTTGCGCACGATCCGCTCGCCGACCTCCTCCCGCGGACCGTCGAGCAGGCGTTCCACCAGCACGTTCGGGTCGATCGGCACCTGGAGCACGGCCTTGGCGAACAGGCCCTCCTTGCTGCCGAACCAGTGGTTGACCATGGCCGCGTCCACGCCCGCCCGCGCCGCGATGGACCGCACGGTCGCGCCCTCGAAACCACGCTCGACGAACACCTCGCGGGCGGCGGTCAGCAGGGCGGCCTTGGTGTCCTCGCCGCCGGCCCGGCGGCCCCGGCGCTTGGGTTCGGTTTGTCGCGGGCTCTCGTTCACGTCACCATCATGGGCGAAACCGGACATTTTTTCAACGTGTGATGAAATAGGGCGCCCCGGGGTCGCCCCCGCCCACCGGGCCCGAGGACGCCCCGCGCCCACCGGGCACAATGGCGCCCATGGTGAGCGTCATCGGTGCAGGCACCGGTCTGGGCGAGATCAGCCCCACGCGCGAGGAGTTCCGCGAGCTCGCCGCCCAGCGGCGGGTCGTCCCGGTGGTGAGGCGGCTGCTGGCCGACGCGGAGACACCCGTCGGGCTGTACCGCAAGCTCGCGGCCGACCGGCCCGGCACGTTCCTGTTCGAATCGGCGGAGAACGGCCGGTCCTGGTCGCGCTGGTCGTTCGTCGGCGCGCGCAGCGCGGGCGCGCTGACCGCCACCGGCGGCGAGGCGTACTGGCAGGGCCAGCACCCCGTCGGCCTGCCCGAGGGCGGCGACCCGCTGGCGGCGCTGCGCGAGACCATCGAGGTGCTGCGCACCGACCCGCTGCCCGGCCTGCCCCCGCTGACCGGCGGCATGGTCGGCTACATCGGCTACGACGCCGTGCGGCGGCTGGAGCGGCTGCCGTCGCTGGCGGAGGACGACCTGCGGCTGCCCGAGCTGGTCATGATGCTGGCCACCGACCTGGCGGCGCTGGACCACCACGAGGGCACCGTCACGCTCATCGCCAACGCCATCAACTGGGACGACTCGCCGGAGCGCGTGGACGCCGCCTACGAGGACGCCGTGGCGCGCCTGGAGCGGATGACGCGGGACCTCCAGTCGCCCGCGCCGCCCACGGCCGCCGTGTTCTCGCGGCCCAAGCCGGAGTTTACCCGCCGCCGGACGCCGGAGGAGTACCGCGGCGTGGTGGAGCGGGCCAAGGAGGCGATCCGCGCCGGCGAGGCGTTCCAGGTCGTGCTGTCGCAGCGGTTCGAGATGCGGACCACCGCCGACCCGCTGGACGTCTACCGCGTGCTGCGCACGTCCAACCCCAGCCCGTACATGTACCTGCTGCGGCTGGAGGACTTCGACATCGTCGGGTGCAGCCCGGAGTCCCTGGTCACGGTGCGGGACGGGAAGGCGACCACGCACCCCATCGCGGGCACCCGGTGGCGCGGCGTGGACGAGGAGGAGGACGCGCTGCTGGAGAAGGACCTGCTGGCCGACCACAAGGAGCGGGCCGAGCACCTGATGCTCGTCGACCTGGGCCGCAACGACCTGGGCCGGGTGTGCAAGCCGGGCTCGGTGACCGTGGTCGACTTCTTCAAGGTCGAGCGCTACTCGCACGTCATGCACATCGTGTCCACGGTCAGCGGCGAGCTGGCCGAGGGGCGCACGGCGTTCGACGCGGTCGCGGCGTGCTTCCCGGCCGGCACCCTGTCCGGCGCGCCCAAGCCGCGGGCGATGGAGCTGATCGAGGAGCTGGAGCCGACCCGCCGCGGGCTCTACGGCGGGGTGGTGGGCTACCTGGACTTCGCGGGCGACGCGGACACCGCCATCGCGATCCGGACCGCGCTGATCCGCGACGGGGTGGCGTACGTGCAGGCGGGAGCGGGCATCGTGGCCGACTCGGACCCGGTGGCAGAGGACAACGAGTGCCTGAACAAGGCCGGTGCGGTGCTGTCGGCGATCGCGACGGCGGGGACCATGGCCCCGGCGGCGGAACCGGCTCGTGTCTGATCCGGAGCGGTCGGGGGCCGGGCCCCACCCCAGCGCCGCCCCCGACCCCGATCCCGCCCCCGACCAGGCCGCCAGGCGCGCCCGCGCCGCCCAACGACGTCCACTGTGGATCGTGGTGGCCCTGCTCGTGGCGGCCGCGGCCGCCCTCGGGGGCGCCTCCGGCCTGACCTGGGACGCCGCCGCCGACCTCGACGGCGGCGACGTGGTGCCCGCCCTGGTCCCCCTGGCGCTGCTGTGCCTGGCCGCCATCGCCGCCGCGGTGGCGCTCGGCGGGTGGGCGCGGCGCGCGCTGGGCGGCGTGGTGCTCCTCGCGGGCGTCGCGGCCGGGGTCCAGGGCGTCGGGGCCGACGGCCCGCTGACCGGGCGGGGCCTGGTCCTGGCGGGCGCGGCGCTGGTGGTGGCGGCCGGCGCGCTGCTGCTCGCGCGGGGCGCGGCGATGCCGAAGCTGGGCGGCGGCTACCGGGCGCCGGGCGCGGTCGAGCGCACCGCCGATCCCGAGCGCGAGCTGTGGAACGCCCTGGAGCGCGGCGACGATCCCACTGATCGGGACTGACCCCCGGGCGCCGCACGTTCGCGCACGTCGGCTCGCGAGGGCCCCGGTCAGCAGCGCGAACAGCGCGACCCCGGTGGCCCGAGCAGGTGCGTCACGGGGTTAGCATCCTCGTGGCGGGAAGGGGAGCATGACGTGCGGGAGCTTGCTACTGAACCGGAAGGTCCGACGGGGTCGAGCGAGGTGCTCGGATGACCACCGTGCTCGAATCGATCATCGAGGGAGTCCGGGAAGACCTCGCCCAGCGCGAGGCCGCGCTGCCCTTCGACGTGCTCAGGGAGCGGGCGACCAAGGTGGCCCCGCCGCAGGACGTGATGGCGGCCCTGCGCAGCCCCGGGGTGGGCGTGATCGCCGAGGTCAAGCGGCGCAGCCCGTCCAAGGGTGAGCTGGCCGACATCCCGGAGCCCGCCGACCTGGCGGTGCAGTACGAACTCGGCGGGGCGCGGTGCATCAGCGTGCTGACCGAGCAGCGCCGCTTCGGCGGGTCCCTGGCGGACTTCGACGCGGTGCGCGCGGCGGTGCGCGTCCCCCTGCTGCGCAAGGACTTCATCGTCAGCCCCTACCAGGTGCACGAGGCGCGCCTGCACGGCGCGGACCTGGTGCTGCTGATCGTGGCGGCGCTGGAGCAGAACGCCCTGGTCTCGCTGCTGGACCGGGTCGAGTCGCTGGGCATGACCGCCCTGGTCGAGGTGCACACGGCCGAGGAGGCCGACCGCGCGCTGGAGGCGGGGGCGAGCGTCATCGGCGTGAACGCCCGCAACCTGCACACCCTCCAGGTCGACAAGGACGTGTTCGGGCGGATCGCGCCGGGCCTGCCCTTCGACACCATCAAGATCGCCGAGTCCGGGGTCACCGGTCCGGGCGACCTGATGGCGTACGCGGGCGCGGGCGCCGACGCGGTGCTGGTCGGCGAGAGCCTGGTGACGAGCGGCGACCCCAAGGTCGCGGTGAACAAGCTGGTGACGGCGGGCTCCCACCCCGCCTGCCCCCGGCCCAGCCGGTAAAAGGAGAAGGCGCATGTCGCGCGGCCAGTTGGCTCCGACACCACACGACCCGGACGAGCGGGGCCACTTCGGGCCGTGGGGCGGCCGGTTCATGCCGGAAGCCCTCATCGCCGCGGTGGACGAGCTCGCCGCGTTCTACGAGGAGGCGCGGGTCGACCCGGAGTTCCTGGACGAGTTCGCCAGGCTGCTGCGCGACTTCGCCGGCCGCCCGTCGCTGCTCACCGAGGCGCCCCGGTTCGCCGAGCACGCGGGCGGCGCGCGGATCTTCCTCAAGCGCGAGGACCTGAACCACACCGGCTCGCACAAGATCAACAACGTGCTGGGCCAGGCGCTGCTGACCAAGCGCATGGGCAAGAAGCGGGTCATCGCCGAGACCGGCGCGGGCCAGCACGGCGTGGCCACGGCCACCGCCTGCGCGCTCATGGGCCTGGACTGCGTGATCTACATGGGCGAGGTCGACACCGAGCGGCAGGCGCTCAACGTGGCCCGGATGCGGCTGCTGGGCGCCCGGGTCATCCCGGTGTCCAACGGCTCGCGGACCCTCAAGGACGCGATCAACGAGGCGCTGCGCGACTGGGTCGCCAACGTCGACGACACGCACTACCTGCTGGGCACCGCGGCGGGGCCGCACCCGTTCCCGGTGCTCGTGCGCGACTTCCACCGCGTCATCGGCGTCGAGGCCCGGCAGCAGGTCCTGGAGAAGGCCGGCCGCCTGCCCGACGTGGTGGCCGCGTGCGTCGGCGGCGGGTCCAACGCCATCGGCATCTTCCACGGCTTCATCGACGACCCGTCCGTGCGGCTGGTGGGCCTGGAGCCCGGCGGCGACGGCGTCGAGACCAGCAGGCACGGCGCCACCCTCACCAAGGGCACGCCCGGCTCGCTGCACGGCGCGATGTCCTACGTGCTCCAGGACGCCGACGGGCAGATCGCCGAGGCGCACTCCATCTCGGCCGGCCTGGACTACCCGGGCGTCGGTCCCGAGCACGCCCACCTCAAGGACACCGGCCGCGCCGAGTACCGGCCGGTGACCGACGCCGAGGCCATGGACGCGTTCGCCCTGCTCTCGCGCACCGAGGGCATCATCCCGGCGGTCGAGTCGGCGCACGCGCTGGCCGGCGCGCTCAAGCTCGGCCGCGAGCTCGGGCCCGAGGGGTTGATCCTGGTGAACCTGTCGGGCCGGGGCGACAAGGACATGGACACCGCGATCAAGTGGTTCGGGCTGGGGGTGGACTCGTGAGCGGGCTGGGTTCGGTCTTCGAGACCTGTCGGGCGGAGTCGCGGGCGGCCCTGATCGGGTACCTGCCGGCGGGCTTCCCGACCGTCGAGGGCTCGCGGGACGTGCTGCGCACGATGGTGTCGGCCGGCTGCGACGTGGTCGAGGTGGGCCTGCCGTTCTCCGACCCGGTCATGGACGGCCCCACCATCCAGCGCGCCGCCGAGCAGGCGCTGCGCGGCGGGTTCCGGGTGCGCGACCTGTTCGGCGTGGTCGAGTCGGTCACCTCGGCCGGCGGGCGCGCGGTGGTCATGACCTACTGGAACCCCGTGCTGGCCTACGGGGTGGACCGGTTCGCGCGCGACCTCGCGGCGGCGGGCGGGCTGGGCGTCATCACGCCCGACCTGGTGCCGGACGAGGCCGAGGAGTGGATCGCCGCGAGCGACGCGCACGACCTGGACCGGATCTTCCTGGTCGCGCCGTCGTCCTCGGAGGAGCGCATCGCGATGACCGCGCGGTCGTCGCGGGGCTTCCTGTACGCGACCTCGGTGATGGGGGTGACCGGCGCGCGCGACGTGGTGTCGTCGGCGGCCCCGGCGCTGGTCGAGCGGGTGCGCGCGCACACCGACCTCCCGGTGGGCGTGGGGCTGGGCGTGCGCAACGGGGCGCAGGCGGCGGAGCTGGCGGCGTTCGCGGACGGGGTCATCGTGGGGTCGGCGTTCGTGTCCGCGGTGGCGGACGACTCGGTGGCGGCGCTGACCGAGGAGCTGGCCGGCGGGGTGCGCCGCGCGGCGGCGGCCGTGTAGCGCGCCCGGGTCCGGACGACCCGTCCCGGTAACAATCGAGCTGTCGCCGCGGAGCCGGTCGGAGCACCCACTACGGTGGTCCCGTGGTGACGACTTACCTGGCGACGATCCCGAGCCCGGACCAGGGCGTGTGGCAACTGGGACCGATCCCGCTCCGCGCCTACGCGTTGTGCATCATCCTCGGCATCGTCCTGGCCATCTGGTGGGGCGAGCGCCGCTGGGTGGCCAGGGGCGGGCTGAAGGGCGAGGTCACCGACATCGCCGTCTTCGCGGTCCCGTTCGGCCTGGTCGGCGGCCGGCTCTACCACGTGGCGACCGACTACCACAAGTACTTCGGCGAGGGTCGCAACCCGCTGGACGCGCTGGCCATCTGGAACGGCGGCCTCGGCATCTGGGGCGCCATCGCCCTGGGCGGCGTCGGCGCGTGGATCGGCTGCCGCCGCAAGGGCATCCCGCTGCCCGCCATGGCCGACGCGCTCGCGCCCGGCATCGTGGTCGCCCAGGCGATCGGCAGGCTCGGCAACTACTTCAACCAGGAGCTCTACGGCGGTCCCACCACGCTGCCGTGGGGCCTGGAGATCTACGAGCGGGTCGACCCGGAGACCGGGTTCAAGGACGACCTGGCCGGCGTGGCGCTGGACCACACCCCGATCGAGATCGTGCACCCCACGTTCCTCTACGAGCTGCTGTGGAACCTGGGCGTGGCGCTGCTGATCGTGTGGGCCGACCGCCGGTTCCGGCTGGGCCACGGCCGGGTGTTCGCGCTCTACGTCGCGGGCTATACAGCGGGCCGGTTCTGGATCGAGCTGATGCGCACCGACCCGGCCACCGAGGTGTTCGGGCTGCGGATCAACGTGATCACCTCCGTGGTGGTCTTCCTCGGCGCGGTCGTCTACTTCGTCCTGGCCGCCAGGCGGGGTCCGCGGGAGGTGATCGTGCGGAGCGAGTCGCCCACCGGCGACACCGGGTCCGACGGCGCGACCGACGACGGTGACGCGACCCCCTCCGACCCGGACGCCCCGAACCCCTCAGGGTCCTCCGCCGCGAGCGAGGTCAGCACGGTGCCGCGGACCGGGACCGAACCGGCGACCAGGCCCGCGGACGCCGGCGACAAGCCGGAGCAGTAGCGGGTATGCGCATCCTCGTCGTCGAGGACGACGACCGGGTGGCGCGCGGCCTGCTCACCGCCCTGCGCCACGCGGGCTACGAGGTGCACCGGGTCGCCACGGCCGCCGCGGCGCTGACGGCCCAACCGGCGGACGTCGTGCTGCTGGACCTGGGCCTGCCCGACGGCGACGGCCTGGACGTGCTGCGCGAGCTGCGCCGCCGCACCGGCACGGCGATCATCACGGTCACCGCGCGCGGCGAGGAGCGGGAACGCGTGCTGGGCCTGCGCCTGGGCGCGGACGACTACGTGGTCAAGCCGTTCGGCACGGCGGAGCTGCTGGCGCGCATCGAGGCGGTCCTGCGCCGCACCCGCGCGGCGCGGGCGGCCGAGCGCGAGCACGAGGTCACGCTGGGCCCGCTGACCCTGGACCCGGCCGGCCGGGAGGCCCGGATCGACGGCGAGCCGGTGCCGCTGACCCGCAAGGAGTTCGACCTGCTCGCCCTGCTGGTGGCGCGGGCGGGCACGGTGGTCAGCCGCGACCTGATCGTGGACCAGGTGTGGCAGGCGCACTGGGAGGCCCCGTCGCGCACGCTCGACACCCACATCGCGGCGCTGCGCGGCAAGCTCGGCGGCGCGCTGCGGATCGAGACGATCCGGGGCGTGGGCTACCGGGTGGCAGCCCACGCCTGAACCGGCGTCACCAGGTGTGGGCGACGTCCACCACGAGGCGGTCGGTCAGCACGAGCACGCGGAACGGCAGCCGGGCCCGCACCCCCATGCCCACGGTCGTGGTGCCCTCCCACGACCCGGCCCACACGACCTGCCGGAACGTGGTGTAGCCGGTCACGTCCACCAGCTCCATCGGGTCGTCGTACTCGTAGGTCGGGTCGAAGTTCTCGTCGTAGGCCGGCGAGTAGGTGGTGACCTGGATCTTCCCGCCACCCCGCACCGGGATCGGCTCGCCCGAGGCGTCGTGGGTGATCTCCGGGACGTACCTCGCGCTGTACCCGCCGGGCGTGCCGGCGATGTCGAACACCAGCCGGTCGTAGCACTCGTGCCGGCCGGCCCGGATGTCGGTCAGGTACGGGGCGTGACCCTCGTACAGGTACTTGTCGCCGGAGCCCCAGTCGACCGGCGCGCAGGCCGCCGGGGCCGCCGGGGCCGCGGGTGCGACCAGCACCAGCCCGAGCACCGCCGACAGCACCGCCGAGATCGTGCGCAACATGTGAGTTCCCCCTGACGCGGGCTCCCCTGCCCGCAGTGTGGATTGTGACACGCATCACCCGGTTGGGGGTGCCGATCGGGGAGTTCACCCGATCCGGGGCGTCACCAGGTGTGGGCGACGTCCACCACGACCCGGCCGGGCAGCGTGAACACGCGGAACGGCAGCACCGCCCGCACGCCCAGCCCCACCGTGGTCTGCCCCTCGAACGACCCGGCCCACGCGACCTGCCGGAACGTGGCGTAGCCGGTCACGTCCACCAGCTCCGACCGGTTCGCGGGCACGTAGGTCGGGCCGCCGCTGTCGTACGCGGGCGAGGCGACCGTGACCCGGAGCTTGCCGTCGCCGCGCAGCGGCACCGGCTTGCCCGAGCCCTCCTGGAGGACCTCGTCGACGTACTCCACCCAGTAGCCGTCGTTCACCCCGCCGAAGTCGAACACCAGCCGGTCGTAGCACTCGTGCTGTCCCGACCGGATGTCCGTCAGCGTGCCCTGCCCGGTCGGCCACTGCGACTTGGCCCCGCTGCCCCACCCGGTCTCGCACACCGCGGCCGAGGCGACCGCCGGGGCGACGACCGCCACGGGCACGGCGGCGGCCACGACCGCCGCGAGCACGACGGCGACTTTGCGTAACATCCCGTTTCCCCCTCCTCGGGGCCACGCGGCCCCCCGGGAGGTATGACGCGCCTCACCCCAGGGAGGTTGCCCGCGTGCTGCGCCGCCTGCTCGTCCTGATCGTGCCGCTGCTGGTGGCCCTGGTGGCGGCGCTGGGCGTGCCGCTGGCGTTCGCGGTGGCGCAGCGCGAGAGCCAGGAGACCTACCTCGACCGCCTGGGCGACGCGAGCCGCTTCGCCTCGCTGGCCGAGAACGCCCTGGCCTCCGACCGGCTGACCGCGCTGCGCGACGAGCTGATCCGCTACGACCAGCTCTACGGCATCGAGGCCGCCCTGATCGGCGCGGACGGCGACGTCGTCGCCTCGTCCCGGCAGGGGTTCGACCGGGCCGGCGACCCGCACGTGGCCACCGGCCTGGAGGCCGCGTTCAGCGGTTACCGGGGCGAGGCCGAGCAGTTCATCTGGCCGTGGGAGCGGGTGGACCTGGTCGTGGTCGAGCCGGTGGGCCGGGACAGCGAGGTGGTGGCGGCGGTGGTGACCGTCTCGCCCACGGAGGGGCTGCGGGCGGCGATCCTGCGCCAGTGGGGCGTGCTGGCCCTGATCGGCCTGGTGCCGATGCTCGCGGTGGTGGCGGTGGCCTGGCCCATGTCGCGCTGGGTGCTGCGCCCGGTCCGCAGGCTCGACGAGGCCACGGCCGCGGTCGCGGGCGGCGAGCTGGACGCGCGGGCCGACGAGGTGGGCGGCCCGCCGGAGCTGCGCCGCCTGGCGGCCAGCTTCAACGCCATGGTGGACGTGGTCGGCCGGGCCCTGCGCCGCCAGCGGGCGTTCGTCGCCGACGCCTCCCACCAGCTGCGCAACCCCCTGGCCAGCCTCCGCCTGGCGGTGGACAACCTGGCACCGCACCTCACCGACGAGGCGGGCCGCGAGGCGCAGCGCATCGCCGCCGACGAGGCCGAGGAGATGGGCCGCGTGCTGGACGCCCTGCTGGCCGCCACCCGCCTGGACAGCGCGTCGGCCGCCGAACCGGTCGACGTCGACAGCCTGCTGGCCACGCACGTCCCGGGGTGGCGGGCCCTGGCGGGGCGGGTCCGGCTGGTGGTGGACGTCCCGCCCGGCCTGCGGGTGCTGGCCCCGCCCGGCGGCCTGGGCAGCGTGCTGGACGAACTGGTCGGCAACGCGGTCCGCCTGTCCGGCGCGACGACCATCCGGCTGTGGGCCGAGCGGACCGGCGACCACACCGAACTGCACGTCACCGACGACGGCACGGGCCTGACCGCCGACGAGCGCGCCGCCGCCCTCGGCCGCTTCTGGCGCGCACCGAGGCACCAGAACGTCGCGGGCACCGGTCTGGGCCTGTCGATCTGCGCTGAACTGGTCGCCTCGGCGGGCGGCGAACTGGTGCTGCGCCCGACCGGACCGCACGGTGTGGACGCCGTGGTCCGGCTCGGTGCCGCCGGTCGGTAGGGGAGGGCACCGGGAGCGCTCCACCGCCCGGAGCGGGACGACCGCGTGGCGCGGGACGACCGCGTGGCGTGGGTCCACCGCCCGGCGGGGAACTACCGCTTGGTCGCCCGGAACCAGCGCGCCGCCCCGTGGTGCAGCGGCACCTTCCCGGTCGCGATCCCGGTGCGCACGTTGATCCGGCTCGCCTCCGGGTGCCCGGCCGCGATGCGCCCGGACTCGGTGAACACCGTCCGCGTCACCAGCTCCACCAGGTCGTCGTCCAGCGAAGTCCGCGCCAGCAGCAGGTTGGGCACGGCGAAGGTCCGGCACGGCCCCAGGTCGCCGTAGGTGGTGGCCGGGATGGTGGCCGGCACGTACGGGCCCGGGTACGCCTCGGCCAGCCGCACGGCCTCGTCGGGCAGGTTGAGCAGGCGCACCGGGACCGCGCGCAGCACGTCGTCGATGGCCGGGGTGGGGATGCCGGTCAGCGCCAGCAGGGCGTCGACCTCCCCGGCGGCCAGCCGGCGGGCGGCCTCGCTGTGCGCCATGTTCCGCGCGTCCACCCGGATGCCCAGCAGGTCGAGCAGGCGGGAGCCGGTGAACTCCGAGCCCGAGCCCACCGGCCCGAACGACACCGGCCGCCCGGCCAGGTCCGCCAGCGAGCGCACCGGCGACGAGGCGGGCACGGCCACCTGGAGGAAGCTGTCGTAGAGCCGGCCGACGGCGCTGATGCCGCCCGCGTCCTCGGCGCTGAGCGGCGCCCCCTCCAGCGGGTCCAAAGAAGACAGTCCCAGGTGGACCTCGCCCTCGCGCAGCAGCCGGACGTTCTCCACCGACGCTGCGGTCGGCCGGGCCCGGACCCGCGTCGACGGCAGCCGGTCGGCCAGGGCCGCCGCGAGCGCGCCGCCCACCTCCTGGAACACCGCGCCGTCCGGGCCGGTCGCCAGCACCAGCTCGTCGAGGGCCGGCGCGTCGGTGGACGTGCAGCCGGGCACCCCCGCCGCGAGGGCGGCGAGCAGCACCGAGCGCCGGGGGACCCGCACGCCCGCAGACTAGTCCCACCGGTGGGTGAACGGCGCGTTACGTCAGGGGGACCTGAAGTTTCCGGTGGGCTCCTTGTCCCGGGCGCGGCCTGTGCCCAGGATCACCCACCAGACCCGAGCGCCGAAGCCCCTGGAGGAGACGTGGTCAGCGCGCAAGCCCGTGAGCGCAAACCGATCTACCGGCACCTGTACTTCTGGGTCCTGGTGTCGATCGTGCTCGGCATCGTGGTCGGGTACGCCTTCCCCGCCCAGGCGTCCGGCATGAAGTGGCTGGCCGACTTCTTCGTCGCCCTGGTCAAGGTCGTCATCGCCCCGACCATCTTCTGCACGATCGTCGTCGGCATCGCGGGCCTGGGCAACCTGGCCAAGGCCGGCGGCCTGGCGCTGCGGACCATCCTGTACTTCACCGCGATGACCACGGTCGCGCTGGCCATCGGCCTGCTCGTGGTCAACGTGGTGCAGCCCGGCCACCACGGGCCGCCCATCCCGATCGACGAGGACGCGGCCTCCGGCACCCTGGAGGACGCCAAGACCGCCGAGACCGGCATCACCGGCTTCATCCTCGGCCTGGTGCCCAAGTCGTTCCTCGGCGCGTTCACCGACGGGCAGCTGATCCAGGTGCTGGTGGTCGCGGTCCTGGTCGCGGTGGCCGTGGCCGGCATGGGCAAGCGCGGCGAGCGGGTCGTGCAGGCCCTGGACACCGTCGCCAAGGTGATGTTCGGCGTCATCAAGATCGTCATGTACGCGGCGCCGATCGGCGCGTTCGGCGGCATCGCCTACACGATCGGCAAGTTCGGCGGCACGATCCTGGGCAAGCTCGCCTGGCTGATGGGGTCGTTCTACGCCACGTGCCTGCTGTTCGTCCTGGTCGTGCTCGGCGGCGTGGCCCTCTACGCCGGGTTCTCGATCTTCAAGTTCCTCCGCTACATCAAGGACGAGCTGCTGATCGTGCTGGGCACCTCGTCCAGCGAGTCGGTGCTGCCCCGGATGCTGGTCAAGCTGGAGGCCGCGGGCGCGGACAAGTCCGTGGTCGGCCTCACCATCCCGACCGGCTACTCGTTCAACCTGGACGGCACCTGCATCTACCTGACCATGGGCGCCATCTTCATCGCCCAGGCCACCGGCCACGACGTCTCGCTGGGCACCCAGATCGGCCTGCTGCTGTTCATGCTGCTGGCCAGCAAGGGCGCGGCGGGCGTCACCGGGGCCGGCCTGGTCACGCTGGCGGCCTCGCTCAGCGCGTTCGAGGCGAACAGCGCCATCCCGGCGGTCGGCATCGCCCTGATCGTGGGCATCGACCGGTTCATGTCCGAGGCGCGGGCCATCACCAACGTCATCGGCAACGGCGTGGGCGCCCTGGTCGTGGCCCGCTGGCAGGGCCAGCTCGACCGCGACCAGCTCAGGCGGGTCCTGGACAACCCCACCGAGGTCGACGTGGACGCCCTGATGGACCGCCAGCACGGTGACGACGACGGGTCCGCCGACCGCGAGCCCGCCGCCGCCGGCCACCGCTAGGCGCCGGGGTCGGGACGCACCGGGGCCGAACGGCGGTCCCGGTGCGTCCGCTCGCCGCACGCCCGTCGGGGCCGCTCAGGCGCGTTGTGCCGGACGCGCCCGGGGGTACCCGAACGGGTGCGGAGCCGTGTCAGGAGGGTCTCAGCGAAGCCCTCGGGAGGAGGGGCGGGGCGTATGCTTAACAACGCGTAACAACGCCGGCCCCACTGTCGCTCCGCGGGGTCGAATCGTTACACGTTGATGACCGAGATCACAGTAGTGGTGGTGTGGTTCGGTTTCACGACTGTTAAAGTCGCGTCAACACGCGGGCCATCGTCGTCCCGTGCCCAGCACCCGGATTCCCAGGACCTGGACACGAGGACTAGTTCGTCAGCCAGGACGACGAAGGAGGTCTGCGCAGTGATCTTCTCCGCCATCCCGTCCCCGCAGGGGCTCTACGACCCCACCGCCGAGCGCGACGCCTGCGGTGTGGCGATGGTCGCCGACATCCGGGGCCGCCGGTCGCACGACATCGTCGTCGACGCGCTCACCGCGCTGGCCAACCTGGAGCACCGCGGCGCGGCGGGCGCCGAGCCGACCAGCGGCGACGGAGCGGGCATCCTGCTCCAGACGCCCGACGCCTTCCTCCGGGAGGTGGTGGGCTTCGACCTGCCCGAGGCGGGCGCCTACGCCGCGGGCATCGCGTTCCTGCCCGCCGACGAGGGGGAGCGCGCCAGGGCGGTCGAGCTGACCGGCCGGATCGCCGCCGAGGAGGGCCTGGAGGTCCTGGGCTGGCGCGACGTGCCCACCGACCCCGACCACGCCGACGTGGGCCCCACCGCCCGCTCCGTGATGCCGCACTTCGCCATGGTCGTGGTGCGCGCCGAGGCCGACCGGCGGGGCGTCGAGCTGGACCGCCTCACCTTCGCCCTGCGCAAGCGGGTCGAGCACGAGTCCGAAGCCGCCGGCGTCGGCACCTACTTCCCGTCGCTGTCCGCCCGCACCCTGGTCTACAAGGGGATGCTGACCACGGGCCAGCTGCCCGCGTTCTTCCCGGACCTGCGCGACGAGCGCCTGGCCAGCGCCATCGCCCTGGTGCACTCGCGCTTCTCCACCAACACCTTCCCGTCGTGGCCGCTCGCCCACCCCTTCCGGTACGTGGCGCACAACGGCGAGATCAACACCGTCCGCGGCAACCGCAACCGGATGCGCGCCCGCGAGGCGCTGCTGGCCTCCGACGTCATCCCCGGCGACCTGACCAGGCTCTACCCGATCTGCGACCAGGACGGATCGGACTCGGCGAGCTTCGACGAGGTGCTGGAGCTGCTGCACCTCGGCGGCCGCAGCCTGCCCCACGCGGTGCTGATGATGATCCCCGAGGCGTGGGAGAACCACGCCTCGATGGACCCCGCGCGCCGCGCGTTCTACGAGTTCCACGCCAGCCTGATGGAGCCGTGGGACGGTCCGGCCTGCGTCACCTTCACCGACGGCACCCTGGTCGGCGCGGTGCTCGACCGCAACGGCCTGCGCCCGGCCCGCTGGTGGCAGACCGCCGACGGCCGCGTGGTGCTGGCCAGCGAGACCGGCGTGCTGGACGTCGCCCCGGAGCAGGTGGTCGCCAAGGGCCGCCTCCAGCCCGGCAAGATGTTCCTGGTCGACACCGCGCAGGGCCGCCTGGTCGACGACGACGAGGTCAAGTCGCAGCTGGCCGGCGAGCTGCCCTACGACGAGTGGCTGCACGCGGGCCTGCTGGAGCTGGACGACCTGGCCGACCGCGAGCACGTCGTGCAGAGCCACGACTCCGTGGTCCGCCGCCAGCTCACCTTCGGCTACACCGAGGAGGAGCTGCGGGTCCTGCTCGGCCCGATGGCGGTCAACGGCGCCGAGCCCCTGGGCTCGATGGGCACCGACACCCCGGTGGCCGCGCTGTCCCAGCGCTCCCGCCTGCTCTACGACTACTTCGCGCAGAGCTTCGCCCAGGTCACCAACCCGCCGCTGGACGCGATCCGCGAGGAGATCGTCACCAGCGTCTCCCGGGTGATGGGCCCCGAGCAGAACCTGCTGGAGCCGAGCGCGGCGAGCTGCCGCCACATCAAGCTCACCTACCCGGTCATCGACAACGACGAGCTGGCCAAGCTCATCCACATCAACGACGACGGCGACCTGCCGGGCTTCGCCTGCACCGTCCTGTCCGGACTGTACGAGGTGGACGGTGGCGGCCCCGCGCTGGAGGCGGCCGTCGAGCGGGTGCGCCGCGAGGCGTCCGAGGCCATCGCGAACGGCGCCCGCACCCTGGTGCTCTCCGACCGCGACTCCGACCACCGGATGGCGCCGATCCCGTCGCTGCTGCTGGTCTCCGCGGTGCACCACCACCTGGTGCGCACCAAGGAGCGCCTGCGCGTGGCGCTGGTCGTGGAGACCGGCGACGCCCGCGAGGTGCACCACATCGCCGCGCTGCTCGGCTACGGCGCCGCCGCGGTGAACCCGTACCTGGCCTTCGAGACCATCGAGGACCTGATCAACCAGGGCGCCATCACCGGCATCGAGCCGCGCAAGGCGGTCCGGAACTACGTGACGGCCCTGGTCAAGGGCACCCTGAAGATCATGTCCAAGATGGGCATCTCCACCGTCGGCGCGTACACCGCCGCCCAGGTCTTCGAGGCCGTGGGGCTGTCCAAGGACCTGCTGGCCGAGTACTTCACCGGCACGGTGTCCAAGCTCGGCGGCGCGGGCCTGGACGTGCTGGCCGAGGAGGTGGCCCTGCGCCACCGCCGCGCCTACCCGGACAACCCGGCCGCGCGCGTGCACCGCCGGCTGGAGGTGGGCGGCGAGTACGCCTACCGCCGCGAGGGCGAGCTGCACCTGTTCACGCCCGAGACGGTGTTCCTGCTCCAGCACGCCACCAGGACGGGCAAGGAGGACGTCTACCGCCGCTACACCGAGGAGGTGGAGGCGCTCGCCCGCCAGGGCGGCACGCTGCGCGGCCTGTTCACCCTCAGGACCACCGGCCGCGCGCCGGTGCCCATCGAGGAGGTCGAGCCCGTCTCCTCGATCGTCAAGCGCTTCAACACCGGTGCCATGTCCTACGGCTCGATCTCGGCCGAGGCGCACGAGACGCTGGCCATCGCGATGAACCGGCTCGGCGGCCGGTCCAACAGCGGCGAGGGCGGCGAGGACCCGGAGCGCCTGTACGACCCGGAGCGGCGCAGCGCGGTCAAGCAGGTCGCGTCCGGCCGGTTCGGCGTGACCAGCGAGTACCTGGTCAACGCCAGCGACATCCAGATCAAGATGGCGCAGGGCGCGAAGCCCGGCGAGGGCGGCCAGCTGCCCGGGTACAAGGTGTACCCGTGGATCGCGCGCACCCGGCACTCCACGCCCGGCGTGGGCCTGATCTCGCCGCCGCCGCACCACGACATCTACTCGATCGAGGACCTGGCGCAGCTCATCCACGACCTGAAGAACGCCAACGAGCAGGCCCGCGTGCACGTCAAGCTGGTCAGCGAGCTCGGCGTCGGCACGGTCGCGGCGGGCGTGGCCAAGGCCCACGCGGACGTCGTGCTGATCTCCGGCCACGACGGCGGCACCGGCGCGTCCCCGCTCAACTCGCTCAAGCACGCCGGCACGCCGTGGGAGGTCGGCCTGGCCGAGACCCAGCAGACGCTGCTGCTCAACGGCCTGCGCGACCGGATCACCGTGCAGGTGGACGGCGCCATGCGCACCGGCCGGGACGTCGTGGTCGCGGCGCTGCTGGGCGCCGAGGAGTTCGGCTTCGCCACCGCGCCGCTCATCGTCGAGGGCTGCGTGATGATGCGGGTCTGCCACCTGGACACCTGCCCGGTCGGCATCGCCACCCAGAACCCGGAGCTGCGCAAGCGCTTCACCGGCCAGGTCGACCACGTGGTCAACTTCTTCCACTTCGTCGCGCAGGAGGTCCGCGAGCTGCTGGCCGAGCTGGGCTTCCGCACCGTCGACGAGGCCGTGGGCCACGCCGAGCTGCTGGAGACCGACGCGGCCGTCGAGCACTGGAAGGCGTCGGGCCTGGACCTGACGCCGGTGTTCGCGGTGCCGCGGACGCCCTACCGGACGGCCAAGCGCAAGGTCCGCGAGCAGGACCACGGCCTCGCGCAGGCCCTGGACCGCACGCTGATCCAGCTCGCCGAGGCGGCCCTGGAGGACGCCCACCCGGTGCGGCTGGAGCTGCCGCTGCGCAACGTCAACCGCACCGTCGGCACGCTGCTCGGCGCGGAGGTGACCCGCCGGTTCGGCGGTGACGGCCTGCCGGACGACACGATCCACGTGACGTTCACCGGCTCGGCCGGCCAGTCGCTGGGCGCGTTCGTGCCGCGCGGCATCACGCTGGAGATGATCGGCGACGCCAACGACTACGTCGGCAAGGGCCTGTCCGGCGGCCGGGTCGTGGTCCGGCCCCACCCGGACGCGCCGTTCGCCGCCGAGCAGCAGGTCATCGCGGGCAACGTGATCGGCTACGGCGCCACGTCCGGCGAGATCTTCCTGCGCGGTCGCGTCGGCGAGCGGTTCTGCGTGCGCAACTCCGGCGCGCTCGCGGTGGCCGAGGGCGTGGGCGACCACGCGTTCGAGTACATGACCGGCGGCCGGGCCGTGGTGCTCGGGCCGACCGGCCGGAACCTGGCCGCGGGCATGTCCGGCGGCATCGCGTACGTGCTCGACCTCGACCCGGCGGCGGTCAACACCGCCATGGTCGAGCTCCAGCGGCCGAACGGGGACGACCTCCGCCGGCTGCGCGACGTGGTGGAGAAGCACCACAAGCTCACCGGATCCACCGTGGCCGCGTCGCTGCTCGGCGACTGGCCCCGGCGGTCCGCCGCGTTCACCAAGGTCATGCCCGGTGACTACCAGCGCGTGCTCGAGGCGATGAGGCTCGCCCGCGCGGAGGGCAGGGACGTCGACCAGGCGATCATGGAGGCTTCCCGTGGCTGACCCGTACGGTTTCCTCAAGCACCCCCGCCAGGACGCGAAGAAGCGCCCGGTCGCCGACCGGGCGGCCGACTGGCACGAGGTCTACCTCGACCCCGGCGCCGAGGCGCGCGACCAGCAGGTGCGCACCCAGGCGGCCCGCTGCATGGACTGCGGCATCCCGTTCTGCCACTCCGGGTCGGCCGGCTGCCCCCTGGGCAACCTCATCCCGGAGTGGAACGACCTGGTCCGCCGCGGCGACTGGGAGCTGGCCTCCGACCGGCTGCACGCGACGAACAACTTCCCGGAGTTCACCGGGCGGCTGTGCCCCGCGCCGTGCGAGGCGGCGTGCGTGCTGTCGATCAGCCACGACGCCGGCGGCCCGGTGGCCATCAAGCGCGTGGAGCAGACCATCGCGGACGTGTCCTGGGAGCAGGGGCTCGTGCGGCCCACCCGGGCCCACGTGTCCTCGGGCCGGAAGGTCGCGGTCGTCGGCTCCGGCCCGGCCGGCCTGGCCGCGGCCCAGCAGCTGACCCGCGCCGGCCACGAGGTCACCGTCTTCGAGCGGGACGACCGGCTCGGCGGGCTGCTGCGCTACGGCATCCCCGAGTTCAAGATGGAGAAGAAGGTCCTCGACCGGAGGCTGGCGCAGCTCCGCAACGAGGGCACCAGGTTCGTCACCGGCTGCGAGGTCGGCGTGGACGTCACCGTGGAGCAGCTGCGCGAGCGGTTCGACGCCGTGGTGCTGGCCGTGGGCGCCCTGCGGGGCCGGGACGACCGGACCACCCCGGGCCGCGACCTCGACGGCGTCCACCTGGCCATGGACCACCTGGTGCCCGCCAACCGCGCCTGCGAGGGCGACGGCGCGCCGGCGATCGACGCGGCCGGCAGGCACGTCGTCGTCATCGGCGGCGGCGACACCGGCGCCGACTGCTACGGCACGGCGGTGCGCCAGGGCGCGGCGTCGATCGTGCAGCTCGACCAGTACCCCACGCCCCCCGCCAAGCGCGACGACGAGCGCTCGCCGTGGCCGGTGTGGCCGTGGGTCCTGCGCACCTACCCCGCGCACGAGGAGGCGGGGGAGCGGCGGTTCGCCGTGGCCGTGGAGGAGTTCGTCGGCGACGAGGCGGGCCACGTGCGGCAGATCAAGCTGCGCAAGGTGCGGGTGGAGCGCGACGCCTCGGGCCGGCGCGTGGTGGTGCCGGTGACGGAGGAGGTGGAGCTCCTCCCGGCCGACCTGGTGCTGCTCGCCATCGGCTTCGAGGGCGTGGAGCACATGCCCCTGCTCGACGGCCTCGGCCTCCGGCTGACCTCGCGCGGCACCATCTCGTGCGGTTCGGACTGGCAGACGCAGGCCCCCGGCGTGTTCGTGTGCGGTGACGCCCACCGGGGCGCGTCCCTGGTGGTGTGGGCGATCGCGGAGGGCCGCTCGGTGGCCAACGCGGTGGACACCTACCTGACGGGTTCGTCCGACCTGCCGTCGCCGGTGATCCCCAACCAGCTCCCGCTCGCCGTGGTGTAGGTGTCCCGGCACCACCGATCGCCCCCGACAACGGCGTCGGGGGCGATTTTTTTTTTCGCGGTCGAGCCCGGCGATCGGGGGGCGCGGCGTTCCGGGTTCGAGTTCGGTTCCCGCCGCCGCCGCCCGAATTGCTCCGCACCGGTCCGCGCCTCATCCGAACGACGCGCGCTTGATGCCCCCGGTCGGGCCTTGAGATGCTCGCGCACATGTCCACGTTCCCGGTCGTGTCCGCCGAAGACGTCATCGACCAGCAGGTCCGGGTCCAGTTCGAGGCATTCCTCGACGAGCACCGCGGTGCGCTCAACAGGTGCCTGGACGGGCTGACCGAGGAGCAGGCGCGCCGGTCGCTGGTGCCCTCCCGGACCACGCTGCTGGGCCTGGTGAAGCACGCGACCTTCGTCGAGAGGGTCTGGTTCGACGAAGCCGTCACCCGCCGGTCCCGCGCCGAGATCGGCATCCCCGCGACACCGCACGAGTCGTTCGTCCTCGACGAGGACGACACCATCGCCACCGTCCGGCGAGCACACCGGGACGCCTGTCGGGCATCACGCCGCGCGACCGCGTCCCTCGGGCTGGACGACGTGGTCCACGGCAACCGCCGCGGCCCGCTCCCGCTGCGCTGGGTGTACCTCCACGTGCTGCGCGAACTCGCCCAGCACTGCGGGCACGCCGACATCCTGCGCGAACAGCTCGTGGGCGAGTAGCGCGGAGCACCCGCACCCGCTGCCGACCATGATCGCGCACCTGGACCAAGCGGTCTGAGCCGCTCGACGACCCGGCTCGTCAACGGCTGACCGCGCGGTCCGCCAATGCGCTCATCCCGTGCTGCCGAGCAGCGCAAATTTCCTTCACCGAGGTATCGGGACGGCCCGCGGCCCCCTCCAGCACGCCGTTGGCACCCACTCCGCAGAGGAGACCCAGTGAAGACCACCAGATCAGTCCTGCGCATCGCGACGCTCGCGTCCGGCGCGCTGCTGACCGCGTCGATCCTGGCGCCGGCGGCATCGGCCGCACCCGCCCCGGCGGGCCCCGCCAGGTCCGCCGAGCACGCGGTCAGCGACACCGGGGGCGTCACCCTGTCGGCGACCGCGCCCAGTGGGCTGCGCGGCATCGACAGCTACCGGGGCACGGGCTCGACCAGGGACGCCGTGAAGGACGGCGCCCGCGCCGTCCCCGCCGGCCACCGCATCCAGGGCTACCGGTCGCCCACCGGCGACGACTTCGGCACCCAATCCATCATCGGTGACGACAACCGGACCCGGGTCAACCCGACCACCGGCTTCCCGGCCCGCGCCACGGTCCTCATCACCCGGACCGTGAACGGCGTGGAGAACCAGCACTGCACCGGCTGGATGTTCAGCGACGACCTGGTCGTGACCGCCGGCCACTGCGTCTACAACCAGACCAGCGGCTGGTACACCGGGCAGCTCCGGTTCTACCCCGGCGCCAACGGCACCGGCAGCCGCCCGTACGGCGGCTGTTCCGCGACCACCCTCCGGTCGAACACCGGCTGGACCGTCGACGGCAGCGCCGACGCCGACTACGGCGCCGCCACCCTCGACTGCACCATCGGCAACACCGTCGGCTGGTACGGCGCCTACTGGACCACCGCCTCGCTGAACGGCACGTCCACCACCATCCAGGGCTACGGCGGCGACAAGGCCCAGCAGCAGTGGACCCACAGCGACCAGGTCCGCGTCAGCGACAGCCTGCGGCTGCGCTACGACAACGACACCGTCGGCGGCAACAGCGGCAGCGCGGTCTACACCGTCCGGGCGCCGGGCTCCTCGGGCTGCTCCGGCCAGTGCTCGCTGGCGGTCCACGCCTACGGCACCGGCGCCGACGGCCACAACAGCGGACCGCGCATCACCGAGAGCCGGTTCACCCTGATCGCCGGCTGGCGCTGAGCCGACCGGTCCGGCGCCGAGCCAACCCACCGCACCCCCGGTTCCGTCCTGGGCACGGAACCGAAGGGAGCAGAGCAATGGGACACGTCAAGGCAGTGCTGCTGGTGGGCCTCCTGGTGCTGGGCGGGTGCGGCGGTGAAGCGGGCACGTCCTCGTCCGACGGCGGGTCCCCGCGGACCCCGTCCGCCCAGGTCGCCATCACCGGCACGGTGGTGGACGACGCCGGCCGGCCCGTCGAGGGGGCGCTCGTGCAGCCGAAGTCCGTCGACGACCCGCCCCAGCCGGTACCGGAGTTGGCCGTGATCTCCGGTCCCGACGGCCGCTACGAGTGGAACCTGCCCGCCGGTCGCTACGAGTTCACCGCGACCAAGGGCGACCGGACCGGCCCGCCGGTCCAGGTCACCGCCTCGACCGGCACGATCGACGCGACCCAGGACGTACCACTCCGCCTGTCCTGAGGACGCGCCTCGGCGAGGTGTTCCAACGGTGTGCCTCGGCGAGGTGCTCCGACGACGTGGGCCCCGAACACCGCGTTCGGGGCCCACGCGCGTCCCGGCCTCACGCGCGGGCGACCACCCGCACCGAGCGGATGTCGCTGACCAGGAACTCCCGGGCCTCCCCGCGCGGCCCGCACGTCGCCGTGAGGTTCCCCGAGGCGTGGTCGACCGGCGTGATCACGTGCTTGACCGCCGTGCGCGGCCCGTTGGCCACGGCAACCTCCACCGAGGTCCGCGTGACCAGCGCCTCCGCCAGCAGCAGCACCTCCGAGTCGCGCAGCACCAGCGACTGGTCCCGCAGCAACCGCACCGCCCCCATCCGCCGCGACTCCGCGCAGGGCGGCACGTACCACTGCCGTGGCCGCTCCCGGTCCACCAGCGCCACCGCCAACCTGCTCAGGTCCTGCTCGCCCAACGGCTCGCCCCGACGCCCGTTCCCCCACCCGTCGACCACCCCGCCACCCCGGCGCACCGGCGGCGGGGTGGCCCGCTGCCGCGGCACCCGCGCCACCACCGGCGCCCCGTCCGCCCCCGCCGACGCCGGCGCGTACCCGGCCGCCCGCAGCAGCGCCAACGTCTCCGCCACGGGCTTGGCCGAGGCCAGCACGGTCGGACCGAGCGGCCGCAACCCCAGCGACGCCAACGACCGGCGCGCGGCGATCTCCGCCAGCAGCACCGGGTCCGCGGTCCGCACGCAGCACGCCACCGGCACCACCGTGATCCGCCCGTGCTGCCGCGCCACCTCCCGCACCAGGTCCGCCAGCGCGGCGGGCACCCCGTGCGCGGCCACCGCCCCCAACCGGGCCAGCAGCGCGTCCGGCTCGTGCCCGAGGTCCAGCGCCCGCCGCACCCCGGCCCCGCCGAACCTCCACACCCCGCCGGAGCCACCGGCCTCCTCGGCGACCAGCTCCAGCACCGCGCTCAACTCGCGGTCCGGCAACCCCTCCACCACGGCCGTCAGGTCCGGCCGCAGGTCCGCCGTCGACACCGAGGGCGGCACGAACCGCCCGGCCACCGCCGCCACGCCACCCGCACCCGCCGCACCACCCGCCGCCGCTACACCACTCGCACCCGCCGCACCACCCGCACCCGCCGCCGCACCCGCCCCGCCCTCCAGCAGCACCCGCCCCAACGAGGTCAACGCGCCCAGCGCCACCAGCCCCAGCGACTCGGCCTCCACCAGCACGGCCTCCGCCACCCCCGCCCCCCACACCGCAGGCCGCGACCACGCCAGCTCGGCCACCACCTCGTGCCGGTGCTCGAACGCCTCGTCCGGCCCCAGCTCCGCGTACCGCGCCAGCACACCCCGCCGCGCCCGGCCCCCGCTGTCCGACGGGGACGGCTCCACCACCGCCTGCCGCTGCCTGCCCGGCACCCCCGCCAACCGCGGCCACGCCTCGACCAGCGCGGCCAACCGCTCCGCCGTCGGCGCGGCGCGCCACGCGTCCGACCGGGTGGTGGGCAGCAGCCACCCGCCCTCCGCGGCCAGCAGCCGCACCTCCACCGCCAGCTCCACCCACAGCCGCACCCGCGCCTCCTCCGCGCGCAGCACGCCCGCGATCCGGCGCAGCTCCCGCAGGCCCAGCCCGCTGCGGCAGGCCACCGGCTCCAGGTCGCAGAACGCGAGCAGCCGCGTCATCCCGTCCACCGTGGACGTGGCGGGCGCGATGCCGGCCCGGTCGGCGTAACCCCGGTGCTGCGCGGTCCGGCGCGGCAGGCGCGGCGCGGGCGTGATCCGGCGCGCCGGCTCGTCCAGCAGCGGTCGCAGACCGGGCGAGCCGACCACGCCCCTGCCCGCCGGCCACACCAGGGCGCGGGCGCGCAGCTGCGCCAGCACCCGCTTGAGCTCCGCCCGCGCGGCCTTCCCGTTGCAGCGCAGCTGCTCGGCGACCGCCTCCACGTCCGCCCGGCCGCCCAGGCGAGCCACCGCGTCCAGCACGTCCCGGGCCCCCTGGTCCAGCCCCTCCACCGCGATCCGCAGCGACGCCGTGGCGGTCAGCTCGTCGGCCAGCGCCCGCAGCGAGTGGGGTCGGGTCCGGGCGGCGTCCTCCCGCGAGGACAGCACGTCCCGGATTCCCTGCACGTCGAGTTCCCGCAGCCAGGCCACGAGGGCCGCTTTCCTACCCACTCGGCTGATTATGCACAGAACGTGACGACCCGGTGATGCAAAGCTATAGCACTCCCCAATAAGGCACGAATGGCCGAACGTAAGCTTGGTGCCGTGGAATTCAGCGGCTTCGGCGAACACGCCATCGACTTCTACGACGGTCTCGTGGTCGACAACTCGAAAGCGTACTGGGAGGACAACAAGCACCTTTACCACGCGGACGTGCGCGTGCCCATGGAGGCGCTGCTCGCGGCCCTGGAACCGGAGTTCGGGAAGGGAAAGGTCTTCCGGCCCTACCGCGACGTGCGGTTCAGCAAGGACAAAACCCCCTACAAGGACCATTGCGGCGCGGTCGTCGAACCCGGTCGCGGCAGCGGCGCGCACTACGCGCAGATCGGCCCGGAGGGGTTGTTCGTCGCCGGCGGGTCGTTCGCCATGGCCCCCGACCAGCTCGCCCGCTACCGGGAGTCGGTCGCCGACGACCTGCGCGGCCGGGCGCTGGAGCGGGTGCTCGCCCGGCTGGTGGGCCAGGGGTGGGAGCTGCGCGGGGACAGGCTCAAGCGCGCGCCCCGGGGCACGGACCCCGAGCACCCCCGGATCGAGCTGCTCAAGCACAAGCGCCTGTACGTGGCGAAGGTCTGGCCGCCGGACGACGTGCTGCACGAGCCCGGGTGCCTGGACCGCGTGCACGAGGGGTGGCGCCAGGTGACCCCGCTGGTCGACTGGTGCAACGACCACGTCGGCCTGACCGAGGTGGGCTTCCGCCGGTGACCGGGCCGCGCCCTGCCCCCGGCCCTTGCCCTCGCGCCCTGCCCCCTACCCCCCGGGCCCGACCCTCGCCTCAGGTCCGCCCCGCGCCCGCGTCGGGCCCCGTCCCCTCTCCCTACTCCCGTCCCCTCTCCCTCCCCACCGGCAGCAGCCGGAACACCAGCAGCCCGACCCCGATCCCGGCGACGTCCACCAGCGCGTCGAGCACGTCACCCCCGCGGCCCAGCGCGGTGATGAGCCACTGCAACACTTCCGAGACCGCGGCGTAACCAACCAGCCCCGCCGCCAACCCCGCGACCGGCAGCCGCGCGTACCGCCCGGTGGCCGTGAGCAGGGCGAACAGCAGGCAGTGGACCACCTTGTCGGTGCCCGGCGGCGAGTCGGGCACTCCTGACTGGGGGGTGAACAACACGATGACGCTGAGCAACGCCGCGATCACGAACGGAAGGATTCTGGCACCCACCTGGCAGATTCTGCCCGTTCCGCGGAGATTACCCCCGGGTACATCCTGATCGGTCCAGTGACAGGGACTACTCTGCACAGACGTGAGTCGACGCGCGAAGATCGTCTGTACGCTTGGTCCCGCCACCGCGACCGAGGACAAGGTCAACGAGCTGGTGGCGGCCGGTATGGACGTGGCTCGGATGAACTTCAGCCACGGTAGCCATGCCGACCACAAGCAGGTCTACGACCTCGTCCGCGCAGCGGCCGACGTGTCGGGACGGGCGGTCGGCATCCTCGCCGACCTCCAAGGGCCGAAGATCCGCCTGGGGCGATTCGCCCACGGGCCGGTCGAGTGGCGCACCGGGGACGTCGTCCGGGTGACCGTCGAGGACGTCGCGGGCACCCACGACCGAGTCTCCACCACCTACAAGCAGCTGGCGCAGGACGCCAAGGTCGGTGACCGACTGCTGGTGGACGACGGCAAGGTCGGCCTGGTCGTGGTCGACATCGACGGACCGGACGTGGTCTGCGAGGTCACCGAGGGCGGCCCGGTCAGCAACAACAAGGGCCTCTCGCTGCCCGGCATGGACGTGTCCGTGCCGGCGCTGTCGGAGAAGGACATCGAGGACCTGGAGTTCGCGCTGCGCCTGGGCGTGGACTTCATCGCCCTGTCGTTCGTGCGCTCGCCCGCCGACATCGACCTGGTGCACCAGGTGATGGACCGGGTCGGCAACGGCCGCAAGCCGGTCATCGCCAAGATCGAGAAGCCCGAAGCGGTCGACAACCTCGAGGCCATCGTGCTGGCCTTCGACGGCGTCATGGTCGCCCGCGGCGACCTGGGCGTGGAGCTGCCGCTGGAGTACGTGCCGCTGGTGCAGAAGCGGGCGATCCAGATCGCCCGCGAGAACGCCAAGCCGGTGATCGTGGCCACCCAGATGCTGGACTCCATGATCACCAACTCCCGGCCGACCCGCGCCGAGACCTCCGACGTGGCGAACGCCGTGCTGGACGGCGCGGACGCGCTGATGCTGTCCGGCGAGACGTCGGTCGGCCGCTACGCGATCGAGTCGGTCAAGACCATGGGCCGGATCATCGAGGCCGTGGAGACCGAGTCCGTGGTGGTCCCGCCGCTGACCCACGTCCCGCGCACCAAGCGCGGCGTCATCTCCTACGCGGCGCGCGACATCGGTGAGCGGCTGAACGCGAAGGCCCTCGTGGCGTTCACCCAGTCCGGTGACACCGTGCGGCGGCTGGCCCGGCTGCACACGCACCTGCCGCTGCTGGCGTTCACGCCGGAGCCCAGCGTGCGCAGTCAGCTTGCTCTCACCTGGGGCACGGAGACGTTCCTGGTGCCTAAGGTGGACTCGACCGACGGTATGGTCCGCCAGGTCGACCAGTCGATGCTGTCCATCGGCCGCTACCAGGCCGGTGACCTGATGGTCGTCGTGGCCGGCTCGCCGCCCGGCACCATCGGCTCGACGAACCTCATCCGGGTGCACCGCCTGGGAGAGGAAGACCACGCTTAGGAGATGACGTGACCGAGGCTGCCCGCGCCGCGGCTTCCGCCGGTTTCTCGGACGTTCCGCTGGACGCCGACGGCGTGCCGCACGGGCAGCCCGTGCTCGACCGCCTCGTGGCGCTGCTCGACCTGGAGCGCATCGAGGAGAACATCTTCCGCGGGGTGTCGCCCGCCGAATCGCCCGTGCGGGTGTTCGGCGGGCAGGTGGCCGGGCAGGCCCTGGTGGCCGCCGGTCGGACCGTGGACCCGGGTCGGCGGGTGCACTCGCTGCACTCGTACTTCATCCGGGGCGGTGACCCGACCGTCCCGATCGTGTACGAAGTGGACCGCATCCGTGACGGGCGGTCGTTCACCACCCGCCGGGTGGTCGCCGTGCAGCACGGCAAGGCGATCTTCTCGCTGTCGGCGTCGTTCCAGCTCGACGAGCCGGGCCTGGACCACCAGGACCCGATGCCGTCGGTGCCGCCGCCGGACTCCCTGCCGACCTACGCCGAGTCGGCGGCCGGGTACCTGGACAAGGTGGGCATGGCCCGCCTGCCCAGGCCGGTCGACATCCGGTACGTGACCCAGCCGCCGTGGCGGGCGCGCGAGGACGGGCCGGGCGAGGCGCGCAGCCAGGTGTGGATGCGCGCGGACGGCAAGCTGCCCGACGACGACCTGCTGCACGTGTGCGTGCTGGCCTACGCCTCGGACATGACCCTGCTCGACTCGGTCCTGGTCCGCCACGGGGTCTACTGGGGCACGGACAAGGTGCTGGGC
Organism: Saccharothrix sp. BKS2; assembly: GCF_047689505.1. Taxonomy (NCBI): domain Bacteria; kingdom Bacillati; phylum Actinomycetota; class Actinomycetes; order Pseudonocardiales; family Pseudonocardiaceae; genus Saccharothrix; species Saccharothrix sp. BKS2. The sequence continues at coordinate 182,311 of NZ_JAUQOL010000008.1, read as the reverse complement.
GCGAGCCTGGACCACGCCATGTGGTTCCACCGCCGGTTCCGCGCGGACGAGTGGTTCCTCTACGACTGCGCGTCGCCCTCGGCGTCCGGCGCGCGGGGCCTGGCGACGGGCCGCTTCTACGCCCGCGACGGCAGCCTGGTGGCCACGGTGGTCCAGGAGGGCCTGCTCCGCGTGGTGCGGTAGGCCCCCGGGCTCACCCCTCTCCCCGCAGCGCCTCCCACAGCGCCCGCACGTGGGGCTCCCTCGTACCCTCGGCCCCGATGGCGACGCGGACCGCGAACCGCCCGTTCACCGTCGTGTGCGTGACGAACGCGTCGCCGCTCGCGTTGACCCGCTCCATCGCCGCCCGCGTGGCCCCGTCGCCGTCGCGGTGGGCGAGGGTCACCAGGGACAGCGTGCGGGGCGCGGCCAGCTCCCACCCCTCGTCGGCCCCGACCCAGGACTCCAGCAGCGCCGCCAGCTCCACGTGCCCGCGCAGGTGGGCCCGCACGCCCTCCAGCCCGTACCAGCGCAGCACCGACCACAGCTTCAGCGCCCGGAACCGGCGGCCCAGCGGGATCTGCCAGTCGCGGTAGTCGACCACGGCGCCCGACTCGGTCGCGGTGTTGCGCAGGTACTCGGGGAGGATGGTCAGGGCGTCCACCAGCACGTCCGGGTGGGCCGTCCAGAACAGCGACAGGTCGAACGCGGTCAGCATCCACTTGTGGGCGTTCGCGGTGAACGAGTCGGCCAGCTCGACGCCGTCGAACAGGGGGCGGAACTCCGGGCACAGCGCCGCCGGCCCGGCCCACGCCGCGTCCACGTGCAGCCAGGCGCCGTGCTCGGCGCACAGCGCCGCGACCTCCCGCACCGGGTCCACCGCGCCCGTGCCCGTCGTGCCGATGGTCGCGCACACGAGCACCGGCCGCCGCCCCGCCTCCACATCGGCCTTGAGCCGCGCCGCCAGCGCCCCCGCGTCCATCGCCGACGTCGCCGGGTCCACCGGGATCGACCGCACGGCCTGCTCGCCGAGCCCCGCCATGCGCGCCGCGCGCTCGATCGACGAGTGGGTCTGCGAGGACACGTAGACCGTCTCCGCGCCGTCCACGCCGGACTGGCGCCACTTGCCCCCGGATGCCCGGTGCAGCGCCGCCAGCAGCGCGACGAGCGCGGCCGACGACGCGGTGTCCTGGATGACCCCGCCGCCGAGGAAGCGCTCCGGCAGGCCCATGGCGCCCACCAGCTCGTCCATCAGGTGCTGCTCGACCTCGGTCGCGGCGGGGGAGGTGGACCACAGCATCCCCTGCACGCCCAGGCCGGACGACAGCAGGTCGCCGAGCACGGACGGCAGCGACGCGTTGGACGGGAAGTAGGCGTAGAACCCGGGGTGCTGCCAGTGGGTCGTGCCGGGCAGCACCACCCGCTCCAGGTCGGCCAGCAACCCGGCGAAGTCGCCGCCCGCCTCGCTCAACCCGCCGAGCTGCCCGCGCACCCACCCCGGCTCCACCCGGGACCGGACGGGGAACTCCTCGACCCGCGCCCGGTAGTCGGCGATCCAGTCGACCACCTGGTGCCCGACCCGCCGAAACTCCTCAGCATCCACCTCCCCAAGCTAACCCCGTGCGAGTCGTACCTCCAGACCGCGCGAGTCGTACCTCCAGACCCACCGTGTCGTACCTCCAGACCCACCGTGTCGTACGTTCCGGCCCCCCGAGTTCAGCGTTCGCGCACCCCCAGGCCGGACGCGAACGTTGAACTCGGGGGTCCTGGACGTACGACACGGCCGACCGGAACGTACGACTCGCGGGGTCTGAACGTACGACTCGCGGGGTTCTTCGGGGTTTTGGTTATGTTGGCGGGCGGTGGCCGTCTTCGGTGGGTAAGCCCAACTCGGCCGGGAGGATCGGTATGCGCACACCAGGTGACGCCGAGGCGGTCAAGGCCGCCCAGCGCGGCGAACCGGGCGCGTTGGACGCGCTGGTGGCGGCCTACCTGCCGCTGGTCTACAACGTCGTCGGGCACGCCCTCGGCGGGCACCCCGACACCGACGACGTGGTCCAGGAGACCATGCTGCGCGCCGTGGACGGGCTGTCCCGCCTGGAGAAGCCCGAGTCGTTCCGCTCCTGGCTGCTGGTCATCGCGATGAACCAGGTCCGCGACCGGCACCGCCGCAACCAGCCGCTGCCCGTCGACCACGAGGTGCTCGACCGGGCCGACCCCGGCGCGGACTTCGCCGACCTCGCCATCACCCGCCTCCAGCTCACCGGCCAGCGCCGCGAGGTCCTCGCGGCCACCCGCTGGATCGGCGACGACGAGCGCGAGGTGCTCTCGCTGTGGTGGCTGGAGCAGGTCGGCCGGATCACGCGCGCCGAGCTGGTCAAGGCCCTCGACCTCACCCCGCAGCACGCCGCCGTCCGGGTCCAGCGGATGAAGGCCCAGCTCGACTCGGCCCGCGTGGTCGTGCGCGTGCTGGCCATGCCCCGGTGCGGCGAGCTGGCCGAGGTGGTCGCGGACTGGGACGGCCACCCCGGCGCGCTGTGGCGCAAGCGGATCGTGCGGCACGCCCGGGAGTGCCGGCGCTGCGGGCGCGGGTTCGACGACCTGGCCGCCGTGGACGGGCTGGTGGCCCGCATCCCGCTGGTGCCGGTGCCCGCCGGGTTCGACCTGCTCGACCCCGCTCCGCTCGACCCCGGGCTGGTGGACCCCGGGCTGGTGGACGGGCAGGCGACGGCCACCCCGAACACGATCACCTCGAACACGATCACCCCGACGCCGCTCAAGCCGTCGTTCTGGGCGCACGCGGCGGCCAAGCCGCTGGTCGCGGCGGTCGCGGTGGCGGTGGTGGTGGGCGCGGTCGCCCTGCTGCCGCCCGAGCAGGCGCCCCGCCCGGTCCCGGTGGCCGCGCCGATCACCGCGACGACCACCACCCTCGTGCCCGCCACCGCGTCGAGCCAGGCGACCACGACCACCACCACGACGACGACCACCACGAGCCCCACCTCCCCCACCCGACCGGTCGTCGCCGCGCCACCCGACCCCCTCCCGGCCGCCAGGTCGATCAAGAAGGGCGTCAGCACCTGGCACTTCGACGGCGTCGGCCGGGCGCTGTCGGACGTCGGCGCGGGCTGGTTCTACAACTGGGCCACCACGCCGGAGGGCGTGCAGGCGCCGGGCGTGGAGTACGTGCCGATGATCTGGGGCGCGAAGACCGCGACCCCGGCCAACCTGGAGGCCGTGAAGGGGCAGGGCACCACGCTGCTCGGCTTCAACGAGCCCGATCTGGCCGAGCAGGCGAACATGTCCGTCGAGCAGGCGCTGGACCTGTGGCCGAGGCTCCAGGCGACGGGGATGCGCCTGGGCAGCCCGGCCGTGGCCTACGGCGGCGACCGGCCGGGCGGCTGGCTCGACCGGTTCCTGACCGGCGCCCGCGAGCGCGGCCTGCGGGTCGACTTCATCACGCTGCACTGGTACGGCTCGGACTTCGGCCCGGCCGCCGTCGGCCACCTGAAGGGCTACCTGGACGCCGTGCACGCCCGCTACGGCCTGCCGGTCTGGCTCACCGAGTACTCGCTGATGGACTTCTCCGGCGGCGGCGTGCGCTACCCGGACGACCGGCAGCTGGCCGATTTCGCGGGCGCGTCGTCGCGGATGCTCGAAGGTCTGCCCTACCTGGAGCGCTACGCGTGGTTCGCGCTCCCGGCCGACAAGCCCGGCACGGGCCTGTACGCACCCGGCGGCACGCCCAACGCCGCCGGGCAGGCGTACCGCGCCACCGGGTGAGGTGACCCCCGTCGCCGCCGGTCGTGCGGTGGTGACGGGCACCGGCCCGCCCGCCACGACCGGTCGTGCGGTCGCGGCGGGCGGGCCGGTCGCGTTGGGGGCGAACGGGCCGGGCAGCGAACGGATCGGCAGCGGTGGGCTGGGCAGCGGTGGGCTGGGCAGGAGTGGGCCGGCAGCAGTGAGCCGGGCGGCGGCAAGCCGGGCAAGCAGGGTGGCCGCCGGCCGGTCAGTCGAACAGCGGCTGCCAGCGGCCGTCGAAGCCGCCGTTGGCGGGCAGGTGCCAGCCGGGCGCCAGCCACGTGCCGACCTCGCGGCTCCGGGCGTCGTCGATGCCGCCGGAGTGCACGAAGTACTCGTGCTGCCGCCAGTACGCGCCGTGCGAGGCGGGGTCGCCGCTGACCGCGCCGCGCGTGCGGCCGAGGCTGTCGACGCCGGTGCCCGCGAACCCGCCGAAGTCGTCGCTGCCCGACGGCGTGTCCTCGTCCAGCTCGGCCGAGTAGGCGCCGAAGAACCAGGCCTTGGACAGGTAGCCCTCGCGGCCGTCGGTGAGGTCGGACGCGGCGTTGTCGCGCGATTGGTTGTAGAACCGCCGGCGACCGGTCCCGATGCCCAGCGCGGGCGTCTCGAACCACACGTCCACGACGTCGGTGTCCAGCCAGTGCCGCCGCCAGTCACCCTGCGACCAGTGCGACGGGACGATGTCGGCGAGGTCCTGGAGCTCGTAGGTCAGCCGCTTGACCGCCGGCCACCGCACCGTGGTGCCGTTGTCGACTCGACTGGCCTGCGTCGCGGCGTTGGCGCCGGTCAGCGGCACCGCCCCGAGCGCGGCCACCGCGCCCGCCGAGCCGCCGGGCACGAACGCGTAGTGCACGTTGCGGTCGTCGCCCGACCCGGAGATGCCGACCTCCGCCTCACCACCGGCCAACCGCCCGGCGATCTCCGACCACGGGTCGGTGACGTAGCGCAGCTCGTGCCCGTGCGGGCCGATGTCCGGCAGGTCGAAGTCGCTCTCGTCGGCCTGCCACAGCAGCAGGTGGCGGCCGGTGGCGGTGTCCAGGAACCGCACGTCCGGGTCGGTGGACCGGCGCATGACGTGGTCCTTGTGGTGGGTCACGGTGGCGTTGGCGAAGGACTCGCCGGCGGACCCGGGGGTGCCGGTCACGCCGCGCACCACGATCTCGACGCGCTCCCAGTCGTGGATCTCGTCGCCGTCCTTGTCGGCGGCGTTGTAGACGTGGTAGAGCAGCACGAGGGACTTGGCGCCGCCCTCGGTGAACTCCAGCAGCGCGGTGTAGAGGGTGGGCCGGACCTGCCAGTCCGGCCGCGCGCCCGCGACGTGCTGGTCGACCTCCAGCCAGTGGGCGCGGTTGGTGGCGTAGTCGCCGTCGCGGTCGAAGTCGAAGTTCGTCAGCCAGTCGCGGCCCTGCTTGCCGTTGTTCTCGTCGCCGCGCTTGAGGACGACCGGCGCGTAGTGCGACAGGTAGGCCCGGCGCTGGGCCGCGGTCAGGGTCCAGGCGGCCGAGACCTGCTGAGCCGAGACCTGCTGAGCCGACACCTGCTGAGCCGAGACCTGCTGAGCCGAGACCTGCTGGGCCGACGTCTGGTGGGGCGCCACGAGGAACGTGGCCAGGACCGCGGTGGTCAGGGTGAGCACGCGGAGTCTCATGCGCCGATGGTCCTGCGCCGCCGGGCGCGTCGCGCGCCCGGCGGCGCCGGGGGTTCGGGATCACGCGCGGAGGGGCCCCGCCGGCCGCCGCCAGTGGTGTGGGCGGGGCCCCGTCGCGTCACCGGCCGGGGTCCGCCCGCCGGTGGCCTGGTGGCGGGGACCCACCGGGGTCCCCGCCGCTGTTCACGGGGTTCAGGCGAAGGTCCACTTCTGGTTGGCCGCGCCCGTGCAGGTCCACAGCTGGAGCCGGGCGCCGTCCGCGCTGGTGTTGCCGGTGACGTCGACGCACTTGTTCGCCGCCGGGTTCACCAGGTCGCGGCCCGCCGTGGCGGTCCACTGCTGGTTCGGGGTGCCGCCGCACGACCACAGCTGGAGCTGCGCGCCGTCGCCGGTGCCCCGGTCCTTCACGTCCAGGCACTTGCCCAGCGCGCGGACCGTGCCGTCGCCGGGGCGGGTCCACTGCTGGGCCGCGGAGCCGTTGCAGGTGTAGAGCTGCACGGCCGCGCCGTCGGCGCTGCTGCCGCCCGCGACGTCGACGCACTTGCCGGCCAGGCCGGTGATGGTGCCGCCGACGGGCTGGGTGCCGCCGCCCGGGGTGCCCTGCCAGGTGAACGTCGCCGTGGTGCGCGCGGGCAGGGTGTAGGTGAACGCCTGGTTGCCCCAGTTCACCCGGATCGACTGGGCCGACGTGCCGCCGTTGTGGGCGATCAGCGCCTTGGAGCCGTCGGGGTTGCGGTAGGCCACGTTCTGCACGGTGCCGTTGGCGGTCGAGTCGATCCGGTGCGCGCCGGGCCGGACGAACTTGGTCAGGTGCCCGGTCGTGTAGTACTCGATCGTGTTGTCCACCTGGCCGGCCCGCGAGCCGCCCTCCTGGACCGTGACCAGGCCGGTGCAGGTGCCGCAGCCGCCGTTGTGCGGGCCCATGTTCTGGTTCAGCGCCAGGCTCCACTTGACCAGGCTGGAGCTCCAGTTGCGGGCGTAGTTGACGATGTCGGCCATGTCCTCGTTGTGCTGGTTCGAGATCCACGTGCCGCCGGAGTGCTCGGTGCTGAACTGCTTCACGTTCGGGTACTGGTTGTGGACCTGCGTGCCCACGGCCGGGTCACCGAAGTAGCCGTGCCAGGCGATGCCGCCGAACAGGGGGTCGTTGCGCACGGCGGCGTCGTTCAGCACGCCCGAGCCGAAGTTGGCGTAGTCGCCGTAGTTCCAGTCGTGCACCAGCACCTTGGTGTTGATGCCGGCCGCGCGGAACGCCGGGTAGAGGTTGTTCTTGGTGAACTCGGCCAGGCCCGCCGGGTTCCAGCTCATGCCGGGGTAGTTCATCGCGGTGGGGTTGGACGCCTGGCAGCAGTTCGGCTCGTTCTGCACGGACACGTAGTCGACCGGGATGCCCGCCGCCTGGTAGCTCTGCACGTACTTCACGAAGTACTGGGCGTACATCGGGGCGTACTCCCACTTGAGCCAGCCCATCTGGTCCATGCGGCCGTTGTCCTTCATCCAGCCCGGCGCGCTCCACGGCACGCCCTTGACCCGCAGCTGCGGGTTGAGCTGCTTGGCCTGCTGCGTCAGCAGCCGCACGTTCGTGTCGTAGCCGTTGGCGCCCCAGTCGTTGAGGTCGCAGCACGTGTCGTCCAGGGACACGTTGCCCGGCCGGGACAGGTCGGACGCCCCGATCGGGTTGCGCACGAAGGACAGGCCGATGCCGTCGACGGGGTGGAACAGCCTGCGCATCACCGCGTCCCGGGTGGCCGCGGAGACCGCACCGCCGCGCAGCAGGTGGGCGGTGGTGTCGGTGATCGACGCGCCGCCACCCTCGAACTGCTGGTAGCGGGTGTTCTCGTTGACGGTGATGGTGTGGGTGGCGCTGCCGCCGCTGGTGCTGAACGCGACGGACGGCTGCTGGGCCAGGCCCCGGGTGACCACCCGGCCGCCGCTGTCGGAGGTGGTGGTCAGGTGGACGTTGACCGTTTCGCCCGCGGCGACTGCGGCCGGTGAGGGCACGGCGGCCACGGCGGCGGCCGCGGTCAGGGCGGCTATCGCGGCGGTGGTGAAAGCCCGATGGCGGGTAGAGGGCACCTCGGACTCCTTTCACGACGGTGTGGGCAGGGTTCCGGCGGCTGTAACAAATGGAACTTTTGTGGAACGTGTCCGCAAGTGAAAGGAAACAATGGGTCGGTACCCGTGTCAAGGCCGCGCATTCAGCCCGGTAAATACCGGAAAAAGCCGCCCGGTCAGGAGTTCCGCACGGGTCCGGTGGAGGCCCTGACCACCAGTTCCGTGGCCAGTTCGACGTGCAGCGCCTCCAGTTCGTGCCGGTCGAGCAGGCGCACCAGCAGCGTCACGGCCATCCGGCCCATCTCCTGCAACGGCTGCCGCACGGTGGTCAGCCCCGGCACCGCGGCCCGGCTCAGGTCCAGGTCGTCGAACCCCGCGACCGACACGTCACCGGGCACCGACAGGCCGCGTTCCCGGGCCGCCCGCAACGCGCCGACGGCCATCTTGTCGTTGAACGCCACCAGCGCGGTCGGCCGTTCGGGCAGGTCCAGCAGCTCGCCGGCGGCCGAGTGGCCGCGCTCGTCGGTCGGCTCGTCCACGTGCCGCAGCAGCTCCGGCGACGGCAGCACGCCCACGTCCGACAGCGCCGCCGCGTACCCGGCGAGCCTGCCGTCGCTGGCCTGCCAGTCCCGCGGACCGCCGAGGACGCCGATGCGCCGGTGCCCCAGCTCCACCAGGTGCGCCATCAGCCGCCGCGCGCCCGCGAAGTGCGCCGCCGACACCGAGGCCACGTCGCGCGGCAGCTCGGTGCGCGGGTCCACCACCACGAACGGGAAGCGCCGGTCCCGCAGCCGGACCAGCTCGTCGGCCGGCTCCGGCGGCAGGATCAGCACCGCGCCGCCCACGTCCGCCCGGCCGGCCAGGTCCGGCAGCACCCGCGCCCGCTGCGCCGACGTGCCCGCGTCCAGCACCACCTGGTGGCCGTGCAGGGCCAGCGTCTCGGCCACCGAGGACACGATCAGTCCGAAGTAGTCGGTGAGCAGGTACGGGCAGCGCACGTAGATGGAGCCGGTCGGCTTGGCGCCGCGCGGCCTGGGCGCCCGCGCGCCCAGCTGGTCCACCGCCCTGAGCACCAGCTCGCGGGTGTGCTGGGCGACGTTCGCCTGGCCGTTGAGCACCCGGGAGACGGTGGCGATGGACAGCCCCGTCGCCCGCGCCACGTCCCGCACCGTCGCCCTGCTCATGCGCACCCCCGTCTTTCCACAGTTGTTTCACGATGTTACAGCCGCTCGGGGTGCACCCCGACCTTCGTTTTGAGGGGTCGGCGGTGCGTGCGCGCGAGCGCGAACTTCGGCAGGCTGTCCGGATGACCACCTCCGAGGCACCCGCGCGGATCGCCGTCACCGGGCTCGCCGTCATGGGCAGCAACCTGGCGCGCAACCTCGCCCGGCACGGCTACCGCGTCGCCGTGCACAACCGCACCGACGCCCGCACCAAAGCACTGATCGAGGAGCACGGCCACGAGGGCGACTTCGTCCCGGCGGGGACGCTGGAGGAGCTCGTCGCGAGCCTCCAGACCCCGCGCCAGATCATCATCATGGTCAAGGCGGGCGGGCCGACCGACGCCGTCATCGACGAGCTGGCGCCCCTGCTGGAGCCCGGCGACATGGTGATCGACGGCGGCAACGCCCACTACGCCGACACCCGCCGCCGCGAGGCGAAGCTCAGGGAAGCCGGGCTGCACTTCGTCGGCAGCGGCATCTCCGGCGGCGAGGAGGGCGCGCTCAACGGCCCGTCGATCATGCCCGGCGGGTCGGCCGAGTCCTACCGGCACGTGGGGCCCGTGCTGGAGGACATCGCGGCCAAGGTGGACGGCGTGCCGTGCTGCGTCCACGTCGGACCGGACGGCGCCGGGCACTTCGTGAAGATGGTGCACAACGGCATCGAGTACGCCGACATGCAGCTCATCGCGGAGTCCTACGACCTGCTGCGCCGCGTCGGCGGCATGACGCCGTCCGGGATCGCGGAGGTCTTCCGCGGCTGGAACAGCGGCGACCTGGAGTCCTACCTGGTGGAGATCACCGCCGAGGTGCTGGGCCACGCCGACCCCGACACCGGCGTGCCGCTGGTCGACGTGATCGCCGACGAGGCCGAGCAGAAGGGCACCGGCCGCTGGACCGTGCAGGAGGCGCTGGAGCTGGGCGTGCCGGTGACCGGCATCGCGGAGGCCGTGTTCGCCCGCTCGCTGTCCGGGCGGGTCGAGCAGCGCGAGGCCGTGCGCGACGCGTTCGGCGCCTCGGAGGTGCTCGCCTCCGAGCAGCTCGCGGGTGGGCTGGTCGAGGACGTGCGGCAGGCGCTCTACGCGTCCAAGGTCGTGGCGTACGCGCAGGGCTTCGACCAGATGCGCGCGGCGAGCGCCGAGTACGGGTGGGACCTGGACTTGGGCGCGATGGCCACCATCTGGCGCGGCGGCTGCATCATCCGCGCCCGGTTCCTCGACCGCATCCGCGAGGCGTACGACAAGAACCCGGAGCTGGCGTCCCTGCTGGTGGACGACTACTTCCGGGACGCGGTGCGGGCCGCCGAGGCGGCGTGGCGGCGGGTCGTCGTCGGGGCGGTCCAGGCGGGCGTGCCCGCGCCCGGCTTCGTGTCCGCGCTGGCCTACTACGACGCCCTGCGCTCGGAGCGGCTGCCCGCGTCGCTGGTGCAGGGGCTGCGGGACTTCTTCGGCGCGCACACCTACCGGCGGACCGACCGCGGGGGCAGCTTCCACACCCTCTGGTCGGGTGACCGGTCCCAGGTGGACGGCTGATCTCCGGGCTGTCGACGGCGGCCGGGGGCGTGACCGCTCCCGGCCGCTCGACCGCTTCGGGCGCTCGACCGCTTCGGGCGCTCGACCCGCCACGGCCGACTGACTCGCCGGCCCTGCCCGGCCGCCGCCACTCCGTGCCCGGCCTGCTCCACCGCGGCGTGCCGGCCCGCCTGGCCCTCACCCGCCACCCTCCCCGGCAACCCCGTCACCAGCCGTGACGAGCGGCCGTTGATCAACACGTCCGGGTGGAACCGCTGTCAGATCGCCCACATCGTCGTCATGATGGTGTCGACGCTGACCTTCAGCGACGCGGCTGTGCCGACACGTCCACTGTGCCGACACGGAGGTGCCACCGTGGCGACCACCCACCACCGCGCCGGGGCCGAGCGCCGACTCGTCACCCCCCGGCCGCGACCTCCGCTGCCCTTAGCCGCGCGCTGACCCCCGCCGCCCGGCCACCGCCCCGGCCACCGCGCCGGGTCCCGCGGCCCTCGGCCTGCGGCCCTCGGCCACCGCGCCGGAACTCCCCCCACCCCACCGCGACCCGCGCACGTCCGCGCGGGCCGACCACCCCCTGCTGCCTGGAAGGACCACGAGATGAACCGTCCGCGCCCCACCAAGTCCCACGCCGGCGAGCACACCACGGCCGGCCCACCGGGAGGGCTCGCCGCGGTGCTCCGCCACGACCTGCCCGCCTCGGTGGTGGTGTTCCTGGTCGCGGTGCCGCTGTCGATGGGCATCGCCGCCGCGACCGGCGCGCCGCTGGTGACCGGCCTGGTCTCTGCGGTCGTCGGCGGCCTGGTCGCGGGCGCGCTCAGCGGCGCGCCGCTGGCCGTCAGCGGGCCGTCGACGGGCATGGTGGTGATCACCGCGGGCATCGTCGCGGAGCACGGCTGGGCCGCCACCGCCGCCATCACGCTCGCCGCCGGTGTCGTCCAGGTGGCGTTCGGCCTGCTCAAGCTGGGGCGGGTGGCGCTGTCGCTGTCACCGGCGGTGGTGCACGGGATGCTCGCCGGCCTCGGCTTGAGCATCGCCGTCGGCCAGCTCGCCGTCGTCCTCGGCGGCACGGCCGCCACGACCGTGCCCGACAACCTGGCGCGGATGCTGACCACCGGGGTGAGCTGGGACGCCGTGCTGGTCGGGACGCTGACCGTCGCGGTGATGCTGCTGTGGCCGCGCCTGCCGCGGGCCGCGCTGGTGCCCGCGCCGCTGGTGGCCGTGCTCGCCGTGACGCCGGCGACCGGCGGGCTCGACGTGGCGCGCGTCGACCTGCCCGACGACCCGCTGTCCGGGCTGGTGCTGCCGCAGCTGCCCGCAGGGAGCCTCGGCGGCGTGGTGTTCGCGGTGCTCACGGTGGCCGTGGTGGTCAGCGTGGAATCGCTGCTGTCGGCCGTCGCGATCGACCGGCTGCACGACGGGCCGCGCGCCGACCTCGACCGCGAGCTGGTCGCCCAGGGCGCGGCCAACGCGGTGGCGGGCGCGCTGGGCGGGCTGCCGGTGTCCGCGGCGATCGCGCGCAGCTCCGCCAACGTGGCGGCGGGCGGGCGCACCAGGGCGTCCGCGGTGCTGCACGGCCTGTGGATCGCGGTGTTCGTGCTGGCGCTGGGGGCGGTGCTGGAGCTGATCCCGCTGGCCGCGCTGGCGGGTGTGCTGCTGGTGATCGGGCTGCGGCTGGTGGGCGTGCGGTGGATGCGGGCGCTGTGGCGGCACGGCGAGTTCAGCGCGTACGCGGTCACGGTGGTGGGCGTGGTGGTCCTCGGGCTGGTGGAGGGCGTGCTGCTGGGGGTCGCGGTGGCGGCGGTGCGGTCGCTGCACCGGTTGACCCGCGCGACGGTGCGCGTGGAGGCCGAGCCGGACGGTTACCGGGTGGTGGTGCGGGGCTCGCTGGTGTTCCTCGGCGCGGGCCGGCTGGTGCGCGGGCTGCGGTCGGTGCCGCTGGGGCAGCGCGTGCTGCTGGAGCTGCACCTCGACTTCCTCGACCACGGCGCGTACGAGGCGATCGACGAGTGGCGCACCGGCTACGAGCGGCTGGGTGGGCAGGTCGAGGTGGACGAGGTGCACGACACGTGGTTCAGCAAGGCCACGCGCGGCATCCCGGCGCTGCGCAAGACCCCGCTGTCGCCGCTGCCCAGGTGGTTCGCGCCGTGGTCGCACTGGCAGCAGCAGCGGGCGGTGACCGTGCCGAGGCAGCGCGACGACACCGACCCGATGATCCGCGGCATGGACGAGTTCGAGCGCACCACGGCGCCGCTGGTGCGGCCGTTCCTGGCGGAGCTGGCCGAGCGGGGGCAGCGGCCCCGGCAGCTGTTCATCACCTGCGCGGACTCCCGGGTGGTGCCGAACCTGATCACCACCAGCGGACCGGGCGACCTGTTCTGCGTGCGCAACATCGGCAACCTGGTGCCGCTGGGCGGTGACGCCTCTGTGGGCGCGGCGATCGAGTACGCGGTGGAGGTGCTGGCGGTCGAGACCGTCGCGGTGTGCGGCCACTCGGACTGCGGCGCGATGAAGGCCCTGGTCAACGGCTCTGCCCGGCCGGGCTCGCAGCTGCACGAGTGGCTGCGCGCCGCCGAGCCGAGCCTGATCCGCTTCCACGCGGGCGAGTCGGACCTGCCGGTGCTCGAACACCTGGCCGTCACCAACGTCGCCCAGCAGCTGGACAACCTGATGACCTACCCCGCCGTGCGCGAGGCCGTCGCCGCGGGCGCGCTGCGCCTGGTGGGCATGTACTTCGACATCTCCGCCGCCCGCGTCTACCTGGTCGACCCGGCCCAGGCCGCCCTGCGCCCGGTCCGCGCCTGACCGCGAGTCGAACGCTCAGGCCCACCGTGTCGAACGCTCACGACCCCCGAGTTCAACACTCAGGACCGACCGGGAGTGCGCGAACGTAGAACTCGGTGGGTCTGGGTGTTCGACACGGTCGACCTGAGTGTTCGACTCGCGCGGGGTCAGCCGGCTCGGCGGGCGTGTTCGCGACGGCCGGAGGGCTCGTCGTCGAAGACGGTGAGGCAGAGCTGGGTGGTCAGGTAGGCGCGGCACGGGGACGGCAGCCGGCGGCTCCACCAGCGGGTGCGGCAGGTGGGGCAGCGGCCGCGGTCGTCGGGGGTGTGCTCGTCCAGGAGGGCCTTGACGGCGGCCACCACCCGCGGCAGCTCGCTGCGGGCCAGGTCCGCCGCGGTCTCGTCGTCGCCGGTCGCCGCGAGGCGCACCAGCGTGGCCAGGTGTTCGTGCAGGGACTTGTCGAGCTGGCTGAAGACCGTGCCGGACACCCTCAGCGCTCCTTCCGGGGGCTCGTGTGCTCCAGCAGCCTGCTTCCGCTCCCCGGCCACCTGCAAGTTGCGCTACACGAATGGATGACGCCCCTTTGCTCCATCCGCGCACCGCCACAGACTGGGGGCCGATCAACGGACTGGGAGCTGATCAACGTCCCACGAGGAGGTGCGGATGTCCCGGGGGAGCAGCCCGACGCTGCGCAAGCGCCGGCTGGTCAGCGAGCTGCGCAGGCTGCGCGAGGCGGCCGAGCTGACCATCGAGGAGGTCGGCGAGCGGCTGGAGTGCTCCGCGTCGAAGATCAGCCGGATCGAGACCGGCAGGGTCGGCGTCACCCCGCGCGACGTCCGCGACATGCTCGCCGCCTACGGCGCGGACCCCGACACCCGCGACGAGCTGGTGCAGCTGGCCCGCGAGGCCCGCCGCCGGGCCTGGTGGGACGAGTTCGGCGACATCGCGCCCGGCCGCTACGTCGGGTTCGAGGCCGACGCCGAGTCCGTGCGCACCTACCAGGGCCTGGTGGTGCCCGGCCTGCTCCAGGACGAGGACTACACCAGGGCGCTCATCCGCAACGTCCTGCCGGGCGCCGCGCCGGCCGAGGTCGACCGCCGGGTCAAGCTGCGCAAGGCCCGCCAGGCCCTGCTGACCGAGGACGACCCGCTGCGCCTGGACGTGGTCGTGGACGAGGCGGCGCTGCGCCGGCTGGTCGGCGGCCGGGCGGTGATGGCGGCCCAGGCCCGGCGGCTGAACCAGGTCGGCGCGCTGCCGAACGTCACCCTCAGGGTTGCTCCTTTCGCCGCCGGCGGACACGCCGCGATGGACGGCCCTTTCGTGATTCTCACATTTCCGGGGAAACTCGACCCGGACGTGGTATACCTCGAAAGCGCAAGGAGTGACGTCTATTTGGAACAGCCCACCGACGTCGCCAATTATTCCAACATGTTCGAGCGGCTCTGCGCGGAATCGCTCGACCCGGCGGCCTCGGCCGCCCTGATCGAGCAGGTGGCGCACGAGCTCACCTGAACGAGGGGTGAACTGCCATGCAGCGAGAGTGGCGCAAGAGCAGCCGGTCGTCCGCGGGCGGGCCGGAGTGCGTGGAAATCGCGCTCGACCCGACGTGCGCCGGCGTGCGTGATTCGAAGAACCGAACGGGCGGTGAGCTGGGCTTCGGTTCGGCTCAGTGGTCGCGGTTCGTGTCGACCGCGAAGGACGGCGCATTCGACCTGGGCTGAACGACGCAGCGCGGCGGGGGCGCGGCGGCGCAACGGCGGAGGGCGAAAAGGGGAACGGAAGAGCGGAGCGGAAGAGCGGCGGAATGGAATAACGCGAGAGCGGAAGAACGGAAAAGGGGAACGGTCGGGGGGCGTGCCGGGGGGCGCGCCCCCGACTTCTGCCCGGGGTCCGTACGACCGTGCCCCGGTTCCTGCCCGCCTCGATCGCGGGCGCGGTGAGCCGGGCGGCGCCGCACATCGGCATCGGCATCGGCTCGGCCGCCGGCGCCTCGGCGAGGTACGTCGAGTCGGTGGTCAACGGCGCGATGTGGGTCCTGCTCGGCCTCGCCGCGGTGGTCGGCGCGGTGGTGCTGCGGCGCCGGCGCCGGGCCGCCACGGCCGGCGGAGGCGCGGGAGCCGGCGGAGGTCGCCTGAGGCGTCCGACGCGAAGGGGCCGCGGTCGGGGGTTCGGTCCCGACCGCGGCCCCGTTCACTGGGGGAGGGCAAGGGAGTCGAGCCACCCCCTACCGGGTGGCCCTCTCCGGTGGTCCTGAGGGACGAGGGCGGGCCGGCGTTCCGCCGCCGCGGGCTGGATGCCCCTTGCACGCCGGCACGCCCTCGTCGTTCTCGGAGACGGCCGGTGTTCGGCCGTCTGGTCCAACCTGCCCCACCGGGGTTCGCCCTGTGTGGTTGGTCGGACACGCTTAGCGTAAGAATGCGGCTACAGGACGACTGGAGCCCGACTGGAGTGATCTCCTGGGCTCCGTCGTGGCGAGGTACTCCGGTGGGGGATTCGGTCGGTGGACAAGGGTGGGGGGGAGCACTTGCGGTTCGAGGTGCTCGGCCTGCTCAGGGCGGTGCGCGGTGGCGCGGAGGTGGACCTCGGCGCCGCCAAGCAGCGCGCCGTGCTCACGGTGCTGCTGCTGGCCCGCAACACCCCGGTGAGCCGGGACCAGATCATCGGGGCGGTGTGGGGCGACCACCAGCCCAGCAGCGCGGTCAACCTGGTGCAGACCTACGTGGCCGGCCTGCGCCGCGCCCTGGAGCCCAGCCGCGCCCGCCGCGCGCCGGCCGAGCTGCTGACCTCCGTCGGCGACGGCTACCTGCTGCGGGTCGAGCCCACCGCGGTCGACCTGGACGACTTCGAGCGCGGCGTGGCGGCCGCGAACCGGCTGCGGGCCACCGGCGACCTGGTCGCGGCGGCCGCCGCGCTGGAGGAGGCCCTCGGCCTGTGGCGCGGTGAGCCGCTGGGCGGGGTCGCGGGCCTGTTCGCGGAGGTCGAGCGCGGCCGGCTGGTGGAGCGCCGGCTCGCCGTGCTGGAGGAGCGCGCGGAGCTGATGCTGCTCATCGGGCGCGGCGCGGAGCTGGTGCCGGCGCTGACCTCGCTGGTGGCCGAGCACCCGCTGCGCGAGCGCGGCCACGGCCTGCTGATGCGGGCGCTGTGCCAGGCCGGGCGGCAGGCCGAATCGCTGGCCGCCTACCGCGAGGCCCGCCGGGTGCTGGTGGCGGAGCTGGGCGTGGAGCCCGGCCCGGAGCTGCGCAAGCTGCACCAGGCCGTGCTGGCGGGCGACAACCCGGAACCGGACCCGCCGACCCGGCCGATGACGCTGCCCGCCGCCGAGCCGGTCCAGGCGGTCCCCATCACGCCCGCGCAGCTGCCCCGCGCGTCGGTGTCCCTGATCGGGCGCGACGCGGAGCTGGCGCGGCTCGACGGCCTGCTGGCGGGGCACCCGGACGGCGGGCTGGTGCTGGTGGTGACCGGTCCGGCGGGGGTCGGCAAGACGGCGCTGGCGCTGCACTGGGCGAACCGGGTGCGCGAGGACTTCCCGGACGGCCAGCTCTACGTCGACCTGCACGGCTACGACCCGAACCGGGAGCCGCTGGGCGCGGGCGAGGTGCTCAACCGGTTCCTGCGCGCCCTGGGCGTGCCGTCGCCGGACATCCCGGTGAGCGTGGAGGAGCGGTCGGCGCTGTTCCGCACGCTCATCGCGGACCGGCGGATGGTCGTGATGCTGGACAACGCGCGCGGCTCGACCGAGCTGCTGCCGCTGCTGCCCGGCCCGCCGTCGTGCGTGGTGGTCACCTCGCGCCGGCGGCTGGTCGGCCTGGTCGCGCACGCCGAGGCCCGGCTGGTCGAGCTGGACATGCTGGACCTGGACGCGGCGGTGGCCGTGGTGGGCCGGGTGGCCGGGCGGGACGGCGCGGAGTCCGCCGCGCTGCGCCGGCTGGCGGTGCTGTGCGACGGGCTGCCGCTGGCGCTGCGGATCGCCGCGGCCCGGCTGGCGGTCTCGCCCGCGCTGAAGGTCTCGGAGCTGGTGACCGAGCTGGACGACGAGCACGGCCGGCTCGCCGCGCTGGGCCTGGAGGACGAGGACTCGACGGTGCGGGCGGCGCTGGACGCCTCGCGCCGGGCCCTGTCGCCGCTGCCCGCGCGCCTGCTGGCGCTGCTGGGCCTGCACCCCGGGCCGGAGGTGACGGCGTTCGTGGTCGCCGCCATGGCGCGCGTGCGGGTCGCCGAGGCCCAGCGCGCCCTGGACGCGCTGACCGCCGCGAACCTGCTGTCGGCGACCGAGGCCGGCCGCTTCGGCGCGCACGACCTGGTGCGCGTCTACACCAGGACGCTGGCCGCCGAGCTGGACGCCGCCGAGCGGCGCTCCGCCACCGGCCTGATGCTGGACTACTACCTGCACTGCGCGGACCTGGCGGACGGGCGGCTGCCGGTGGCGCGCGGCAACAGCGTGCGGGTGGCGCCCGAGCGCCCGCCCGCCGAGGTGCCGAAGCTGGCCGGCTCCGCCGAGGCGTTCGCCTGGCTGGACGCCGAGCAGGGCAACGTCATCGCCGCCGCCGAGCTGGCCGCGGAGGGCGCGGAGCGGGCGTGGCTGGTGCACGCCTGGCAGCTGCCGTACACGCTGTCGCGGTTCTTCTGGCTGCGGGCCGACCGGTCGACGTGGCTGCGCACCACCGAGACCGCGCTGAAGGCGGCCACGAGGCTGGGCGACCCCGAGGCGAAGTTCGTGATGCTGTTCAACTCCGGCATCGCGCTGGCCCAGTTCGGCCGGGTGGACGAGTCGCTGGCCCGGCACCGCGAGGCGCTGGAGGTGGCGCGGGCGTCGGGTGACGCGAACGCGCAGGCACGGGCGCTGACCACGGTCGCGGACATGCTCCAGGGCCTGGGCCGGGTGGACGAGTCGGAGGCGTCCTACCGGGAGGCGCTGGAGGTGAGCCGGGCGGCCGGGTCGCGCTGGGCCGAGGCGAACGCCCACCACAACCTCGGGCTGCTGCACCTGGCGTCGTGCCGGTACGGCGAGGCGGAGAAGTGGCTGCGCACGGCCGTGGGCATGTACCGGGAGGTCGGCGAGCAGTGCGGCGAGTCGACGTGCCACACCGACCTGGCCATGGTGCTGCTGGAGTCGGACCGGCACTCGGAGGCGCTGGCGTCGGCGCGCACCGCGCTGTCGGTGGCCTCGGCGGCGGCCAGCCCGTACCACCAGGCGGTGTCGCACGACCGGCTGGCGGTGGTGCTCGACCGGCAGGGGCAGCCGGGCGCGGTGGCGCACTGGCAGCGGGCGTTGGCGCTGTTCACAGAGCTGAACGCGCCGGAGGCGGACCAGGTGCGGGCGCGGTTGGCGCGGGCGCGGGCGGGTACCGCGGTCTGAACCGCCGTGATCGGTTAAGTGGTCTGGACCTATTGCCAGGAAGGTCTAGACCTATTTACGTTCACGACGCTGCGTCGAGGTCGCCGCCTGGTGCAGGAGGTACCCGTCGTGTCCCGAAGAAAGCTGTTGCCGCTCCTGGCTTCCCTGGTCACCGCGGCCGGGTTGGCCGTGGCGGTCCTGTCCCCGACCACGGCCGCCGCCGCCGGTGAGGAGTGCCGCCCCGACGGCCTCCACCAGACGCCCGGCGTCGCCGTCCCGTACTGCTCGGTCTACGACACCGAGGGCCGCGAGCAGATGGGCGCCGGCCACGCCCGCCGCGTCATCGGCTACTTCACCAGCTGGCGGACCGGCCGCAACGGCACGCCCGCCTACCTGGCCACCGACATCCCGTGGACCAAGGTCACCCACCTCAACTACGCGTTCGCGCACGTCGACGCCCAGAACCGGGTGTCCGTCGGCCCCGACGGCCCGGACAACCCCGCCACCGGCATGACCTGGCCGGGCGTCGAGCTCGACCCGACCCTGCCCTACCGGGGGCACTTCAACCTGCTCACCAAGCACAAGAAGCAGCACCCGAACGTGAAGACGCTGATCTCCGTGGGCGGCTGGGCCGAGACCGGCGGCTTCCTCAACCCCGACGGCACGCGCAACGCCAGCGGCGGCTTCTACAAGCTCGGCGCGCAGCCCCAGGCCACCGTCGACGCGTTCGCCGACTCGGCCGTGGACTTCATCCGGAAGTACGGCTTCAACGGCGTCGACATCGACTACGAGTACGCCACCTCGAACAACCACGCGGGCAACCCGGACGACTCCTGGATCTCCAACGCCAACCGCGGCACGCTGTGGGCCGGCTACGAGAAGATCATGAAGACGCTGCGGGAGAAGCTGGACCGCGCCTCGGCCCAGGACGGCAGGCACTACCTGCTCACCGCGGCCGT
The DNA here is from genome assembly GCF_047689505.1 of Saccharothrix sp. BKS2. Classification (NCBI taxonomy): domain Bacteria; kingdom Bacillati; phylum Actinomycetota; class Actinomycetes; order Pseudonocardiales; family Pseudonocardiaceae; genus Saccharothrix; species Saccharothrix sp. BKS2. The sequence goes on along the minus strand of NZ_JAUQOL010000008.1, from coordinate 163,004 downwards.
GCCCGCCTCGGGCTGGCTGCTGCGCGGGCAGGAGGCGTACCAGGTCACCCGGTACCTGGACTACCTCAACATCATGTCCTACGACCTGCACGGCTCGTGGAACCACTTCGTCGGCCCCAACGCGTCGCTCTACGACGACGGCAAGGACGGCGAGCTGGCCGCCGGCGGCGTCTACACCGCGCCGCAGTACGAGGGCATGGGCTACCTGAACACCGACTGGGCCTACCACTACTACCGCGGCGCGATGCAGGCCGGCCGGATCAACATCGGCGTCCCGTTCTACAGCCGCGGCTGGCAGGGCGTCACCGGCGGCACGAACGGCCTGTGGGGTCGCGCGGCGCTGCCCGACCAGGCGAAGTGCCCGCCCGGCACGGGTTCCGCGGTCGGCTCGACCACCCCGTGCGGCAACGGCGCGGTCGGCATCGACAACCTGTGGCACGACAGCACCGCGGGCGGCGCGGAGGTGCCCAGCGGCGTGAACCCCATGTGGCACGCCAAGAACCTGGAGCACGGCATCACGCCGGACTACCTGGGGCAGCACGGCCTGGACCCGGCCAACGACCCGACCGACCGGGTGACCGGCACCTACCGCAGGCACTACGACAGCACGCTCACCGCGCCGTGGCTGTGGAACGCCGACAAGAAGGTCTTCCTGTCGACCGAGGACGAGGAGTCCATCGCGGCCAAGGCGAAGTACGTGGCGGACAAGGGCATCGGCGGCATCATGATCTGGGAGCTGGCCGGCGACTACCGCTTCGACGCCGCCAGGGGCCAGTACACCGTCGGCGACACGCTGCTCACCAAGATCGACGAGGGGCTGCGCGGCGCCGCGCCCTACGGCAACCGCAAGGCGTCCGGCGCCACGCCGACCGATGTGCTGGACGTGTCCGCCACCGTCTCCGGGTTCGCCCTCGGCGACAGCAACTACCCGATCACGCCCAAGCTCAGGATCACCAACAACTCGACCACCACCGTCCCCGGCGGCACGAAGATCGGTTTCGACTACGGCACCAGCGCCCCCGGCAGCATGGCCGACCAGTCCGGCTTCGGGCTGAGGGTCACCGCCAAGGGCCACTCCGGTCCCAACGTCGGCGGCCTGAAGGGCGACTTCCAGCACGTCGAGCTGACCCTGCCCACGTGGCAGCCGCTGGCGCCGGGCGCCTCGGTGGAGGTCGCGCTGAGCTACCAGCTGCCGATCGCCTCGCCGTCGAACTTCACCCTGACCTTCGGCGGCAAGTCCTACGCCATCGCCTCCGACCACCCGCGCGCCGGAGCCCGCGGCCCGGACCCGACCACGACCACCACGACCACCACGACCACCACGACGACCACGACGACCACGACCAGCCAGCAGCCCAGCTGCACCACGCCCGCGTGGGACCGCGCCAAGGTCTACAACGGCGGCAACGAGGTCTCGCACGGCGGCAAGCGCTGGCAGGCCAAGTGGTGGACGCAGGGCGACGAGCCGGGCGCCGGCGGCGAGTGGGGGGTGTGGCGCGACCTGGGCGCCTGCTGAGGATTCCCGAGTCCCCCTTACCCGCCGCCTGCCCACCCCTTACGGCGGCGGGTAAGGGAACCACCCCCTCGGACCACGTGGATTCCCGGTGCCCGCACGCGTCGCGCGGCGGCGGGCGGCGAGGTGAGGACGAGCGGAAACAGCCCCTGTGAGCCGGTCCGAGGTGTGACAACATGCCTGGTGTGGCACGCCTCGGTTCCGGAATTCCCCTGGTGGCGCGCAACCGGGAGCTGACCAGGCTCCGCGTCGCCCTCGGCGAGGCCGCCCGCGGCGAGGCCGGCGCGGTGCTGGTCGCGGGCGACGCGGGCGTGGGCAAGACCCGGCTGGTCGCCGAGCTGGCCGCGACGGCGGGCGAGGCGCTCGTGCTGACCGGCCGGTGCCTGGACGTCGGCGAGACCGGCCTGCCCTACGTGGCGTTCACCGAGGCGCTGGGGCAGCTGCGGGACGCCGGCCTGCTCGACGTGGAGGCCCGGCCCGCCCTCGGGCCGCTGCTGCCCGACCTGGCCCTGCCGGTCGGGCCCGACGGCGGCCGCGTCGTCTCCGGGTCGCCGTCGGTGCTGGTCGGCCACCGCCCGGAGCAGGACGTGGGCCGGCTCCGGCTGTTCGACGCGGTGCACGGGCTGCTCGGTGAGTTGGCCGGCCGGCAGCCGGTGCTGCTGGTCCTGGAGGACCTGCACCGGGCCGACGCCTCCACCCGCCACCTGCTCCGGTTCCTGCTGTCCCGGCTGCGCGCGCAGCGGCTGCTGGTGGTCGCCACCTACCGCTCCGACGACCTGCACCGCGGCCACCCGCTGCGGCCCCAGCTCGCCGAGCTGGTCCGGCTGCCCGCCGTGCGGCGGCTCGACCTGACCCCGCTGAGCGCGATCGACGCGCGGTCGCTCGTCACGGCGCTGTCCGACAACCTGCCCGACGACGTGGTGCTGGAGGCGGCTGAGCGCTCGGACGGCAACCCGTTCTTCGCCGAGGAGCTGGTCGCGGCCGCCGCGAGCGGTGACCGGCGGGTGCCCCGGACGCTGACCGAGGTGCTGCTGGGCCGGGTCGAGCGGCTCGGCGCGGACGCGCGGCACGTGGTGCGGGTCGCGTCGGTCGGCGGGCGGTCGGTGCGCCACGACCTGCTGCGCGACGTGGCCGGGATGGACGACGCGGTGCTGGACGGCGCGCTGCGCGAGGCGGTGCGGCACCACGTGCTGCTGGTCGAGCGGGGTGAGGTCCACGCGTTCCGGCACGCGCTGCTGCGCGAGGCCGTGCACGGCGACCTGCTGCCCGGCGAGCGGGTGCGGCTGCACGCCGCCTACGCCGACCGGCTGTCGTCCGCCGACGGGCGCGGCGCGGCGGCGGCGCTGGCCCACCACAGCCTGGAGTCGCACGACCTGCCGCGGGCGCTGCGGGCCTCGGTGGCGGCGGCGCGGGAGGCGCGGGCGGCCGGTGCGCCCGCCGAGGCGCTGCGGCACCTGGAGCAGGCGCTGGCGCTGTGGGCGGCGGTGCCGGGCGAGGCGCGGCCGCGGGGCGTGACGGAGTTGGCGCTGGTGCGGCGGGCGTCGTGGGCCGCGGGCACGGCCGGGCAGCCGGAGCGGGCCATCGCGTTCGCGCGCACCGGCACGCGGATCGTGGACGGGTCGGACCCGGAGGGCGCGGCTGAGGTGTGGCGGCGCCACGCGCAGGCGTGCGCGGTGCTGGAGGGGCACGAGGAGGAGGGCTACCGGGCGGTGGAGGAGGCGTGGCGGCTGGTCCGGGACCGGCCGGCGTCACCCGCCCGCGCGGAGGTGCTGGCCGCGTGGGCGGACCAGCTGCGGCACCGCCGCCGGTACGCCGAGGCGCGGGAGCGGGCCGGGCTGGCCGTGGCGGACGGGCGGGCTTCGGGGGCGGAGGCGGCCGTGGCGGACGCGCTGACCACGCTGGGGCTGCTGCCCGAGCCCGCGGGCGAGGTGCCCCGGGCGCTGGGGCACCTGACCTCGGCGGTGGCTCGCGCGACGGGGGCGGGGGCGGTGGGCGCCGAGCTGCGCGCCCGGTACTCCCTCGGGCTGCACCACTACGACCTGGGTGAGCTGACCGAGGCCGCGCGGGCGTTCGACGAGGGCGTGGCGCGGGCCCGGGAGACCGGGCTGACGTGGAGCACGTTCGGCCTGGAGCTGCGCATCCTCCAGGTGCTGACCAGGTACTGCGCCGGCGAGTGGGACGGGGCGGCGGACGCGGCCGGGCCGCCGGGTCCGCGGGTGTCGGGCACGGTGTTCGCGCGGCTCGCGGCGGCGGGCACGCACGTGGCGGTCGGCCGGGGCGAGTTCGAGCAGGCGGAGCGGGTGATCGGGCAGCTGCGCCCGGACCGGCACCGCGACCCCCTGATCGCACTGGTCGCCGGGGGCGCCGGGGCCGAGCTGGCGCTGTGGCGCGGGCAGCCGGAGGTGGCCGTGGAGCGGGTCGCGGTGGCCGTGGAGCGGTCGCGGCGGGAGGACGGGTGGTTCCTGGCGGGGATTCGGCCGGCGGCGCTGGGCATCGCCGGGTACGCCGACCTGGCCGGGCGGGCGCGCCGGCAGCGGGAGCGGGGGGCCGAGGCGGCGGCGGTGGCGGCCGGGCGGGAGCTGCTGGCGCACGCGCGGGCGACGGCGGAGCGGGGGGTGCCGCGAACGGGGGTGCTGGGGCCGGAGGGGCGGGCGTGGCTGGCGCGGGCGGTGGCCGAGGGGTCGCGGCTGACCGGGCCGGGTTCGCCGGAGCTGTGGCGGGACGCGGTCGAGGGCTTCGGCTTCGGGGCGGTGTTCGAGCAGGCCGTGTGCCGGTGGCGGCTGGTGGAGGCGCTGCTGGGCGCGGACCGGCGGGACGAGGCGGTGGGTGAGCTGCGGGCGGCGGCCTCGGTGGCCGACCGCCTGGCCGCCGCCCCGCTGCGCGCCGCGCTGGACCTCGTGGCGCGACGGGCCCGGGTGTCCCTGCGCGAGGACGTCCCGCGCGACCGCGTGGACCCCTTCACCCCGCGCGAACGGGCCGTCCTGGAACTGGTGGCCCTGGGCCGCACCAACCGCCAGGTGGGCGAGGAACTCCGCATCTCGGAGAAAACCGTCAGCGTCCACGTCAGCCGCGTCATGGCCAAGCTGGGCGCCTCGCGCCGAGCCGAAGCCGTGGCCAACGCCCTGGACCGCGGCCTCCTCCCCCTCCCCGACTAACCCGCGAGTCGTACGTCCAGACCTCGCGAGTCGTACGTCCAGGACCCCCGAATTACACGTTCGCGTCGGTTCGGGCGGGGCTGTCGGGCGCGCGAATGTTGAACTCGGGGGTCCTGAACGTACGACACGGTCGACCTGGACGTACGACTCGCGCGTTCTGGACGTACGACACGCGGGGCCTGGACGTACGACTCGCGGGTCAGACTGGAGGGGGACGGTGGGTCAGACCCCGGGGGGAGGGGGATGTGGGCGGCGGGGTGACGACTGGGTAGGAGGGGTGGATTTAGCTTCGTTCCCGTTGGGTTGGTCTAGGGAATGAGGGAGCATGTCCGCACTGGTGTCCGACATCGGGACCGGCACCGCCGCCGCGGCCGCGAACCTGGTGAAGGTGTACGGCAAGGGCGACACGGCGGTGCGGGCGCTGGACGGCGTCAGCGTGGCCTTCCAGGCGGGTCGGTTCACCGCCATCATGGGCCCGTCCGGGTCCGGCAAGTCCACCCTGATGCACTGCCTGGCCGGGCTCGACAACGTCGACGAGGGCGCCGTGCACATCGGCGGCACGGAGATCACCTCGCTGGGCGACAAGGAGCTGACCAGGCTGCGCCGCGACCGCGTGGGCTTCGTCTTCCAGGCGTTCAACCTGCTGCCCACCCTCTCCGCGGAGCAGAACGTCCTGCTCGGCCTGGAGCTGGCCGGCCGCAAGCCCGACCGCGAGTGGTTCGACACGATCGTGGACGTCCTCGGCCTGCGCGACCGCCTCAAGCACAAGCCCAGCGAGCTGTCCGGCGGCCAGCAGCAGCGCGTGGCCTGCGCCCGCGCCCTGGTCGCCCGCCCCGACGTGGTCTTCGCCGACGAGCCGACCGGCAACCTGGACTCGCGCTCCGGCGCGGAGGTCCTCGACTTCCTGCGCATGTCCGTGCGCAAGCTCAACCAGACGGTGATCATGGTGACGCACGACCCGGTCGCCGCGTCCTACGCCGACCGCGTGGTCCTGCTCGCCGACGGTCGGCTGGCCGGCGAGATCCAGGACCCGACCGCCGACTCCGTGCTGTCCGCGCTCAAGCACCTGGGGGCGTGACCCGATGCTGCGCACGATCATCGCGGGTCTCCGGGCCCGCACCGCGCGGCTCGTCCTGTCCTCGATCGCCATCGCGCTCGGCGTCGCGTTCGTCACCGGCACCCTGGTGCTCGGCGACGCGATGAACGCGAGCCTGCGCGACGAGTTCGCCCGCAGCGCCCGCAACGTCGACGCCGCGGTCACCCTGTCCGGCACCACCGACGCCAGGGGCATCACGCCCCAGCAGCTGGACGCCATCCGCCGGGCGCCGGGCGTGGCGGGCGCCGACCCGCGCAACAGCGCCCCGGTGCCGCTGATCGCCGCGAACGGCAAGGCCAGGCAGGCGTACGCCACCCCGCTGGCCACCACGCCCGAGCTGCGCGAGTACGACCTCGACCAGGGCCGCTACCCGGACGCCGACGACGAGATCGCGGTCGACGCGCGCACCGCCGAGTCCGCCAAGCTCACCCTCGGCCAGTCCGTGGAGCTGCTGGGCGAGGACGAGTCGCGGCGCTCGTACACCCTGGTCGGCACCTACACCCAGGGCGGCTCCGAGATCGCCATGATGGGCGGGGACCACCTGGTCCTCACGCCCACCGCCTTCACCGGGTTCAGCCGCGACGAGCTGCCGTACGAGGTGGTGGTCGCGGCCGCGCCCGGCGTCTCGCAGCAGCAGCTGGTGGACGACGTCCGGGCCGCCGTCGGCGAGGACGGGCTCAGCTTCCGGACCGGTGAGGAGATGACCCGGGCGCAACTGGCGCAGATCAGCTCGCAGGCCGGGGAGTTCACCACGGTGCTGCTGGCGTTCGCGCTGATCGCCCTGGTCGTCGCGTCCATGGTCATCTACAACACCTTCACCATCCTGATCGCCCAGCGCACCCGCGAGCTGGCGCTGATGCGCTGCGTCGGCGCGAGCCGCGGCCAGGTGTTCCGCGGCGTGCTGGCCGAGGCCGTGGTCATGGGCCTGGTGGCGTCGGTGATCGGCCTGCTCGGCGGGCTGGGCGTGTCGGCCCTGCTCCAGAAGGTGATCAACTCGTTCAACGGCGGCTCGGGCGAGGTGCTCCTGCCGGTGGCGGGCACGACCGTGCTCGCCGCGTTCGCGGTCGGCACCGTGGTGACCGTGCTGGCCGCCGTGCTGCCCGCCCGCCGCGCGACCCGGGTCGCGCCGGTGGCCGCGCTGCGCAGCCAGCTAGACAGCGGCGAGGAGGTCGCCCGCACCGGCGTGCTGCGCGTGCTGACCGCCGTGCTGCTCACCGCGGTCGGCGTCGGCGCGATCGCCTACGGCCTGAGCCTGAACGGCGACGAGGTCGCGGCCTACATCAGCGGCGCGGGCACGATGGCGCTGCTCGGCGCGGTCCTGGTGCTCGGTCCGCTGCTGGTCGGCCCGGTCAACCGGGTGCTGGGCGCGCTGCCCCGGGCGCTGCTCGGCGTGCCCGCCAAGCTGGCCTCGGCCAACGCCGGCCGCAACCCCAAGCGCACCGCCGCGACCACGGCCGCGCTGATGATCGGCGTGACCATCGTGTCCCTGGTGACCGTGGTCGCCAACAGCGCCCGGGAGACGGCGAACGCCCAGGTCGACGAGCGGATGCCCGCCGACTACACGGTGACCTCCTCGGTCTGGGACCGCCCGCTGCCCGAGGAGCTGGCCGACCAACTGGCGGCCGTGCCGCAGGTCGCGGAGGTCGCGCCGACCACCACCGTCTACGCGGACCGGGCCTACTTCACCGGCATCGGCCGCGAGGCGCTGGGCAGCCTGTTCCGGCCCGTGGTGGTCAGCGGTTCGCTGGACGACCTCGTGGACGGCACGGTCGCGCTGCGCCAGGAGTACGCGGAGGAGCAGGGGCTGGCGGTCGGCTCGACGCTCGTGGTCGAGGGCATGGGCGGCGGCGAGCAGTCGCTGCGGGTGGTCGCCGTGGCCACCGGCAACCGCCTGGCCGACGGCGTGATGACGCTGGAGACCTCGCGGCGGTTCGAGAGGACCGCCGAGGGCTACGAGAGCATCATGATCAAGCTCCGGGACGGCGCGAGCGACGGCCGCGCGGCGATCGAGGCCATCACCGACGCCTCGCCGCTGGCGGTGCTGGACAGCGCGGCGGAGACCAAGGAGCAGCTGAGCGAACAGCTCGACCAGGTGCTGGCGTTCATCTGGGCGCTGATCGGCCTGGCCGTGGTGATCGCCCTGTTCGGCATCGCCAACACGCTCACGCTGTCGGTGCTCGAACGCACCCGCGAGTCGGCCCTGCTGCGGGCGCTCGGCCTCACCAAGGGGCAGTTGCGGCTGATGCTGGTCGTCGAGTCGATCCTGATGGCCCTGATGGGCGCGGTGATCGGTCTGGCGCTGGGCGTCGGCTTCGGCTGGGTGATCAACCGGTCGGTGTCCTCGGACGACGTCTCGATCGACCTGGTCGTCCCGTTCGGCCAGCTGGGCGTGATGCTCCTGGCCGCCGTGGTGGCGGCGGTGCTGGCCGCCGCGCTGCCCGCCCGGCGCGCCGCGCGGACCTCGGTGATCGCGGGGATCGCCGAGGCGTGACCCGCGGTGGCCCGCCTCCTCGTCGGGGGAGGGGCGGGCCACCGCGCGGGAGCGGGGGAACGGGAGCGGGGGAGCCGGGGGAGCGGGGAAAACTTCTGGCCCGCGCGTCCCACCGGGCCCCCGGGGCCCTCTAACCAGGTGCGGGGTGGCCCGAGCGAGGGCCGGGCCACCCCGCCTTTCTGTGATCACCTGCTGTGACAACCGGGTCACGCGTGGCACACGGAAGCGCTTCAGAAAGTTACGGAACGATGTCGTAGTCCCGGTCCCCGTTGACATCCCGGCCCGCTCGCCCAAGTGTGAGAGCGCTCTCATGAGAGCGCTCTCATGTCGTCGGGGCGAGAGCCGGCGAACGCGTCGAGGAGGACGGATGAGCAGGATCCCGGTCGGTCGGACGACGGCGGCGGTGGCCGTCACCATGGCCGCCACCCTGGTGGCCGCGTGCGGTGGCGGGGGAGGTGGCGCCGGCGACGACGGCAGGATCAAGCTGTCGATCGGGGTGTTCTCCGACTTCGGGTACGCCAACCTGATCAAGGAGTACCAGCAGGCGCACCCGAACATCGAGATCGAGCAGCGCACGGTCAAGATGGAGCAGCACCACACGCAGCTGGCCACCCAGCTCGCCGGTGGTCGCGGCGCGGCCGACATCGTGGCCATCGAGGAGGGCGCCATCGCCCAGTTCCGCCAGTCCAAGGACAAGTTCGTCAACCTGGCGGACCACGGCGCCAAGGAGCTGGAGGGCCAGTGGGCCCCGTGGAAGTGGAACCAGGGCACCGCCGACGGCGGGAACTTCGTGCTGGGCCTCGGCACCGACATGGGCAGCCTCGCCCTGTGCTACCGCCGCGACCTGTTCCAGGCCGCCGGCCTGCCCACCGAGCGCGAGGAGGTCGGCAAGCTGTGGCCGACCTGGCAGGACTACCTCCAGGTCGCCGACACCTTCACCGCCGCCACGCCGGACAAGAAGTTCGTCGACACCGCCCAGAACGTCTACAAGGCGATCCTCGACCAGACCGAGGAGGGCTACTTCGCCAAGGCCGACGACTCGTTCATCGGTGACTCGAACCAGAAGGTCGAGGACGCCTTCCGGCTGGCGGCCACGCTGGGCGAGAAGAAGCAGACCGGCGCGCTGGCCTCGTTCAGCCAGGACTGGAACGTCGCCCTCAAGCAGGCGTCCTTCGCCACCACCACCTGCCCCGCGTGGGCCCTCGCGCTGATCAAGGCGGGCGCGGGCGACGAGGCCGCGGGCAAGTGGGACGTGGCCGCCGCGCCCGGCGGTGGCGGCAACTGGGGCGGCTCCTTCCTGGCCGTGCCCAAGCAGGGCAAGCACCAGAAGGAGTCCTACGAGCTGGCCAAGTGGCTGACCGCGCCCGAGCAGCAGAAGCGGATCTTCAAGGAGACCGGCAACCTGCCCAGCGAGCCCGCCGCCTACCAGGACCCCGAGGTCACCGCGACCAAGAACGAGTACTTCAACTCCGCGCCCGTCGGCGAGATCTTCGGCAACTCCGCGGAGAGCCTGGAGCCGACCTACCGCGGCACCAAGGACTCGGTCGTCACCCCGGTGTTCAACAACGCCCTGTCCCGCGTGGAGAGCGGCAAGCAGTCCACCGCCGAGGCGTTCGAGCAGGCGGTCCGGGAAGCCCGGGAAGCGACGAAGTGACGGTCGCACCGGAGCGGACGGGGGCGGGACGGGGCAGCGCCCCCGTCCCGCCCCCCGCCGGGCGCGGGTCGTGGCGCGACCGGCTTGGCCGGTGGGACACCAGGTACACGCCGTACCTGGTCGTCGCGCCCTTCTTCGTGGTGTTCGGCGTCTTCGGGCTCTACCCGCTGCTCTACACCGCGTGGGTCTCGCTGCACGACTGGCAGCTCATCGACGGCAACCAGGGCTTCACCGGCCTGGCCAACTACACCGAGCTGCTGTCCGACGGGAACTTCTGGAACGCGCTGGGCAACACCGTCAGCCTGTTCCTGCTCGCCACCGTCCCGCAGCTGTTCGCCGCGCTCGGCCTGGCCGCCGTGCTCGACCGCGGGCTGCGCGGCCGGGCGTTCTGGCGCGCGGGGGTGCTGCTGCCCAACGTCATCTCGGTCGCGGCGGTCGCGCTGGTGTTCGCGCAGCTGTTCGGCCGAGACTTCGGCATCGTCAACCACCTGCTCGGCCTGGTGGGGATCGACCCGGTGGACTGGCGCGCCGAGACGTGGGCCTCGCACCTGGCCATCAGCTCCATGGTCATGTGGCGGTGGACCGGCTACAACGCGCTGATCTACCTGGCGGCCATGCAGTCGGTGCCCAAGGACATGTACGAGTCGGCCATGCTCGACGGCGCGTCCCGGTGGCGGGTGTTCTGGTCGATCACGGTGCCCAGCATCCGGCCGACCATCCTGTTCACCGTCATCGTGTCCACCATCGGCGGTATGCAGCTGTTCGTCGAGCCGCAGCTGTTCGACCCGGGCGGCACGGCCACCGGCACCGGCGGTGACGACCGGCAGTTCCAGACCCTGGTGATGTACCTGTACGAGAAGGGCTTCCGGCTGTTCGACGCGGGCTACTCGTCGGCCATCGCCTGGGTGCTGTTCCTGCTGGTGCTCGTGGTGGCACTGGTCAACTTCGCGGTGACGCGGCGCATCGCGTCGAAGGGGTGAGGCGGATGGCGGTCGTGGAGTCCCGCGAGGCGTCTCGCGAAACCCCGCGCGGGGCGTCGGGCGAGGCGCCCCGCCGGGCGCGCCGGGGGGCGTCGCGGTTCTCCGTCGCGCACGCCGGCCCGCTCGCCTACGGGCTGCTGGTCGTGGTGCTGCTCGCGTCGGTGTTCCCGCTGTACTACTCGTTCCTGATCGCCAGCAAGGACAACTCGGCGCTGGGCGACGTGGTGCCGTCGCTGGTGCCGGGCGGGAACCTGCTGGAGAACCTGACCCGGGTCTTCGACACCGTCGACTTCTGGCTGGCCATGCAGAACTCGCTGGTGGTCGCGGGCACGGTGGCGATCAGCAACGTCGTGCTGGGCACGCTGGCCGGGTTCGCGTTCGCGCGGCTGCGGTTCCGGGGCCGCAACTCGCTGTTCCTGGTCGTGGTCGGCACCTCGATGGTGCCCACGCAGCTCGGCGTGATCCCGCTGTACATGCTGATGTCCGACCTCGACTGGTACGGCACCCTCCAGGCGGTCATCGTGCCCGCCCTGATCGGCGCGTTCTCGGTGTTCTGGATGCGGCAGGCGTGCGAGGAGTCCGTGCCGTACGAGCTGGTCGAGGCGGCGCGGGTGGACGGCTGCAACGTGCTGCGGACGTTCTGGCACGTGGCGTTCCCGGCGGTGCGGCCGCAGGCGGCGGTGATGGGCATGTTCACGTTCATGACGGCGTGGAACGACTTCTTCTGGCCGCTGATCGTGCTGGACCCGAACGACAGCCCCACCGTGCAGGTGGCGCTCTCTACGCTGGCCAGCGGCTACTACACGGACTACTCGCTGATGCTGTCCGGCGCGTCGCTCGCGGTGCTGCCGGTCGTGGCGATCTTCGTCCTGCTGGCCCGCCAGATCGTCGGCGGGCTCATGCAGGGCGCGGTGAAGGGGTGAACTTCTCGGTGAACTTTCCGGTGACCACAACGGACCCGGCGCTCGACGTCGACCTGCTGCGCTTCCCGCCCGGCTTCACCTGGGGCGCGGCGACGGCGGCGTTCCAGATCGAGGGCGCGACCACCGAGGACGGCCGGGGACCGTCCATCTGGGACACGTTCGCGGCGCGACCGGGCGCGGTGCTGGGCGGCGACACGGGCGACCCGGCGTGCGACCACTACCACCGCTACGCCTCCGACGTGGAGCTGATGGCGTCGCTGGGCCTGGGCTCGTACCGGTTCTCGCTGGCGTGGCCGCGCATCCAGCCGCTGGGTTCCGGCCCGGTGGAGCCGCGCGGGCTCGCGTTCTACGACCGGCTGGTGGACGAGCTGCTGGGGCGCGGCATCCAGCCCGTGGTGACGCTCTACCACTGGGACCTGCCGCAGGCGCTGGAGGACCGGGGCGGGTGGCGCGACCGCGACACGGCCTACCGGTTCGCCGAGTACGCGCAGGTGGCGCACGCGCACCTGGGCGACCGCGTGCGGGAGTGGACCACGCTGAACGAGCCGTGGTGCTCGGCGTTCCTCGGCTACGCCACCGGCATCCACGCACCCGGCGTGGTCGACCCGAAGGGCTCGCTGGAGGCCGCGCACCACCTGCTGCTGGGGCACGGCCTGGCGCTGCGGGCGATGCGCGAGCAGGCGTCCGCGGAGCACCGGTTCTCGGTGGTGCTGAACTTCTGCGCGGTGATCGCGGAGGACGAGGAGGCGGCCCGCAAGGTCGACGGCCTCCAGAACCGGCTGTTCCTCGACCCGCTGGCCGGGCGGGGGTACCCGGAGGACGTGCTGGCCGACACGGCGTGGCTGGGGGACTGGGCGTCGGTGGTGCGGCCCGGTGACCTGGACGCGATCGCCGCCCCGGTCGACTGGATGGGCGTGAACTACTACAGCCCGACCCGGGTGGCTCGGGCCGAGGACCCGTCGGTGGTGGCGGAGGGGCCGTTCCCGGGTCTGCGCGGGGTGGAGTTCCTGCCGCCGGAGGGCGAGGTCACCGGGTTCGGCTGGGAGGTGCGGGCCTCGGCGTTCACCTCGCTGCTGCGGCGGCTCGGGCGGGACGTGGCCGTGCCGCTGGTGATCACCGAGAACGGGTCGGCGTTCCCCGACGAGCTGGTGGACGGCGAGGTGGTGGACGAGCGGCGGACCCGGTACCTGGTCGACCACCTGCGGGCGGTGCACGCGGCGATCGAGGCCGGGGTGGACGTGCGCGGGTACTTCGCGTGGTCGCTGCTGGACAACTTCGAGTGGGCGGCGGGGTACAGCCAGCGGTTCGGCGTGGTGCACGTGGACTACGCGACGCAGGAGCGGACCGTGAAGCGGAGCGGCCGGGTGCTGGCGCGGGTGATCGGCGCGAACGCCGTCCCGGCGCGGGGCTACGACCTGGGCTGATCGGCCTGGGCTGCCCGGTGTGCTCGACCGCGCCGGGCAGCCCGGACCACCCGGGGTGTCCGACCGCACCGGACCGCAGCGGACAGCACCGGCCACCTGGGGCCGACCGCGCCGCCCTACGGCGCGGACTCGCGCTTGACCAGCGACGTCGGCAGGACCTCCCGCCTCGCCTTGACCGGCTCGTCCCGCAGCAGCCTCAACAGGTGCGACACCATGTGGCGCACCTGCGCGGTGGTGTCCTGCCGCACGCTGGTCAGCGGCGGCGCGGTGTGGGGCGCGATCATCGGGTGGTCGTCGAAGCCCACGACCGCGACGTCCTCCGGCACCCGCCTGCCCGCCTCGCGCAGCGCGTCCAGCGCGCCCGCCGCCATGTGGTCCGAGGCGATGAACGCCGCGTCGAGGTCGGGCACGCGCGCCAGCAGCGCCTCCATCGCCCGCTTGCCGCCCTCGCGGGAGAAGCCGCCGTCCTCGGTCATCAGCGCGGTCTTCTCCTCGTCGGCCCCCACCGCCCGCTGCCACCCGGCCAGCCGGTCCCGCGCGGAGTGCTCGTCCAGCGGCCCGGTCACCGAGACGACCCTCGTGCGGCCCATCGCGAGGAGGTGCTCGGTGGCCAGCAGCCCACCGCCCTGGTTGTCGTGGTCCACCAGGTGCATCCCGCGCAGCGAGCCCCACGGCCGGCCCGCGTACACGACCGGCAGCGGCAGCTTCCGGGCGGTGGTCAGCACCTGGTCGCCCTTGTGCGGCGCGAACATCAGCGCGCCGTCCACGTGGCCGCCCGCCAGGAACCGCTCGGCCCGCGCCTGGTCCTGCGGCGAGTGCACCAGCATGAGCACCATCTGCACGTCGGCGTCGGCCAGCGCCCGCGCCGCGGACCGGATCAGCCAGGCGAAGTGCGGGTCGTCGAAGATCTTCGGCTCGGGCTCGGAGAACACCACGGCGACCGCGCCGCTGCGCCGCGTCACCAGCGCCCGCGCCGCGTGGTTGGGCTGGTAGCCGAGCGCCACCACGGCCGCCGTGACCGCCTCGTGCGCCTCCGGGCTGACCCTGGGGGAGGCGTTGAGCACCCGGGACGCCGTCGCCCGGGAGACACCCGCCCTGGCGGCCACGTCCTCCAGCGTGGGTCGGGTGCCTGAGTGCGACTGGACGGACACGGGCACCACTCCTCGGACGATCGCCTTACCGGCCCCAGCTTAGCCCGAGGCGACCTGCCGGGAAGCGCTCTCCGACTGCACCGGACCGGTGATGTCGGCGTGGCCCGTGGAGATCGACACCCGCAGCAGCCCGTCCTCCCGCCGGGACGAGTGGGCCAGGCCGGCGCGCGTCGCCGTGCGCGTCAACCCGCTCTCCGCGGGCAGGCACCAGCCGACCAGCTCCCGGTGCCCGGCCGCCCGCGCCGCGCGGGCCAGCGCGCCGAGCAGGGCGGTGCCCACGCCCCGGCCCTGCCAGGCGTCCTCCACCAGCAGCGACACCTCGGCGCTGTCCGGAGTGGACATCGGGAGGAGCTGGCCCAGCGCCACCACCCGATCGGCGCACTGCGCCACGGTGGTCGTGCCCCGGGGCGGGCTGAGCAGCCGGTGCAGCCACCGCCGGGGTACCGTCCGCATCCCCGCGTGGTACCGGTTGAACAGGGTGCCCATCGAGCACCGGGCGTGCAGGTCGGCCACGGCGTCCTCGTCACCCGTCCGGCCGGGCCGCAGCACCAGCGCCATCCCGTCGTCGGTCAGCAGCGCGGCCGGCTGCGGGACCGGGACTCCGCCGGTGGCCAGCAGGTCCAGCAGCGCCCGCGCCCGCGCCAGCTCGACCTGCGCGAACGGTGCCCAGCCGCGCCGGGCGACCACGACCACGCCGTTCCCCGCGACCAGTCGCGCGTGGTGCTCGTCCGGGTCGTCCGGGTCGTCCGCCGATCCGGGCACGACCACCACGGAGTCGGCCGCCAGCACCACCCGCAGCGCCTCGCACGCGGTGGCGGGGTCGCGCACCGCCTGCCCGGCCGCGCGCAGCGCCGCCGTCGGGGCGTCGACCAGGTCGCGCACGTCCGCGGCGGTGATGCCCGCGCACCGACCGCCCTCCGCGCGCACCTCGGCCACCAGGTCGGCGGGCAGCAGGCCGGGGGCGGCGCGCACGACCAGCTCGTCGACCACGCCGCCGGGCACCGGGATCACGGACAGGGCCAGCACGTTGCAGTCCCGCCCGGCCAGCCGGACGGTCACCCGGGCCAGGGCTCCCGGGCTGTCGTCCAGCTCGACGCGCAACCGCCAGGTCTTCGGTGTGGGCTCCATGCCCCCAGGCTGGTCGGCCGACGTTGCCGCCCGGCGACACGGGCGTTTCGGCTCCGTTGAGCCGGCGCCCGTCCCGAACGCTGAACTCACCGGGCCCGAACGTACGACACGCCGGGCCTGGACGTACGACTCGCGCGTGAGTCGTACGTCCAGGCCGCGTGAGTCGTACGTCCAGGACCCCCGAGTTCTTCACCCGGGAGTAGGTCAGTCGTCGCAGTGCGGTGGCGGCAGCGGGTTGAGGGGGCTGCACGGCCAGGCGGTGCTGCGGGCCGACGGCGTGGTGGTGGTCGTCGCCGGCGGCGCCTCGGTGGTCGGCTCGCGCTCGGGCGGCGGCGTGGCGGCGGGCGCCTTCGTCGTCGTGGTGGGCCTGGTGGTGGTCGTGGAGCTCGGCGTGGGGGACAGCGCGTCCAGGGCCGCCCCGCTCGACGACGCGGACGCGCTGGTCGAGGTGGAGGGCCGCTCGGTGATCCACGTGGAGACCGGCATGTCGGCCTGCTCCTGGTCGTTCACCCCGTCGATGTACACCCCGATGAGGACACCCGTCAGCGCCGACGCCGCCACGGCCAGGCCGCACGTCGCCCACAGCACCCGCACAGCGAGCCTCCTTCACAGAACGCACTTGTCGCGCGAGGTGAGCGGCTGAACAGTACCGCCCCGTGGTCGGAACCCGCTCCACGCCGGGCGCCCCGCCGCCGGTCCGCCCCGCTGAGCACGGGCTTTCCGCGCCGCCGCGGTCGACGAGCCGAGCGGCCCGGCGGTGCCGGCGCCCGGTTCCCCGCCGGCCGACCGCACCCGTTCACCAGGAGTATCGGCGGCCGGCGCGCCCAGGCTGATACACCCGATCGGGCGTCCTGCGGTGGGGCGAGCGCACGGCGTGCGGGGTGGTCCGGACCACGTGCCGGTTCCCGGGTCGTGGACGGGGTTCACCCCGGTTCCCCACGGGGTCGCACCGCCGCCAACCGCCGCTCCAGCGCCGCCGTGCCCAGCACGCGGGCCAGCACCAACCCCGCCCCGGACAGGCCCGCCACCAGCACCGACCCGGTCATGTGCCAGGTCGGCGCGTCACCCGCGCAGGCGAAGACGTCGGTGAACTTCCCGGTCGAGCAGGTGACGTAGGCGATCGGCGCGAGCGCGATGCCCGTCGCGGCCACCCCGCCGAGCAGGGCCGCGCCGAAGGTGCGCATCAGCGGGAACGCGGCGTTGGCCGCGGCGGCGGCCGAGATCGCGAACAGCAGCGGCACCGGGTGCGGGAACGGCCCGAACGCGGCGCAGCCGACCATCAGCGCGCACACGATCGCCAGCCCGGCCCGTTCGTCCACGCGGCGACCCTAACAACGCCGCCCGCCGCACGTCAGAACTTCGTAAGGCGGTTCGGGCCCCGCGCCGCCGTCCGTTTCGCCAGGGTTGTCCCCGAAGACGACTTCGGAAGGTGTGGGATGTCCAAGCGAGCAGTGGTGGTCGGTGTGGCGGGCGTCGTGGTGGTGGCGCTGGTGGTGGGTCTGTCCCTGTTCCAGCCGTGGCGGTTGTGGACGGACCGGACCGCCGACGAGGCGCTCCTGGTGCCGGTGAGCACCACGAGCGCGAGCACGAGCAGCGCCGCGGACCGGGCGGTTCCGACCACGTCGCCGCCGCCGGCGGGCCCGGTCGTGGTGGCCTCCGGCCCGTTCCGGGCGATCGGCTACGCCACCAGCGGCAGCGCCTCCCTGGTCCGGCTGCCGGGCGGCGGGCACGCGGTGCAGTTCGAGGCCCTGGACACCACGGACGGCCCCGACCTGTACGTCTACCTGTCGGCGCAGCCCGCCGAGGCGGAGGAGGCCGCGTTCGCCTCCGGCTTCACCAGCCTGGGCAAGTTGAAGGCGAACCGGGGCAACCAGGTGTACGAGGTGCCCGCCGGCACGGACCTGTCCGCGGTCCGCAGCGTCGTGATCTGGTGCCAGCGGTTCGCCGAGGGTTTCGGCGTAGCGCCGCTGGTACACGCCTGACACGCAGCGGAAACACGGAGTAGTGGTCTGGGCCACATATAGCCTTTTCGCCGTATTGACGTATCTGGTCTAGACCACTTAGAGTGATGGGTACCACAACGTCCCTCGTTGGTGGGCGGGCGGATGCCCCATCGACGAGGAGCCGGCTCACTGGGGTGGGCCACCCGTTGGCGGCGGCGCGGCACCGCCTCTCTCTCCCCACGCCGCGCCGTCGCCCACGGCACTTCGGGCGGCACGCCCGATCGGGCACACTGGACGGTGATGCTCACCCGGACCATCGCCATCCACTACGTGCACGCCGCCCTGCGCGGAGCCCTGCGCCGCGGCCACGCCGCCGGGGAGTTCCTGGGCCCGGCCGGCATCGGCGAGGCCCTGCTGGCCGACGGGCGGGCCCGCATCACCCCCGCCCAGTACACGAGGCTGGTCCAGGTGCTCTGGGAGGTCCTGGACGACGAGTTCATGGGCCTGGGTCCGCAGCCGAGCAAGCGCGGGACCTTCCCCACGATGTGCCTGCTCGCGGTGCACTGCGCCTCGCTGGAGGAGGCGCTCGGCCGCGGCCTGGCGTTCTACGGGCTGTTCGACGTCCGGCCCGCCATGGCGCTGGACGAGCGGGACGGCACGGCCGCGTTCACCCTGGACGCCGCGGGCGTGGACGACCCGGACCGGTTCCTGGTCGAGTCGCTGCTGGTGCTGTGGCACCGGTTCTCGTCCTGGCTGATCGGGCGGCGCATCCCGCTGCGCGGCGTCGACCTCGCCTACCCCGAGCCGCCGCACGCCGCCGAGTACCACCTGATCTTCGGCGCGCCCCTGCGGTTCGGCGCGCCGACCACCACGCTGCGCTTCGACACCCGCTTCCTGCGGATGCCGGTGGTCCAGGACGAGGCGGCGCTGAAGCGGTTCCTGCGGGGCTCGCCGGCCGAGCTGCTGTCGCGCCGCGACTACGGCGCGGACGCCTCCAGCCAGGTGCGCCGCGTGCTCGGCGGCGGGGTGTCCGGCCTGGACAACGTGGCCGCGCGCCTGGGGGTCAGCGCGCCCACGCTGCGGCGCAAGCTCGCCGCCGAGGGCACGTCGTTCCGCGAGGTGCGCGAGCAGCTGCTGCGCGACCAGGCGGTGGCGAGCCTGGTGCGCGGCGGCGAGTCGGTGGAGGAGCTGGCGCTGCGGCTGGGGTTCTCCGAGGCCAGCGCCTTCCACCGGGCGTTCAAGCGGTGGACGGGCAGCAGCCCCGGCGCCTACCGCACCGGGGCCGCCCCGCCGCACCGCGACGGCTGATCAGTACGCCTCGCCGCGCGCCGCGCGCTCGCGCAGCGACGTCGGCGGCCGGAAGCGCTCGCCGTAGGTGTCGGCCAGGTAGTCCGCCCGCTCCACGAACTCGCGCAACCCGTACGAGTTGACGAACTGCACCGTGCCGCCGCTCCACGGGGCGAAGCCGAACCCGAGGACGCTGCCCACGTTCGCGTCGCCCACCGAGGTCAGCACGCCCTCGTCCAGGCAGCGGATCGTCTCCAGCGACTGGATGAACAGCAGCCGGTCCTCCACGTCCCGCTCGGTCACGCCCGCGTCGGCCCCGGCCCAGCGCCGGAGCCCCGGCCACAGGAACTTCCTCCCGCCCTCCGGGTACTCGTAGAACCCGGCGCCGCCGGCCTTGCCGGTGCGCCCGCCGGCCACCAGCTCCTCCAGCACCGCGAACGCCGGGTGGTCGCCCAGCGCGCCGGCGTTCGCCGGGTCGTCGGCCAGGGTCTGGTCCCGGATCCGGAGCGGCAGGGTCAGCGTGACCTCGTCGGACACCGCCAGCGGGCCCACGGCCATGCCGGCGCGCCGGGCCACGTTCTCGACCAGCGCCGGCGCCACGCCCTCGGCCACCATCGACACGGCCTCGGTGACGTAGGTGCCGAACGTCCGCGAGGTGTAGAAGCCGCGGCTGTCGTTGACCACGATCGGGGTCTTGCCGATCCGGATCACGTAGTCGAACGCGCGCGCCAGCGTCTCGTCCGAGGTCTTCTCGCCGCGGATGATCTCCACCAGCCGCATCCTCGGCACCGGCGAGAAGAAGTGCAGGCCGATGAACCTGGTCGGGTCCGACACGGCCGAGGCCAGGCCGGTGATCGGCAGCGTGGAGGTGTTCGACGCGATCACCGCGTCCGGCAGGGCCGACGCCTCGGCCGCGGGCAGCACCCGGTGCTTCAGCTCCCGGTCCTCGAACACGGCCTCGATGACCAGGTCGCAGCCCGCCAGGTCGGCGTCGGAGTCGGTGGGGGTGATTCCGGGCGTGCCGCCCGCGCCCCTGCGGGCGGCCTCCAGCGTCACGTCCTTGAGCACGACCTCGATCCCGGCCTTGGCGCTGACCTCGGCGATGCCCGAGCCCATCATGCCCGCGCCGAGCACGCCGACCCTGGTCACCGCCGTCCGCTCGACCCCGGCCGGGCGGGACCCGCCCGCGGTGATCCCGTTGAGCTGGAACCAGAAGGTGTTGATCATGTTCTTGGCGACCTGGCCGGTGACCAGCTCGACGAAGTAGCGGGCCTCGACCACGAGCGCCGTGTCGAAGTCCACCAGCGCGCCCTCGACGGCCGCGGCCAGGATCCGCTCCGGTGCCGGGAACACGCCGTGGGTCTTCTTCCGCAGCACGGCGGGCGCGGCGGCCAGCAGCCCGTAGAGGTTGGGGTCGCCCACCCGCACGTCGGGCACGGCGTACCCGGGCCCGTCCCACGGCTGCACGGGCTCCGGGTTGGCCCTGATCCAGGCCCGCGCCTTCGCCACCAGCTCCTCGCGGGTGGCCGCCAGCTCGTGCACCATCCCGGCCTGGAGCGCCCGCGCCGGGCGCAGCTGCCTGCCCTCCATCAGCAGCGGCAGCGCCGGCTGCACGCCCAGCAGCCGCACCAGGCGCGTCACGCCGCCCGCGCCGGGCAGCAGCCCCAGCGTCGCCTCCGGCAGGCCGATCCTGATCCGGTCGTCGTCCAGCGCCACCCGATGGTGGCAGGCCAGCGCGATCTCGAACCCGCCGCCGAGCGCGGAGCCGTTGATCGCCGCCACGACCGGCCTGCCCAGCCGCTCCAGGCGCCGCAGCTGGCCCTTGATGTCCTCCAGGAACCCCAGCGCCTCGGCGGCGTTGTCCGGGGTGATCCGGACCAGCACGTTGAGGTCGCCGCCGGCGAAGAAGGTCTTCTTCGCCGAGGTCAGCACGACACCGGTGATCCCCTCGCGCTCGGCCTCCAGCCGCGCGACCGCCTCGCCCATCAGCCGGTGGTACTCGGCGTTCATCACGTTCGCCGAACCCGGCATGTCCAGGGTGAGCGTGACGATCCCCTCATCGTCGCGCTCGAAGTGGATGGTCATCTACACCCTCTCGATGATCGTCGCGATGCCCATGCCGCCGCCCACGCACAGCGTGGCCAGGCCCCGGCGCAGGTCCCGGCGCTCCAGCTCGTCGAGCAGGGTGCCGAGGATCATGCAGCCGGTCGCGCCCAGCGGGTGGCCCAGCGCGATCGCGCCGCCGTTGACGTTGACCTTCTCGTCGGGCAGGTCCAGCTCCCGCTGGAACCGCAGCACCACCGACGAGAACGCCTCGTTGATCTCGAACAGGTCGATGTCCTCGACGGTCAGCCGCGCCTTCTCCAGCGCCTTGCGGGCGGCGGGCGCGGGACCGGTGAGCATGATCGTGGGCTCGGTGCCGACCACGGCCGTGGCGGTGATCCGCGCGCGCGGCGTCAGGCCCAGCTCCCGGCCGATGCGGGCGCTGCCGATCAGCATCGCCGCCGCGCCGTCCACGATCTGCGACGAGTTGCCCGGGGTGTGGACGTGCTCGATGCGCTCGACGGCGGGGTAGCGGTCGATGGCCACCGCGTCGAAGCCCAGGTCGCCGTGGAAGGCGAAGGACGGCTTGAGCCTGCCCAGGCCCTCCATCGTCGTCTCCGGGCGGATCGCCTCGTCGTGGTCGAGGACCACCGCGCCGTTGCGGTCGACCACCGGGACCAACGACCGGTCGAAGTGCCCCTTGTCGCGGGCCAGGGTCGCGCGCTGGTGGGAGCGCAGCGCGTAGGCGTCCACGTCCTCGCGGCCGAAGCCCTCCAGGGTGGCGATCAGGTCGGCGCTCACGCCCTGCGGCACGAAGTGGGTGGCCAGGTTCGTCTCGGGGTCGGCCATCCACGCGCCGCCGTCGGAGCCCATGGGCACCCGCGACATCGACTCGACGCCGCCCGCGACCACCAGGTCCTCGAACCCGGACGCCACCTTCGCCGCCGCCAGGTTCACCGACTCCAGGCCCGAGGCGCAGAACCGGTTGAGCTGCACGCCCGCGGGCCGCAGGTCCCAGCCCGCCGCGAGCACCGCCGTGCGCGCGATGTCCGCGCCCTGCTCCCCGACCGGCGAGACGACGCCGAACACCACGTCGTCCACGGCCGAGGTGTCCAGGTCGTTGCGCCGGGCCAGCGCCGCGAGCACCCCGGAGGCCAGGGTGATCGGCTTGACCGAGTGCAGCGAACCACGCTTCCCCCGGCCACGCGGTGTGCGCACCGCGTCGAAGATCAAGGCTTCGCTCATGCTCCCCACGGTAGGGTCCGCGCCGGGGCGGGCCCATGACCGCGGCAGGTGACTTATTAGCTCACCTCGTACTCCATGACCTCGCTGTCGCCGTTCCCGACGAACCCGAGCCGCTCGTACAGCCGGCGCGCCACCCGGTTGCCCCGGAACACGCGCAGCCGCACGCGCGCCCACCCGTGCTCCCGCGCCCACGCCAGCACCTCGCCGACCAGCGCCGCGCCCACGCCCCGCCCCCGGAACTCCGGCTTCACCCACATCGAGTACAGGTACAACACGTCCGAGTGGTCTTCGTGGGGCACGCCGGCGACCAGCGCGACCGGCTCCGGCGCCTCCGCGATCACCTTCACCCCGCGCGCCGGGTCCAGGAACGCGCGCCACCACGCCTCGTCCACGCCCTGCTCGTGGGCCAGCGCCGCGCCGAAGGCCGCGGGGTCGCTGCGCAGTGCGGTGAGCCGGATGTCCCGCCACGTGGCCCAGTCCTCCGGCGTCAGCCGCCTCACCTTCACGCCGTCCAGTCTGGCGCACCGGTCTGACAATCGCGCTCACGATTTCCGACCGGAGTGGTCGGCCCCGGTCATGGCGGACCCGACCGGTCGGTGGCACCGTCGACACCATGCCGACTCGCCGTTCACCGTGGATGACCGAGGACCTGGACCAGCTGCGCGAGCTGGCCCGCGCGTTCTTCGCCAGGGAGGCCGTCCCGCACCAGGAGCGCTGGGCCGCGCAGAAGCAGGTCGACCGGGAGTTCTGGCACAAGGCCGGCGAGCTTGGCCTGATGTGCGCGTCGATCCCCGAGGAGTACGGCGGCGGTGGCGGCACCTTCGCGCACGAGGCGGTGCTGCTGGAGGAGCAGGCGCGGGCCGGCGACAGCTCGTGGGGCAACAGCGTGCACAGCGGGATCGTCGCGCACTACCTCCTCGCCTACGGCACCGAGGAGCAGAAGCACCGGTGGCTGCCGAAGCTCGCCTCCGGCGAGTACGTGGGCGCGATCGCCATGTCCGAGCCCGGCGGCGGGTCCGACCTCCAGAACATCCGGACGCGGGCGCTGCGGCGCGGCGACGAGTACGTGCTCACCGGCTCCAAGACGTTCATCACCAACGGCGCGCAGGCCGACCTGGTGGTCGTGGTCGCCAAGACCGACCCCTCCCAGGGCGCCACGGGCATCTCCCTGCTGGTCGTGGAGACCGCGTCCGCGCCCGGCTTCCGCCGGGGCCGCGTGCTCGACAAGGTGGGGCTCAAGGGGCAGGACACCGCCGAGCTGTTCTTCGACGACGTCCGGGTGCCCGCCGGGAACCTGCTGGGCACCGGCGAGGGCCAGGGGTTCGTCCAGCTCATGCAGCAGCTGCCGCAGGAGCGGCTGATCATCGCGGTGGCCTCCGTCGCGGGCATCGAGGCGGCGGTGGACCTGACCCTGGCCTACGTCAAGGAGCGGACGGCGTTCGGGCGGGAGCTGATCAAGTTCCAGAACACCCGGTTCACGCTGGCCGAGTGCGCCACCGAGGCGCGCGTGACCAGGGCGTTCGTCGACGAGTGCGTGGTCGAGCACCTGGCCGGTCGGCTGGACGTGCCCACGGCGGCGATGGCCAAGTGGTGGTCGACCGAGCGCCTGTGCCGGGTGGTCGACGAGTGCGTCCAGCTCTTCGGCGGCTACGGCTACATGACGGAGTACCCCATCGCGCGCGCGTGGGCGGACGCGCGCGTGCAGAAGATCTACGGCGGGACGAACGAGATCATGAAGGAAATCATCGCGAGGTCCCTCTAGGTGGCCGGGCCGCTGGAGGGGCTGGAGGTCGTCGAGCTGGCCGGGCTGGCGCCCGCGCCGTTCGGCTGCATGGTGCTGGCGGACCTGGGCGCGTCCGTGACCAGGGTCGACCGCGTCGGCGGCGCCGCGGCGGTGCCCGGCGACGTGCTCGGGCGCGGGCGCCGGTCGATCGGCGTGGACCTGCGCCGCCCGGAGGGCGTCGACCTGGTGCTCCGGCTGGTCGCGCGGTCGGACGTGCTGGTCGAGGGCTTCCGGCCGGGGGTGGCGGAGAGGCTGGGCGTCGGGCCCGCGCAGTGCCTGGCCCGCAACCCGCGCCTGGTCTACGGGCGGATGACCGGGTGGGGGCAGACCGGCCCGCTGGCCGACCGGGCGGGGCACGACATCAACTACATCGCGGTGGCCGGGGCGCTGGAGCCGATCGGCCGGGCGGGCGCGCCGCCGACCGTGCCGCTGAACGTGGTGGGCGACTTCGGCGGCGGCGGGCTGCTGCTGGCGCTCGGGCTGCTGGCCGCGGTGTACGAGCGGGACCGGTCCGGGCGGGGGCAGGTGGTGGACGCGGCGATGGTCGACGGTGCGGCGCTGCTGACCACGTTCCTGCACGGGATGTCGGCGGCGGGGGCGTGGCCGGGGGGCCGCGGCGAGAACCTGCTGGACGGCGGGGCGCCGTTCTACGACGTGTACGAGGCGGCCGACGGGAAGTACGTCAGCGTCGGGGCGCTGGAGGAGAAGTTCTACGTCGAGCTGCTGGCCGTGCTCGGGCTGGCCGACGGGGACGTGCCGAGCAGGCACGACCCGGCGAACTGGCCGGCGCTGAGGACCCGGATCGCGGCGGCGGTGGCCACCCGGACGCGGGACGAGTGGGCGGCGCTGGCGGAGGGGACGGACGCGTGCCTGGCGCCGGTGCTGGCCCCCGGCGAGGCGCCGGGGTACGGGCACAACGCGGAGCGCGGGGCGTTCGTGCGGGTCGGCGGGGTGGCGCAGCCCGCGCCCGCGCCGCGGTTCGACCGGACGCCGGCGGACGTGCCCGCGCCGCCGCCCGTGGTGGGTGAGCACACGGGGGTGGTGCTGGGGGAGCTGGGGTTGACGGTGGAGGAGGTGGCCGAGCTGCGGCGGGCCGGGGTGGTCGGCTGAGGGGGCTGGGTGGTTCGGCGGCCGGGTGGTCCGGCGGAGCCCGGGGCCTTCGACGGCCTGCTGAGGTGCCGGGTGCTCGGCGCGCGGGTGGTCGACGGCCTGCTGAGGTGCCGGGTGGCCGGGTGGTTCGGCGGAGCGCGGGGCGCGCCGACCTGGGCGTCTCGGCTGAGTTGAGCCTTCGGTGGCCCTCGCTCGCTCGCCTCACACCACCTCGCGGTGGGGTTCGCCCCATGGGGTGGCCCCGGTTACCGGGTCCCGTCCGCGTCGTTCCGGGTAATCCGGTCGTTCCGGTCGGTCCGGTGATCGTGAATGGGCGCGAAAAATCACCTGAAGAGGTGGTTAAAATAGCGGCGGCCGCCATCGGCCTTTGTCACGCTCGGTGCGTGAGCCGCCGCAAACAGGTGAGGAGCACTACGGACGTGATGGTGTCGCTCAACTCCGGGGTTCGTGCCAGGGGATGGGCGAGTGCCCGATACCTAGGTGATCGGCGGGACCGCTGGTCCCCTTGATCGTCCGTTCGGGTGACACCAGACGGGGTGAGGGTGCGGTTGTGTGGTCGCCGCGCCTGCCGGTCGGGGGATGCCGGTGGGTTGGAGGTTCGTCATCCGGGTGAATGAGGGACCATGTCGGGTGACGCGACGGGCACGGCACCTGCCGGCCCTGCCTTGTGAACGGACGGAGACCGATCAGTGAACGTCAAGAAGGTGCTGACGCTGGCGGCGGTCGCGCTGGTGCTGTTCCTCCTGATCACCCAGCCGAACGAGTCGGCCGAAGGTGTGCGCACCGGCCTCGGGTGGCTTGAGCAGGGCGCAGAGTCGATCATCACCTTCGTCCGCAGCCTCTTCGCCTAGCCCCACGGCCGGTCCGCTCAATGCGGTGACGGTCGGTGACATCAGGGCCTCTTCGTTGGACCGTACGGGTGGAATGAGGGCTATAACGCGCTGGTAACAGGGTTTTTGACAAACCGGGGTCTAGCGGTTGTCGGTACCCGCTAATACGGTGCGCTGCATTGGCTGATCTTCGACCGACGAGGAGGCAGAATGGTCGAGGACTCCGGAGTCGACGAGCTGCTGAGGCAGTGGGCGGCTGAGCGCTCGGACGACGCCGAGATGCAGGAGGTGAACCGGATCAAGGACGCGTGGCTCGCGGAAGCCCCGCCCTCTCCGGGAATCCCCGTGCAGCGGGCGAGTGGTGGTCCCCGGGGCCTGGTGCGGGTCGAGTCCGCGGACCCCGCCTACGTGGCGGCGATGCGGAAGCGGGCGCCCGAGGTGCCCGAGGCCCTGCTCGCGGCCGCGGCCAGCTACTGGCAGCTGGTGGGCGACCTGTCCGAGGCGGAGCAGTGGTGGGACGCGGGCATCAGCCCGCTGGACCAGCGCGCTCTGGACTACCGGGCGGCCGGGCTCTCGCCCGCCGACCTCGGTCGTCGGCTCGGGCCGATGACGGTGCTCCAGCACCTGCGTCGGGGGAGTGCGGCGGCCTGGTGCGTGGCCAGGTTGCAGAGGCAACGCCGGGACGGCGTCGCCTAGTCCGATCGAAGAAGGGACGGGCTCCTGTGGTCAGGGAGCCCACGCCCGAGGGACGGGCTCCTGTGGGAGGAGCCCTCGCCCGAGACCCCGACCGGGATCCGCAACCGGATCCCCTCCGGGATCTCCACCCCGGACCCCGTCCGGGATCCCCCGGGATCCCCGCCCGGCCCAGTCGCCGCTCGGGATCCCCGGTCCGGAAACCCCGGCCCCAGCCCCACCGACCCGTGCGCGCGGGTGAACCGGCAAGACCGGCAAACCCGACCGCCGACCCGGTCCGGCGGGCGAAGTACCCCGGCGGGCGAAGTACCCTGGAGGCGTGCCGGGCCTCATCACCCCCAAGCGAGTCGCCATCGCGCTGGTCTGCGTGGCCTCCCTGATCGTGTGCTGCGGTCTGGCCTACTGGCAGTGGGAGCGGTTCTCCCGGGCCGGCGGCACGTTCCAGAACCTCGGCTACGTCTTCCAGTGGCCCCTGTTCGGCCTCTTCCCCGCCTTCATGGTGTGGCGCATCCGCAAGCTGGACGCCCGGCGCAAGGCGGAGGCGGCCGGTTCACCGACCGACGACCGACCCGAGGAGCCGGTGGCGGAGCCGGTGGAGCGGGTCGTTACGGTTGGGCCCGTCAGGAGAGCGCGCGAAGACCAGGACGACGAGCTGGCGGCCTACAACCGGATGCTCGCCGAGTTGCACGCGCGGGACCAGCGGTGAGGCAGGGGTAGGGCGATGGACGGCGCGTTGACCAGGTTCCGGTTCATGGCTTACGTGGTCGGTGTCGGCCTGCTGCTGCTCGTGGCGGCCATGTTCGCCAAGTACGTGGGCGACTCCGAGACCATGATGCGGGTCGTCGGCCCGGTGCACGGCTTCCTCTACGCGGTCTACCTGGTGCTGACCGTCGACCTGGCGCTCAAGGCCCGCTGGTCGATCAAGGGCACGGCCCTGGTGCTGCTCGCCGGCACGATCCCGTTCGTGTCGTTCTACGCCGAGCGCAGGGTCGTGGAGGGCGTCCGGACCGGCAAGGCCCTGTGACCAGGGTTGACCGGACCCCCGGGCCCGCCTAGCGTCTGGCGGTACCAACTGAACACGGCCATCGACGTCGAGCGGGAGAGTCCCCGGGCAAGCCGGGGCGCCGAAGGAGCAACTCCTCCCCGGAATCTCTCAGGCACAGCTACCGCCGACGTGGGCAACTCTGGAAAGCAGGCGCCCCGGCGCGCCTCGCCCACGGTGCAAGCCGCCCCACGGCGGCGAAGCTCTCAGGCTCATGACAGAGGGGGAGGCTCACTCGACGAGGAGTCTCCGGTGGACCGTGCCATCCTTCACCCGTGCCCCGCCGACCCGACCGGTCGGCGCTACCGGCATGTCCGCACCCAGGGAGGACCCCGCCCGATGGAAAGCCGCCGCACGCCGCTGCACGCCGAGCACGAGGCGCTGGGCGCCATGTTCACCGACTTCGCGGGCTGGCGGATGCCGCTGCGCTACGACAGCGAGCTGGCCGAGCACCACGCCGTGCGCACGTCGGCGGGTCTGTTCGACCTGACCCACATGGGCGAGATCGTGCTCACCGGGCCCGGGGCGGGCGCCGCGCTGGACCACGCCCTGGTCGGGCACGCCTCCGCGATCGGCGTCGGCCGCGCCCGCTACACGATGATCTGCGAGGCCGACGGCGGCGTGGTCGACGACCTGATCGTCTACCGCCTGGGCGAGCAGGAGTACCTGGTCGTGGCCAACGCCTCCAACGCGGCCGTCGTGCACGGGGCGCTGGTCGAGCGCGCCGCGGGCTTCGACACCACCGTCGAGGACCGGTCCGCGGACTACGCCCTGCTGGCCGTGCAGGGCCCGAACTCCACCGCGATCCTCGCCGGCCTCACCCCCACCGACCTGTCGACGGTCAAGTACTACGCCTCCTACCGGACCGAGGTGGCGGGCCGGCCCGTGCTGCTCGCCCGCACCGGCTACACCGGCGAGGACGGCTTCGAGCTGTTCACCGCCCCCGACAACGCCGCACCCGTGTGGCGGGCGCTGCTGGAGGCGGGCGCGCCGCACGACCTGCGGCCCGCCGGCCTGGGCTGCCGCGACACCCTGCGCCTGGAGGCGGGGATGCCGCTGTACGGCAACGAGCTGGGCCGGGGCCGCACCCCGTTCCACGCGAACCTGGGCCGGGTGGTCAAGCTCGACAAGCCGGGCGACTTCGTCGGCCGCGAGGCGCTGGCCGCCGCCGCCGAGCGGGGCGTGGACACCGCCCTGGTCGGCCTGAAGACCACCTCGCGCCGCGCGCCGAGGCACGGTTACCCGGTGCTGGACGCGGCGGGCGACCCGATCGGCGAGGTCACCAGCGGCGCCCTGTCGCCGACGCTGGGCTACTCGGTGGCGATGGCCTACGTGGCCGTCGACCACACCCGGCCGGGCACGCCGCTGTTCGTCGACGTCCGGGGCAAGCACGAGCCGGTGGAGGTCGTCGCCCTGCCGTTCTACAAGCGCACCAGCTGACAGGAGAAAGATCCACATGTCCGAGCACTTCACCACGTCCCTCGCGGAGTTCGACCCGGAGGTCGCGAACGCGGTGGCCGCCGAGCTGCACCGGCAGCAGAGCACGCTGGAGATGATCGCCTCCGAGAACTTCACGCCGGTGTCGGTGCTCCAGGCGCAGGGGTCGGTGCTGACCAACAAGTACGCCGAGGGCTACCCGGGCCGCCGCTACTACGGCGGCTGCGAGAACGTCGACGTCGTCGAGCGGCTGGCCATCGAGCGGGTCAAGGAGCTGTTCGGCGCGGGCTTCGCCAACGTGCAGCCGCACTCGGGCGCGCAGGCCAACGCGTGCGCGATGTTCGCCCTGCTCCAGCCCGGCGACACGATCCTGGGCCTGGACCTGGCGCACGGCGGCCACCTGACCCACGGCATGCGGATCAACTTCTCCGGCAAGCTCTACCACGTCGTGCCCTACCACGTGGCCGAGTCCGACGGCCGGGTCGACATGGCCGAGGTCGAGCGGCTGGCCCTGGAGCACCGGCCGAAGCTGATCGTGGCCGGCTGGTCGGCCTACCCGCGCCAGCTGGACTTCGCGGAGTTCCGCCGCATCGCCGACGAGGTCGGCGCCTACCTGATGGTGGACATGGCGCACTTCGCCGGCCTGGTGGCGGCGGGCCTGCACCCCAGCCCGGTGCCGCACGCGCACGTGGTGACCACCACCACGCACAAGACGCTGGGCGGCCCGCGCGGCGGGGTGATCCTGACCAACGAGGCCGACCTCGCCAAGAAGATCAACTCGGCGGTGTTCCCGGGCCAGCAGGGCGGCCCGCTGGAGCACGTGATCGCGGGCAAGGCGGTGGCGTTCAAGCACGCCGCGTCGCCGGAGTTCGTCGACCGCCAGCGCCGCACGGTCGAGGGCGCGAAGATCCTCGCCGAGCGCCTGTCGCAGCCCGACGCGGCCGCGGCCGGGGTGAAGGTGCTCACCGGCGGCACGGACGTGCACCTGGTGCTGGTCGACCTGGTGGCGTCCGAACTGGACGGCAAGCAGGCGGAGGACCGGCTGCACGAGGTCGGCATCACGGTCAACCGCAACGCGGTGCCGAACGACCCCCGCCCGCCGATGGTCACCTCCGGCCTGCGCATCGGCACGCCCGCCCTGGCCACGCGCGGTTTCGGCGCGGCGGACTTCACCGAGGTGGCCGACGTCGTCGCGGCCGCCCTCCAGCCGTCGCCGGACCTGGCGGAGCTGCGGGCGCGCGTGGACGTGCTGGCGGCCAAGCACCCGCTGTACCCGAACCTGTGAGGGCGGTCCGGGTTCCCTGACCCCGGCGCCCGCCACGCAACGCCCTGATCCCCCGGCCAACCCCAGCCGGGGGATCAGGGCGTTCCGCGGTGGACCTCACGCGGCCGGTGCGGTCACCCCCGGAGGCAGGCACTCGACGTTCCGCTTGCCGTTGGGCTGCACCACGAACCACGTGCCACCGACGCCCTGGCCCTTCCACTGGCCCGGCGCCTCGTCCTTGGCGTAGGTGTAGAGCGGCCAGCCGTCCAGGGTGACCTGCTCGGAACCGTCGGCGCGCTCGACCGTCGACACCAGCTCCGGGTCGACGCCCCGGAGCTGCGGCTCGTCGCCGTTGGTCAGCAGCGGCGGCCAGGTGACCGCGCACTGGCCCTCGCAGTTGGACTTCGCCGGGTCCGGCGTGTCCTTGTCGAACCGGTACAGCGTGCGGCCGTCGCCGTCCTGCACGACATCGCCCATGCGCGGCACGCTCTTGCCGACCAGGGTGATCTGCGGACCGGCGGGCGCGGCCTGGGCCTCCGGCGCCGACGCCGCCTCCTCGACCGGGGCGTCCTCGGCCGCGTCCTCCTCGTCCGGGACGGCCTCCTCGCTGGTGGCGGGGGCCAGCGGCGCCTCGTACCCGTCCTGCGCCCCGGCGTCCACCAGTTCGGTCTGCGCCACGGTGGTGCCCCGCAGCACGGTGGTGTTGGACGTCCACACGACCAGCGCGAGCACGGCCACCAGGCCGGCCGCGACGGCGATGGCGACGCGGTTTCGTTGGATCACACTCAACTCCTCCTCGGTCCGTCGATCGCTCCAACGACGATTACGGCCCGGTCACGGCCCCGGTTCAGGTCGGGGCGGAATCCAGGGGTCGGGTGCCGGCCGGGACGATGCCGTTGACGCAACCGAGCGGTTGCCATACGGTCGCAACCGAACAGTTGCAACCGGAGGTTGTCGTGGGCTTTCCCGATCGCATCGAACGCACGCTCGAACTGGCCCACCCGCCGCGCGAGGTGTGGGCCGCGCTGACCACCGCCGAGGGGTTGAGCGGCTGGTTCGGCGAGGAGGCGACGGTCGACCTGCGCGAGGGCGGGGTGATCCGGATGTCGTGGGAGGGCGGCCCGGTGTGCGAGCTGCGCGTGGAGCGGGTCGAGGAGCCGTCGGTGTTCGCGTTCACCTGGCCGGTCTCCGGGCTGCCGGCGGACGACCCGCGCCGCACCTGCGTCGAGTTCCGGCTCGAACCGATCCCCGGCGGCACGCGGCTGCTCGTGGTCGAGGCCGGGTTCGCCCAGCTGGTGGAGGACGACCACGGCAAGGCGTACGACAGCCACGTGGAGGGCTGGACGAACGAGCTGGGCGAGCTGGTCGCCCACCTCGATGCGGCCTGACGCCGAGGCGATCGCCGAGCAGGTCTTCACCGCGTTGGCAGACCCGAGCCGGCGCGGGATCCTGGCCGAGCTGGCCGCCCGCGGACCCGCCACGGCCACGGACCTGGCGACCCGCCTGCCCATCACCAGGCAGGCGATCGCCAAGCACCTGGCCCTGCTGACCGAGGCCGGCCTGGTGACGGCCGAGCCGGGGGAGCGGCGCCGGGTCCGCTACCGGCTGCGCTCGGCGCCCATGCGGGTGGCCCAGCAGTTCCTGGCCGCGCTGGCCCGCGACTGGGACGGACCGCTCGGCGCGTTGAAGGACCACCTCGACCGGTCCGCCCGGACCGACCCGTGACCACCGACCCGTGACCACCGACCCGAGAGCGAGCACAGGATGAGGACACCCCCGATCGTCCCGCCGGCGGAGTGGGAGGCGGCGCGCCAGGCCCTCCTGGTGCGGGAGAAGGAACTCACCCGCGCCCGCGACGCGCTGGCCGCCGAGCGCCGGCGGATGCCCCGGCTGGCGGTCGAGCGGGACTACTCGTTCGACACGGCGCACGGCCCGCGGACCCTGCTCGACCTGTTCGAGGGCCGCCGTCAGCTGATCGTCTACCGCGCGTTCTTCGAGCCCGGCGTGTCCGGCTGGCCGGACCGCGCCTGCCAGGGCTGCTCGCTGGTCGCGGACCAGGTCGCCCACGTCGCCCACCTCAACGCCCGGGACACGACCCTCGTCTTCGCCTCCCGCGCGCCGCAGCCGGACATCGGGCGGCTGAAGGCGCGCATGGGCTGGACGATGCCCTGGCACACCACGACCGACGGGTTCGACGCCGACTTCGGCGTGGCCGAGTGGCACGGCACCAACGCGTTCATCCGCGAGGGCGACCGCGTGTTCCGCACCTACTTCGTCAACAACCGCGGCGACGAGCCGATGGGCGGCACCTGGAGCTACCTCGACCTGACCGCGCTCGGTCGGCAGGAGCAGTGGGAGGACTCGCCCGAGGGCTACCCGCAGGGCCCGCCCTACGAGTGGTGGAACCGGCACGACGAGTACGAGGCCCGCCCCGCCGCCCCGTCCGCCGCCGACACCGGGCCGGCCACCGAACCACCGGCCGGGTCGGCGACCTGTTGCGGCACCCGCTGAGCGGGGCCGCGCGGTGGACCACCCGGCACCCCCACCCCGCAGCGACCCCGCAGCGGGCACCGGGGCGGCCGTCGCGTTCGGCGGTCGCCGCGCGGTCGAGGCCATAGGGTGGGCGGGTGGGCAACGAGATCTCCTTCCCGCGCCAACAAGCGCGCACCCAGCGGTTCACCCTCGGCGCACCGCGGACCTTCACCGTCTCACCCGACGGCGCGAAGGTGTACTTCCTGCGCACCGCCGCGGCCACCAGCCGGGCGAACGGGCTGTGGGCCTTCGACACCGCGTCGCGGACCGAGTCGCTGCTGGTCGACCCCGGCGTCCTGCTGACCGACCCCGAGGACCTGTCCCCGGAGGAGCGGGCGCGCCGCGAGCGCAGCCGCGAGCAGGCCGCGGGTCTCGTCGGCTACTCGACCGACGCGGACGCGCGCCTGGCCGCGTTCGCGCTGTCCGGCAGGCTGTTCGTGGTGGAACTGGCCACCGGCGAGGTCCGCGAGCTGCCGGTCGCCGGTGCCGTCCTCGACCCCCGGCTGGACCCGACCGGCCGCCGGCTGGCCTACGTCGCCGACGGCGCGCTGCACGTGGTCGACCTGGGGACCGGCGAGGACCGGGTACTGGCCGCGCCCGACGGCCCCGACGTGACCTGGGGCCTGGCCGAGTTCATCGCCGCCGAGGAGATGGACCGCCACCGGGGCTACTGGTTCGCCCCGGACGGCGGGCGCGTGCTCGCCGCGCGCGTGGACAACTCGCCGGTGCTGCGCTGGCACATCGCGGACCCGGCCAACCCCGCCACCCCGGCGGCCGAGATCGCCTACCCCGCGGCGGGCACGCCCAACGCCGTGGTCGAGGTCGCGGTCCTGGGTGACCGCCGGGTCGACGTGGCGTGGGACCGCGAGGCGTTCCCCTACCTCGTCACCGCGTCGTGGACCTCCCACGGCCGGCCGCTGCTCCAGGTCCAGTCCCGCGACCAGCGCCGCGTCCTGGTGCTCGCGGTGGACGTCGAGACCGGCGCCACCGAGGTGGTCGCGGACGACACCGACCCGCGCTGGCTGGAGGTCGTGCCCGGCGTGCCGCGCTGGACGCCGGCCGGCGAGCTGGTGCGAGTGCTGCCCGTGGACGGCGCCAACCGCCTCGTGGTCGGGGACCGGGCGTGGACCCCGGACGGCCTCCAGGTGCGCGCGGTGCTCGACGTCGCCGAGGACGGCGTGCTGGTCACCGCCTCCGCGGACGACCCCACGCAGGTCCACGTGCACCTGGTCACCGCCGACGGCGCCACCCGGCTGTCCACTGAGGACGGCGTGCACGGCGCGGCCCGGGGCGGAGGGGTGCTGGTGCTCGTGTCGGCCGGGATGGACCACTTCGGCGCGCGGGTCACCGTGTCCACCGGCGGCGGGATCGGGAGCTCCGCCGAGACGCCCGTGCTGACCCCCGCGGTCCGGCTGCTCACGGTCGGCGAGCGCGACCTGCGCGCCGCCCTGCTGCTCCCGCGCGACCACGTGCCCGGCACGAGGCTGCCGGTCCTGCTCGACCCGTACGGCGGCCCGCACGCCCAGCGCGTCCTCGCCGCCCGCAACGCCTACCTCACCTCGCAGTGGCTGGCGGACCAGGGCTTCGCGGTGCTCGTCGTGGACGGTCGCGGCACGCCGGGGCGCGGGCCCGCCTGGGAGCGCGATATCGCGTTCGACCTCGCGGGCACCACGCTGGAGGACCAGGTGGACGCGCTGCGCGCGGTGGCCGCGATCGAGCCCGACCTCGACGTGACCCGGGTGGGCATCCGCGGCTGGTCCTACGGCGGCTACCTGGCGGCGCTGGCCGTGCTGCGCCGCCCGGACGTGTTCCACGCGGGCATCGCGGGCGCGCCGGTCACCGACTGGCGGCTCTACGACACCCACTACACCGAGCGCTACCTGGGCCACCCGGACGAGAGGCCGGAGGTGTACGACACCAACTCGCTCCTGGCCGACGCGCCGAAGCTGGAGCGCCCGCTGATGATCGTGCACGGCCTGGCCGACGACAACGTGGTGGCCGCGCACACGCTGCGGCTGTCCAGCGCGCTGCTCGCGGCCGGCCGGCCGCACACCGTGCTACCGCTGTCGGGCGTGACCCACATGACCCCGCAGGAGCAGGTGGCCGAGAACCTGCTGCTGCTCCAGGTCGACTTCCTCAAGCGGGCCCTGGGCTGAGGACGCGGACGGGGGCCGTGCCACCGAGGTGGTGCGGCCCCCGTCCGGTCGGGGGCTTCAGGCCCGCGAGTGCCGCACGCGGTAGGGCGGGACCGAGTTGCCGCGCAGCGCGAGCTCGTCGATCGTCTCCGGCCGGTACCCGGACCCCGGCAGCCGCTCGACCATCAGCGCGGTCGGGTCGGCCACCTCGTCGGCCCGGCCGAACAGGTAGGCCCACTCGTGCTCGTCCGAGCCGTAGTACGCCACCGTGCCGAACACGTCGGTGAACCGCTGCCACATGCGGACCAGCGTGGCGTTGCGCCACATCGTCTGGCAGCCCGCCTGGGACACCACGACGCCGCCCGGCGTGAGCAGCGCCTTGCACATGCGCAGGAACTCCTCGCCGTACAGGCGGTTGTGCTGCGCCTCCTCCTCGCGCTCGTCCGGCAGGTCCACCAGGACCACGTCGTAGCGCTCGGAGGTGGTGCGGATGTACTCGTACCCGTCGATGTACCGGACGCGGACGGGGCCCTCGCCCTTCTCCGCCAGGGCGAGCTCGTCGAGCGAGTAGCCGTAGGGCAGGTGCTCGGCGCACAGCTTCACGGCCTGCTCGTCGATGTCGATGTGGTCGACCACCGACGCGCCGGCGTCCACGGCCATCCGGCACACCACGCCCTCGCTCGACCCGATGACCAGCACCCGGTCGACGCGGTCCGCGAGCAGCAGCGCGGGGACCATCAGCGCCTCGTGGTAGGTCAGCTGGCTGAACTCGGTGCTCTGCCGGTCGTCGTCGCAGAACAGCGACAACCCCTGGGCGGTGCGGGCGATCACCAGGTGCTGGAACGCCGTGCGCGTGTCGACCACGACCTCGTCGACGTCCCAGTGCCTGGTCATCCCGGCCGCGAGCGGTTCGCGGATCAAGGCTTCTCCTCACCGACGAGCGCGGGCACGCGGGTGCCCCGCTCGATCATGTCCGTCCGCGTGGACGCGGCGCCCAGCGCCTCGGCCAGGAGCTGCACCGCGAGCGAGGGCTTGGCGCGCGTGCCGCACGTGAACACGTCCACGAACACCTTCCCGACCTCGGGGTAGGTGTGGATGGACGCGTGCGACTCCGACAACAGGGCCAGCACGGTGACCCCTTGCGGTTCGAACTGCTTGGAGACCACCTCCAGCACCGTGGCGTCCGCCTGGGTGAGCGCTTCGCCGAGCGCGTGCCGCAGGAACCGCTCGTCGTCCAGCAGTTCCGGGCTCACGCCCTCCAGCTCGGCCAGCACGTGCTGTCCTGCGAACAAGCCGACCGGCTCGGGCCCGCACGGGAGTTCGGACATCAATCACTCCAAACATCTTCAGGAGTTGCGAGGACAACCTGGAGCGCGCTCATCGCACGCAATAGGTGACCAGCGGCGGGAAGCCGTTGAAGGCCACGGACGAGTAGCTGGCCGTGTAGGCCCCGGCGCCGAGCAGGTCGACGTGGTCGCCGGCCCGCAGGTCCAGCGGCAACTCGTAGCGGGTGTGCTGGTAGAGCACGTCGTCGGCGTCGCACGTGGGCCCGGCCAGCACGACCGGGCCGGCCGGCCCGGTGGGCAGCGGCACGCCGTCGCGGACGCACACCAGCGGGTAGGCGATCGCCTCGCCCTCGGTCTCGGCCAGCCCGCCGTAGCGGCCGACGTCCAGGAAGACCCAGCGCCGCTCGTCCGCGGAGGACTTGCGCGACACCAGCACGACCTCGGAGCGCAGGAGCCCGGACTCGGCCACGACCGCGCGGCCCGGCTCGATCATGACCTCGGGGGAGAAGTCGCCGAAGTGGCGCCTGATCGAGGCGGTGATGGCGCTCGCGTAGTCGGCCAGGGGCGGCGGCTGCTCCAGGTACCCGGCGGGCAGGCCGCCGCCGAGGTTCAGCGTGGTCAGCGGCAGCCCCTCGGCGCGCAGCTTCAGCACGACCCCGGCGGCGTCGGCGATCGCGCCGTCCCACCCGCCCGGGTCGAGCTGCTGCGACCCGGCGTGGAACGCGATCCCGAGTGGAACCAGTTCCAGTTCCCGGCTCAACCGCAGGAGATCCGCCGCCATCTCGGGCGCGCAGCCGAACTTCTTCCCGAACGGGTAGGTGGACCCCTTGCTGTCGACCAGGATCCGCAGCAGCACCGACGCGCCGGGCGCGTGCGCGGCGATCGCCCGCACGTCCTGCTCGCTGTCGGACACGAACAGCCGCACGCCGCGCTCGTGCGCGTAGGCGATGTCCCGGGCCTTCTTGATGGGGTTGCTGTAGGAGATCGAGGCCGGCGCGGCGCCGCGCGCCAGGCACAGGTCGATCTCCGCGGGCGAGGCCACGTCGAAGCACGACCCCTCGGCCGCCAGCAGCTCCACCACCTCGGGCGCCGGGTTGGCCTTCACCGCGTAGAAGATCCCGACCCACGGCAGCGCGGCGCGGATCGCGGTGAACCGCTCGCGCACCGTGGGGAGGTCGATGACCAGGCAGGGGGTGTCCGGTGGATCTCGGTCCAGGAAACGACGAATACGAGCTGTTGCCTCGTGAAGCCGTTGATCGGCAAAGCTCTTCGTCATCTCGCTAGGGGTCCCCCTCCGCAGCCGTGGACTGGCACGGCCTGACCGTCTTCGGGCACGGCGGTCCACGGTACGCGCTGGAGGTGAAAAACGCGCTATCAGCCGGCGAAGTTGTGACGCAGCTCCACGACCGCGATCTCCGGCGGCGCGCCCACGCGGACCGGCGGGCCCCAGAAACCGGCCCCGTTCGAGGTGTAGACCTGGGTGCCGTCGACGGTCTCCAGACCACTGCGGACCGGCTGCTGGAGCCCGACCAGCAGGTGGAACGGGAACATCTGGCCGCCGTGCGTGTGCCCGGACAGCTGGAGGTCCACGCCGTG
Source organism: Saccharothrix sp. BKS2 (assembly GCF_047689505.1). NCBI lineage: Bacteria > Bacillati > Actinomycetota > Actinomycetes > Pseudonocardiales > Pseudonocardiaceae > Saccharothrix > Saccharothrix sp. BKS2. Next base: position 125,263 of record NZ_JAUQOL010000008.1, on the reverse strand, counting down.
CTTGGCGGCCTCGCGCGCCTGCACCGGCTGGTGCGCCAGCAGCACCACCGGCCGGCTGGTGTCGCGCCCGTCCAGCGCCCGCGCGTAGTCCGGCGCGTCGTCGAAGGACTCGCCGTTGACGTCGTTGACGCCCGCGAGGTCGAACGCCGCGCCCGCGCGCTCGATCGCCAGCCGCTCGTTGCGCAGCGGGTTGACCCCGAGCCGCTCCAGCTCGGTCAGCCACGGCTGCGCGCCCGAGTAGTACTCGTGGTTGCCGGTGACGAAGAAGCTGCCGTGCGTGCTGGTCAGGTCGCGCAGCGGCGCCGCCGCCTCGCCCAGCCGCTCCACCGTGCCGTCGACCAGGTCGCCCACGATCGCCACCAGGTCCACCTGCTGCTCGTTGATCATCCGCACCAGCCGCTCGGTGTGGGAGCGGCCCAGCAGCGGTCCCAGGTGGATGTCGCTGACCACGGCGATCCGGTAGCCCGACAGCCGCGGGTCGAGCTTGCCCAGCGCGATCGGCACCCGGTTGATCCTCGGGTCGCCCAGCGCCTGCGTCGCGCCGTAGCCGACCACGCCCGCGGCGGCGACCCCGCCGGCCACGGCGAGCGACCGGGCGATGAACAACCGCCGGCCCGGGTCGACCCCGGGCGCCTCGGGCACCGGGGCGGCCACCGCCTCGGGCGCGCCCCCGGAGACCTCCGCGCCGACGGCCACCGGCACCCGCTGCTGCCGGCGCGCCGCCCGTACCAGCAGCAGCCGGGGCACCTCCAGCACGGCCAGCAGCAGGACCAGGTAGTAGGCCCCGGCGAGCCAGAGGTAGCCGGGCCAGCCGATCACCGCGTCGAACGACGTGCCCAGTCGGGTGACGGACAGCGCGGCCATCATCAGCACGTAGAGCACCACGAGCACGACCGTGCCGATGCGGCGCGCACGTCCCGGCAGGGTCGTGTCCCGCACGACGCGCTTCCAGACGTAGTAGTGCGCCGCACCCAGCACGACAGCGAGCAACAAGACGAACAAGCCGGTCCTCCCAGGGGTGATACGTCCAGTTTCCACGAATGTCGGACCGGACGTGCAACCCCCTGCGGGCCCGGAGGCGTGTCTACCCCGTACCGCAGTGGGGAGGGACACATGAGTGACCGGGACACGGCGTTCGCGGAGTACTTCGCGGCGCGGTCCGAGGCCATGCGCGGCACGGCGTACCTGCTGTGCGGCGACTGGCACCGGGCCGAGGACCTGGTGCAGGCCGCGTTCACCAAGCTCTACCTGGCCTGGCCGCGGATCGACCGGCACGGGGCACTCGACGCCTACGCCCGTCGGACGCTGGTCCGGACGTTCGTGTCGGAACTGCGCCGGGGGTGGTTCCGCCGGGAGCGGGTGGGCGGGCCGGCCGGCGAACCGGCCGAGGTCGCCCGGGGTTCGGCGGAGGACCGGCTGGTGCTGCTCGCGGCACTGGCGCGGGTGCCGCCGCGGCAGCGCGCCGTCCTCGTCCTGCGGTACTGGGAGGACCTGTCGGTGGGGGACACCGCCAGGGCGTTGGGCTGTTCCGAAGGAACGGTGAAGAGCCAGGCCGCGCGGGGGCTGCAGACGCTGCGCGGCCTGATCACCCCTCAGCAGGGAGAAAAGGTGCCATGAACGAGCACGAGCTGAAGGACGCGATGCGCGAGGCGGTGGTGGCGAGCAGCCCGCCTCCGCCGATGGACGCCGGTACCGCACTCGACCGGGCCCGACGGGCCCACCGCCGTCGCCGGGCCACCCGGGGAGGGGCCGTCGCCGGCCTCGCCGTGGTGGGCATCGCGGTGGGCGCGGTGCTGGTGCCGGACCTGGTCGGTGGGCGGGGGGCCGGGGTGCCGCCGGCGTCGTCGCCCTCCGGGGGGCCGCCGTCGGTCACCGGCACCGGGCTGCCCTCGGCCCCGGTGCAGGTCACCACGGGCGGGCCCCCGAGCCGGCCGCCGGCCGACCCGTCGGCGACCGACCGGTCCGCGGCCGACCCGTCGGGAACCCGCCCGTCGTGGCCCGACGGGCAGACCGACCGGACCGCGACCAGCGGACCCCGGGCCGACCGGGCCCGAGGGCTGCTCGACGACCTGGCGGCGGCGCTGCCCCCCGGGTTGCGGGCGGAGGACCGCACCCGCGTCGGCTACGCCGACCACGGCCCCATGACCCGCCACCAGGGGCAGTACGCCGACACGGTGGACGGCGCGCAGGTGTGGGAGTACACCGCCACCACGCCGGTCGTGCGGCCCGGTGAGCCGGGCGTGGCGGAGCTGTGGATCCAGGTGGAGACCAGGGGCAACAACCGGGTGGCGGGCGAGGCGTGCGAGGCGGCCACCCGGTACCCGTACCCGATCTCCGGCGGGACCTGCGAGGTCGTCGAGGTGGCCGGCCGGCGGGTCGGCGTGGTGACCGGGGCCGTGGCGGACCCCCTGCGCAACACCTACGAGTCGGCCGCCTTCCACCGGCACCCCGACGGCACGCTGGTGATGCTCGGGGTGGCCCGGGAGTACGGCGAGTCCGGGCACCCCGGGATGGCGTCCGTGCCGCTGGACGCGCGGCAGCTGGCCGCGCTGGCGGTCGACCCGAGGTTCCACCTGGACTAGCGGTCAGCCCGGGGAGGTCGGTGCGCCCGGCCTCCCCGGGCCCGGCCTCCCGGGAGTTCCTGCAGGTACCGTGCTGCTCGTCATGCGGACCCTGCTCATCGACAACCACGACTCGTTCACGTTCAACCTCTTCCACCACCTGGCCGAGGTGAACGGGCGGGAGCCGGTCGTCATCACCAACGACGACCCGCGGTTCCGGCTGTCCTGGCTGTCGTCCTTCGACAACGTCGTGATCTCCCCCGGGCCCGGCCGGCCGCAGGAGCCCGGTGACTTCGGGCTGTGCCGGGCGGTCGTCGAGCACGCGGAGCTGCCGCTGCTCGGGGTGTGCCTCGGGCACCAGGGGCTGTGCCTGGCGCACGGGGCGTCGGTCGGGTTGGTGACGCCCCGGCACGGGGTGGTGGACGAGGTTCGGCACACCGGGGTGGACCTGTTCGCCGGGCTGCCGTCGCCGCTGGCGGTGGTGCGGTACCACTCGCTGGCGGTGTCCGACCTGCCGCCGTCCCTGGAGGCCGTCGCGTGGGCGCCCTCGGACGGGGTGCTGATGGGGGTGCGGCACCGGTCGCGGCCGGCCTGGGGGGTGCAGTTCCACCCGGAGTCGGTGTGCACCTCGCACGGGCGGCAGCTGCTGGCGAACTTCCGGGACCTGACGGAGGGGGCGGCCCCGGAGGGGGCGGTCGCGCCTCCGGGCCCTGCTGCTGCGCCCGCCCCCGCGCCCCTGCCTGCCTCCTCCCCGCCCCCACCCCACGTGGTGCTGGTGCGGCGCGTGGAGGCCCACCCGCCGCCCGAGGACGTGTTCGCTGCCCTCTACGGGTCCTCCACCGACGCCTTCTGGCTGGACAGCAGCCTGGGGGGCCGGCGGGGCCGGTTCTCCGTGATGGGCGATGCCGGGGGCCCTCTCGCCCGCGTGGCGACCTATGACGTGTCCACCGGTCGGGTGACCGTTGACGGGGTGACGCACCCCGGGCCGTTCCTGGACTGGCTGGAGGCCGACCTGGCGGCGTGGCGGGTGGCGCCGCCCGACGTGCCGTTCGACTTCGCGCTCGGCTGGGTGGGCTACCTCGGCTACGAGCTGAAGGCGGAATGCGGAGGCGACGCGGCCCACCGTTCGGAGCAACCCGACGCCGCATTCGTGTTCGCCGACCGGGCGGTGGTTTTCGACCACGATTCCCGTCGCACCTACCTGTTGGCGCTGTCCGACGACGACGGCTGGCTGGACCGAACGGCGCAATTCCTCCACGGATTCACACCGGTGCCCGCCGAACCACCGTCACCCGCCCGTGCGGGAACGGCGGCGGCGCGGCACGGCCGGGCCCAGTACCTGAAGCTGGTGGCGGCCTGCCAGGAAGCCATCACGGCCGGCGAGAGCTACGAGGTGTGCTTGACCAACACCGTGACGTGGCGCGGCGAGGTCGACCCGTGGGAGGCGTACCGGTTCCTGCGCGCGGCGAGCCCGGCGCCGTTCGGCGCGCTGCTCCGTTTCGGTGTGCTCTCCGTGCTCAGCACTTCACCCGAGCGGTTCATCAGGGTCGACCGATGGGGTGTCGTGGAATCGGAGCCAATCAAGGGCACGCGACCGCGCGGCGCCACCGGGGCGGAGGACCGGGCTTTGCGCGAGTCCTTGGCGACCAGCCCGAAGGACCGGGCGGAGAACCTGATGATCGTGGACCTGGTCCGCAATGATCTGGGGCATAACGCGGAAGTCGGCAGCGTCGAGGTGCCCAGGATCTTCGAGGTGGAGAGCTACGCGACGGTGCACCAGCTCGTCAGCACCGTTCGGGCAAGGCTCCGTTCCGGCAGTTCCGCGGTGTCCGCCGTTAGGTCGGCGTTCCCCGGCGGGTCCATGACGGGGGCTCCCAAGATCCGGACAATGCAGATCGTCGACGGGCTGGAAGCCGGGCCCCGGGGGGTCTACTCGGGGGCGCTGGGTTACTTCTCGCTGTCCGGAACGGCCGACTTCAGCATCGTCATCAGGACGCTGGTGGTGGACCGGGACAAGGTGAGTTTCGGGGTCGGCGGGGCGGTCATCGCGCTGTCCGACCCGGTGGCCGAATTCGAGGAGACGGCCGTCAAGGCGACCGCCCTGCTCAGGCTGCTGGGCGTGCCTTTCCCGGGTCGCGGTTGACCCACTGACCAGCGGTTTCCCCTGCGGACGTCCGAGGGCGCCGCAGGGGAAAACCAGCCTCGCCGGTCAGGAGGCGTGCGCTTCCTGGAACTGGACGACCAGGCCCTGGGGAATGCGCCCGCGGTCGGAGATCTGGTGCCCCTGGGCGCGCGCCCAGTCCCGAATCGCCTGCGCCTGGGCCTTGTCACCAGCCTTTACCGTGCTCTTGCCGGTACCCTTGCGCTGCTTGCGGCCCCCCGCGCGGCGCGCCTTGGCGACGAAGTCGGCCAGGGAGTCGCGGAGCTTGTCCGCATTCTCCTTGGAGAGGTCGATGGAGTACTCCACACCGTCCAGCGCGAAGGTCACGGTCTCGGCGGCTTCGCTGCCGTCGAGGTCGTCGATGAGTTGGACGACGGTCTGCTGTGCCACTGTTCCTCCGTGTGTGCTCGCATAGCGCGTGCTGCCCTCGACTTGTGCAGCGCCACACGCTTCGAGACGACACCATAGTGCACGACCGGAATATTGCCTAACCTTTCGCGCTGAAATGTGGCTGATGCCCCCGGACGGGTCATTTCGCGAGCTAAACCACAGGTCGGAAATGTGAGCTGCCCGAACCCGTGCGCGTGGCCCGGGTCACACCCGGTCGAGTGGCCTATCCTGGGAGGAGATACCGCCCAGGGCAGGGAAGGCCGGGAGCGATGCACGGTTACACGGCGGACAAGGACGCGTACCTCAAGCGGCTCCGGCGGATCGAGGGGCAGGTCCGCGGGCTCCAGCGGATGATCGAGAACGACGACTACTGCATCGACGTGCTGACCCAGATCTCGGCCGCGACGAAGGCGTTGCAGGCGGTCTCCCTCGGGTTGCTGGACGAGCACCTCAAGCACTGCGTGGCGCAGGCCGTGGCCGAGGGCGGCGAGGTGGCCGACGAGAAGATCGCCGAGGCGTCCGCGGCGATCGGCCGCCTGGTCCGGTCCTGACGGTTCCCGCACCCGGTCCCGGAGCGGTCCGGCGCCGACGCGCCGCGCGCGGGGTTGCCGGGGGACGGGCGAGGTCGATCCAGTAGAGTGCTCCCGCCGGCCCCCGTAGCCCAATCGGCAGAGGCAGCGGACTCAAAATCCGTCCAGTGTGCGTTCGAGTCGCACCGGGGGCACCACCTCTGACCCGTGGTTGCCGCCGAAGGTGCCGATCACGCGTTGCTCCCCGGGCGCGGCCCGGGTATGAGCGGCCCGGGGCTTCCGGTGTGTCGAAGAGGTGTTCCGGGTGGATGACGACCGGTGCCCTCGTGCGGTCGGTCATGACTACGGGAATCCGCCGGGGAACCGCGCAGGCCATGTGCCAACCGGGAGGGGAACCGAGCCGGTTCGGGAAGTGCGCACGAGCGGAGCGCAACGGCGGATAACGCCTTTGCGGTCGGAGCTGAGCCGTTCTTCCCGCCTCGTAATCGGTGGTGCCGGCCCGGCAACCCCGGAGGCGGGTTCCCCGGGGCGATCACTCGTTGGTCGCACCCGGTGCGCGGACGGCCGTGACGTGGAGTTCGCCGTCCCGTGCCGCCGCGGCTCCCCCCGGCCGACCGACGACCGGCTGGGGTGCCCTCCCGAGTCCGCAGTCCACTGTGGACCGGAGAGGGTGCGGCGGGCGGGGGTCGGTGGGCCTCTAGGGTGATCCGCATGGGTGGATACACGGACGGGGAGAGCCGGACGCTGCGCACGGCCGTCTACGGCGCGATGGTGCTCGTCTCGGTGGCGGAGGAGGGCGCGCTCGACCAGGAGAGCCACGCCGGCATCCGGGCCATGGCGGTGCTGCCGCCGGGGGTGCGCGAGGCGGTGGACGCGGGTGCGCCCGAGCTGCCGGCGGGGTCGCCCGCCGACGTGGAGGACGGGGTGCTGGCCGCGTTGCGCGAGTCGGTGGCGCTGGTGGCCGGGCGGTCGGCGGTGGAGGCGGACGAGTTCGCGGCTGCCGTGCTCTCGATGTGCGAGGAGGTCGCGTCGGCGGACGGGCACGTGGGTCGGGAGGAGAGCGCGGTGCTCGGTCGCGTGCGGGTCGCGCTCGGGCTCGGCTAGTGCCGCGCCCCTGGACGTCGACCCGGTGACCGGCCGGGCTGCTTCCGCGGCTCGGTGTGCGGGAGGTGGTCGTGGGCCGTCGTCCGAGGGTGATCTCGGCCGACGCGGCGAGCACCAGGGCGCGGTCCGCGGCCGTCACGGTGGCCCGGCCGCGCCGTGCCCTAGTAGTCCAGTTCGAAGTCGCGGTGGTCGTCGGGGTCGACCACCGCGACGAGCTTGTTCCCGGGCCTCAGGCTCGGGTGGTACCGGGCGTCGTGCTCGGTCACGAACTCGGGCACGTCCGGGCCCTTGATCAGGAGCCGGACGCGGACCGTGGCGTCCTCGCTGATCGGCTCCATGGACAGGACCACGGCGGTCGCGGGCAGGCCCACCTCGTCCAGGCGCAGCAGCCGCCGCTTGGCGCGCGTGATACCGCGCCACACGGCGATGCCCAGCGGCAGGAGCACCGCGGTGAGCACGATGCCGATGGTGGCGCCGTCGTTGGCCGCGTAGACGATCGGTCCGGTGACCACCAACGCCACGGCGAAGAGGCGCAAGACCACGTTGTCGCCCCGGTTGGCCCCGCGTACTTCGACGAACCCGTCCTCCGCCATTCCGGCACCTTAAGCGGGTGGTGGGGTGCCGTGGGCCGGGTTGGCGCGGTTGCCGCCGGACGGCGGACGGCGTGAGACCTGGTGCCGCGTCACGCAACCTCGGCCGATCACCCGGCCGGACCGATCAACGGGTCGGCGTCCGGGAACGCGGCACCAGGTCCGCAGTGGCGCTCCCGGGGCCGTCGTCGTGTGGTGGGAGCGCGGTCCTGTCCCGCCGGCGTGACACCCCGATCGGTCCGGACCGCTGCGGCTCGGCCCGGTGGTTATTGCCGCAACCATTGGTTTTTCCCCGCGCCTGACACGGATGGGGGTATCCGTGCCGGCCCGGTCGCGCAGAGTTCGGTTGACGGCCCGAGAGCGCCGGTCCTAGCTTGGCCGAGGCCGGTCGAAATCGTGGGGATTCGCCGGTACGACGGCGCGGGCCTGGTCGCCCCGCTGTTCCCGCGGTGCCGACCCGGGGTTGATCCGTCTGCCGATCCTCGCCGGCCCGCACCGCGGCGGCGGGATCGGCATGCCGAGAGGGAGTGCGCGTGTGCGAGGCACGGGTGGAATTCCGGACTTTCTTCCTGGAAAACCGGAGGTGGCTGGTCCGACAAGCCTACGCGCTGTGCCGCGACTCGTACGAAGCGGAAGACCTGGCGCAATCGGCGTTCGTCAAGGTCTACCAGAGGTGGTGCTCCTTCGAGCGCCATTCTGAGTTGCGGGGTTACCTGAAGAGCGTGTTGCACAGCGTTTTCATCGATTCGCGCCGGCGGGCCGCCGCCCGCCGTGAGTTGCTGGGGGACGCGATCCCGGAGGAGCTGGCCGGCACGCCGGTGGAACCCGACCCGGTGGGGGCGCACGGTCCGGTGCTCCAGTCGCTCGGCCGCCTGCCCCGGCGGCAGCGGCAGGTGATCTTCCTGCGCTTCTGGTTGGACCTGGACACCGTGGAGACCTCCCGCGTGCTCGGCTGCACGCCGGGGTCCGTGACCAGCCAGACGAGCCGCGGGCTGGCCCGGCTGCGGGCGGTGCTGACCGGCGATCCGGCTCTCGTTATCTGATCGTTACCCGAATTCCTCAGTGTCGGCAGGTTCCCACCACGTGTTGGTCAGTGATGTCGGAACTTTTCGGCAAATTCAAGGGGGAGTCGCGGTGAAGAACAGCGTGAAGGTCGTCCTGGTCGGCCTGTTCGCCATCCTGGGCGCTTTGTTGCCGAACGTCGGCGCGGGTGCCGCGACGGCCGCTCCCGCCGCGGTCGCCGCGTCGGTCGCCGCCCAGGCGCAGGAGGAGATCCCGTGCGGTTATTTCGAGAACGCGGAAGCCGCTTACTACGGCCACTGCGGTGACACCACGGTCATGATCAAGGTCGACTACCACCACGGCTGGCCCTCGATGTACACCTGCGTCGGCCCGTGGACGCTCACCTACCTCGGTTCCGACGACGACGTCTCGAACGCTTTCTACGTCGGCCTGTGCTGATCCGCACCTGATCCGCACCTGATCCGGTCCTTTTCCGAGCAAATCCGATCGAGAACTCACCGGGAGCAACTGTGAAGAACAGCCTGAAGGCCGCCGCGGTCGGTCTCTTCGCCCTCGCGGGCGCGCTGGCGCCGGGCGCCGCCAACGCCGCGCCGGCCGACACCGCCCCCGCCGCCGCGGAGATGATCTGCGGTTACGCCGAGAACGCGGAGGCCGCCTACTACGGCCACTGCGGCGACACCTGGGTCCACATCAAGATCGACTACCACCACGGCTGGGCGTCGACCTACATGTGCGTGCCCCCGTGGTCGGAGACCCACCTCGGCTCCGACGACAACATCTCGAACGCCTTCTACATCGGCCTGTGCTGACGAGGTAGTCGAACCCTGCGGCCCACGCCGAACAGGCGCGGGCCGCGGTCGGCCGCGCGGGTCAGGCCACCCGCCACAGGGCGGGGACGTTCGGCGGCTCCCAGCCCGGCTGGGCGAGGTGCGCCTGGAGGCAGACGTACTCGACGCCGCCGTGGGTGACCCTCGCGCCGGGCGCGTAGCCGGTGCCCGCCGCCCACGTGCCGCCGCCCGGCTGGGACGGGGTGGTGGACGTGGTCGTGGTGGGGCCCGGCTGCTGCGGGACGTTCAGCACGAGGTCGAACACCGCCTCGCGCGCGCCGCCGACGCTGCGCACGGTCATCAGCAGGCGCGGGTCGAAGAGGGTGTCGGTGCTGTTGCGCGGCTCGCCCGGGAAGTACAGCTGCGTGGTCAGCACCGGGCGGCCGGGCGCCTGCACCTTCACGTGGACGTGCCGCGTCCGGCCCGGGTACAGCCCCGGCACGATCGTGGACAGGGTGAAGGCGCCGTTGGCGTTGGTGAACTGGTGGCCGCGGAAGCGGAAGCCCGTGTTGTCGTACACGCCGTTGACGTCGGCCTGCCAGAAGTCCAGCAGCGCGTTGGCGATCGGTTGGCACGCCAGGCCGAACACGTACCCGGTCACGGTCAGCCGGGTGCCGGGCGTGCCGGCGTCGACCAGCGACGTGCGGCGCGGCGAGTTCGGCTTGAAGTACGGGCCCTCCATCTGCGGCGGCGTCGGGTCGTCGCCGTCGTCGCACAGGGGGGTGGGCTCCAGCAGGCCGCCGCTCCCGCCGACGTCCCGCGCCAGCGCGGGCACGCCCATCATCGCGACGGGCAGCGCGACTCCCGCCGCGAGCGCGGCGCGCAGCACCGCCTTGCGGCTGAACCTCCGGTCGTCGACCTCGCCGCCGAGTGGTTCCTCGGGCGCAGTGCGGCCGCCGTCCGCGGATGCATCCATGACTGCTCCTCGTGGGGGGGTTGTTGGGGGTCCACGACGAAACTACGAGGACGCCTGGCCGGCGGACGATGGACGGAACCGGCCGGTCGTGGTGATCCTCGTGGGCGCTGTTGCCGCTGTTAACGGACGCCCGCGCCGCGCCGGAACCCACCGGGGCTCACCCCGGTCTCGCGCCGGAAGAACCGGCAGAAGTAGGCGGGGTCGGTGAACCCGACCCGGGCCGCGACCTGCCGCACGGCCAGGTCCGTCTTCGCCAGCAGCCGCTGCGCCTCGCGCGTGCGCGCCTCCCGGACCAGCTCGGACGGGGTGCGGCCGGTCGCCGCCTTCACCGCCTCGGTCAGGTGGCCCGGGGTCACGCCGATCCGCTCGGCGTAGGCGCGCACCGACCACGACGCGTGCTCGGCGCGACCGGCCAGCCGGGCGAACTCCCCGGCCACCGCACCGGCCCGCGCGGGCGCGGCGGCGGGGGTCGCGGGCAGCCGCGCGGCCCGCACCACCAGCACGTGCAGCAGCGCCCGCAGCACCGACCCCGCGCCCTCGGCGCCGCGCCGGTACTCCTCCTCCAGCTCGGCGAGCAGCCGCAGCATCCGGTGGTGGGTCGCCTCGTCCAGCGTCAGCCACGGCCGCTCGCCCAGGCGCCGCAGCAGCTCGCGGTCGGCGGGGTGGTCGAGCAGGAAGTCCTCGGTGAACAGCACGACGAACCCCTCCAGGTCCCGGGTGTCCGCCCAGTGGTGCACCTGACCGGGCGTGATCACGCACAGGTGCGGCGGGGCCAGCTCCCAGCGGGCCAGGTCGACCACGTGCGCGCCGGTGCCGCCGGTGACGTAGACGATCTCGTGGAAGGTGTGCCGGTGCGGGAACGCCGCCCGCGACATCGGGCCGATCGTGTCGAACGTGCCCACGGCGAACGGCAGCGCGTCGGGCGCCGGCACCTCCAGGCGGTGCACCGGCGGCACGCCCTCGCGCGGGGCCTGGCAGGGCGTTCCCGGCAACACGGTGGTGCCGCGCATCCTCGACCGTCCTCTCGGATGAAGGTCCAGACCAATTCCGGTGCACTCACCCTGGCACGGGCGGCGTTCCCCGGGAACGCGCCGACTGGCTGGACCTGCCGGCCGTGATCGGGAACGGGGCGGTGGTGGCCGAGGGGCGGTGGTGGCCGAGCGGAGCGGTGACCGGCTCGCCCGGGAGCACGTGCCGGCCGCGATCGCCACGGGGGAGCCCCGACCGCGCCGGCCCTGGACCGCGTGGTGGTCGGGCCCGCGGGCGGCTGCCGCTCAGCCCCAGTGGGCGGGGTGCCGCAGCCCGGTCGGCAGCCGGGTCCCCCGGTCGCCCCTCGCGGCGTCCACCTGCGCCTGGGTGAGGTAGAACGCGCCGGTCAGATCGGCCCCGGACAGGTCCGCCCCGCGCAGGTCGGCGCCGATGAAGTCCACCAGCCGCAGGTCGGCCCCGCGCAGGTCCGCGCCGATCAGGTAGGCGCCGCGCAGGCTGGTCGCGCGCATCCGCGCCCCGCGCAGGTCCTTGCCGATCAGGTCCGCGCCCCGGCGGTTGCGGCCCTTGCCGCGCACCAGCTCGCCGGCCCGCAGCAGCAGCTCGTTCGTCCGGCCCCAGTACGGGTCGACGTCCAGGGCCAGCAGCTCCGCGGGGGTGCCGCCGGCCAGCCGCTCGACCTCCGCGCGCAGCGCCTCCACCCGGGCGTGCAGGGGACGGGCGGGCGCCAGCTCCAGGGTCGCGGTCAGGTACCACAGCAGCTCGTGCAGCCGGCGCACCACGGGGAACACGTCGAACACGCGGTCGTCGCGCCGGGCCTCGCCGCCGAACGTCACCTGCACGACCTGCTGGCCCGCGCCGAAGCAGTCGTAGACCGTGCAGCCGGTGAAGCCGCTGCTCCGCAGCTTCGCGTGGATGCCGCAGCGGGAGTCCGCGCCCAGGTTCGGGCACGGGGTGCGGGCGGGCTTGTCGATCGCGAAGTCCTGGGACCGGGCGAACGCGGGCACCACGCAGCACAGGCCGACGCAGCGCGAGCAGTCGGCGCGCAGCTCGGTCACGCGCTCAACTCGTCCAGGATCTGCTGCCCGTACTTGGCCAGCTTGTTCTCCCCGACGCCGTTGACGGTGCCCAGCTCGGACAGCGTGGTGGGCCCGGACGAGGCGATCTGCCGCAGCGTCGCGTCGTGGAAGATCACGTAGGCCGGGACGCCCTGCTCCTTCGCGGTCGCCGCCCGCCACGCGCGCAGCCGCTCGAACACCGGCGTGGCCTCGGCGGACAGCTCCACCTGCGGCGCGGCGGCCTTGCCCGTCCGGGCGGTCTTGACCTTGGCGGCGCGCTCTGCCTCGCGGCGCATCACGACCCCGCGGCCCTGGAACAGCACCTCGTCGCTGGCCGGGGTGGTGACCAGCGTCGAGTACTCGCCCTCCACCTCGAGCAGGCCCTGCGCGAGCAGCTGCCGGACCACGCCGCGCCAGCCGCTCTCGTTCAGCTCGGTGCCGATGCCGAACACCTTGAGCTGGTCGTGGTCGTGCTGGATGACCTTCGCGGTCTTGCGGCCGAGCAGGATGTCGATGGTCTGCCCGGCGCCGAACTTCTGCCGCCGCTCGTTGCGCAGCCGCACCACCGTGGACAGTACCTTCTGCGCGGCCACCGTGCCGTCCCACGTCTCCGGCGGGGTCAGGCACGTGTCGCAGTTGCCGCACGGCGAGCCGGGCTGGCCGAAGTAGTTCAGCAGCTGGACGCGCCGGCACTCGACCGTCTCGCACAGCGCGAGCATCGCGTCCAGGTGCGCCATCAGCCGGCGGCGGTGGGCCTGGTCGCCCTCGGAGTCGTCGATCATCTTGCGCTGCTGCACGACGTCCTGGAGGCCGTAGGCGAGCCACGCGGTGGACGGCAGCCCGTCCCGGCCCGCGCGCCCGGTCTCCTGGTAGTAGCCCTCCACGGACTTCGGCAGGTCGAGGTGGGCGACGAAGCGCACGTCCGGCTTGTCGATGCCCATGCCGAACGCGATGGTGGCGACCATCACCAGGCCGTCCTCGCGCAGGAAGCGGGACTGGTTGGCGGCGCGCGTGCCCGACTCGAGGCCGGCGTGGTAGGGCAGGGCCCGGATGCCGTTCTGGTTGAGGAACTCGGCGGTCTTGTCCACCGAGTTGCGGGACAGGCAGTAGACGATGCCCGCGTCGCCGACGTGCTCGGTGCGCAGCAGCTCCAGCAGCTGCTTCTTCGGCTCGTTCTTCGGCACGATGCGGTACTGGATGTTCGGGCGGTCGAAGCTGGCCACGAAGTGCTTGGCGTCGGTCAGGTTCAGCCGCTCGGCGATCTCCGCGCGGGTGGCCTCGGTGGCGGTCGCGGTGAGCGCGACCCGCGGCACGTCCGGCCACCGCTCGTGCAGGTGCGACAGGGCCAGGTACTCGGGGCGGAAGTCGTGGCCCCACTGGGAGACGCAGTGCGCCTCGTCGATGGCGAACAGCGCGATCCTGCCGCGGTCCAGCAGCCGGGCGGTCTGCTCCGTGCGCAGGCGTTCGGGCGCGAGGTAGAGCAGGTCGAGATCGCCGGCCAGGAACTCGGCCTCGACCATGGCCCGCTCGTCGGGGAACTGGGTGGAGTTGAGGAAGCCCGCGCGCACGCCGAGGTCGCGCAGCGCGTCCACCTGGTCCTGCATGAGCGCGATCAGCGGCGAGATCACCACGCCGGTGCCCTCGCGCACCAGCGAGGGCACCTGGTAGCACAGCGACTTGCCGCCGCCGGTGGGCATGAGCACCAGAGCGTCGCCACCTGTGACGACGTGGTCGACGATCTCCTGCTGGTCCCCGCGGAAGGACTCGTAACCGAAGATCCTTCGCAGAACCTCTTGCGAAGCCATTGGCCGATCCTAGCCAGGACCACCGACAGGGCTGTGCCGGCGACCCCTGAAGACGTGGTCGCGGTGCCGGGCGAAGTAGCCGGCCGTGCCTTCGCGCCACGCCCCGGTCACCCGCCCCTCGACGAACGGCAGGTGGGAGGCCGGCAGGTCGGCGGGCAGCACCCGTCCGCACCGCGCGCACGGGGCGCCGGTCGCGCCGTCGAGCGGCAGGTCCCGCAGCGCGAGCGGCTCGTGCCGCGACACCCGGCCGCGCTGCCGGTGCCCGACCAGCGTCCCCAACGCCCGGAACAGCTCGTCCGCGCCCCACTCCCCGGGCTCGACCGGGGGCCGCTCGACGTCCACCACGGCGCCCACCGTGCCGGAACCCCGGCCTCCGCGTTGCGTCTACGCTGCGTCGGTGCCCTACACCGACGTCGGCGTGGACCACGTGCTCCGGGCGATCGCGCTGTTCGACCGCATCGGTCGCGAGAAGTTCCTCGGGGACCACCGCTACGAGAAGGCTCGCGAATACGTGCTGGTGCACAACGGTCGCGAGTACGACTCCAAGGCGATCGTCGGTGTCGCGCACGGGTTCATCGAGGGCCGGTCGCCCCTGCTCCCGAACCAGCTCAGCGGCGGGGCGAGCCACGCGGCGGGGCACCTGTGCGCCCTCGGCTTCGAGGTCCGGGGCATGGCGGCCGTCTCCGCCGAGGCGTTCCTCGGCGGTCTGCTGGCGGTCCACCGGGAGCACGTGGCCGGGGCGATCACCCTGCTGTGGGCGATCGGGCGCGCGGCCGACCGGGACGCGCCCCCGCTGCACCCCCGGGACGCGCTGCGCGCCGAGGTGGGCCGGCTGCTGGCCGACCACGGGCAGGCGGTCGACCCGGACCGGGTCGTCCGCGGCCTGGCGCGCCCCGGGCTGTGGGTGGCGGGGCGGGAGAGGGCGGGTTTCGCCGCGCCCCTGCACGGGAGGCTCCGGCGCGAGGTGCCGTTCCGCACCTGGACGGTCAACGCGGTGCGCTCCCGGCTGCTGGACGACTCGGTGGACCAGGAGGAGCTGCTGGCGGCCGTCGGGCTGGTCGAGCACGCCGCGGTGAGCGGGGCGACCCGCACGACCGGCGCCACCGAACGGCGTGGGCGCACCGGCTCGGTGATCGTGCGGAACCCGGCCAACGCGAAGCAGGTGAAGCGCCGGCACGACGACCGGTGCCAGTTCTGCGGCACCCGCCTGCGCACCGCCTTCGGCCACTACAGCGAGGCCGCCCACATCCGGGGTCTGGGCCTGCACGGCGGGCCGGACGAGCCGGCCAACATGCTGTGCCTGTGCGCGAACTGCCACGTCGAGTTCGACAACTTCGCCCTCTACGTGGACGAGGACGGCGTGGTGCGCCGCGTCCGCGACCGGTCGGAGGTCGGGCCGTTGCGCAGGCACCCCGAGCACTACATCGACGAGGAACACCTCACCTACCACCGGGAACTCTGCGTGATCGGCCCGTCACCCGCGTAGTGCGGTCGCGTGGGGGAGTGGACGGGGACGAGGCGAAAGTCCCGGTGCGACGAGGCTGACACGCCAGGGGCCGGGTACGCCGAGGAGCCCGAGTACGTCAGGGGGCGCAGCCGGAACAGCCGCTCCTCGCCCGACGCGGTGACGCCGCGTCGGGCGGCAGGCTCGGCACCGTGAAACCCCGAGCGCGCAAGACCTGGCTGGCGCTGCACGTCATCTCGTCCGTCGGCTGGCTGGGCGTCACCCTGGCGAACCTGGTGCTCGCCTCGGCCGCCTTCGGCGCGCCCCACCTCTACCGGGCCATGGCGCTGCTGGGCGACCTTGTGGTGCTGCCGCTCGCGCTGACCGCCCTGACCACGGGCGTCGTGCTGGGGCTGGGCACCAGGTGGGGCCTGCTGAAGCACCGGTGGGTGCTCGCCAAGTTCGCCCTGACCCTGGTCGCGGTCGCGGCCACGACGTTCTCCCTGCGGCCCGAGCTGCACGCCGCCGCGCGCGGGGTGGCCGGGGCGGGCACGAGCGTGCTGGCCGCGTCCTGCGTGTCGCTGGCGATCTACGTCTTCAGCACCGTCGTCTCGGTCTTCAAGCCCTGGGGGCGGACCCGCCGCCGGGCCTGAGGTCGGCCCGCCGGCGCGCCACGGTCGCCGCCAGCTCGACCGGGTCGCACCCGGCCAGGTGGTCGCGCACCGCGGCGTGCGGGAACCGGAACCCCTCGACCAGCAGCAGGCGGTCGCGGGCGGAGCGCAGCAGCGCCTTGCGCCGCAACGGGAACTCGTCCAGGGCGAGCGGGCGGGACAGCAGCTCGGCCACCGGGTCGAACGGGCGGTTGGCCAGTGGCGCCACGGCCAGCCCGACCAGCAGCCCGGTCGCCGGGCCGAGGGCCGCCAGGCGCACGTCGGCGCCGATCCCCGCGGCGAGCCCGGCGCCGGCCAGGCCCGCCACCGGTAACCAGCGCAGACCCGCGGCGGCCGGCCGGCCCAGGCCCGCCCACACAGCGGTCAACCCGCCGACGAACACCCCGGCGACCGCGCCGACCAGCAGGCCCGCGCCCAGCCCGGCCACCAGCTCCGGGGTCGGCCCGGTCAGCACCATCACCCCGGCCGATCCCAGCGCGCACACCACCGCCCAGTACCGGTCGCGGGTCCCGGCGTACGCGATGACCAGCGCCGTCACCACGACCAGGCCGAACACGACCGCCGCCGGCCGGCGGGCCACCTGACCGCCCAGCCACGCGCCCACCGCGGCCACCGCGCCGACCACCACCGCGCCGGCCGCGAACCCCACCGCCGCCCAGCGCTCGCCGCGGCCCGGCGACCCGTCCTCCGCGCCGCTCGCCGGGAAACCGCAGCGCGGCACCAGGATCGTGGCCACGGCGGCGAACGCGGCGGGCACCAGGCCCAGCCGCACGCCGACCACGGCGCCCAGCGCCACCGCCCCGCCCGCCAGCGCGCCCGGCGCGGCCCGCCGGAACAGCCGCCACACCGCCGCCTCGCCGACGAAGTCCAGCCACACCCCGCGCCGCGGCAACCGGGTGCGCGCGGCCAGGTCGTGCCGCCGCCGCGCGACCCGCGCCAGGAACCGCAGCGCGCGCACCACCCGCTCCGGGTCCCCGGGCCCGCGCGCGGCCGACTCGACCAGGTAGGTGTCGACGATCGCCCGGTACTCCGCCCGCCCCGCCCGGTACCCCAGCGCCAGCAGCCCGAACGCCAGCGGCGTGCGCACCTCGTCCGCCAGTTCGGGGTTCTTGAGCAACGCCTCGTGCAACCCGTCCAGCCGCGGCGCGCACGCCGCGACCAGGCCCAGCACGTCCTCGCGCCGCAGCGGCTCGACCCGCACCACCTCGCGGCGCGGCAGCCTCGCCCACGCGTCGCCGGGGTCGGTGGCGCACAGCACGAACGGCGTCGGCCCC
This sequence comes from Saccharothrix sp. BKS2, assembly GCF_047689505.1. Lineage (NCBI taxonomy): Bacteria > Bacillati > Actinomycetota > Actinomycetes > Pseudonocardiales > Pseudonocardiaceae > Saccharothrix > Saccharothrix sp. BKS2. The sequence continues at coordinate 107,922 of NZ_JAUQOL010000008.1, read as the reverse complement.
AGCGCGGCGACCCGGTCCAGGCACTCGGCGCGGTCGGCCCCGGGCAGCTCGTCCAGGTCGTCGAGCAGCCACAGCAGCTCGCGCTCGCGCAGCCACCGCCGGGCGACCCGCGGCGCGATCCCGTAGCGGTCGGCCACCGCGCGCAGCAGCCACTCGCCCAGGTCCTCGGTGCGCCGCCACCCGGCCAGGTCCACCACCACCGGCACCGGCCGCAGCGGGTCCTCCCGCGCCGCCGCCACCAGCCGCTCGGCCAGCTCCAGCAGCAGCGTCGTCCGGCCCGAGCCCGGCTCGCCCAGCACCACCAGCGCGGTGCGGACGCGTCCCGGCAGGCGGGGCCCGACCCGGGGCGCGACCCCGAGCTTGAGCCGCACCTCCCCGGCCAGCGAGCCGTCGAGCCGCTCCCGGACGAACGCCTCCACGCGGTCCAGCGCGGCGGTCCGGTGCGCGGGGTGCGCGGGTCGCCGCCGCAGCAGCAGCGCCCGCAGCGGGTCCCACGCGGCGAGGCCGGCGGTGACCGCGGACAGCGCCGCGAGCGCGGGCCACAGCCACGCCGCGTACGGGCCGAGCACGTGCGGCGCGGAGCCGCCGGTGACCGTGTTGACCGCGACCGGCACCAGCACCAGGGCCGTCACGCCACCCGCGGTGATCAGGGCGGCCAGGCGGGACGCGCGCGCGAGCCGTCGGGTGTCCATGCCGCGTCCTCCCACCGGGTCGGGCACGACGGTAATGGCGTTCCGGGCGCGGTGGTAGCGGAGTTCCCGTGGTCAGGGGGTCACGGACCGTGCCCGGCTAGCCGGTCAGGAAGTCCACCAGCAGGCGGTTCACGGCGTCGGGCTGTTCGAGGTAGCCGTAGTGCCCGGCGTCGGCGACCTCCTCGTACCGCGCGCCGGGGATGGCGTCGGCCACCTCGCGCGCCAGGTGCGGCGGCAGCACGCGGTCGTCGGCGAAGCCCACGACCAGGCACGGCACCGGGATCCGGCGGTACGCGGCCAGCCGGTCGTCGTGCTCGTCGAGCTCCTGCTGCGCCCGGACGCCCCCGGACACGGCCGAGCCGCCGAACTCGAAGATGTCCAGCCAGTCGCGCACGCCATCGCCGCGCAGGGTCGCGGGGGACAGGTTCAGCACCGCGTTCACCGCCGCGTAGTACCGGCCGGGCAGGGTGATGCCCTTGTCGTGCAGGGCGCGCTCGCCCCGCGACAGCGCCAGCTGCATCGGGTCGTTGCGCCCCGCCGTGCCCAGCATCGCGGCCTTCGACACCAGCTCCGGGCGCGCCAGCGCCAGCTCCTGCACCACCCGCGCGCCCAGGGAGGTACCGACCAGGTGCGCCCGCCCGCCCAGCGACTCGACCAGCGCGGCGGTGTCGCCCACCAGGTCCGCCATCTCCATGCCGCCCGCGCACTCGTCGGTCGGCGGGATGCCCCGGTTGTCGAAGGTCGCCACCCGGAACCCGGCCGCCACCAGGGCGGGCACCTGGTGCGCGTGCCACACGCGCCCCGGGCTGCCGGTGCCCATCACCATCACGACGAGGTCGCCCTGGCCCCGCACCTGGTAGCTGAGGTTGATCCCGTTGAGCGCGACGACCGGCATGGCCCGCAGGCTACTGACCGGCCCCGCCCGGCCGCCACGAACCCGCCGCGCCCGGTCCCGCCGCCCGGTTAGGGTGGCGCGCATGAGGCGAGTGATCCTGTCGGGTTCCACCTTCGAGGAGCGGATCGGCTACGCGCGGGCCGTGGTGGACGGCGACTGGGTGCACGTCTCGGGCACCACCGGGTTCGACTACGCCACCATGACCATCGCCGACGACGTGGTGGCGCAGGCGGAGCAGTGCCTGGCCAACATCGGGTGGGCGCTGACCGAGGCGGGCGCCTCCTTCGCCGACGTGGTGCGGGTGACCTACTACCTGCCGGACGCGGCGGACTTCGAGGCGTGCTGGCCGGCGCTGCGCCGGGTGTTCGGCGAGGTCCGGCCGGCGGCGACGATGCTGGAGTGCGGCCTGTCCGACCCGCGGATGCGGATCGAGATCGAGGTGACCGCCCGCCTCGGCGGCTGACGCGGGCGGTCGGGGCCGGGGCTCAGCGCGGGCCGTGCGCGGGCCACTCGATCGCGGGGCAGCGGTCCATCACCACGTCGAGCCCCGCCGCGGTGGCGCGCTCGTAGGCGGCCTCGTCGACCACGTCGAGCTGGAACCACACCGCCTTCGCGCCGATCTCCACGGCCTGGTCGGCGAACTCGCCGGCGGCCTCGGACCGGCGGAACACGTCCACCACGTCGACCGGGAACGGGATGTCGGCCAGCGACGCGTAGCCGGGCTCGCCGTGCACGGTCTCGGCGGCCGGGTGCACGGGCACGACCCGCTTGCCGCACTGCTGGAGGAACCTGGCCACGCTGTAGGCGGCGCGGCCCGGCGCATTGGACAGGCCGACGACGGCCCACGTGTCGCCGGACGCCAGGACCCGGCGGATCTTCTCGGGATCACCCCACGGTTCACTCATCCTTCCAGCCTAGTCCGGCCGACGTGAACTTAATTCGCGTTACTCTCGGCCCAGCCGCCGCGCAGCCTTCGAGAGGACGCCTTGATGCGCGCAACCCGAACAGCCCTCGCCGTCACGCTGCTCGCCCTCCTCGTGCCACCCGCCGGCCACGCCGCCGCCGCCGCCGATCCCGTCGTCTACCTCCAGAGCGCGACGACCGGCCTCAACGCCGGCGTCTCGGGCACCTCGGTGCTCCAGCGCCGGCCCAGGGGCGACGAGGACCGCCAGCAGTGGACCTGGTCCGGCCGCACCCTGCGCGAGGGGGACCGCTGCCTCGGCCGCGCCGGCGACCAGGCCGTGACGCTGCCCTGCGACAGCCCCGACGCCCAGTGGGACGTGCTGCCCGACGGCGACCGGCACCGGTTGAAGGTGCCCGGGGCCGACCGGTACCTCGTCGCGAGCGGCACCGACCAGGTGCGGGTCGGCTCCGGCGCCGACCTCTGGTACCTCACACCGGTCTCGCCGGTCCTCACCCCCGCGCCGCCGGAGGGGCAGCGGCGGCTGGACCAGGTCACCTTCCTCACCGCCCACAACGCCTACGCCAACGGCGTGGACGGCGGCTTCGCCCCGCCCTTCGTCAACCTCGCGCCCAACCAGGCCCGGGGCCTCACCCGGCAGCTCGCCGACGGCGTGCGCGGCTTCCAGCTCGACGTCCACCACACCCCCGACGGCGCGATCCTCTGCCACAACAGCTGCACGCTGGTCAGCCGGCCGGTGGCGCTGTGGGTGGACGTGCAGCGGGTGGTGGACTTCCTGCGCGCCAACCCGACCGAGTTCGTCACGCTCTTCCTGGAGGACTACGTCCCCGCCGACGTGCTGCGCGCCGAGCTGAACCGGGTCGACGGCCTCGCGGACGTGCTGTTCCGGCCGGACCGGGCGGGCGTGCGCGCCACCGGCTGGCCCACCCTGGACGCCCTGCGCGCGGCGAACGACCGGCTGCTGATCTTCACCGACCGCACCCGCGCGGCCGACGGGGCGCTGCCGCGCGACAGCTTCGGCGTGATGTACCAGCAGGAGTGGACGGTGGAGAACCACTGGTCGATGGGCCCGGGGGTGGGCGGCTCGGACTGGTCCTGCCACAGCCGCTGGGGCACGCCGCTCAACCGCACCGAGCCCGGCTTCCGGCCGCTGTTCGTGATGAACCACTTCCGGGACGTGCCGTTCACCGGCACCGCCACCACCGACAACGGCAAGCTGGCCGACCGCGCCCGGCGCTTCTGCGAGCCCGCCGCCCGCAAGACGCCGACCTACCTGGCCGTGGACCACTACCACCTGGGCAACCCGGTGGCGGCGGTCCAGGCCCTGTCGGGGGCGCGGTTCTAGCCGCGCTCCTGACCGCCGGGGCGCGGCAGCCCGCAGCCGGGGGCGGTCAGGTCCACCCGACCGCCCCCGGTCAGGCAGGGCACCAGCGGGTGGGTCCGCTGCGCGTACCCGGTGCCCCGGCGGACGGTCACCTCGCCGTGCTCGTCCACCTCGCACGGGTTGTTCACCGTGCAGCGCTCACCGTTCTCGTTGCCGGTGTTGTTGATCGCCACCACCCGGCCGGTCGCCGCGTCGACCACCGGGGAGCCGGACGTGCCGGCGGTGGTGTCGCAGCCCGCCGCGTAGCGCAGGGAGCCGGCCCAGGTCCACCTGCCCTCGCGCAGCTCGTGCACGTACCCGTCCACCGCGCAGGAGTAGACCTCGCGCCAGTAGCCGGAGACCACGCGGATACCGGCGCCCGGCGCCGCCGGCTCCGGCGCCAGCTCCAGCGCGCTCGTGCCCATCGCCTCGACCTGGGCGTAGGTCGAGGTCAGCCGGTACAGCGCGACGTCGGTGCCCGACATGGTCGCGTAGGCCAGGCCCTGCGCCCGCACCGTGCCCAGGTCGCCCCGGCCGTCCCTGGCCAGCAGGGTGAAGGCGCGGTCGGACGCCTCCTCGACCACCACCTCGTCGGCGCCCATCATCCGCACGCAGTGCCCGTTGGTGAGCACCAGCGCCGGGTCCTCCGGCCGGTGCCCGGGTGGCCGGACCACGGAACCGGAGCAGCCGCGCAACGACACGACGCCGGTGAAGTCGACCTCGGTGAAGTCGATTTTCGGGGAGGCGGTGACCGGGGTGGTGGACAGGGGCAGCACGAGTGCGGCGGCGAGCACCGCGACCAGGTGGCGCATGGCGGTGATCAAAACAGCCGCGGCCGGGCCGCGCAGGTTCCGTCACCCGCCCGTGCCTCACCCGGACGGGGGTGATCACTCGCCCTTGCGGCCGTCCGCCAGCTCGCGCAGCAGGTCGAGGTGGCCGACGTGCCGGGCGGTCTCCTGCACGAGGTGCGCGAGCACCCAGCGGACCGTGCGCCCGTTGCCCCGGAAGTCGGCGCGCGTGCGGTCGTCCGGCCCCAGGCCGTGCAGCGCCTCGGCGGAGCGCTCCCACTCGGCGCGGTACCCGGCGATCACCGACTCGACCGTGTCGTCCTCGCGCGGCAGCCACGACGCGTCCGCGTCCTCGCCCCACAGCGACGGCGCGTCGGACCCGCCCACCTCGATGGACAGCCACCACCGCTCCACGGCGGTCAGGTGGCGCAGCACGCCCAGCGGCGTCACCACCGGGGAGGTGGGGATCGGCGCGCGGGAGGCGTCCGCCGGGTCCAGCCCCTCGACCTTGGCCACCGCGGTCAACCGCAGGAAGGTCAGGAACTCGGTCAGCAGCCGCAGCTCGTCCCGCGCGGCGGGGGCGGGCCACGCGCGTTCGTTCGAACTCATGTTCGAACCTTACGGTACCGCCGGGGCGAGGTCGCGCGCGCTCCCGTCACCCCGCCTTTGCTATCGTCGGCACCGGCGTGTGTGAGCAGACGTGAGGCTGGAGCCACCCCCCGGCAACCGGGTGGCGCGAATCCGCCGCGGGGTGGGGGCACCCCTGTTCACGAGCAGGACGATCGAGCACCTCGACCGACGCGTGAACCGCGTCCTTGTCACGCCGGGCCGGGCGGCGGGAGCGAGGACTGCCGTGGCACGCACGTCGTTGACCGAACAGCTCGTGGACCTCCGCCGGACCTACACCGGCGAGAACACCTCCCAGGCCACCCCGGCCGTCAAGGCCGTGCTGCGCGGCCTGCCCGCCGACCGGCGCGACCTCGTGGTCGACGCCCTGCGCGGTCGGGCCGACGCGCGCGGCCCGTTCCTGCCCGACGCCGAGGGGCACGACCAGCGCACGCTGGAGTGCGTGCTGCTGCGCGTCGGCCTCGACGCGGCCTCCCACCTCCAGCTCCGGCCGCCCGCGAGCATGTTGCGCCCCGCCCACGCCTTCCGCGCCGTCGAACCGCTGCCGCACCCGCGACTGCACCTCGCCGAGCACGCCGTGGGCCCGCTGCTCTACGAGCTGCTGCCCCGCCGGGACGGGGACTGGGTGGCGGGCGTGCCCGGCCTGCGCGTCACGCGCCACCCGCGCTCGGTGGAGCTGCGGCTCGTCGGTCTCGACGCGGCCGCGCACCTCGCGGGCGTGGACGACCGCGCGTGGGCCGAGGGGATGCGGTACGTGCGCAACCTGATGGCGGGCCGCGGGCTGCGCGGGGACTTCATCGACGGCCCGCTCACCACCGCCGAGCGGGACCACCTGGACGAGACGCCCCACCCGACCGGGGCGGGCAGCCTGGTGCTGCGCCGCTACCACGTGTTCGCGCGGGCGCCGTGGGTCCGGATCGCGGGCCGGGGCGGGCAGTTGTGGGTGGAGTGGCCGGAGGGCCTCGGCGTCGCGCGGGTGGCCGACCGCCTGCTGCACCCGGTGTTCGGCCTGCCCGAGGCGGTCGAGACGCCGGGCGCGCCGGGCGAGCTGGGCCTCTCCACCGGGTGGTACGACGTGTTCCTCCGGGAGGTCGAGCCGCCGGACCCGGCGAACGAGCCCGCGCTGGCCGCGATGGAGTGGCCGCGGGGCGTGACGGGCTGGTGGGAGCCGCCGCACGCGGTGCGGTGATCCCGCCGGAGGTGCCACGACCGGTGGTCGGGAACGCCGCCACCGGTAGCCGGGGGACACCACGGCCGACCGTCGGGGACACCGCCACCGGCCGCCGGAGGTGCCACGACCGGTGGTCCACCGATCGCGCGATCTTGTTGACGGTGGTCGTTCCCGGACCGGCTCCCGGGGACGACCACCGGCTGCGTTCAGCCGATCGGGGTGCGTCCGATGCGACGAAGTCGCGCTCGGTGGCCGTGATCACGGCCCGAGGTCGTCGGCGCGGGACCGCCCGCCGGTAGACTGCGCTTTCACCCGGCGCGTTCGCGCCGGCCCGCCGCCGAAGTGTCAGGAGGACCCCGGTGACCCAGCAGGCTGCCGAGGCCCAGCCCGAGGTCACGCCCCGACGCGTGCTCGTGGCCGAGGACGAAGCCCTCATCCGCCTCGACCTGGTCGAGATGTTGCGCGAGGAGGGCTACGAGGTCGCGGGCCAGGCCGCGGACGGCGACGAGGCGGTCACGCTCGCCACCGAGCTGCGCCCCGACCTCGTCATCATGGACGTGAAGATGCCGAAGGTCGACGGCATCGAGGCGGCCTCCGCGATCGCCGGCCAGCGCATCGCGCCGGTGGTCATCCTCACCGCCTTCAGCCAGCGCGAGCTGGTGGAGCGCGCCCGCGACGCCGGCGCGATGGCGTACCTGGTCAAGCCGTTCGCCAAGCGGGACCTGGTGCCCGCGATCGAGCTGGCCATGAGCCGGTTCGCCGAGCTCACCGCGCTGGAGAACGAGGTCGCCGGGCTCACCGAGCGGCTGGAGACCCGCAAGGTCGTCGAGCGCGCCAAGGGCCTGCTGATGACCAAGCAGGGCCTGAGCGAGCCCGAGGCGTTCCGCTGGGTCCAGCGCACCGCCATGGACCGGCGCACCACGATGAAGGCCGTCGCCGAAGCCGTCATCGAAAACTTCGGCTGAGTTCGGCCCTCCGCCCGCCCGGATACCACACCCGTTCCCCGTTCGGTTATCGGACGGGCATCGGGTTGATTGATTGGTTACAGCCCGCATTGATCCCGTGACCTGCGGCGATTTGAGCTGGATTTAAGATTGTTAACTGTGTGGCAATTCCGGTGACTACCGTCACGATGTGGACACAGAGCAGTAAGACCACCTGTTCACCGAACTCAACTGAAGCTACGTTCCTGCCCTAACCCAGCTCTCGTGTGAGGGCTCCGCCTACCGGCGGACTGGTTGGTGTCATGGGAGGTATTCCGGTGTCAGGAGCACGACTCGGCCGAGTTCTGGCGCTGGCGGCGGCATCGTCGCTGGTGCTCGCGGCGTGCGCGGGCGGCGGCGGGGGCGGCGGCGAAACGGGCGGGGACGCCTCGACGGTCAAGATCGGGTTCATGGGTGACCTCACCGGTGAGAACTCCGCGATCGTGATCCCGCCCTTCAACGGGGCGAAGATGGCCATCGCCGAGTACAACGCCAAGAACCCCGCGGTCAAGATCGAGCTGGAGGAGTACGACAGCCAGGGCAAGCCCGACCAGGCGACCTCGCTGATCACGCAGGCCATCGGCCAGGACAAGATCGTCGGCCTCATCGGCCCGGCGTTCTCCGGCGAGTCGAAGGCCATCGGCGCCCAGCTGGAGGAGAACAAGATCCCCAGCGTGTCGCCCTCCGCCACCAACCCGGGTCTGGCCGCCAACGGCTGGACCTACTGGCACCGCGTCGTGGCCAACGACGACGACCAGGGCCCCGGCATCGCGGAGTTCCTGGTCACGGCCAAGAGCCCGAAGAAGGCGTTCGTCCTGTCCGACGACCAGGAGTACTCGGTCGGCCTGGCGGACGCGGTCGCCAAGTCCTTCGAGGGCAAGGGCGTGACCGTCGAGCGCGACAAGTTCGCCAAGGACGCGTCCGACTACTCCTCGACCGTCACCAAGGTCGCCTCGTCGAACCCCGACGTGATCGTCTTCGGCGGCTACTACGCCCAGGCCGGCCGCCTGCTCAAGCAGCTGCGCGACGGCGGCGTGACCGCCACCTTCGCCTCCGGTGACGGCTCGCTGGACCAGCAGCTCGTCAGCGGCGCGGGCACCCAGGCGGCCGAGGGCGCCGTCCTCGCCTGCCCGTGCAACATCCCGTCGCCGGACGTGACCGGCCCGCTGAAGACGTTCTTCGACAACTACAAGAAGTCCGCCAACGCGGACCCGGCGATCTACTCCACCGAGGGCTACGACTCGGCGACCGCCTTCATCAAGGCCGTCGAGGCGGGCAACACCACCTCGGACAAGATCAACGAGTTCCTGAAGACGGTGAGCTTCGAGGGCGTCTCCAAGCCGATCAAGTTCAAGGCCAACGGCGAGCCGGAGAACAACTCCATCTTCGTCTACCAGGTCAAGGACGGCATCCTGAAGCTGCTCGGCCCGGCCGAGTCGGCCAAGCTCGAAGGCTGATCCCCGAGACGGAATCAGGCAAAGCAAGCTGAGCTGGGGAGCGGGAGTGTCGTGCCAACGACGGCTCCCGCTCCCCACCACTATGGCTAAGTTTCTTCCCCGCCCGTCTCGTGAGGCAAAGCTGTCATGGATGATTTTCTCAACCAGTTCCTACCCAGCACGGTGGGCGGACTGGTGTTCGGCTCCATCTACGCGCTGATCGCCCTCGGCTACACGATGGTCTACGGCGTGCTGCGCTTGATCAACTTCGCGCACTCCGAGATCTTCATGATCGGCACGTTCACGTCGCTCGTGGTGATCACGACCATCGCACCCGCGGCGCCGCTGACCGGGTTCGCGCTGTTCGGCGTGATGGTGTTGATCATCGTGCTCTCGGCGGCCGTATCCGGTGGCGCCGCGGTCCTGCTGGAGCTGGTGGCCTACCGGCCGCTGCGCAAGAAGGGCGCCACCCGGCTGACCGCCCTGATCTCCGCGATCGGCGCGTCGCTGTTCCTCCAGGAGCTGTTCGCGCTCGTCATCATCCCCTGGTTGACCGGCAAGCCCGGCCGCAACCAGCAGTCCGTGGCGCGCATCGTCGACCGCGACACGGTGTTCACCGTGGGCAACGCGGCGGTGCGCCTCGACCACATCATCGTCGTGGTCGCCGCGGTCATCATGATGGTCGCGCTGGACCGCCTGGTGAACCGGACCAAGATCGGCCGCGGCATCCGGGCCACCGCCCAGGACCCCGAGTCCGCCGTGCTGATGGGCGTCAGCATCGACAACATCGTGCGCACCACGTTCATGCTCGGTGGCGCGATGGCGGGCGTCGCCGGCGCGCTGTACCTGATGGAGTTCGAGAACACCGACTACCGCATCGGCTTCGTGCTGGGCATCAAGGCGTTCACCGCCGCGGTGCTCGGCGGCATCGGCAACCTGCGCGGCGCGCTGCTCGGCGGCATCGCGCTCGGCCTCGTCGAGAACTGGGGCGCGATCTTCCTGGGCTCCGAGTGGAAGGACGTCATCGCCTTCACCATCCTGGTGGTCGTGCTGATGTTCCGCCCGACCGGCATCCTCGGGGAATCCCTGCAGAAGGCCCGCGCATGAAAGGCAACGGAGTGACTGGCAACGCGAAGCCGTCGAGGCGGGTGGGCGCCCTGGTCGACGGCGCCCGCGACTGGTGGGAGCACGCGAAGACCTGGCAGCGGTACCTGGTGTACCTCGGCGCGATCGCCCTGGCGCTGGTGCTGCCCGCGCCGTGGATCGGCTCGTTCATGTCGCCGGGCGCCGACTGGACCACGGTGCTGATCTATCCGATCGGCACCTACATCCTGCTGGCGATCGGCCTGAACGTCGTGGTCGGCCAGGCGGGTCTGCTCGACCTCGGGTTCGTGGCGTTCTTCGCCATCGGCGGGTACTCGGTCGCCTACTTCGGCACCCAGTACGGCTGGAACTACTGGGCCACCGTGGCGTTCGGCATCCTCCTCGCGGCGGTGTCCGGCGTCATCCTCGGCGCGCCGACGCTGCGCCTGCGCGGTGACTACCTCGCCATCGTGACGCTCGGCTTCGGCGAGATCGTCCGCATCACGGCGAACAACACCGACGAGATCGGCGGCGCCCGCGGCATCACGAACATCCCGCACCCGACCGACATCCCGGGCGTCGTGGAGTTCAAGCTGCTGCCCGCGCCGTACTACTACCTGATGGTGATCGCGATCGTGCTGGTCATCATCTTCTCGGTGCGGCTCCAGAAGTCCCGCGTCGGCCGCGCCTGGGCCGCGATCCGCGAGGACGAGGACGCGGCCGAGCTGATGGGCGTGCCCACGTTCAAGTTCAAGCTGCTCGCGTTCGCCATCGGCGCCATGATCGGCGGCCTGGCGGGCGGTATCTACGCGGGCAAGGCGGTGTTCATCGAGCCGAACACCTTCCCGTTCATCCTGTCCGCGACGATCCTCGCCGCGGTCGTGCTCGGCGGTTCCGGCAACCTGCCCGGCGTGATGCTCGGCGCGTTCATCATCGCCTGGCTGCCCGAGCGGTTCCGCGAGTCCGAGTGGTTGACCAACCTGCTGGGCCGTGACCCGGCCGAGTACCGCATCCTGCTGTTCGGCGGCGTGCTGGTGCTCATGATGGGTCTTCGCCCGGAGGGCCTGCTGCCGTCGCGGCGGCGCAAGGCCGAGCTGCACGAGGGCACCGGCGGCATGGGCGCGATGGGCGCCGAGGTCGCGGGTCCGGACACCGAGGTCTCGACGGAGGCGGCCAAGTGAGCACTCCCGTCCTTCAGCTGGACAACGTCACCATGCGCTTCGGCGGCGTGGTCGCCCTCCGCGAGGCGCGGATCACCATCGCCCAGGGCGAGATCTTCGCCCTCATCGGGCCGAACGGCGCGGGCAAGACCACGGTGTTCAACGTGGTCACCGGCGTCTACGCGCCGACCGAGGGCCAGGTGCTGTTCAACGGGCAGCAGATCGAGGGCCACAAGCGGTTCAAGATCACCAAGATGGGCATCGCCCGCACGTTCCAGAACATCCGGCTGTTCCACAACATGTCGGCCCTGGAGAACGTGATGGTGGGCGCGGACGCGCACCACAGGACCGGTGCCGTCGGCGCGACGCTGAACCTGCCGTGGCACCGCAAGGAGGAGAAGCGCGGACGCGAGCTGGCGCGGGAGCTGCTCGACTTCGTCGGCATCCCCGGGCGGACCCACGAGACCGCGAAGAACCTGCCCTACGGCGACCAGCGCAGGCTGGAGATCGCGCGGGCGCTGGCCACGGACCCGAAGCTCCTGCTGCTCGACGAGCCGGCCGCGGGCATGAACCCGGCGGAGAAGGAATCGCTCCAGGTCCTCATCCGCAAGATCCGCGACAGCGGCCGCACCGTGCTGCTGATCGAGCACGACATGAGCCTGGTCATGGGCGTCAGCGACCGCGTGGCGGTGCTCGACTTCGGCCAGCTGATCGCAGAAGGGCTGCCGCACGAGGTGCAGAACGACCCGAAGGTCATCGAGGCGTACCTGGGGGTGTCCGAAGATGCTTCTTGAGATCAAGGACATCCACGTCCACTACGGCAAGATCGCGGCGATCAAGGGCATCAGCCTGGAGGTCGCCGACGGTGAGATCGTCTCGCTCATCGGCGCCAACGGCGCGGGCAAGACGACCACGCTGAAGACGATCTCCGGCCTGCGCCCGCTGACCAGCGGCAAGGTGCTGTTCAACGGCGCGGACATCTCCCGGATGCCCGGCCACAAGCGGGTCCTGGCGGGCATCGGGCAGTCGCCGGAGGGCCGGGGCGTGTTCCCCGGCATGACGGTGCAGGAGAACCTGCTCATGGGCGCCTACACCCGCAAGGACGACCTGAGCGCCGACCTGGCCGAGGTCTACGAGCTGTTCCCGCGGCTCGCCGAGCGCAAGAACCAGTTCGGCGGCACCATGTCCGGCGGCGAGCAGCAGATGATCGCCATCGGCCGGGCGCTGATGACCAAGCCGAAGGTGCTCCTGCTCGACGAGCCGTCGATGGGCCTCGCGCCCATGCTCATCGCGCAGATCTTCGAGATCGTCAAGGAGATCAACAACCGCGGCACGACCGTGCTCCTGGTCGAGCAGAACGCGCAGCAGGCGCTGAAGCTCTCCGACCGCGCGTACGTGCTGGAGACCGGCCGGGTGGTCAAGAGCGCACCGGGCCCGGAGCTGCTGGACGACCCCCAGGTGCGCGCGGCGTACCTCGGCGGTCACTAGTCCGGGGGTCCCGCCGGCCCGGCTACGGCCGGGTCAGCGGGATCTCCGTGCCCGTCGCGTCCTTCAGGTCGGTCAGCGTCGGCCCGCCGTACACGCGCAGCGACCGCGGCTCCGCGTCGGCGGGGATGTCGTAGTACACGTCGTACTCCAGGCGCACGTTCGCGCCCAGGTCCACCACGTCCGGCTGCCGCTTCACGAGCATGGCCTGCTCGTCCGGCGTGTGCTCGCCACCGCGGTCGTCGATCAGCACGTGCCTGCGGGCGGCGAACGACACGCTGCTGCGCCCGTTGTTGACCACGCTCATCCGGACCCGCGCGAACCGCCCCCGGGCGTGGTGCTCGGCGTGGCTCCCGATCAGCGTGGGCACCCCGCTGGTCAACCCGAGCAGGGTGAACGCCGTGTCCCCGTCCGCCGTGGTGGGCACCCGCAGCACCCGCTCGTCGGGCCGCGCCGTCCCCACCGGCACCGGATAACTCTCACGCCCAACGGCCGATCCCCCCGCTTCCCCCGCCCCCTCACCGGACCCCCCGCACGCCCCGCCCAGCACCAAGACCAACGCCACCACCACCGCGCGCCGCATACCCACCCCCGCGAGTCGTACGTCCAGGACCACCGTGTCGTACGCCCAGGACCCCCGAGTTCAGCGTTCAGGACCCCCGAGTTCAGCACTCGGAACCCCCGGGCACCACCCTCCCGGGTGGTCAGCGCTGCGGGGCCTCCTTGAGGAAGCAGGTCAGGCGGGCCGTGCACACGCGGCGTTCCCGCTCGTCGCTGATGGCGATCTCGTACGTGGCGGTGCTGCGCCCCCGGTGCACGGGCGTGCACACCCCGGTGACGACGCCCTCCGTGACGCCCCGGTGGTGCGTGCACGACAGCTCCAGGCCCACCGCCAGCCGCTCCGGCGCCGCGTGCATGGCCGCCGCGATCGAACCCAGGGTCTCGGCCAGCGCCGCGCTCGCGCCGCCGTGCAGCAGCCCGTACGGCTGCCGGTTGCCCTTGACGGGCATCGTCCCGACCAGGCGATCGGCATCCCATCGGGTGATCTCGATGCCGAGCTTGTCGGTCAGCTGCTCGTGGGCGGCCGCCGGGTCGGCGCCGGGCGTTTCCTCGGGTGATGTCGTCACGAACGTGCTCCACGGGTCGTCACGCGTCTGCTCCACGGGGTGCGGAACTGTCGGGCCCTCACCCTAGACTCGCCCCGTGAGCACTCCAGAAGCCTCCCGCCTGCTGCTGGTCGACGGCCACTCCATGGCCTACCGGGCGTTCTTCGCCCTGCCCAAGGAGAACTTCCAGACCGCGACCGGGCAGACCACCAACGCGGTGTACGGCTTCACCTCGATGCTGATCAACCTGCTGCGCGACGAGAAGCCCACCCACGTGGCGGTGGCCTTCGACGTCTCGCGCAAGACCTTCCGCACCGAGGCCTACGCGGAGTACAAGGCCGGGCGCAGCGCGACCCCCGACGAGTTCCGCGGGCAGGTCGACCTGATCAAGGACGTGCTGGGCACGCTGCGGATCCCGGTGCTCACCAAGGAGGACTTCGAGGCCGACGACGTCATCGCCACGCTCACGACGCAGTCGACCGACCTCGGTTGGGACGTCCTCATCTGCACCGGCGACCGCGACGCGTTGCAGCTGGTCAACGAAAAGGTGACGGTGCTGTACCCCGTCAAGGGCGTGTCCGAGATGGCCCGCTACACACCGGAACTGGTGCTGGAGAAGCAGGGCGTGCCGCCCGGCCTCTACGCCGACTACGCGGCGGTGCGCGGCGACTCCTCGGACAACCTGCCCAACACCCCCGGCGTCGGTCCGAAGACGATCGTGAAGCTGCTCACCCAGTTCGGGTCGCTCGACGGGCTGATCGACCACGTCGACGAGGTGCCGGGCAAGGTGGGCGACGCGCTGCGCGCCAACCTGTCCAACATCATGCTGAACCGGCGGCTCACCGAGCTGGTGCGGGACGTGGAGCTGCCCGCGGGTCCCACCGACCTGGAGGTCAAGCCGTGGGACCGCGACGCGGTGCACCGGCTGTTCGACGAGCTGGAGTTCCGGGTGCTGCGGGACCGCCTGTTCGCCACGCTGTCCACCGCCGAGCCGGAGGCCGAGGAGGGCTTCGAGGTGCGCGGCGGCGCGGTGCCCGCCGGCGGGCTGGCGGCCTGGCTGGCGGAGCACGCGCGCGGCGGCCGGGTCGGCGTCGCGTTCCGGTCCTCGGGCGGGGAGCTGGAGGGCCTGGCGTTCGCCGCGGTCGGCGGCGAGGGCGGGTACGTCGAGGTGGCCGCGCTCACCGAGGAGGACGAGAACGCGCTGGCCGCGTGGCTGGCCGACGAGTCGGCGCCCAAGGCGGCGCACGACCTGAAGCTGCCGCTGCGCGCGCTGCGGGCCCGGGGCTGGGCGCTGCGCGGCGTCACCAGCGACACCGCGCTGGCGGCGTACCTGGTGCGGCCGGGCCAGCGGTCGTTCAACCTCGACGACCTCGCGCTGCGCTACCTCCAGCGGGAGCTGCGCGCCGAGGACTCGGACGACAACCAGCTGTCGCTGCTGGCCGACGAGGAGGAGGAGCGGCAGAAGGTCGCCCAGGGCGTGATCGTGCGGGCCTTCGCGGTGGCGGAGCTGGCCGACGCGCTGGACGCCGAGCTGGTGCGCACCGGCCAGGAGTCGCTGCTGTCCGAGCTGGAGCTGCCGTTGCAGCACGTGCTCGACGAGGTCGAGGCGGTCGGCATCGCGATCGACGCCGAGCACCTGGCGGCGCTGGAGGCGCACTTCGCGGCGGGCGTGAAGCAGGCCGCCCAGGACGCGTACTCGGTGATCGGCCGGGAGATCAACCTCGGCTCGCCCAAGCAGCTCCAGGTGGTGCTGTTCGACGAGCTGAACATGCCGAAGACGAAGAAGACCAAGACCGGCTACACCACCGACGCGGACGCGCTCCAGAACCTGTTCGAGGCCACCGAGCACCCGTTCCTCCAGCACCTGCTCGCGCACCGCGACGTGACCAGGCTCAAGAGCACGGTCGACGGCCTGCTCAAGGCGGTGGCCGACGACGGGCGCATCCACACCACGTTCCACCAGACGATCGCGGCGACCGGGCGGCTGTCGTCGACCGACCCGAACCTCCAGAACATCCCGATCCGCACCGACGAGGGCCGGCGCATCCGCCAGGGGTTCGTGGTCGGGCCCGGGTACTCCGAGCTGATGACGGCGGACTACAGCCAGATCGAGATGCGGATCATGGCCCACCTGTCCGAGGACGAGGGGCTGATCGAGGCGTTCCGCAGCGGCGAGGACCTGCACACGTTCGTGGCGTCCCGCGCGTTCTCGGTGCCGACCTCCGAGGTGACCCCGGAGCACCGCCGCCGCGTCAAGGCCATGTCCTACGGGCTGGCGTACGGGCTGTCGGAGTTCGGGCTGGCGCAGCAGCTGCGCATCTCCGCGGTGGAGGCGCGGGAGCAGAAGGAGGCGTACTTCTCCCGCTTCGGCGGGGTGCGCGACTACCTGCACGAGGTGGTGGAGGTGGCCCGGAAGAAGGGCTACACCGAGACCATCCTCGGCCGCCGCCGCTTCCTGCCGGACCTCAACAACGACAACCGGCAGCGGCGCGAGATGGCGGAGCGGATGGCGCTGAACGCCCCGATCCAGGGCAGCGCGGCGGACATCGTCAAGGTGGCGATGCTGGGCGTGTTCCGGGCGCTGGTGGACTCCGGGCTGCGGTCGCGGATGCTGCTCCAGGTGCACGACGAACTGGTGCTGGAGATCGCCGAGGGGGAGCGCGAGGCGGTGGAGGCGCTGGTCCGCGAGCACATGGGCAACGCCTACGAGCTGTCGGTGCCGCTGGAGGTGTCGGTGGGCGTGGGCCGGTCCTGGGACGGCGCGGCGCACTGAGGGCGGGGTGGCCCGGCCGGGTGCGCCGGGCCGGCACGAGCCCGGGGCCGGGGCCGGGGCCGGGCCCAGCAGTGCCGGGCCCCGCTCCACCGCACCCGTCCCGGCGGGTGCGGACAGCCGTACTTCGCTCCCGGCGACGCTGCCCGATGATCGTGGTGGCGAACGGGGGACGGCGATGGTCGACAGGTCGGCACCGGGGTGGTCGCGGCTGTTCCTCCCGATCGGGGTGTTCCTCGGGGTTTTCGGGGTGTTCAACTTCGCCGAGCTGCCGCTGGGCTGGAAGGACCGCCAGGAGCAGGTCGGCCGCTACCTGGACGCCACGCTGGCCCTGGGCGCCGACTGGGTGATGCCGGTGATCTGGCTGGCCAAGCTGGTCGAACTGGCCCTGGGCCTGCTCGCCCTCGCCGCCACCGCGCGGCGCGACACCCGGTGGCTGGCCGCGGCGGTGGTCGGCTGGCTGGCGTGGTTCACCCTGTTCAGCGCCGTGGACGTGTGGGCGGCCGACCGGGTCGAGCTCCAGGAGCACACCGTCTACTTCGTCATGTTCGCGGTGCTGCTCGGCATGATCCACGTCGTCTCGGCGGTGGAGCGCTTCCTCGACGCGCGCCGGTGATCCGGGGCGGGCGGCCGGGTATCCGGCCTCCCTCCGGAGCAGTACCCCGGCAGCCACCGAGCCCGCGCAAGCGTTTGCGGCCAGCTGTGCCGGCCCGGACCCGCCGGCGCCCCGAATCCGTCCACTGTGGACCTGAGGGGTGCTCGGCGAACCGGTGCGCGCGGTGATCCATCAGCCCTGTGGCTGAGCCCGTTCGGGTGGATCTTCTTCGCTGGAAGGGTGACGAAGGTAACCTGATCGGGTGGCGTTCCTGGGATCAGCCGACGAGTTGCCGCACCCTCCGCGACGGGTGCTCGTGACCGGGACGTCGGGTTCCGGAAAAACGACCCTGGCCCGTTCCGTCGCGGCGTTGCTCGGAGTGTCCTGTGTGGAGATGGACGCCCTCTTCCACGGTCCGCAGTGGACCCCCAGGGCGGAGTTCCTCGCCGACGTCCGCCGGTTCGCCGACGGCTCGGCCTGGGTCACCGAGTGGCAGTACTCCGCGGCGCGCCCGCTGCTGCTGGAGCGCGCCGACACCCTGGTCTGGCTGGACCACCCGAGGCACGTGGTGATGCGCCGGGTGGCGGTGCGCACGGCGGTGCGCCGGTTCCGCCGCCAGGAGCTGTGGAACGGCAACGTGGAACCGCCCCTGCGCACGGTGTTCACCGACCCCGAGCACCTGCTGCGCTGGGCGTGGCGGTCCCACCACCGCACCGGCGAACGGGTCCGCGGGGTGGTGGCGGGCGAGCACGGCAACCGGCTCGCGGTGGTGCGGTTGCGAGGACAGCGTCAGGTCGACCAATGGCGGTCCGGCCCGTTGCGCCGGGCCGCGGAGCGGGGCGAGGAGTCGGTGCGATGAGCGAGCGGACGGCGTTGGTGCTGGGCGGCACCGGGATGCTGAAGGGCTGCGCGGACGAGCTGCTGGCGCGGGGCTGGCAGGTGGTGCTGCCGAGCCGCCGGGCCGAGGTGGGCCTCGGTCGGGCGGCGCGGGCCTCGCTGGGCACGCGCGGCCACGTGCCGCAGCAGGCCGGGCGGGCGCGGCCGGTGGTCGCGGACTGGGCGCGGCCGGAGGAGCTGGCCGAGCGGGTGCGGGCGGTGCTGGACCACCCCGCCGACCTGCTGGTGGCGTGGGTGCACGCGAGCTACCGGGACGACGTGCTGCGGGCCGTCGCGCCGCTGCTCGCACCCCGCGCGCCCGTGGTGGAGGTGCACGACAGCAGCACCGTCCAGCCGGTGCGCGGGATGCCGGACCCGGTGCTGGAGGGCCACCCGACGCAGCAGGTGGTGCTGGGCTTCGTCCGGCACGGCGGCTCGACCCGGTGGCTCAGCCACGAGGAGACCTCGGAGGGCGTGCTGGGGGCCGTGCACCGCGCGCTGGAGGGCAGACCGCCCTCGGTGCACCAGATCGGCGAGATCGACACCTGGGTGATGCGGCACTAGCCCCGACCGGGCTAACCCGGGCGCAGCCCCCGGACCAGCAGCAGCACCGATTCGCGCACCTCGGCGCGGCTGCGCTCGGGTTGGAACACCTGCCAGTCCAGCGCGATCACCAGCAGGGTGCCGAACAGCGCCGCGGCCGCCGTGCCGACCTCCACGCCCTCGGGCAGCCCGCCCGCGTCGGACAGCCGCTGCACCCGGCCGCGGATGATGGACACGATGTCGTCGCGCAGCAGGCTCAGCGTGCCGTGCCACTGCCCCGGCGTGCGCCACAGCTCGGAGACCAGCAGCTGCCCGAACGCCGGGTACTCGGCGAAGAACCCGAGCATCCCGTCCACCAGCGACGAGGCCGCCGCCTCGGTCCCGACCTCGTCCCCGGCCACCCGCAGCCGGTCCGCGAGCAGCTCCACGCCGTGCCTCAGCAGGGCGTCGACCAGCGCGTCCTTGCCGGCGAAGTTGTAGTAGACGGTGCCCTTGGCGACCCCGGCCTCGGCGGCGATCTCCTCCACGGTCACGCTCGCCGCGCCCCGCTCGCCGACCAGCCTCAGCGCGGCGTCGAACAGCTTCTGCCTGGTCACCGCGGTGCGGCCGGGACGCGCGCCGGTCACGGCACCGGTTCGGGTTCGAGGCGAGACGGGGTCCACACCCGCTGCTTATAGGCGGCGAACGTCGCCAGGGCAAGGCCCCCGATCAGGTGGGCGACCAGGACCGGGGCGTCCTCCTGGTTGAACTGACCGGTCAGTTCAACCAGCGAACCGCGAGGGGTCCGGCCGCAACTCCCGGGGGGTGTGACCTAGCGCAACGCGCCCGCCGGGCGCACCTCCCACATCGTCCACAGTGGACGGTAGCCCTGCCGGGGCCAGAACACCGAGGACAGCGGGTTCGGCGGGTTGTAGTAGAGGTAGGTGCCGACCGTGCCCAGCCGCGCCAGCTCGCGGTGCGCGAACGCCATCAGCTGCCGGCCCACGCCGCTGCCCCGCGCGCCCGGCAGCACCGACACGCAGTTCACGTAGCCCCAGCGGCCCGGCTGCAGGCGGGAGCCGGTCCAGTTGCCCGGCTCCGCGGTCACCACCGCGCACTCGACCAGCCCCACCGCCACGCCGTCGCGCTCGGCCAGCCACATCGGGCCGCCCGCGGCCAGCCGGTCGGCCAGCCCCCGCCGCTTGAGCTCCACCGCGTCCGGCCGCCGCACCGTGGAGCCGACCATCGACGAGTAGTGCAGCTCGGCCAGCGCCAGCGCGAGCACGGCCTCCAGGTCGCCGGGCGTGGCCCGGCGGATCGTCGCGACCCCCGCCACCGGCGGGCTCGGCCCGCGCCGCACCGCGATCACGGTCAGCGGCACCAGGCCGTGGTCGAGCAGCGCCCGGGTCGCCTCCGCGTCCCGGCTCGGCCAGGTCAGCACGCACGCCGAGTCGTGCTCGGCCGGCCGCGCCAGGTCCAGCCGCTTGCGCCAGGCGCGCAGCAGCGCGTCCATGCCCGCCCCGCCCGTGCCGCCCAGCAGCGGCGCCAGCTCCCACACCTCGGTCGCCGACCACAGGCGGGCGGGGGAGCGGCGCTCGTGCACCTGGTGGTGCAGCACCCCCGCGACCCGCGTGCCGTCCGGCAGGGCCGCGGTCACCACGTCCCCGTCCGCCGGGGCGGCCACCGCGGGCAGCAGCGGGTCGATGCTCGCGAACCGCGCGCTCTGCGCGTCCACCAGCACCCGCCCCACGGTCATGCCCGGGAGGCTACGGCTTCCGGGTGCGGAAGATCGCGGTGCCCGGGAACAGCCGGCCGCGCAGCGGGCTCCACTGGCCCCACCTGCGCGTGTGGCCCGCCGGCCACTCCGGCTCCACCAGGTCCAGCAGCTCCAGCCCCGCCCCGACGAGGGCCCGCACGTAGTCCCCGGTGGTCCGGTGGTGCTCCACGTACGTGGCCCGGCCCGACTCGTCGACCTCCACGTACGGCGTCCGGTCGAAGTACGACTGGGTCACGGTCAGCCCACCCGGTCCCGGGTCGTCCGGGAAGATCCACCTCATCGGGTGAGTCACGGAGAACACCCACGGCGCCCCCGGCCGCAGCACGCGGGCCACCTCGCGGAACACCTCGCCCACGTCCGCCACGAACGGCACGCCGCCGAACGCCGAGCACGCCGCGTCGAAGGACCCGTCCCGGAACGGCAGCTGGTCGGCGCTGGCCTGGACCAGCGGCACGTCGAGCCCGGTCGCCGCGTTGCCCGCGCGGGCGTGCCGCAGCATCCCGGCCGACAGGTCCAGCGCCACCACCCCGGCACCCCGGCCGGCCAGCCACCGCGCGCACGGCGCCGAGCCGCAGCCGACCTCCAGCACCCGCCGCCCGCGCACGTCGCCGAGGAAACCGGCGTCCGCCTCGCGGAGCCCCTCCGGGCACCAGACGAAGTCCGCCGCGCCGAGGAAACCGCCGTGCTCGGCGTGGTAGTCGTCGGCGTCGGCGTCCCACCACACCCGGTTGGCCACCCGCGACTCGTCGGCGTCGGCGCCCCGCTTGGCGATGCCGGTGGTGCCGAGCGCCAGTTCGGCGCTCGCGTGCTGGTCGGACACACTGCTCCATTCACGTGGACCGGTTTGCCCGGCGGTCGTCGAGCCGCGTACGATACCGCGTGCGTGGTGCGTTCGCGCTGCCCATGATCGGTGATCCCCTGGTGAGTCGGTCTTCGCGGTGGGGCGTGCCCTCCGCGAAGCGTTGAACCCGCAGGCCGAAACCCCAATCCGTACCGGAGCCACCTACCTAATGTCCACCGACACCACCACTGTCCCGGTTGCCGCTGCGCCGAAGCAGGTCGCCATCAACGATATCGGGACGGAGGAGGACTTCCTCGCTGCTATCGACAAGACGATCAAGTACTTCAACGACGGCGATATCGTCGAGGGCACGATCGTCAAGGTCGACCGGGACGAGGTCCTGCTCGACATCGGCTACAAGACCGAGGGCGTCATCCCCTCGCGCGAGTTGTCGATCAAGCACGACGTCGACCCCAACGAGGTCGTCAAGGTCGGTGACGAGGTCGAGGCCCTCGTCCTCCAGAAGGAGGACAAGGAAGGCCGGCTGATCCTCTCCAAGAAGCGCGCCCAGTACGAGCGCGCCTGGGGCACCATCGAGGCCCTCAAGGAGAAGGACGAGCCGGTCCGCGGCACGGTCATCGAGGTCGTCAAGGGCGGCCTGATCCTGGACATCGGCCTGCGTGGCTTCCTCCCCGCCTCCCTGGTGGAGATGCGGCGCGTGCGCGACCTCCAGCCGTACGTCGGCCGGGAGCTCGAAGCCAAGATCATCGAGCTGGACAAGAACCGCAACAACGTGGTCCTGTCCCGCCGCGCCTGGCTGGAGCAGACCCAGTCCGAGGTCCGCAGCGAGTTCCTCAACCAGCTGCAGAAGGGCCAGGTCCGCAAGGGCGTCGTGTCCTCCATCGTCAACTTCGGTGCCTTCGTGGACCTGGGTGGCGTCGACGGCCTGGTGCACGTCTCCGAGCTGTCCTGGAAGCACATCGACCACCCCTCCGAGGTCGTCGAGGTCGGCCAGGAGGTCACCGTCGAGGTCCTCGACGTCGACATGGAGCGCGAGCGCGTGTCGCTGTCGCTCAAGGCGACGCAGGAAGACCCGTGGCGCCAGTTCGCCCGCACCCACGCGATCGGCCAGATCGTGCCGGGCAAGGTCACCAAGCTCGTCCCGTTCGGCGCGTTCGTCCGGGTGGACGAGGGCATCGAGGGCCTGGTCCACATCTCCGAGCTGGCCGAGCGCCACGTCGAGATCCCGGAGCAGGTCGTGCAGGTCGGCGACGACGTCATGGTCAAGGTCATCGACATCGACCTGGACCGCCGCCGCATCTCGCTCTCGCTGAAGCAGGCGAACGAGGGCTTCACGCCGGACTCGGAGTTCGACCCGACCCAGTACGGCATGGCCGCCGAGTACGACGACCAGGGGAACTACATCTACCCCGAGGGCTTCGACCCGGAGACCCAGGAGTGGCAGGAAGGCTTCGACAAGCAGCGCGAGGAGTGGGAGCGGCAGTACGCCGAGGCCCACACGCGCTACGAGGCCCACATGAAGCAGGTCGTGAAGGCCGCTGCCGCCGAGGAGGAGGCCGCGGGCGAGACGAACTACTCGTCCGGTGGCGACGCCCCGGCCGCCGCGTCCTCCACGGGCGCCCCGGCCCAGGCCGGTGGCACCCTGGCCAGCGACGAGCAGCTGGCCGCGCTGCGGGAGAAGCTGTCGGGCGGCGCCTGATCGCTTGAGGTTCGCTGAACCTCCCGGTCGCCCCCTGCCCACCACGGGCAGGGGGCGATCCCCTTTTCCGGGGTCTCCGGTCCCCACCCAGAGTCACCAAACCATGACTTTTCGCCGCGAAACCATCCGATTGCGCTAGGTTGATCACCCTATGGGTGCGCGGATGGTGGGCCTCGTGGTGCTGGCGGTGCTGTGCTCGGCCTGCGTGTCCGAGCCGTCCCCGGCCGCGCCGCCGCCGCGGATCCCGACGATCCTGCCGCCCACCACGGTCACCAGGGTCCCGCAGATGGTGGACCGCGAGCTGCCCGTCGACTGCGAGCTGATCGTGCCGACCGACGTGCTCACCACCCACCTCGGCCACGAGCTGCCCGGCGAGCTGACGCAGGTCGTCGGCATCCCCGAGCCGTCCCTCGGCCGCACCGCCAAGATCGACTGCTACTACGGCGTCGGCCGGGGCCTCGCGACCGCCCCGGTGGTCATCGGCCTGGCCACCTACGTGGACGAGCCCACCGCCGCGGGCCGCGTCACCGACAGCGTGGACGCCGAGCGCCGCGAGGGCGCCACCGCCACGCAGGTCGACGTGACCAGGCACAAGGCGTCCCTGGTCACGACCAGGGACGAGCGGCTGCTCATCGGCTCCCTGGGGAAGACCACGTTCGTGGCGCGGGCCAAGGCCGGCGTCGTCCCGGACGAGAAGGTGGGCGCCGTCCTCGCCGCGCTGGCGCAGCAGGCGATGACCCCCGTCGAGGAGGACTGAGGGCCCCGCGGCCGGCAGGCTGTGCCCCATGTTGCGCGTGGGTCTCTCCGGGGGAATCGGGTCGGGCAAGTCGACGGTGGCGGGCAGGCTCGCCGAGCACGGGGCGGTGGTGGTCGACGCCGACCTGCTCGCGCGGGAGGTGGTCGAACCCGGCACCGAGGGGCTGGCGGAGATCGTCGAGGCGTTCGGCGCCGACGTCCTGGACGCCTCCGGCGCGCTGAACCGCCCGGCCCTGGCGGCGAGGGTGTTCAGCGACGAGGCGGCCCGCGCCACCCTCAACGGCATCACCCACCCGAGGATCGCCGCCCGCACCGCCGAGCTGATCGCCGCCGCGCCCGCGGAGGCGATCGTCGTGCACGACGTGCCGCTGCTGGTGGAGAACGGCCTCGCGCCGCTGTACCACCTGGTGGTGATCGTGCACGCGGACGTCGAGGAGCGCGTGCGGCGGCTGGTCGGCCGGGGGCTGGCCGAGGACGACGCCCGCAGGCGCGTCGCCGCCCAGGCCGACGACGAGCAGCGGCGCCGGGTCGCGGACGTGTGGCTGGACAACTCCGGCACCCCGGACGTGGTGCTGTCGCGCGTGGACGAGCTGTGGGCGGACCGGCTGGTGCCCTACGAGGCCAACGTCCGGCTGCGCCGCCACCGGGGGACCCCGCCGGTCGTGGTGCCCTACGACGGGACGTGGCCCGAGCAGGCCGACCGCGTCGTCGCCCGGCTCCAGGCGGTGGCCGGCGGCCGGGCGGTCGAGCACATCGGCTCCACGGCGGTGCCCGGCCTCGCGGCCAAGGACGTGCTGGACCTCCAGCTCGGCGTGCGGTCGCTGGAGGAGGCCGCCGAACTGGAGGACGTGCTGTCCGACGGGGGTTTCCCGGGTCTCGGCCTGAGCGAGGACACCCCCCGGAACCCCGGCGACGCGCCGGAGCTGTGGCGCAAGCGGCTGCACGTGGGCGGTGACCCGAAGCGCCGGGTCAACCTGCACGTGCGGGTCGAGGACGGCCCGGCGTGGCGGTGGGCGATCCGCTTCCGCGACTGGCTGCGGGCCGACGCGGCGGCACGCGCGGAGTACGAGGCGCTGAAGCTGGAGCTGGCCGGGAGGCACCGGGCGGACGGCCACAGCCTCGACTACGCCGACGCCAAGGACCCGTGGATGGCCGCCGCGACCGCCCGGGTCGAGGCGTTCTACAGGGGCGGCCAGGCGTCGTAGATGCCGCGGTGGGTCAGCCACGCCCGCAGGTCGTGGCGGTGCAGGCTGACCTCCTCCAGGGTGCGGTGCACGGTGCGCAGCGCCTGGTCGGCGTCGTCGGGCCCCAGCACGCGCCCGGCGACGGCGGCCGCGAACTCCTCGGAGCGCACGATCCGCGCGGTCGTGCCGCCCGGCACGGCCAGGCCCAGCAGCAGGTCCGTGGTGCGCCACGCGCGGCCGTCGCGCTGCACGCGGACCGCGCTGAGCACGCTCGGGCCGCTGCGGGCGTGCCGGGAGCGGGGTCGGTGGTGGGTGAGCCGCAGACCGAGCTCCGGCATCAACCAGGTGACCTCGGAATCCGAGAACGGGTCCTCGGGGGTGGGGCACTCCAACCGCAGCCCCCAGTCCTCGACCCGGCACGTGGACAGGAGTCGCGACGTGCCGCTGGAGTAGCTGCGAACTGCGCTGATGGTGTCGACCACGTCGACCAGCTGAGGTGTGATGACCGCTCCCACGCGATCCGAGGGTAGCCGCAGGTGTGCTCCGGGTAACTGTCCGGGTCGATTTGTTACATCACGGTCTGTGGTGTATGCGGTCTCTATCCGGTGACGGACTGGGATGGCGGTTGACCTGCATGTGTGACTGTCTGTATTAGCGCTGATGCCGGTTCGTGATCATCACCCGGGTGGGTGGCGCGGGTTGCCGGGGTGGGCGCGTGCTCCGGCGCCGGGTGGGAAAGGCGCGCAGGTGGGGAACCGTGCCCGCGCCGGCGCCACGGCCCGGCCGGGGCCCGCGGCAGGTGGGTCCGAAGGTGTGACGCGGCGCGACCGGCCGTTCGGCTACCCCCGGCGCCAGGTCGTGACCGCGCCCCGGGCGGCCAGCCAGCGCACCGCGTCGTGGCCGTGCGCGGCGATCCCGGCCACCGCGCGGTAGGTCGTCTCCAGCGCCCACTGGGCCCGCTCCGGCCGGATCAGCCCCCGGTCCAGGGCGGCCAGCAGCTCGTCGGTGTCCAGCACGGTCACCCCGCGCCCGGTGCGCACCACCAGGTCCAGGTACAGGTCGACGGTCTTCCACACCGACCCGCTGGAGCTGATCTCCACCACGTCCAGGTACAGGTCGTAGTCGCGCTCGCGGCCCGGGTGCCAGGTCCACCTGGTCACGCGCAGGCCGTGGCCGGGCAGCAGCCACGACTCGGTGTGCGCGATGTCCGGGTGGCCGGGCATCGGCCGGGCCATGTAGAGGCCGTGGGGTGCCAGCCGGTACTCGTCGACGCCGCGCAAGAACCCCTTCGGGTCGGTGTTGCTCTTGGCGTCGATGTCGAAGTACTCGATCTTCGGCGGGTGGATGTGCCTGCGGGTCCCGGCGGAGCTCGGCGTCACACGCCCGACCCTATGCAGCCCGACCCGTAGGACACTCACTTTTATCACCCGAAAGTAGGATGATCGCTTAGTCTGCGGGCATGTTCGGCATCATCCGCCCCTGCCGGAACCGCCTGGGCCCCGAGCTGCGCGAGGCGTGGCTGGCCCACCTGTGCGGCCTGTGCCTGGCGCTGCGCGACGACCACGGCCAGCTGGCGCGCGTGGTCACCAACTACGACGGCCTGGTCATCTCCGCCCTGGTGGAGGCGCAGGCCGGGCGCGCGCGACGGTCCGCCGGGCCGTGCGCGCTGCGCGGTATGCGGTCGGCCGACGTCGCCGTGGGCGCGAGCGCGCGCCTCGCCGCGTCGGTGTCCCTGGTGCTGGCGTCGGCCAAGGTCGACGACCACGTGTCCGACCGCGACGGCGCGTTCGCGCACGCCCCGCTGCGGGGCGCGGGCAGGGGGGTGGCCCGGCGCTGGGCGGCCCAGGCCGCGACCACCGGCGCCGACCTCGGGTTCGACACCGCCGTGCTGGTGGACGCCGTGCGGCGGCAGCCCGAGGTCGAGGCGGCGGCCGGGCCGGGGTCGTCGCTGCTCGCCGTGACCGAACCGACCGAGACCGCCGCCGGGGAGGCCACCGCGCAGACCGCGCTGCTGGCCGGGCGGCCCGGGAACGCGGCGCCGCTGCGCGAGGTCGGGCGGCTGTTCGGGCGGCTGGCGCACCTGCTCGACGCGGTGGAGGACCTGGCCGAGGACCGGGCGTCGGGCGCGTGGAACCCGCTGCTCGCGACCGGCACCCCGGTGGCGGAGGCGCGGCGGCTGTGCGACGACGCGGCGCTGGGGATCGAACTCGCCCTGCGCGAGGTGGAGTTCGCCGACGACCGGCTGGTGCACGCGCTGCTGGTGCACGAGGTGCGCGAGTCGGTCCGGCGGGCGTTCGGCGAACCGCACGGCCACTCGTCCCACGGCCACTCGTCCCCGGGCCACTCGTCCCCGGGCCACTCGGCACACGACGGCTCGCTCCACGACCACCCGCCCCGCAACTGCTCCTCCCGCGACGGCTCGCTCCACGACGGCTTTCCCCGCGACGGCGAACCCCACGACCACTCGCCCGGGGACCCGCGCGGCCCCGTGCCGCCGTTCGGCGCGCCACCCGGGACCTACTCGCCGCCGCCCGGCCACGTGCCGCCGCCCGGTTACGCACCCCCCGGCGCGACCGGCCCCGCCGGCCCGCCTCCACCCACCGGTCGCAAACCCCGCAAGGGCGGCGCCGACCCGGTGGGCCCCGGCAGCGGCCTGTGGTCCTGGCCGGAGCTGCGCCGACCGCCGGTCGGCCGGGGGTTCTTCGCGGGCTGCCTGGCGGTGCTCTACCAGTGCGGCACCTGCCAGTACTGCTGCCGCGACCCGCACCCCGGGCCGTGGAGCGGCAAGTGGCGCGAGGCGTGGTGCAACTGCGACTGCGGCCCCGACTGCAACTGCTGCAACTGCTGCGACTGCAACTGCTGACCCCGCCCGTTCCCCGCCACCCGCCCCCACCAGGGCGGACGGAAATTGTCAGACCCGAGGCGTACCTTTCTGGACGTGGCATTCCCTACCGAGATCCCGGTCAAGGCGCACTCGTCGCACCGTCCCGTCGGTGACATCCCCCGCACCGACGGGCGGTTCCGCGTGGTCAGCGACTACCAGCCGGCGGGCGACCAGCCCGCGGCGATCGCGGAGCTCGAACAGCGCGTCCGCGCGGGGGAGAAGGACGTCGTCCTGCTCGGCGCCACCGGTACCGGCAAGTCGGCCACCACGGCGTGGCTGGTGGAGAAGCTCCAGCGGCCCACGCTGGTGATGGCGCCCAACAAGACCCTGGCGGCGCAGCTGGCCAACGAGCTGAAGGAGTTCTTCCCCGACAACGCGGTGGAGTACTTCGTCAGCTACTACGACTACTACCAGCCCGAGGCGTACATCCCGCAGACGGACACGTACATCGAGAAGGACTCGTCGATCAACGAGGACGTCGAACGGCTGCGCCACTCGGCCACGATGAGCCTGCTGACCCGGCGCGACGTGATCGTGGTGGCCTCGGTGTCGTGCATCTACGGCCTGGGCACGCCCCAGTCGTACCTCGACCGCTCGATCCAGCTGGAGGTCGGCGGGGAGATCGAGCGCGACCTGCTGCTGCGCGCCCTGGTCGACGTGCAGTACGCGCGCAACGACATCGCGTTCAACCGGGGCACCTTCCGCGTGCGCGGCGACACGGTCGAGATCATCCCGGCGTACGAGGAGCTGGCCATCCGGGTCGAGTTCTTCGGCGACGAGATCGACAAGCTGTACTACCTGCACCCCCTGACCGGCGACGTGGTCAAGGAGGTCGAGGAGCTCCGCATCTTCCCCGCCACCCACTACGTGGCCGGCCCCGAGCGGATGGAGAAGGCCATCCGCAACATCGAGGAGGAGCTGACCGGGCAGCTGGCCAGGATGGAGCGCCAGGGCAAGCTGCTGGAGGCCCAGCGGTTGCGGATGCGCACCACCTACGACATCGAGATGATGCGCCAGGTCGGCTTCTGTTCCGGCATCGAGAACTACTCGCGCCACATCGACGACCGCCCCGCCGGCACCGCGCCCGCCACCCTCATCGACTACTTCCCGGACGACTTCCTGCTGGTGATCGACGAGTCCCACGTGACCGTGCCGCAGATCGGCGGCATGTACGAGGGCGACGCGTCCCGCAAGCGCAACCTCGTCGAACACGGCTTCCGCCTGCCCAGCGCGCTGGACAACCGCCCGCTGACCTGGGAGGAGTTCGCCGACCGGATCGGGCAGACCCTCTACCTGTCCGCGACGCCCGGCCCGTACGAGATGGGGCAGGCCGGCGGCGAGTTCGTCGAGCAGGTCATCCGCCCCACCGGCCTGGTCGACCCGCAGGTCGTGGTCAAGCCGACCGAGGGGCAGATCGACGACCTGGTGCACGAAATCCGCACCCGGACGGAGCGCGACGAGCGCGTCCTGGTCACCACCCTGACCAAGAAGATGTCCGAGGACCTCACCGACTACCTCCTCGAACTCGGCATCCGGGTCCGCTACCTGCACTCGGACATCGACACCCTGCGCCGCGTCGAGCTCCTGCGCCAACTGCGCCTCGGCGAGTACGACGTGCTGATCGGCATCAACCTGCTCCGCGAGGGCCTCGACCTCCCCGAGGTGTCGCTGGTGGCGATCCTCGACGCGGACAAGGAGGGCTTCCTCCGCTCCGGCACCAGCCTGATCCAGACGATCGGCCGCGCGGCCCGCAACGTCTCGGGCGAGGTCCACATGTACGCGGACCGGATCACCGACTCCATGCGGCACGCGATCGACGAGACCAACCGCCGCCGGGCCAAGCAGATCGCCTACAACGAGGAGCGGGGCCTCGACCCCCAGCCGCTGCGCAAGAAGATCACCGACATCCTGGAGCAGGTCTACGCCGAGGCCGAGGACGCGGTCGAGCCGGGTGGCTCGGGCCGCAACACGAGCCGGGGCAAGAAGCCCACGGGCGATCCGGGGGCCTCGGGCCGCAGCTCCGGCGTGCTGACCGACCGGGACACCAGCGGCATGGCGCGCTCCGAGCTGGCGGACCTGGTGCAGCAGCTGACCGACCAGATGATGAACGCGGCGCGCGAGCTCCGGTTCGAGCTGGCGGGCCGACTGCGCGACGAGATCCAGGACCTGAAGAAGGAACTGCGCGGCATGGACGCGGCGGGGGTGAAGTAAGAGGGCATGCCTAACTCGATCGAGTGGTCCCGACGGCCGTGATGTACGGAAACGCCGTTACGCTCATCGGTTGAGAAAGACGGAGCCCCGAGACCACCCAGCGACCCCCAAGCCCCACTGACCTGCCGACCCGCCGACCCAAGGCCCTGAGCCGGACCGCCACCCGGTGGTCCAGCCCAGCCCGCCGCCCAGCGACCCGACACGGACCGCCTCCCGGTGCTCCGGCACGGACCCGCCGCCCGGCGACCCGACAGGAACGGCCGCCTGGTGTTCCGGCACGGGACGGCCGCTCGGCGTTCCTGCACGAACTGCCGCCCGGCGGCGTGGCATGGCCCGCAACACCACGCCGCGCTGACGGCATCGGCGGCGCGCGAGTCCGCCACCAGCCCACTTCCACGGCACCTAAAGTTGCGCCATGACGCTCGACGAGGTCATCGCCCACTGCCTGGCCAAGCCCGGCGCCGAGGAAACCTACCCCTGGGGCGACGAGGAACTGGTCTGCAAGGTCGGCGGCAAGGCGTTCGCGTTCATCGGGCTGCCCAGCCACACCGTGGGGGTGAAGTGCGGGGTCAACGCCGAGGAGGCCGCCGAGTGGCGGGAGCGCCACCCCGACCACATCACCACCAGCGCTTACGTCGGCCGCTACGGATGGACCGGGTGGAGCTGGCGGGGTCGGTCCCGGCGGACGAGGTGCGCGAGCTGCTCGACGCCTCCTACGACGCCGTCGTGGCCAAGTTGCCCAAGGCCAAGCGGCCCTGACCGGTGGCAAGGCCCGAGAGGCGGCGAGGCCCCGGAAGGCGATAGGGCCCGAGAGGCGATAGACCCCGGGAAGGCGATAGGCCCCGGAAGTCGGCAAGGCCCGAGAGGCGACAAAGGCCCCGGAAGGCGAACCAGCCCTGAAAAGCCAAAACGGGGGCGCCGGGTGAGAACCCGGCGCCCCCGTCAAGATCCAGACCTCAGCTCGTGATGTCCTTCCGCGCGAACTTCCGCGCCGCCAACAGCATGAAGAACGCCCCGAAAGCCAACGCCGAGAACGCACCCCGCGCCATCTGCGACCAGTCCACGTCCGTCGACAGCAGGTCCACCCACGCCAACGCGTAGTGCGTCGGCAGGTAGTCCCGCAGCCCCTCCAGCGCCGTGATCTGGTCCAGGATCTGCGACAGGATCGACGCCAGCACCGCGCCGCCCACCGCACCCAGCGGCGCGTCCGTGGACACCGACAGGTACAGCGCCAACCCGGCCAGCCAGAACAGGTGGATCGAGATGTACACGACCGCCAGCGCCAGGCCGTAGACCCCGGTCCCGAACGACGCGGCCTCACCCGTGGGCGACACCGCCTCCCCGGCCCCGTACCAGAGCACGCCCACACCCAGCGCCACCGCGGGCAGCAGCACCATCGCGAACACCGACAGCAACCCGGACGCCAGCGCCTTCTGCCGCAGCAGCCGGTGCCTCGGCACGGGCGCCGCCAGCAGGTACTTCAGCGACGACCACGACGCCTCGGACGCGATCGTGTCGCCGAAGAACAGCGCCACGATCATCGGCAGCAGGAAGCTGCCCGACACGAACAGCGTCAGGATCACGAAGTTCACGCCGCTGGCCGTGGCCAGGTCGACGAAACCGCCCGACCGCCGGTTCTCCTGCGACTGCCCGACCTCGAACGCCACCACCAGGATGAACGGCAGCAGCACCAGGAACCCCAGCACCAGCTGCGTCCGCCGGCGCCGCAGCTGCCGCGCCAGCTCGACCCGGATGCGCAGGGTCTTCCCGGCCCGGTAACCGGCCTTGGAGCCGTCCGCCGCGACCTCCGACGACTCGGCCGCCGCGGCCGCGGTCAGGTCCGCGATCGCGCCAGGGTCGGTGTGCACCCCGTTGGACGCCCTGCTCGACGCCCGACTCGACGCCCTGCTCGACGCCCCACCGGAAGTCCCGCCGGAAGTCCCGCTCGACGTCCCGTTCCGCGTGCTCATTCGCCCACCAACTCCAGGAACGCGTCTTCCAGCCGCCGTCGCGGGCCGGCCTGGTCCACCGCCACGCCCGCGGCCACCAGGGCCTGCAACGCCGACGCCCGGGGCATGCCGTTGAGGCCGGCGTGGACCTGCTCGCCGTCCACGTGCACCTCGTGCACGCCGGACAGGCCGCGCAGCACGGAGGCCGCCTCCTCGGGTCGGTCGACCCGGAAGCTGGCCTCGCCGCCACCCGTCGCGATCTCCTCGACCGGACCGGCCGCGACCAGCGTCCCCTTGTGCATCACCACGACGTGCGAGCAGGTCTGCTCGACCTCGGCGAGCAGGTGGGAGGACACCAGCACGGTGCGCCCCGCCGCCGCGTAGCGGCGCAGCACCTCGCGCATCTGGTGGATCTGGGGCGGGTCGAGCCCGTTGGTCGGCTCGTCGAGCACCAGCAGGTCCGGCAGGCCGAGCATGGCCTGCGCGATCGCCAGCCGCTGCCTCATGCCCTGGCTGTAGGTCCGCACGCGCCGGTGCACCGCGTTGCCCAGGCCCGCGATCTCCAGCGCCTCCTCGACGTGCGCCTGCTCCTCTGGCCGACCGGTGGCCTCCCAGTACAGCCGCAGGTTGGCCGCGCCGGACAGGTGCGGCAGGAAGCCGGAGCCCTCGACGAACGACCCGATCCGGGACAGCACCGGCGCACCGGGGTGCACCCGGTGCCCGAACACCCGGATGCCGCCCTCGCTGGGCCGGATCAGGCCCATCAACATGCGCAGCGTGGTGGTCTTGCCCGCGCCGTTCGGCCCGAGCAGGCCCAGCACCTGGCCGTGCTCCACCCGGAACGACAGGTCGCGCACCGCGGTCAGCCCGCCGGGGTAGGACTTGGTCAGGCCCTCGATCACCAGCGGCACGCCCGCCAGCTCCGGGTCGACGTCCGCGGCCAGCCGCCGCCGGAACCACGCCACCACGGTCGCGATCACGCTCGCGATCAGCACGAGCCCGATGCCCCACAGCGCGCCGGTCGGCACGTCGCTGGTCGCGTTCACGCCCGGCACCACCGGCACCGACAGCGCGGGCGAGGCCAGCGACACCCGGTACGCGGCCGGCTGGGTGGCGTTGGCGTAAGCCTGGTCGGTGGTCGACACCACCAGCTGGAACCGGTGGTCGGTCTCCACCGGCCGCACCGCGCCGGGCAGCGTCACGGTCACCTCGACCGGCGTGCCGTCGGCGGGCAGGTTCGCCACCCGCACCGGCGCGACCGCCGAGCCGGGCAGCACCCGGACCCCGTTGGCGTCGGCGTCGTAGAGCTTCGCGAACAGCACCGCGCCCTCGGGCGGCACCGGCTGGCCGGGCACGGCGGCCACGCGCAGCCGCACCGCGGAGGCGCCGGTGACCAGCGTCTGCCCGGTCTGCGGCTCGCTCTGGAACACCGCGGTCTGGCCGGGCAGGTCGAGCGAGAGCCGCGAGGACAGCGAGCTGGACCGCGACACCACCGCCCCGAGGCCGGGCAGGCTGGACACGGCGGCCGGGTTGCCGCCCGCCGGGTTCACCACGAGCTGCTCGCGCCCGGACAGCGGCACGTCCACCCGCTGGACCGGGGCGGAGCCCGCCAGGCCGGGGTAGGCGGGCGCGACGACGTTGCGCAGCGACGGCGAGCCGCTGCTGCGGAACGCGCCGACCACGGTGTACTCGAAGCCGGTGCCGGGGTCCTCGCCCTCGCCGGACAGGTGGAACGCCAGCCAGTCGGCGATCTGCCCGCGCAGCTCCGGCCCCGGCGAGCCGCCGTCGTGGCCGCCGGAGTACCAGACGACCTTGACCTTCGCGCCGTTGGCGGCGATCTGGCGGGCGTTGGCGTCGGCCTGGTCGAGGCCGAACAGGGTGTCCTGCTCGCCCTGCACGATCATGGTCGGCTGCGTGATCCGGCCGGTGACCGCCGCCGGCGACGCACGGCGCAGCACCTCCAGGGCCTGCGGTCCGGCCCGGCCGGTGGTCGCGACCTCGGTGTAGGCGGCGCACACGTCGGCCTGGAAGCGGCCGCACGCGCCGGTGGCCGGGCCGGTCGGCCGGACGTCGTCCGGCGCGGCGGGCGTCGGCTGGGTCGCCGCGGCGGCCGCGCCGCCCAGGCCCTGGTCGTCGTCCTCCTGGCCGGGCTCGCTCGCCTCCTGGCCCGGGTTGGTGGCGTCGGCGCCGGACAGGCCCGCGGAGAAGAAGATCCCCGCCCACGACCGCTTGAACACGCCGTTGTCGGCGAACGCGCCGGGCGAGGGGGTCGAGGGGTCCACGCCGTCGGCGCGCGCCGAGTTCGGCAGCAGCGCCTGGGCCAGGTCGTTGTAGGTGATGACCGGGGCGATGGTGTCCACCCGCGGGTCCACGCCCGCCAGCGACAGCGCGAGCGCGCCGCCGTAGGAGCCGCCGGTCACGCCGACCCGGGGGTCACCGCCACCGTCGCGCTCGACCTCCTCGCGGGTGGCCAGCCAGTCGAGCAGCTTCTGGGCGTCGACGACCTCGTGGTCCAGCGAGTTCAGCGCGATCTGCCCGGTGCTGCGGCCGAAGCCGCGCGCCGACCAGGCGAGCACGACGAACCCGCGCTGCGCCAGCTCGGTCGCCTGGGCGGCGACGCTCGCCTTGCTGCCGCCGAAGCCGTGCGGGAGCAGGACGGCGGGCGCGGGGGTGCGCTCGGGGAGGTACAGGGTGGTGTCGATCTGCACGGTGCGGTCGCTGCCGGGGCTTTCCGGCACGTCGATCACCGCGTCGCGGGTGCTCACCGGGGGCGGTTCGTCTCCCTGGCGCGTCCAGACCACGGTGGCGCCCACCAGGGCTACCACGAGGACCAGCGCGGGGAGCGACCACCTGCCGCGGAGGCGGTTGAGGGGGGCCACGCAGTTGACCTTAGGTGTGATTGGCTGAGAACGGGCTGTGAGCACCGCGCCGGACTCTCAGCGTACGCCGGGCGGCAAAACGGACCAATCTGACTTGCAACACGACGCAGTCTGGTGCCGCTGATCACCCCGGGTGGCGCGAACCGGCGGTCATGGGTGAGACTATCCGCAGGTGGAGGGGAGTACTCCCTACACGGTGGTGTCGTCAGCACGGAACCCGGCGCGGGGTTCCCGGTGCCACCGGTCGGCGTCACGTGGAGCCGGCGGAGGAGACCTCCGGTCATTGGCGTGCGCGCTATGCACCGGAGGGTTGTCCCTATGTCTGTTCCCGTGTGGCTGTGGCTCGCCACGATCGCCGGTTTGATCGTGCTGCTCGCGATCGACCTCTTCATCGTCGACCGCAAACCGCACGAGGTCACCATCGGTGAAGCCGGTCGGTGGGTGTCCTTCTACATCGGTATGGCGATCCTGTTCGGGCTGGGCGTCTGGTACTTCGCGGGTGGCACCCCGGCGGGCGAGTTCTTCGCCGGGTACATCACCGAGTACTCGCTCAGCGTGGACAACCTGTTCATCTTCCTGATCATCATGAGCACCTTCAAGGTGCCCGCGATCCACCAGCACAAGGTGCTGCTGATCGGCATCCTGATGGCGCTGGTCATGCGCGGCATCTTCATCGCCGTCGGCGCGGCGGTGATCGCGCAGTTCAGCTGGGTGTTCTACCTGTTCGGCGCGTTCCTCATCTACACCGGCTACAAGCTCGCCTTCACCAACCACGACGACGACGGCGAGGAGTACAAGGAGAACATCGCCACCCGGGTGGTCCGCAAGGTGTACCCGGTGACCGACGGCTACCAGGGCGGCCGGTCGTTCGTGAAGATCGACGGCAAGCGGTTCGTCACGCCGATGTTCATCGTCATCGTCGCGATCGGCACCACCGACCTGCTGTTCGCGCTCGACTCGATCCCGGCGATCTTCGGCCTGACCAAGGAGCCGTTCCTGGTCTTCACCGCCAACGCCTTCGCCCTGATGGGTCTGCGGCAGCTGTACTTCCTGCTCGGCGGTCTGCTGAACAAGCTCGTCTACCTCTCCATCGGCCTGTCGGTCATCCTGGGCTTCATCGGCGTGAAGCTGATCCTGGAGGCGCTGCACACCAACTCGCTGTCGTTCCTCAACGGCGGCGAGCCGCTGCACGTGCCGACCGTGGGCATCGAGGTGTCGCTCTCGGTCATCATCGGCGTGCTGGTCATCACGACGGTCGCGAGCCTGGTCAAGGTCAAGCGGCACCCGGAGGCGGCCAAGCACGTCGGGGCGGGGACCGACCCCGGGAAGTGACGTTCTGTGAGCGTCAAAAACTCGTAAGCCTTGCTAAAGATACTTCGGGTAACGTGCTGGAGCGTGCGCCCCGATGATCTGCAGCAGCTGACCCTCCCCGGCTCCGTGACGGTTCGCGGCGACCTGGTGCTGGTGAACGTGACCACACCGGACGTCGCCGCGAACACCTACCGGGGCGGGCTGCACCGCGTGCCGCTGGACGGCAGCGGGCCCCGGCGCTGGACGTGGGCGGAACGCGACCTGGCCCCCCGGATCTCCCCGGACGGGCGCTGGGTCGCGTTCCTGCGCGTCGGGGAGCGGGGCGGGGCGCCCCAGCTGCACGTCATGCCCGCGGACGGCGGCGAGCCCCGCAAGCTCACCGACCTGCGGCTGGGCGCGGGCGCGCCGACCTGGTCGCCGGACTCCCGCCGCCTGGTGTTCACCTCGCGGGTGCCCGAGGCGGGCCGCTACGGCGAGCCCCGGGAGGGCGAGGACGCGGCCCCCAAGCCGGACGCCGAGGCCCCGCGCCACATCACCCGGCTCGACTACCGGATCGACGACGTCGGCTTCGTCGCCGACCGCCGCGCGCGGCTGTTCACCGTCGACGCGCTGGACCCCGAGGCCGCGCCGGTGGAGCTGACCGACGGCTCGTTCGCCGTGGCCGAGCCGACCTGGACCGCGGACGGCGAGCGGCTCGTCTTCGTGGCCGAGCGCGACCTCGGCGCGGTCGAGACCCTCAACACCGACCTGTACTCGGTGCCCGCGACCGGCGGCGAGCCGGAACTGCTGGTCCGGTCCGCGGGCCAGGCGCACTGCCCGGTCGCGCTGCCCGACGGCGGCGTGGTGTTCTACGGGGCCGAGTCCACCGGCGTGCACGCCGTCGCCCGCAACCAGGGCCTGTGGCGGTTCGACGGCGGCGAGCCGGTGCGCCTGACCGACACCGAGACCGTGGACTGCGAGAAGGGCTCCGGCCCGGCCGTGGTCACCGCGTCCGGCGTGCTGGTGGCGGTGCGCCACCGGGGCGCGGTCGAGCTGCGCCGGGTGCCGCTGGACGCCGCGGGCGCGACGCTGGACGAGCTGGAGCTGCTGGCCGGCGAGCGCGGCGAGGTCAGGTCCTTCGCCGCCGACGGCGACGTGGTCGTGGCGGTGGTGAGCACCCCGGACAACACCGGCGAGGTCGTGCTCGTGGGCGGCGGCCCGCTGACCGACCTCGGCTCCGCCGTGCCGCTGCGCCCGGCGGTCGAGCTGACCGGCGCCGCCCCCGACGGCTACCCGGTGCACGGCTGGCTCGTGCTGCCCGAGGGCGAGGGGCCGCACCCGGTGCTGCTGGCCGTGCACGGCGGTCCGTTCATGTACCACGGCTGGGGCTTCTTCGACGAGGCCCAGGTCTACGCCGCGGCCGGGTACGCGGTCGTGCTGCCCAACCCGCGCGGCTCCGCCGGCTACGGCCAGGCGCACGGCCAGGCCGTCATCGGCGCCTTCGGCACGGTCGACGTGGACGACGTCCTCGCGGTGCTCGACCTGGCCCTGGAGCGGCCGGAGCTCGACGCCGGGCGCGTCGGCGTGATGGGCGGCTCCTACGGCGGCTTCATGACCACCTGGCTGGCCGCGCACCACGGCGAGCGGTTCCGCGCGGCCTGGAGCGAGCGCGCGGTCAACGCCTGGGACTCGTTCTCCGGCTCCTCGGACATCGGCTGGTACTTCACCGAGGCGTACTGCGGGCCGGACCCCGCGGCGCACCGGGCGATGAGCCCGCTGACCCACGCCGGGAAGATCACCGTGCCGTTCATGGTCGCGCACTCCGAGCACGACTGGCGCTGCCCGCTGGAGCAGGCCCAGCGGCTGTTCGTGGCGCTGCGCCGCAACGGCGTCGAGGCCGAGATGCTGATCTTCCCGGGCGAGGGCCACGAGCTGACCAGGTCGGGCAAGCCGCGCCACCGGCAGCAGCGCTTCGACCACGTGCTGGCCTGGTGGGCACGCCACTTGGGCTGAAACAGCGGGAAAAGAGGGGCCGACGACCCCCGCGGGCGGCACACTGGGTCTCCCGCGGAGGGAGTCGAGATGGCGGTCCCGTCGAACTGGCCCGCAGGCACCTACCTGGACACGCTCTCACCGTCCGGTCGCACCACCCTGCTCGGCCTCGGCACGCCGAGGACCTTCCGGCGCGGCGAGGTGATGGTGCGCGAGGGCGACCGGTCGGACCACGTCGTGCTCCTGCTCCAGGCGCTGGTGAAGGTGACCCAGGCCCTGGACAACGGCCGCGTCGCGCTGCTCAACATCAAGGTCGGCGGCGACGTGGTCGGCGAGATGGCGTTCCTCAGCGGCGACCCGCGCTCGGCCACCGTGACCGCGTGCCTGGACACGCGGGCGCGGGTCGTCCCGGCCGCGCAGTTCCAGCGCTACCTGGTGGAGTTCCCCGAGGCGAACCTCGCCCTCACCCGGATGATCATGAACACGCTGCGCTGGAACCAGCAGCGCCGGGTCGACTTCAACGGCTACCCGGCCTCGGTGCGGCTGGCCCGCGTGCTGGACCACCTCGTCGAGGCGTACGGCAGGCCCGGACCGGGCGGCGTCAGCCTCCGGCTGGGCCTGACCCAGGGCGAGCTGGGGTCGCTGGTCGGCGTCGAGGAGGACACCGCGCGCCGCGAGCTGCGCGCCCTGCGGGACCGGGGCGTGATCAGCATGGGCTACCGGGTGATCACCGTGGTGGACCGGGCCGTGCTGCGCGGGATGGCCTCCTGACCGGACGGGCGACGGGAAACCCGGCCATCGCCCTGTTTCCGCCGGCCCGGTCGCGCGATGCTCGACGGGTGAAGCTGGACACGATGCCCCCGCTCGACGGACTCGTCTACCGCCTGGTGGTCGCCGTGGACGTCGAGGGGTACAGCAAGCTCGACGCCCTGGACCAGTCCCTGGTGCAGTCGAGGCTGGGCGAGGTGCTGGACCTGGCCGCCCAGGACGCGGGACTGGACCGCTCCCACTGGTACCGGCAGGTGCGCGGGGACGGTGAGCTGGCCGTGCTGCCCGCGGACGCCGACACGGCGTGGGTGATCGCCCACTTCACCGAGCGGCTCGCGGCGAACCTGGCCGAGCTGCGCCGCGCGGGCACCCCGATGCGGATGCGGGTGGCCATGCACTGCGGCACGCTGACCGCCGGCCGGTTCGGCCTGGTCGGGGACGCGCCCATCGTCACCTGCCGGCTGCTGGACGCCAAGGTGGCCCGCAAGGAGCTGGCCACCACCGGCTCCGACCTGGTGCTGGTCGTCTCGCAACGGCTGTTCGACGACGTGGTCCGCAGCCGCTTCCACGACCTCGACCCGTCCCGGTTCCGCGCCACCCGGTTCCGGACGAAGGGCGTGTCGTACGCGGGCTACCTCTGCCCGGGTCCGCCCAGACGGGGTTGAGCCGAAACCTGGCGAACGGCGCGGTCCTTGCGGCAGGCTCTGGCGGATGCAGTGGACCGTGCGGGCCGCCAGGCCCGACGACGCGCCGGAGATCGCCCGGATCAACGTCGAAGCCTGGCGGCACTCCTACCGGGGCGTCGTCGCCGATCCCGTGCTGGACCGGATGCTGCCGGAGAGCAGGCTGCCGGCGTGGACGAGGGTGCTGCGGTTGCCCGAACCCAGCCGGGTGTTCGTCGCGGTCGAGCCCGGCACCGGGCGCATCGGCGCCTACTGCGCGGTCGACGAGGTCCGGGCGACCACCGACGCGCACCCCGACCTGCACACCGGGCAGCTGGTCGCGATCTACGCCGACCCCCGCTACCACGGCACGGGCGCGGGGCACCTGGTGCACGAGGCGGGCCTGCGGCACCTGCTGGACCAGGGGTTCCGCTACGCGGTCCTGTGGGCGTTCCAGGACCACGCGCACAGCCGGGCGTTCTGCGAGGCCCACGGCTGGCGGCACGACGGGTCGGTGCACCGCGGCGAGCAGCGGCTGCCCGAGGTGCGCTACGGCCGGTTCCTGCCCGTGCCCCGCCGCAACCGGCAGGTCAATCAGGCGTAGCCGCCGGTTCGGGGCAGGTGCGTTCGGCCCGGGGCCAGCTCAGACCGGCCCGCTCAGCCCAACAGCGTGTAGTTCAGCTCCTCGCACACCCGCGCCAGGGGCAGGTCCAGTCCGGGGTGCTCCAGCGGCAGCAGCACGTCCGGCGAGGCGGGCAGCCCGGTGCCGCCCGGCGGGTCCCACAGGCACACCGCGGGCGCGCCGGAGTCCATCGACGAGCGGTACCACAGCCCGTCCAGCTCGGGGTGGGCCGCCCGGATCGCCCTGGCCCACTGCTGCGTCAGGTGCTTGGGCCCGGAGCTGATCTCCTGCGACGCGCCGACCCGCGTGGGCCACAGGCCCGCCAGGTCGAGCAGCCGCAGGGTGCGGCGGGGGCGCAGCACCACCATGAACGGGCTGCGCGTGCGCCGGTCCACCACCGCGGTGGCCTGGAACACCTCGGCCACGGAGGTGCGCATGGACAGGCCGAAGTACAGCACCCCCTGGTCGTGGGCGTGCGTGAACGAGCCGTCCGGCGACGGCGGTTGGGTGTCGAAGCGCGCGTGGGGCAGCGGACCGGTGTAGCGGAAGCTGTTCCAGCGCTGCGGGTGCAGGCCCTTGGCGGCGAACACGCGCACCAGGCGGGTGGCGCGGTGCACCGCGACCACGTCCTCGGTGCGGCGCAGGCTCGCCTGGAGCACGGCGGGGGCGGGCGGCTGGGGGAGCCGTGACATCTGCGTCCAGGGATCTCGGGGGCGGGGGGATTCAGGCGGGGGTGCCCAGTTGCGCGGCCAGCGCCGCCACCCGGCGGGGGTCCCCGCCCGCCAGCAGCCACTCCCGCGGCGTGGTGGGCGAACCGTCCACCGGCAGGTCCTCCTGCGCGGTCGTCATGAACCCGGCCACCACCAGCGCGGGCTGGTCGGCGGGCACCGCGGCCAGCACGACCTCCAGGCCGGGCAGCACGCCCGTGCCCGCGAACTGCCACGCGGGCAGCCGCCAGCTGCCGCGGTCCTTCCAGCCGACCAGCCGGCCGACGCCGAGGCGGTGCCGCACGCGGCTGGTGTCCACGCCCAGCTGCCGGGCGGCCTCGGCGACGGTCAGCGCCGAGTCGCGCAGCACGGCGTGCACCACCACGGTGCGCGCCCTGGCCTGGTCGTCGGCGACGCGGTGGGGGCTCAGGTCGAGCCCCACGTCCAGCAGCGCGTCGCGCTGGTCGGGCGGGAAGTAGCTCCCCGGGTCGGGGTGCGGTGGGGCCAGCCGCTTGGCGGCGTCGGCGACGAGGGACAGGAACTCGTCGGGGGTGACCTGAAGGCCGGCCTTCGCCAAGGCCGACGCCAGAGCGGTTGTCATGCGCACAGGGTATCCCGAGCGTGCGCTTTTGTGCGGGGAGATAGCTCGAATGTCGGAAGGTGCGAACGCTGCGCGCACAGGACGGCACACTGCGTGAGCAAAGTGCCCGGAGGGCCGGAACCCGGGCCTCACCCGACCGCTGGGAACCGCGCCCGCCGGACCACCGCCGGTGGGACCGGTCAGGCGTCCCCGGTGATCAGCGCGGCCGCGCGCTCGCGGGTCGCCTCGTCCACCTCGCCCAGCCGGAACCCGCGCGAGACGATGTGCTCGACCAGGTCCGGCTCCGGCGGCAGGCCGTGCTTGCGCAGGTAGTGCGGCACCGCGCCGGCCCAGATCCAGGTGCCGTCGGTGCGGAAGTCCAGCGGCACGTCCTGCTCGCCGGGCACGAACTCGTCCACGCCGAGGCCCGGCGCGGTCAGCACCACCGGCGCGCCCTCCAGGTATGTCAGCAGCGCCTCGGCCAGCCGCCGGTCGACCACCTGCCGGTTGACCACCGGGCGGTTCGCCTCGTCGAGCCCGTCGTAGACGTGCGCGGCGCGCAGCCCGCCCCCGGGCGCGGGCTCCGGCAGCGGCGGCAGGCCCACCCGCTGCCGCAGCCAGTCGGGGATCCGCTCGTCCTGTCGGGGGAACGCGCGCAGCTCGTCCTGGAAGCCGATCACCGGCGGCGCGTTGCGCCAGCGCGGTTCCTCGTCGGCGTTGAAGTCCACCGAGAACGCCGCGGGGGCCTCGATCCCGTAGACCGCGCTCAACCACGTGCCCCGGTCCGAGCGGTGCATCCCGGCGCGCAGCCGGCCGAACAGCCGCACCACGTCCATCGGCGGCCGCACCGGTCGCCACCGGCCGTCCGGTCCCGCGAACGCCAGGTCCACCTCGACGTGCCGCCCGGCCGCCCGGTACTCCGCCCGCACCCGCTGCCAACCCTGCGGCAGCGCGGGGAGCATGGCGCGGCCGAGGTGCTTGATGAGCCGGGTCTGCTCCTCTTCGGACAGCGGTGCGGCAGGCTCACCCGGCTGGCTCATGCGAAGAACACCCTCTCGGCTCCCCCCGGACACGGTCCGCTGATCCTAACGGCCGGACCAGGGCGCCGGGGCCGAGTCGGGCGACCCGCGACCAGCCCGCCCGCCCCGTCGAGCAGGGCGGACGGGGCCCGGTCCCGCACCCGGCGCGGTGGCCGCGGGCGGCGGGACCGGGCGCGCGGCCTAGTTCACCCCGAGCAGGTCCACCACGAAGATCAGCGTCTCGCCGGGCTTGATCACGCCGCCCGCGCCGCGGTCGCCGTACCCCAGGTGCGCCGGGATGACGAGCTTGCGCCGGCCGCCGACCTTCATGCCCGCCACGCCGCGGTCCCAGCCGGCGATGACGCGGCCACCGCCCAGCGGGAAGGAGAACGCCTCGCCGCGGTCCCAGGAGGCGTCGAACTGCTCACCGGTCGAGTGCGCCACGCCGACGTAGTGCACGTGCACGAGCTGACCGGGCGCGGCCTCGGGGCCTTCGCCGACGGTGATGTCCTCGATCACCAGGTCGGCGGGCGCGCTGCCCTCGTACGGCTCGACCACGGGCTTGCTCGGGGCCATTGTCGCTCTCCCTGTGCTCTCGCGCCGCGTCCGGTCGGACGCGGTCGGGACCTACTCAATCACGTGGGCGCGCGGGCGGCCGACCGGCCCGCCGGCCGCCGCGCAACCGTTCCGCCGCGCCGTTCCGTCCTGGGGTCATGACGCGAAAGTCCTGGGGAGGGCGGGCCGCGCTGCTCGCCGGCGCGGCGCTGGTGGCGGGGGT
Source organism: Saccharothrix sp. BKS2 (assembly GCF_047689505.1). NCBI lineage: Bacteria > Bacillati > Actinomycetota > Actinomycetes > Pseudonocardiales > Pseudonocardiaceae > Saccharothrix > Saccharothrix sp. BKS2. The sequence continues at coordinate 64,889 of NZ_JAUQOL010000008.1, read as the reverse complement.
GAGCGCGGCCTCCGCCGTGCCCGGCGCGCAGGGGGATCCGCCGGCCGCGGCGCCGGTCGAGGCGGTGCCGGTCGACCTGGTGGCGTTCGACACGTGCGACACCGCGCTGGCCGGGCTGCGCCGCGCGATCGCGCCCCACGTCGGGGCGTACGGCCTGGGCGGGGGGTACTTCGCCGCGCAGGACGGCGGGGTGGCCGCCGACGCCAGGGCGGGTGCCCCGCCACCGGTCGCCGCCCAACAGGGGGCGACCCGGCGGGAGGCAGCCGCGGTGCCCGACGCCGCGCCCGAGCAGCCCGGTGCCCCCGGCCATTCGAGCACCAACGCGCACGAGGCCGGCGTGGACGAACCGGACCTGGTCAAGACCGACGGCGAGCGCGTCGTCACGGTGGCCGACGGCAGGCTGCGGGTGGTCGACGCGGCCGACCGGCGGGTCACCGCCACCCTCGACCTGCCCGGCGGCCACGCCTCCCAGCTGCTGCTGCACGGCGACCGGGCACTCGTGGTCGGCTCACCGGCGATGGCGATGCCGGGGTGGGGCGTCACGGACCTGCCCGCCGCCGACCCCGCAGGGCAGGGCTCCTCGATCACCCTGGTCGACCTCGCGGGGCAGGCCCGGGTGCTGGGCTCGCTGACCGTCACGGGCCGGTTCGTCGACGCCCGGCAGACCGGCGACGTGGTGCGCGTGGTGACGCACTCCGCGCCCCGCCTCGGGTGGGTGTACCCGACGGACGGCGGGGAGGTGGCGCGGTCGCTGATCCGGAACCGGGAGATCGCGGCGAGCGCGCCGATCGAGGCGTGGCTGCCGCGCTACGAGCTGACCGGCGCCGACGGGGCCCGCACGGAGGGCCCGCTGGTGGCCTGCGACCGGCTCAGCCACCCGGTCGAGCACCCGGCCACGTCGGTGCTGTCGGTGCTCACCTTCGACTTCCCCGGCGAGCTGGGTTCCGGCGACGCGGTGGCGATCACGGCCGACGGCGACACCGTCTACGGCACCGGCACGTCCCTCTACGTGGCCGACGACCACCGGCTGCGGCCGTCGGCGCGCGGCGCGGCCACCGCGTTCCCGACCACCGCGATCCACCAGTTCGACACCTCCCGGCCCGGCCCGCCCGAGCACGTCGCGTCCGGTGAGGTCCCCGGCGCGCTGCTCAACCAGTACGCGCTGTCCGAGCACGACGGGCACCTGCGCGTCGCCACCACGACGTCCGAACCGGGGCCCGTGGCCCGCAACTCCGCGCCGCGCGAGGTCGCCACGCAGAGCTCGGTGACCGTGCTCCGGCGCGCGGGCAAGGCGTTCGAGCAGGTCGGCAAGCTCGACGGGCTCGGCGTGGGCGAGCAGATCTACAGCGTGCGGTTCGCCGGCCCGGTCGGCTACGTGGTCACCTTCCGGCAGGTCGACCCGCTCTACACGCTGGACCTGTCCGACCCGGCGGACCCGCGCCGGGTCGGCGAGCTGAAGATCACCGGCTACTCGGCCTACCTGCACCCGGCGGGCGACGGGCGGCTGATCGGCGTCGGCCAGGAGGCCACCGCGCGCGGGCGGACCACCGGCACGCAGGTCTCCCTGTTCGACGTGTCCGACCCGGCCGCGCCCGCCAAGGTCGCGGGCCACCACCTGCCGGGCGCGTACTCGGAGGTCGAGTTCGACCCGCACGCGTTCCTGTTCTGGGACGACCTGGTGGTCCTGCCGGTGGTCGACGAGCGGGCCGGCGGCCTGCTGGTGCTGCGGCTGGACGGCGCCGGGTTCTCCCCGCTGGGCACGGTCCGGCACGGGGGCGCGGACGTCGACCCCGGTCCCCGGCGGGCGCTGGTGATCGGCGAGGAGCTGTGGACGGTGTCCGCGGCGGGCGCGGGCGTCCACGGCCTCGCCGACCTCGGTCAGCGGGCGTGGGTGCCGTTCACCTGAGCTGGTCGTGCAGCAGGCGGTGCGCCAGCACCGTGCCGCCCGCCATCGCCGCCGGCAGCACCACCAGGGCGGCCAGCGGCACCAGGCACAGCAGGTAGGCGGGCACGGCGAAGCCGAGCGTCACCGCCCGCCGCCTGCGCAGCACCTGCCTGCGCACCTTGAGGTCCAGGCCGCGCCGGGTGAACGGGATCGCGGTCAGCTCGATGCTCAGCAGCGTGGCGTTCACGCACACCGCGAGCACCGGCACCACCGTCTGCCCCAGCACCGGGATGAACCCGGCGATGAACAGCGGGATCGCGCACAGCACGGCCAGTCCCACCAGCAGCAGCCCGTCCCGCGCGCCCATCGCGGCCGACCGCAGCCACGTCACCTGCTCGGCCTCGGGCACGCCGCCGAGGTGCCGGTCCTCGACGGTCTCCGCGATGTGCTCGTAGAAGGGGCCGCCGATGATCAGCGTGATGGCGGTGAACAGCAGCAGTCCGACGGCCACGAACGCGCCGATCACGCCGAACCCGGCGGCGAACCGGGTGACCGCCCGCACCGTCGCGTTCCAGTCGTCGGCGAACGGCGTGAGCCAGGCGGCGATGTCGTCGACCCACACCGCGAGCCCGACCAGGCCGCCGATCAGCAGCACCGTGGTGAGCAGCGCCGGGACCGCCCCGATCAGCAACAGCTTGGGCGACCGGAACACCAGCCCGAACCCCTGGCCGAGCAACCCCACACCGGTCGAGAAGTCCCGCAGCGCCCTCATCACGGCCGGGAGCATAGCCGCGCGGACCGGGCGGGAGGGACGTACCGGACCGGACTCCCGGTGTGCGGAGCCTCACCGCCGGGGCCGGGTCCCGGGGCCGACTGCCGGGCGCCGGGTCGCGGGGCCGACTGCCGGGCCGGGCGCCGGGGCCGGGTCGCGTTCCGGCCGGGGCCGGGACTCCCGCAACGGCGGTGTGCCGGGCCGGGGAGCGGTGCCAGGATTCGGGATCTGCCCGCGGGAGGGGTCGACCATGCCACCGCACCACGACGGCCCGACCACCGGCCGCCCCGCACCGGCCCGCACCCCGGGACCGCTGCCGCCGCTGCCGCCGTCGCTGTGGGAGAGCCGCGAGGTCCGGCAGGCGGTGCGGGACCAGGCCCCGGGAGCCGTGGTGGCGGCGGCCCGGCGCGCGCACGGGCTGCGCCAGGACGAGCTGGGCGCGCTCGTCGGTTTTTCCCAGTCGGCCGTCTCCCGGCTGGAGTCGGGCAGCGACATCGCCTTCGACCTGCGCGTGCTGCGCCCGCTCCAACGGCTGCTGGGCATCCCGGCCGCCCTGCTGGGCCTGGCCGACGAGGGCGCCGTGCCGGACGCCGGCCCCGCGCGGCGGGTCCCGCCGGGGTTCGCCGACGCGCTCGACGGCTGGTCGGCGCGGACGCCGACGCGCTGAGGGCGTCGACCGGCCCGGGGCGTCCGCTGACCGCACGCGTATGCGTCTGCCGCATACGGGGGCTCCGATTCGGCATCGGCCCGGGGGCGCGGTCGCCACGCCGTCCCAGGATGGCGAGGTGACCGACGCGGGTCCCACGAGGGGAGTTGGTGGTTGACGTGAACGGCTCCCAGCGGGCCGAGGAGCCCGTGCTCCTCGTGCGCAGGCGCGGCGGCCCGACCGACGGGTGGGGGGACGGCTGCCACCTCGTGCCGCTGCCCGACGGCACCCGCTCCGCGCTGGTGGCGCTGTGCGGCGAGCGGATCGACGTCGGCACGGCGGAGCTGCTGCCCGAACCGGACGGAGTGCCCTGCGTGGCCTGCCTGGTGATCGGGGTCCCGATCGCGGGCGACTGACGTGGAAGGGCCCCGGACCGGTGCGGTCCGGGGCCCTGTCCGGCCACAGGGGTCAGCGGCGCCGGCGGAAGCTGAGGGAACGCGCGCCGGAGCCCACACCCGCCAGGTGCAGGGCGACGCAGAGCAGGCCGGCGAAGAGCAGCGCGCCGCTGTCCATCACGCCGAGCGAGGCGCCGGCGAGGTCCAGCAGGAACGCCAGCCCGAAGATGACCGCGGCGATGATCGCAAGCACTTGAGCCTCCCGGGGAGAGTTGTCGACCCCGAATTACCCGGCCCCAACCGCGCCGAAGCAGGCATTCGGACCAATTTGGAGCCCCGGGGTCGCGGCCGGTGGGCCTGCTCCGGGCGGCTCGTGGCGGTTCCGGCCGATCGGGTCGGTGCTCCTCCGGCGCGGCCCCGGTCAGCCCCCGGTCAACCTCGGCACGCCGTCGCCCGAGGCGGCCCAGGCCACCAGCCCGGCCACGTCCACCCCGTGCGGCGGGTCCTCGCGGTAGGGCTCGATGTTGCGGGCGCCGCGGGTCAGCAGTGCCGAGGCCCCGGACGGGTTGCCGCGCGCGGCGTGCGTCAGGCCGACGGCCAGTTGCGCCAGACCGCGCCAGAGCTCGCGCTCCGGTTCGGGCGCCACCTTCCAGGCGTCCTCCAGCACCTCGTGGGCGTGGAACGGGCGGCCGGTGTCGAGCAGCCGCTGGGCCTCGGCCAGGGCTTCGGCGGGCGGGCGCGGCACACCCTCGGGTTGGCGCTCCACCCCGGTGTCCCCGTAGGGCAGGGGGCGGCCGAGGCCGTCGCGCGGTCGCGCGTTGCGGGCCCGGCCCTGCTCGTCCCGGTCGCGAGGGCTGGTCGACATGCCTTGATCGTGGCACGAACCCGGCCCGAGCGGGGAACGGCGTGGCAGGTGAACGGGAAGTCCACTTCGGACCGCCCGGTGGACGGTCCGAAGTGGATGACGCGATCGGGTCGACCGGCCGGTGGGGTCAGACCCCGGCGATCGACTGGATCCACGACCGGTACCGCGTGACGTTGGTGTACGCGGTGGTGGTCTGCCGGTCGCTGGTGGAGGCCACGCCGACCTGCGCGCCGCCGGCCATCATCGGGCCGCCGGAGTCGCCGCCCGCCGTGATGCCGTTGCCGCGCCGGGCGCAGATGGCCGAGCCGCCGTAGGCGTCGGTGCACCCGCCGGTCACCGTCACGGTGGCGACCTTCAGGTACTGGGACTGGCAGTTGGCCTCAGAGCCGCACTGGGACGTGGCGCCCCAGCCGTAGACCTGCACGGACTGGCCCACGGTGACCGAACCGGCCGCGCCGAGCCGCGCGTAGGTCCCGGGCACGGAGCGGTCCAGCCGGACCAGCGAGAGGTCCGACGAGTGGTTGTGGACCTGCACGCCGTTGGCCACCGTGCCGCCGCTGCCCTGGTCGAGGCTGCCGATCCGGAACGACAGCCCGCCGCCGCTCACGCAGTGCTTCGCGGTGAGGATCCACGTCGGGGCGATGATGGTCGCGCTGCACGTCTGCCGGCCGTTCGAGAACAGCCGGGCCGCCCACGGGGCGTTGCTCGCGTAGCCGCCGCCGATGATGTACGGCGTGACCTCGCCGCCCGGCGCCGGCGCCGGGGCCGCCGAGCCGTTGGGCGCCAGGGTGAGCAGGGAGAGCAGCGCGGCTGCGAGCGCGGGGATCAGCCTGGTGAGTCGCAAGGGTTCCTCGTTTCCGAAGACACGCGATTTCTCGCGCACAGGGTGTCTTGGGTCACGGAATTCGTACCACTCGATCGGGTGAGTTGGGATATATCGAAAGAGTCATAACGTGAGTGCCATGCTCGTCGAACTGGCCATCGGGGACGCGTACGGCGCGGGTTTCGAGTACGCCGACCCGGACTACGTGACCAGGCACAACACCCTCGCCGGCTACGTGCGCAACCCCCGGCACCCGCGGCTCGCACCCGGCCACTACACCGATGACACCCAGCTGACCCTGGCGCTGGCCGAACTGCTCGTCTCGGGGGAGCCGTGGACGCGGGAGACCGTCGCCGAGGCGTTCGTGACCGCGTTCCACCGCGATCCGCGCGAGGGTTACGCGCGGGGTTTCCACGCATTCCTGGGCACCGTGCGGACGGGGGAGGAGTTCCTCGCGCGCATCCGCCCGGACAGCGACAAGAGCGGCGCGGCCATGCGGACCGCGCCGCTCGGGCTGCTGCCGACCCCGGCCGACGTGCTGCACCACACCGACGTGCAGGCCCGGGTCACGCACGACACCCCGGACGGCGTGGCCGCGGCGCGGGCCGCCGCGCTCGCCGTGCACTACTGCGACCGCGGCCTGGGCCCGGTGGCGTCGGTCGGCGCGTGGGTCGCCTACCGGCTCGGCTCCCCGGTCTGGGCGCGGCCGTGGCGGGGACCGGTCGGCCCGAAGGGCGTGGCGAGCACGCGGGCGGCGCTGACCGCGCTGGCCGCCGGCGGCACGCTGAGCGGGGTGCTGCGGGCGTGCGTCGCCTTCACCGGCGACGTGGACACGGTCGCGACCATCGCCCTGGCCGCCGCCTCGCGGTCGGCCGAGGTCGTCCCGGACCTGCCGCCGGTCCTGGTGGCCGGCCTGGAGAACGGCGCGTACGGCCGCGACCACCTCGCCGCCGTGGACGCCCGGCTGCCGTAGTGCCCGACCGGCTCGACCGGCTCCGGCCCCGCGTACCACGCGCCCGGCGCGCGAACACCCGGTCGACGAGCTCACCGCGAGTCCGTCGACCGGGCGCTCCTCGTCCCGCGGGACGTCGGGGGCGCGACGCCGCCCGCGCGGCGTCAGCCCGCGCGGGTGATCGGCATCAGCGGTCGCGCGTCCGTGGTCAGGAAGTCGGTGATCAGCGACGCGCACAGCTCCGGCCGCTCGAACAGCATCAGGTGCGAGGTGCCCGGCAGCACCGCGAGCTGCGCGCCCGCGATGCCCCGGTACATCGCCACGGTGTGCTCCAGGTGCACGATGTCGTCGTCGCTGCCCAGCACGAGCGTCGGCGCGGTGATCGCGGCCAGGTCCACCACCTCGTCGGAGTTCGCCGCCCGCGCGTACTTCTCCACCACCACCGGCAGGTGGTCCCGCCCGTCCGGCGACACCTCCGCGTACCGGTCGGTCAGCTCGGCGGGCAGCTCACCGCCCGGCTGCGGCAGGAACACCCAGCCGTCCCTGGCGAACGCGGTGTTCAGCACGACCAGCCTGCGCACCAGGTCCGGCCGCCGCTGCGCCAGGCCCAGCGCCACCACGCCGCCCGCGCTGAAGCCGACCAGGTGCGCCGGCCCGCCGACCACCCGCTCCAGGAACGCCGCCAGGTCGCCCGCCAGCACGTCGAGCTCCACCGGTCCCGGCACGTCCGGCGTGCGCCCGTGCCCGCGCCGGTCGACGGTGTGCACGCGGAACCGGTCCGCCAACCGTGCCAGGTTCGGCCCGAACTCCCGCGAGTCGCTGAACCCGCCGTGCAGCAGCACCACCGGCTCACCCCCGCCGCGCACCTCGTGCCACGTGCGCACACCGTTCACGTCCTCGTACACCGGTCCTCCTCGAAAAGGGCTTCACCCCCTGTTACGGGAGCCGGCGGGCAAACTCATCGGCAAACCGAAGATCGGGAACAGCCCGTCCCCGAGGCAGGTGGTCGACCCCACCTGCCACCCACCCGAGAACTCCACCAGCACCAGCGCGAACGGCCGGTACCCGCCCCGCTCGTCCGGCCGGTACTGGCCGAACGCGGGCACGCCGTTCGCCCACGTCCGCACCACCCGCGCGTCCTCGCACCCGCTGCCGCCGGCGGACAGCGCCGCCGCGATGTCGGCCTTCCCCCGCAGCCACCACGTGAACGGCGGCATGGTCATCGTGGCGTCCTCGTGCAGCAACGACACCAGCGCCGCCACGTCGTGCCGCTCGAAGGCCGCCGCGTACCGCTCCAGCAGGTCCTCGTCGACCGGGCCCAGCGGCTCCGGCCTGCGGTCGGCGATCCCGGCGCGGGCCCGCTGCAACGCGCTGTTCACCGACGCGACCGTGGTGTCCAGCAACCGCGCCACCTCGGCCGCGCGCCAGCACAGCACGTCCCGCAGGAGCAGCACCGCCCGCTGCCGGGGCGGCAGGTGCTGGAGCGCGGCCACGAACGCCAGCCGCACGCTCTCGCGGCCCACCACGACCTGGTCGGCGGGCAGCACCCGCTCGTCCGGGACCGGTCCCACCCACGCCGACGCGGGCAGCGGCTCGCCCAGCGGGGAACCCGGGGCCGAGGGCGAGGTCAGGTCCATCGCCACAGCCCGCCGCCGCGCGCTGCGCAGCGCGTCCAGGCACACGTTGGTGGCGATCGCGTAGAGCCAGGCCCGGAGCGTGCCGCGAGCCGGGTCGTAGGTCCCGCGCCAGGCCCGCACGAACGTCTCCTGCACCGCGTCCTCGGCCTCGAACGGCCCGCCCAGCATCCGGTAGCAGTAGCCGGTCAGCTCGACCCGGTGCGCCTCGAACTCCACCACGCCAAGGTAGACGCCGAGGTAGACTCCGGGGTGGCGCCCTCGACCCCTCGGTGCGACCCCCACGCGTGGCACGACCGCGTTTCGCCCGTCCCACGACTCCCCGAGGACCCCCATGCCCCGCACCTTCGCCGGCTCGCCCGTCCGCGACCTGCTCGCGCTCACCGCCCGCCCCGAGGTGATCTCGTTCGCGGGCGGCCTGCCCGCGCCCGAGCTGTTCGACGTCGAGGGCCTGCGCGCGGCGTTCGACCGGGCGGTGTCGCGCCGCTCCCTCCAGTACTCGCCCACCGAGGGCGACCCCGACCTGCGCGCCCTGGTCGCAGACCGGCTCACCCGGCGCGGCCTGCCCACCGGCGTGCCCGACCTGCTCGTCACCACCGGCTCCCAGCAGGCGCTGACCCTGGTGGCGACCGCCCTGCTGGAGCCCGGCGCGGTGGTCGCGGTCGAGGAGCCCACCTACCTCGCGGCGCTCCAGTGCTTCGGGCTCGCGGGCGCCCGGCTGGTGCCCGTCGCGTCCGACGAGCGCGGCGTGGACCCCGAGGCGCTGGCCGACGTGGTCGAGCGCGAGCGGCCGGAGCTGCTGTACCTGGTGCCCACGTTCGCCAACCCGACCGGCCGCACGCTGGACGCCGGGCGGCGGCGGGCGGTCGCGGAGCTGGCCGACCGCCACGGCCTGTGGGTGGTCGAGGACGACCCGTACGGCGAGCTGCGCTACCGGGGCGAACCGGAACCCGCGCTGGCGTCGTTCAGCGACCGGGTCATCCACCTCGGCAGCTTCTCCAAGGTCGGCGCGCCGGGACTGCGGCTGGGCTGGCTGCGCGCGCCCGGGTCGATCATGCGCACGCTGGTGGTCGTCAAGCAGGCGACGGACCTGCACACCTCCGCCGTCGACCAGGCCGCGGCGGCGGCCTACCTGGCGGCCAACGACCTCGACGCGCACATCGGCCGCCTGTGCGCGGCCTACCGGGAGCGGCGGGACGCGATGATCGCGGCGCTGCCGGGCACCGTGCCGGAGGGCACGCGGTGGACCGACCCGGACGGCGGGATGTTCGTGTGGCTGACCCTGCCCGGCGGGGTGGACACCGCGGAGCTGGTGCACGAGGCGCTGGCGCGGGACGTGGCGTTCGTGCCGGGCGCGTCGTTCCACGCGGTCACCCCGGACCACTCGACCCTGCGGTTGTCGTTCACCACCAACACGCCCGAGCGGATCGCCGAGGGGATGCGCCGGCTCGCGTCGGTGTTCTGACCGCGCGGTGTTCCGACCGCGCGTGACCCCGGCCCCCGGGCCGGGGTCACGCCGCCGGTTCGCCGTCGTGCACGACGTCCGCCCGCAGGTCCGACCCCGCCGCCGCCCGGACGCCGCGGACCGCCAGCCGGTCCGCGCGCTCGTTCTCCGGGTGCCCCGCGTGGCCCTTCACCCAGTGCCACTCGACCCGGTGCGGCGCGGCGGCGGCGTCCAACCGCTGCCACAGGTCGACGTTCTTGACCGGCTGCCGCCCGGAGGTGAGCCACCCGTTGGCCTTCCACCTGGCCAGCCACGAGAGCACGCCGTTGCGCACGTAGGTGCTGTCGGTGTAGATGCGCACCGAGGACGGTCGCTTGAGCGTCTCCAGCGCCTGGATCGGCGCCATCAGCTCCATCCGGTTGTTGGTGGTGGCCGACGACTCACCCCCGAACAGGTCGCGCTCGTGCGTCCCGTACCGCAGCACCGCGCCCCACCCGCCGGGACCGGGGTTCCCGCTGCACGCGCCGTCGGTGTAGATCTCGACCACCTGCTCCACGCGAGGACCATACCCACCGCGGGATCCGTTCGCGGACGAGCAACCGCGCCCGCCCGCGCACGCGGTCAATTCCGTACCCCCGGGCCCGCGTCGTGCCCTAGCCTGGCTCGCCGTCCAGTTCGGGGGAGCGCACGGCATGACGGCACAACACCGGGCGGCGGACCCGCGCCGCGTCCGGCGCAGGTTCACCGCGGCCACCCTCATCGACTCGTTCGGCAGCGGCCTGTGGCTGCCCTTCGTGCTGCTGTTCCTGGTCCACGGCAGGGGGATGGGCCTGACCGAGGCCGGTGGCGCGCTCAGCCTCGGCGCCCTGCTCGGCCTGGCCGCCGGCCCGCTGTCGGGGTCCCTGGTGGACCGCGCCGGCCCGGTCGCCGTGCTGGTGCTGGGCAACGTGGTGCGCCTGGTCGCCTTCGCCTGCTACCCGTCGACCTCGGCCACCTGGCAGGTGGTGCTGGTGACCACCCTGGCCGGCGTCGGCGACCGCCTGTTCTGGACCGCGAACGCGCCGGTCGTCACGGCCCTGACCACCGGTCGGGGCGCGGAGCGGCTCCTCGGCACGCAGACCGTCGCCCGCTTCCTCGGCGCGGGCCTGGGCGCGGGCGCCACCGCGCTGGTCCCCGTCGACGACCCGTCGACCTACGCCGTGCTCGCCTACCTCAACGCCGCGAGCTTCGGCGTGGCCGCCCTGCTGGTGGCCGGGGTCCGCACCCCGACCGGACCCGACGGCCGGGCCCCGGAGCGGGGCGGCTGGGGCGTCGTGCTGCGCGACCGCCCCTACACCGCCTTCTGCGCCGCGCACGTGCTGTTCACGCTCGCGAGCACCGGCAAGTACTCGATGCTGCCGATCCTGGTCCTCGACGTGCTGCGCGGGCCGCACTGGCTGCCGGGCGCGGCGCTGGGGTTGGGCACCGTCACCGTGCTGCTGCTCCAGCGGCCCGTGACCCGCCTGGCCGCCCGCTGGTCGCGCGGCACGGGGCTGGTCGCCGCGGCGGTGGTGTTCGCCTGCTCGTTCGCCGCGCTGGTCCCCGTCGCGGCGCTGCCGCCGGCGGGGGCGGTCGCGGTGGTGCTCGCGGTCAGCGTCACGTTCGCGTTCGCCGAGGCCCTGTTCGCCCCGCTGTCCACGGCCGCCGCCGCGGCCGCCGCGCCGCCGGGCGCGCAGGGGCGGGCGAGCGCGCTGTTCCAGCTCTCCTGGGCGATCCCGGCGGTCGGCGGCCCCGCGCTGTTCACCGCCCTGCTGGCGGCGGGCGCCCCGGTGCTGTGGACGACCCTGGCCCTGACCTCGGCCGCCGTCGTGCCCGCGGTCCGGCGGCTGCGGCGGTCGCCGACCCTCGGCCTGCACACCGCGCCCGCCCCGGTCGCGCGCCGTCCCGCCCGGGAACCGTGAGTCGTCCCTTCCGGGAACCCCGGGCCGTCCCGTCCGGAAACCCCGGACGGGACGGCCCGGGGCTCAGTTCCCGCGCCGCAGCAACGCGTTCGCCCCCACCGCGGCCACCACACCGCAGCAGCCCAGACCCAGCACCACCACCCGCAGCGCCTCGGTGAAGCCGTCCCCGACCAGGTGCCCGCCGCTCAGCGCCGTCAGCACCGAGCCGGCGGTGGCCAGCGCGACGGTCTCGGTGGCCAGGCGCGCGGTGTTGAACAGCCCCGCGGCCGTGCCCGCCCGGTCGGCCGGCGCGCTGGAGACGGCCAGCCCGTCGACCACGCCGGTGGTGAGGCCGACCCCCGTGCCGACCAGCAGCAGCGACAGCCACGGCGGACCCGCCGGGCCGGTGGCGACCAGCGAGACCACGCCGACCGAGGCCACCAGGACCGCGCCGGTCGCCAGCAGGCGCGGCGACCGCCGGGCCACCGCCGCGCCCGGACCGGGCAGCAGGACGGACGGGACGGTGAGCACGAGCATCCACAGCCCGGCCCGCGCCGGCTCCAGCCCGACGACGTCGATCAGGTACGACGGCAGGTAGACCAGCAGCGGGACCAGCAGGCCCATCAGGGCGGCCGCCACCAGCGAGTAGCCCAGGAAGGCCCGGTCGCGCAGCAGCGCGAGGTCGAACACCGGCGCGGACCGGCGGCGCTCGACCCGCACGAACCCGACCGCGCCCCCGACCGCGACCGCGCCGACCGCGAGCACCGCCGGGTGGGCGGGACCGAGCGCGGGTGCCTCGACGAACACCCAGATCACCGCGCCGAGCCCGAGCGTGAACAGGACCCCGCCGAGCCAGTCGACCTCCCCGCGCCCGGCACCCGGCCCGGCGGGCAGGGCGGGGCACAGCAGCAGCGAGAGGGCCGCGAGCACCGCCGGCACCCCGAACACGGCCCGCCAGCCCACCGCGTCGACGAGGAAGCCCGAGATGGTCGGCCCGAACGCCAACCCGGCGCCCAGGACGGTGCCCAGCGCCCCGAACACGCGGGTGCGCGCCGCGCCGTCGAACGTCGCCGCCAGCAGGGACTGCCCGGTCGCGGTGGCCACCGCGGCACCGGTCCCGGCGAGCAGGCGGGCGGCCACGAGCACGCCGACGTCCCGCGCGAGGGCGCACAGCACGCTGCCGACGAGGAACGCGGCGACCCCGGCGACGTAGAGGCGGCGCCTGCCCAGCCGGTCCGCGAGCGAGCCGCCGAAGGCCAGGAACGCGGCGAAGCACAGGTTGTAGCCGGTGACGACCCACTGGGCGCCGGTCGGGGAGACCCCCAGGTCACCGGTGAGGTCGGGCAGCGCCACCGAGGCGCCGGTGATGGTCAGGGGGAAGGAGGACAGGGCCGGCAGGACGGCCGCCGGCACGAGGAAGCGGCGGTTCACCCCGACCACCTGTCCGGGGTGGGGCGAAAACGGGTTCGCAAGGCAGAGCTCCGGGAATCGTCAACGGAGCCGGGGCAGCGCGAAGGGCCACACCGGCGAGGACTTCGCGGGTGCGGCGACGCTGCTCTTACGACCTGGGGTTCACGCCGCCGCTGAGGACGGCCACCCTGTCCGAGGCGGGCACGGGTCGATCCTAGGGGGAACCGGTTCGCCGCCGAACCGGTTTTGCCGGGGCGGGGCTCACCCCGCCGCGGCGATGCCGGCGGGACCCTCCCCGGCGTGCACGAGGTTGCCGTCCGGCGCGGCGCGGCGGCCGGTGCGGCAGGCGAGGTCCTCGGCCGGGTTGGTCCGCCCCACCCCACCCGGGAAGGGTGAATCACCCCAACGGTGAACAGCCTGTTGGGCGACTCGCCAGGGCGGGATGCGCCCAGCCCGGCGACAGAGGCTGTCGCCGGACCCGGTGCTCGGTTCCCGGTCCTCCGGACCGAGGGTGATCTGCGCAGCGACGGTTCGCCTCGCGCACGATCGCGTTGGGGCGAGCGGCCCTCGCGAATCCGGCCTCGTCGAACGCCTCGATCGAGCCGGGGTGTGAGCACCGGTCACGGCGCGTGCACCGGGACGGCGTTCAGCTGTCCCCGGCGTTCCGCGATAGTGGTCGCGTGAACACGACCGATCGCCGCCACACACGTGAAGCAGCCGCTGGCGCCTTGGCGGCCGAGTTCGAGAGCTGGACCACCGCGCGTGACGCCGACGCCGACCCCTTCGTGGTGGAGGTGGCGTTGGAGTGGCAGGTTTCGCGGGGTGGCGATCCCGCCCGGTGGGCTGCCGAGGACATCCAGGAATTGCTGGTCGAGTGGTTCCCGCGCAAGGTGACGATGAACCGGCCCGAGTGGCCGGGGGTGTTGTCGACGCTGCACCGCTGGGTCGATTTCCTGTCGGTCGCGCCGGTCGACCGGCCAGGCGATCCGGCCGCGTTGCACGCGGTGATCGATCAGGTCGCCCCGGTCTTCTTCGAAAGGATGGCCGACGAGCGCCACTGCGGACCGGCGAAGTTCTGGGCGACGCGCATGATCGAGCACGGCGTCGATCCGCAGGACGGTGAGGGTGTTCGTCGCTTCGTGGCGGCGGTCCAGGCCGGCGAGGTCGACTACGACCAGGACGTGCTGGCCGAGATCATGCGGCGCGGTGCGTTCGACGCCGGGATCGACCTGGTCGATCCCGGCGTCGACGAGGGTGCGGGACGTCACCTGCCGCCGGTGGTCCTGCCCTCCGACCAGGACCTGGCTGCCATGGCGCGTGATTCCGCCCTGGTGACCCGGCTCCGCGTGTTGGTGACGTGGGTGGGGGCGGGGCGCGCGTTGACGGCGACCAAGCGCCTGCGCGTCGCCGATGCCCGTGAGCTGGCCGGGCTGCTGAATGTGGACGAGCCCTATCTGGAGCGGGCCCGGAGCAGCGGGGACCTGCCGCAGGTGTCGCTGATGGTCGAGTGGGCCAAGGCGGTTCGCGTGCTCCGGGTGGTCAAGGGCCGGTTGGTGCCGGTAAAGAGCGCGGTCGGACTGCTCGACCGACCGCTGGACCTGTGGCGGCGGGCGTACGCGGCCTTCCCGGGGTTGGGGCCCGTGCTGTGCGCGCCCACGAGCTATTACGAGGCTCCTTCCCCGCTCGGGGAGGCCCTGCCCGAGGTGGCGCCCGGACTGCTGCTGGGCCTCTACACCGCGGGCGGGACTCCGTTGCCGGTGGAGTTGCTGGTCCAGGACGTTCGGAACCTGCTCTCCGAGCTGTTCGACCTCGACTTCGGCGTCGGAGGGCTCTTGGTCGACTTCCGCGAGCTGATGTGGCGCAGGGACCTCGACAACGTGCTTTCGGCGCTGGAGACGCTGGGAGCGGCGGAGGAGACGGCGGCCGCGGAGCCGTGGGAACTGGACGAGATCGCTGAGCTGTCCGGTGAGGAGAACCCTGATCCGAGGCTCGTGAGGTTGACCCCGCTGGGGTTGTGGGGCGTGCGGGAAACGTTGTCGGCGGAGGGCTTCGACGCGCCGACGACGGAGGAACTGGCCGAACGGCCGCTGGACCAGGTGTGCGAGGCCTTGCGGCACGCGGCCCCCGAGCTGGCCGAGTCGGTGATGGCGAACTGGGTCGGGGTCAGGGAAGCCGCTCAGGCGGCGGCCGAGTTGGCGGAGTGCTGCGCGGCAGGGCCGTCGCCGTCAGCCCGCCTGCTGGCCTGGTCAGGGCTGAGCCGCACGGGGGAGCCAGGCGTCGAACAGGCCCGCCGCCTGCGTGCCACCGGAGGAGTGCCTGGAGCCGTGGCCACCGAGTGGCTGGTTCGCCACGGCGAACTGGCTCCCAGTGCGGCGCGGAGGCACGAGATGATCCTCGCGCTGGCCGAGAACCTCGCCGCCAGGCACGAACACGACCTGCTGATCGACGAGCTGACCAGGCATCCGCTCGACGACCAGATCGGCTTCGCCCAGGCGCTGGCCGACACCGATCACCCCGACCGGTACGACATGCTGGCCACCATTTCCGAGCACCACCCTGACCGGGGCGCCGCAGCCGCGGCTCGTGCGGTCCTCGCCGATCGGTCCGGAGGGGCGGCCGGTGCCCACCCCCGCTGACGACTCCCGGGGAATCAGGTCGACATGCGGTGCCCCCGTCCGCGGCTGCTCGCCTCGGTCAGGCACTCCGTGAGGTCGGGCGATCCGTGCCGACTGCCCGACCTCACGTCGTGATCACCAACCCCGCGAACGCCACTCGTCCAGGTGAGGCCTTTCACTCCCCAGGGTGGAATCGTCCCCGTGCCCGGGGTAGAACCACGTCTCATCCGGCAGCACGTCGAACACCCGCGACGTCACGTCGTCGATCAGCGACGCGAAGTCCGAGGGCGACGTGGTCTTCCCCACCCCGCCCGGGAACAGCGAGTCACCGGTGAACAGGTGCGGACGGCCACCCGGGTCCCGGTACAGCAGCGCGATCGACCCCGGCGTGTGGCCGCGCAGGTGGACCACCTCCAGCGGCACCTCCCCGACCCGCACCACGTCACCGTGCTCCACCAGCACGTCCGGCGGCACCGGCAGCACCCCCGCGTCCAGCGCGTGCGCCACCGTGTTCGAGCCGTTCGCGCCCGCGACCGCCCCCAGCGCCCCCCAGTGGTCCGCGTGCTGGTGCGTGGTGACCACGGTCTTCAGCCTGGGCCGCTCCGAGGAGTGCCCGATCAGGTCCGACAGGCGCTGCGGGTCGGCCGCCGCGTCGACGAGGAGAGCCTCGTTGGTCGCGCGGCACACCAGCAGGTACGCGTTGTTGTCCATCGGGCCCACCGAGACCTTGGTGATGGTCAGCGCGTCGAGGGTGCGCCGGGCCGCCGGGCCGTCCGGTGACACGTGCCCCGTGTAGTCCTCTAGTACGTCCACAGTGGCCGACCGTAGTCGACCCGGCACACCCTTCAGGACCCGCACAGGTCGATCCCTTAGTCTTGGTAACGACCCCCGCCGCTCCGCAGATGTCGTTCGAATGGGGTTTTCCACCTCGTGCCTACCAAACGCCGGATCAACTGGGACGTGCTGCGCGTCCTGGCCGTCCTCTGCGTGGTCCTCCAGCACGCCACCCACGCGGGACCGGCGGCCCACCCCGAGATCAGCGCCCCCTCGTTCGCCTTCTCCCTGGAGTTCGGCGCGAGCGCGCTCGTGGTCATCTCCGCCTTCTTCGCCTGCGCGGGCCTGGCCAAGGGCGAACCGGCCCGCTTCCTGCGCAACCGCCTGGCCCGCCTGTTCCCCGCCTACCTCGCCGCCGCGGTCTTCACCTACGCCGTGGTCCGGTTGGCCGCTCCACCGGACTGGAGCCACGCCGGGCCGCGCGACCTGCTGCTCAACGCGCTGATGCTCCAGAACTGGTTCCCCGGCGTGAACCTGATCGACCACTCCTACTGGACCCTCCCGGTGCAGGTCACCGGCTTCGTCGCGGGCGCGCTGCTGGCCTCCCGGCTGCGGGGCGGGGCGCTCAAGGCCCTGCTGTGGACGCTCGTCGTCGCCCCCCTCGTCCTGCGTGAGCAGGCCGCCGAACCCGGTCTGCTCAACACCCTCTACAACGGCCTGGGCGCGCACCGCGGCCAGCTGTTCGCCATCGGCGTCGGCATCTGGCTGTGGTCCCGCTCACGGCTCGGCGACCACCACCTGTTCGCCCTGCTCACCTGCGCCCTGCTGGCCCAGGCCACGCACACCGAGGACCTGCGCTCGACCATCGGCCTGGGCGTGGTCCTGATCGGCGTGTGCGCGGCCGCGGGCGGTCCCGACTGGGACGTCGCCCCCGTGCGCGCGCTGCGCCGGCCCATCAGGTGGCTGGCGGGCATCTCCTACGGCGTCTACCTCGTGCACCAGGAGATCGGCTACTTCGTCATGGTGCGGGTGGCCTCGGTCACCCCGGGCCCGCTGGTGGAGCTGGCCGCGTTCACCACCTCCGCCGTCGTGCTGGGCTGGCTGCTGACCGCGCTCGTGGAACGCCCCGCCTACCGCGCCCTCACCGCGAACCGCCGCCCCGCCGTGGTCGGCCTGCTGCTCGCCGCTCAGAGCCAGCTGGGCAGCGCCGGCGCGGTCCCGGCCAACCGCTCGCCGCTGTGGCGGCCGGTCAGCCACCCCAGCACGTCGGCCGCCGCGCCGCTGACCAGCGGCGAGCCCTCGCCCGCCGAGCCGAGCGCCCAGTCCCGCTGACGGCCGTCCGGGAACTCGACCTCGATCCGCACCTCCGGCGTCCCGGGGTGGTCCGCGTAGTGGGCGGCGGCGTCCTCCAGGAAGCCCTCGACCAGCTCGGGCGGCAGGTCGGCGAACCCCACCCCGCGGTCGAGGTCGACCAGGTGGACCCACACCTCGCGCAGCCGCAGCCACGGCACCCGGTGCGCGCGGAACAGCCCCAGGCGCGGGTGGTCGACCTCGGCCTCCCACGCCCCGGTGGGCAGGTCGCGCGCGTAGGCGGCGAACCGCTGGCACGCCGCGTCCAGGTCCGCCCGCAGCAGCTGCGGCAGCCGGCCCGAGCCCTCCTCGATGTCGGCGTCCCGGTCGGCCCGGCTCAGGTACATGGGGTGCTCGACCCCGGTCTTCGCCCAGGTCAGGAGGTTGACCAGGGCATCGGCGTTGCGCGCCAGGTGCGTCACCACGTGGCCCCGGCTCCAGCCGGGCAGCAGGCTCGGTCCGCGCAGGTCGAGCTGGTCGAGCTCGGCCACCACCCCGTACAGCGCCTCGGTGGCCCGCGCCACCTCGGCCAGCCCGGCGGCCGCGTCCTGCGCCTCGTCCGGCACCGTGCCCGACTGCCCGCCCCGCGCCGCGGCGGACTGCTCGCGCGGCGCGGGTACGCTCGCCTGGGCGGATCGGACCTGTGCGGCATCAGTGAAGCTCATGGGCACCCCATCCCGCGTCTATGCGGCCGAACGGCCTATCGCCCCAGCGTAGGGGCGGCGACTACCCGTTGGTAGACCCGTTGGCGGCACGATCGCGGGAACTCGCCCACCCAGTCTTTGTCGGTGCCCGCACCTAGCATGGTGCACGCCCTCCCCGACAGACCCGGCCCGGTGGGTCCGATACGCTGCTTCGAACACCTGTTCGGGGGAAGGTCAAAAACCGAAGGGAAACGTTGTGGCCGACCGGCTCGTCGTTCGCGGGGCACGCGAGCACAACCTGCGGGGGGTGGACCTCGACCTGCCGAGGGACAGCCTCATCGTGTTCACCGGGCTGTCCGGCTCGGGCAAGTCCAGCCTCGCCTTCGACACGATCTTCGCCGAGGGCCAGCGGCGCTACGTCGAGTCGCTGTCGGCCTACGCCCGCCAGTTCCTCGGGCAGATGGACAAGCCGGACGTCGACTTCATCGAGGGCCTCTCGCCCGCGGTCTCCATCGACCAGAAGTCGACCAGCCGCAACCCGCGCTCGACCGTGGGCACCATCACCGAGGTCTACGACTACCTGCGCCTCCTCTACGCCCGCGCGGGCAAGCCGCACTGCCCCACCTGCGGCGAGGCGATCAGCAAGCAGACCCCGCAGCAGATCGTCGACCAGGTGCTCGCCATGGAGCAGGGCACCAAGTTCCAGGTCCTGGCCCCGGTCATCCGCGGCCGCAAGGGCGAGTACGTCGACCTGTTCGCCAACCTCCAGTCGCAGGGCTACTCGCGCGCCAAGGTCGACGGCGCGGTCTACGCGCTGGGCGAGGTGCCCAAGCTCAAGAAGCAGGAGAAGCACCACATCGCGGTGGTCATCGACCGCCTGGCGGTGAAGACGAGCGCCAAGCAGCGCCTGACCGACTCGGTGGAGACCGCGCTGCGGCTGGCCGACGGCCTGGTCGAGCTGGAGTTCGTCGACGTGGCGGAGACCGACCCGGGCCGGGTGCGGGGCTTCTCCGAGAACCTGGCCTGCCCCAACGGCCACCCGTTGGCGATCGAGGACCTGGAGCCCCGGTCGTTCTCCTTCAACTCGCCCTACGGCGCGTGCCCCACGTGCACCGGCATCGGCGTGCGCAAGGAGGTCGACCCGGAGCTGGTCGTGCCGGACGACGAGCTGTCGCTGGCCGAGGGCGCGATCGCGCCGTGGGCCTCGGGGCAGACCGCCGAGTACTTCACCCGCCTGCTGGAGTCGCTGGGCCTGACCATCGGCTTCCGCATGGACACGCCGTGGCGGCAGCTGCCCGCCAAGGTCCAGAAGGCGATCCTGCACGGCATCGACGAGCAGGTGAACGTCCGCTACAAGAACCGCTACGGCCGCGAGCGCTCGTACTACGCGAACTACGAGGGCGTCATCCCGTTCCTGGAGCGCCGCCAGGAGCAGACCGAGTCCGAGTACATGCGCGAGAAGTACGAGGGCTACATGCGGGAGGTGCCGTGCCCGGTGTGCCGGGGCACGCGCCTGAAGCCGGAGATCCTGGCCGTCACGCTGCACCACCGGACCAAGGGCGACCGGTCGATCGCCGAGGTCTGCTCGATGTCGGTGGCCGAGTGCTCGGACTTCCTCGACGGGCTGGAGCTGGCCAAGCGCGAGTCGATGATCGCGGGCGCGGTGCTCAAGGAGATCCAGGCCCGCCTGCGCTTCCTGCTCGACGTGGGCCTGAACTACCTGTCGCTGGACCGCGCCTCGGGCACCCTGTCCGGTGGCGAGGCGCAGCGCATCCGGCTGGCCACGCAGATCGGCTCCGGCCTGGTCGGCGTGCTGTACGTGCTGGACGAGCCGTCGATCGGCCTGCACCAGCGCGACAACCACCGGCTGATCGAGACCCTGACGCGCCTGCGCGACCTGGGCAACACGCTGATCGTGGTCGAGCACGACGAGGACACGATCCGCACCTCCGACTGGGTGGTCGACATCGGTCCCGGCGCGGGCGAGCACGGCGGCCACGTCGTGCACAGCGGCACCTACGAGACCCTGCTGAAGAACAAGAAGTCGATCACCGGCGCCTACCTGTCCGGGCGCGAGGAGATCCCGATGCCCGCCGTCCGCCGCCCGGTGGACCGCAAGCGGCAGCTGACCGTGGTGGGCGCGCGCGAGCACAACCTGCGCAACATCGACGTGTCGTTCCCGCTGGGCTGCCTGGTGGCGGTCACGGGCGTGTCCGGCTCGGGCAAGTCGACGCTGGTCAACGACATCCTGGCCACGGTGCTGGCGAACAAGCTGAACGGCGCGCGCCAGGTGCCCGGCCGCCACACCAGGATCAAGGGCCTGGAGCACGTCGACAAGCTGGTGCAGGTCGACCAGTCGCCGATCGGCCGCACGCCGCGGTCGAACCCGGCCACCTACACCGGGGTGTTCGACCACATCCGCAAGCTGTTCGCGGCGACCACCGAGGCGAAGGTGCGCGGCTACCAGCCCGGCCGGTTCTCGTTCAACGTCAAGGGCGGGCGCTGCGAGGCGTGCGCCGGCGACGGCACCATCACCATCGAGATGAACTTCCTGCCGGACGTCTACGTCCCGTGCGAGGTGTGCAAGGGCGCCCGGTACAACCGGGAGACGCTGGAGGTCCACTACAAGGGCAAGACCGTCGCCGAGGTCCTCGACATGCCCATCGAGGAGGCGGCGGACTTCTTCCAGCCGATCAACGCCATCCACCGGCACCTGCGCACGCTGGTGGACGTCGGCCTCGGCTACGTGCGGCTGGGCCAGCCGGCGACCACGCTGTCCGGTGGCGAGGCGCAGCGCGTGAAGCTGGCCTCGGAGCTCCAGAAGCGGTCGACCGGCAAGACGGTCTACATCCTCGACGAGCCGACCACCGGCCTGCACTTCGAGGACATCCGCAAGCTGCTGGGCGTGATCAACGGCCTGGTGGACAAGGGCAACACGGTGATCGTGATCGAGCACAACCTCGACGTGATCAAGACGTCGGACTGGTTGGTGGACATGGGTCCGGAGGGCGGTTCGGGCGGCGGCGTGGTGGTGGCCGAGGGCACGCCGGAGCAGGTGGCCGGGAACAGCGGCAGCCACACCGGCGCGTTCCTGCGCGAGTCGCTGCCCTCGGTGGCGGCGGTCGGCTGACGCGCACCCCGGGTGGTGGCCTGCGCCGCCACCCGGGATGCGTGAGCATGGTCGACATGTCGTTGAACTCCTACCGCTTCCGCAGCGCCTGGTGGCTCGACAGCACCCCCGGGCAGGTCTTCGACGTGCTCGCCGACCTGGGCGGTTACCCGCACTGGTGGCGCGAGGTGCGGGAGGCGCGCCAGGTCGCGCAGCGCGCGGCCGAGCTGCGGTGCCGGTCCCTGCTGCCGTACGACCTGGTGTTCGAGGCGCGGCACCACACCGAGGACCGGGACGCGGGCCTGCTGCGGGCCGACCTGGCTGGTGACCTCGACGGCACGGCGAGCTGGCGCGTCCTGCCGGACGGGCCGGGTGCGCGGCTGGTCTTCGAGCAGGAGGTGGTGGTGCGCAAGGCGCTGCTGCGCGCGTTGGCGCCGGTGGCCCGGCCGGTGTTCCGGTTCAACCACGCGCTGATGATGCGCAGCGCCGAACGCGGCCTGCGCACGTACCTGGCGGGTTTCCTGGCGGGGCGGCGGGAGCGGGTGACCGACCAGGTCGGGTAAGGCCGGGCCAGGCCGGCCGAGCTGGCCCGAGCCGAGCTGGCCCGAGCCAGATCAGCCAGGGCCGGGGCCGGCCAGGGCCGGGGCCGGCCAGAGCTGGGCTGGCCCGAGCCAAGTCGGCCCGAGCTAGACCGGGTCGGGTGGAACCGGCGGCACCAACCGCTCCACCAGCCGGGCCAACTGCTCCGCGTAGCGCTCGGTGAACTCCGCCGACCCGGGGTCCTCCCCGGTGATCCGCCGAGCCACCTTCGGCATGAACAGCGGCGCGGAAGCCGCCGCCACCAGGGCCAGCAGCAGGTGCGCCGGGTCCAGGTCGGCGGGCACCTCGCCGGCCTCCTGGCGCGCCCGCAGCGCGTCGACCTGGGCTCGCAGGAACCCGGTGTCGCCGTCGTCGTCCGGCGTGCCGTCGTCGCCCGACACGTTCTCCCACACCATCAGGCGGGCCCAGTCGCGCCGGTCCCGCGTGGACAGCACGAATCCGCGCACGACCTCCGCCAGCGGGCCCTCCGCGAGCTGCCCGCCCTCCTGCCGCCACCGGTCGGCCAGCTCGCGGTAGAGCCCCTCCTTGCCGCCGAAGTAGTACGAGATCAGCTGCTTGTTCACGCCCGCGCGGTCCGCGATGCCGCTGACGCGGGTCGCCGCGTAGCCCTTGGCGCCGAACTCGGCCACCGCCGCCTCCAGGATCCGCGCCCGGGTGCGCTCGGGATCGCGCTTGCGGTCGGCGGGGTCGGGTGATCGGCGCGGCACGGGCACCAAAGTAGCCGACCGGGCGCTGTCACCTCTCTGTTTGACTTAATCATCCAAACGGATGATAGTGCTCCCATGGGTTTTCACGTGGCGGTGGTCGGTGGCGGGATCGGCGGGTTGTGCCTGGCGCAGGGGTTGCGCCGGCACGGGGGTGGAGGTGTCCGTGCACGAGCGGGACGCGACACCGACCGACCGGCTCCAGGGCTACCGGCTGCACATCGACCCGGTCGGCGCGCGGGCGCTGCACGAGTGCCTGCCGCCGGCGGCGTGGGAGCGGTTCGCCGCCACCACCGGCCGGGGCGGCGGCGGGTTCGGGTTCCGCGACGAGCGGCTGCGGCGGCTGCTCGTCCTCGACGACCCGGACGCCGAGCCCGAGCGCGCGCACCACTCGGTCAGCCGGGTCACCCTGCGCGAGATCCTGCTCGACGGCCTGGGCGACGCGGTGCGGTTCGGCCGCCGGTTCACCCGCTACGAGCCCGAGGGCGGCCGGACCACCGCCCACTTCGCCGACGGCACGTCCACCCGGTGCGACGTGCTGGTGGGCGCGGACGGGGCCGGTTCGGCGGTGCGCGCCCAGCTCCTGCCGCACGCCCGGCGGGTCGACACCGGCATCACCGCCGTCGCCGGGCGCCTGCCGCTGACGCCGGGCACCCGCGCCTGGCTGCCGCCCGAGCTCCTGGCGCACGCCACCGCGGTGGTCCCGCGCGCCGCGGCCGGGATGTTCCTGGCGCCGCACGAACTGGACCGGGACGGCTACCTGATGTGGGCCTACGCCGCGCGCGACCTGGAGATCGGCGCGGACGGGCCGCGGCGGGCGGTGGCCGACCGGGTCCACCACTGGCACCCCGACCTGGTGCGCCTGGTGGGGGAGACGCCGCACGACACCGTGTCGCGGTGGCCGATCCGCACGTCCGTGCCCGTCCCGGCGTGGGAGCCGAGCCTGGTCACGCTGCTCGGCGACGCGATCCACAGCATGACGCCGATGCGCGGGGTCGGGGCGAACACGGCGCTGCGCGACGCCGCGGTGCTGTGCCGGAACCTGGTCGAGCGGGAGCCGCTCGCGGCCATCGCCGACTACGAGCGGCGGATGCGCCGGTACGGCTTCGCCGCGGTGGGGGCTTCGCTGCGCAGCGCGCGGCAGTTCGTGTCCGGCAACGCGGCCGGGAAGGCCGTCTTCCGCACCGCGCTGCGGGTGTTCGAGGCGGTGCCGCCGCTCAAGCGGGCCGCCTTCCGCGAGCGCGGCGCGGACCGGAGATCCTTCTGAACCGCCCCCCGCCCCGGTCCGTGTCGAGGTCGCACGGGACAACCAGGGGAGGTCCACCATGACACGCGACTTCGCAACCCTCGCCGCCGCTCTCGTCGGAACCGTCCTGCTCGGGGCGTGCGGCACGGTCGAGCGGACGGGCACGCCCTTGCCGCAGCAGTCGGTCGAACCCCGGTCCGCCGCCGGCGGCGACGCGCTGGACCCGGAGCTGACCACCGCCGTCGTGCCGGGTCTGGGCGCGGTGCTGGCCGACGGCGAGGGCCTGACGCTCTACCGGTTCGACGGGGACACCGCGCGGCCGCCGACGTCCGCCTGCGCCGGCCCCTGCACGGAGGAGTGGGTGCCCGCGCCCGCCGACGCGGAGGGCGTGCGGGCGCAGGGGGTGGCCGAGGACCTGGTCTCCACGCTCGTCCGCGCGGACGGCACGAGGCAGATCACCGTCGCGGGCTGGCCGGTCTACCGCTTCGCCGGGGACATCGCGCCCGGCCAGGCCGGCGGTCAGGGCACGGGCGGCACGTGGTTCGTCGCCGCGCCGGACGGCAGGAAGGCCCTGGCGCCCGCGTCCGGCCTGGCCCTGACCACCGCCTCGGTCGGTGAGCTGGGCACCGTGCTCACCGACGCGGAGGGCATGACCCTCTACCGCTTCGACGACGACTCCCCGGACCCGTCCCGATCGACCTGCGACGGCGGGTGCGCCGAGCAGTGGCCGCCGCTGGTGGTGGGTACGGAGAACTTCGAGGTGCAGGGCGTGGACCGGTCGCTGGTCGGTACGACCACCCGCGCGGACGGCGAGCTCCAGGTGACCGTCGCGGGCTGGCCGGTCTACCGCTTCGCCGGGGACCGGCTGTGCGGCGAGGCGAACGGCCACGGCCTCGACGACACGTGGTTCGCCGCCGCGCCGGACGGCAGCTACGCCGGGGGCTGAGGCCGCGCGGGGTCCGCGCGGCGGTGCTAGGTTGCCCGCTGTGGAGGACGACTTACCACCGGACGACCGCCCCCGACCGGACGCCGGGCCGGTGCACAACGAGCACCACGGCGTCTCGGACTTCGCGCTGATGGCCGGTTCCGTGCGGGGCGGTGTGCACCACCACGGCGTCGGTCGGCACGTGGTCACCCTGAGCCTGGCGGTCGTGGCCGTGGCGCTGGTCGTGGTCTTGGTGGCGGTGGTGCGGGACGATCCCGACCCGCCCCCGGCGGCCTCACCGACGACGAGCGCGCCCGCCGCGACCGGGACCCCGCTGGTGGTGGCGGTGCGGGCGCAGACCCACGACTGCCTGTCCGACTGGTTCACCACCAGGGCGCCCGCCGAGGTGCCGTCGGGGTCGACGTTCGACTACTCCCAGGAGTGGGACCGCAAACCCGGGATCGGGGACGGCGCGTTCGCGGACGCGGGCGGGTACCTGGTCACCCTCCAGGGCCTGGACCGGGAGCGCAGCGTCCAGATCACGGACGTGCGGGTGCGGTTCGTGCGACGCCTGCCCGCGCCGGCCGGGACGGTGCTCAACGCCCGGTGCGGTGGTCCCGGCGTCTACCGCGTCCTCGACATCGACCTGGACGCGGAACGCCCGGTCCCGGTCGGCGTGCCGCTCGGCCCGAAGGTGGTCGAGGCCGCCCGGAGCGGCGGGTGGCGGGTCGAGCCGGTCGCCTTCCCCTACCAGGTCTCCGCGATGGACAGCGAGAGCTTCCTCGTGCACGGGCGCACCGCGGCCTGCGACTGCTCGTGGGAGCTGGAGTTCCACTGGTCCTCGGGCGACCGGACCGGAGAGCTCGTCGTGAACGACAACGGCAGGCCGTTCCGGGTGGTCGGCGGGGCCAACTCGGTGCGGTGCTCGGTGCTGGGGGAGGTCGTCTGCTGATGACCAGGAGAGCGGTGAACGCCGCGCTGGTGTTCGTGTGCGCCCTGTCCCTGGCGGCCATCGGCGTGGCGCTCCTGCTGCGCGCCGAGCGCCCCGCCGCGGCCCCGCCCGGCACAACCGAGCCCACGGCCACGACGACCGGGCCCGCGACCGCCCCGGCCGCACCCGTCGCGGACACCTGCGGCGAGGTCGCCGAGGTCGACGCCTACGGCAGCCCGCTGCCGCCGGCCTGGCTGACGCACGTCCGCGGCGCCCACCGGGCCGCCTGCGACCGCAGCTACGGCGCGCTCGCGGAGCACATGGTCTCGCCCTACGAGACCTACCCGGACCACCCGGTCGAGCGGTCCGCCGCCGAGGTCACGGCCCGGTGGCGGACCGAGGACCCCGACGGCGCGCGGCTCGCCGTGCTCGCGGTGACCCTGGAGCTGCCCGGCCGGCTGGACCAGGGCGGCCTGGTCTACTGCCAGCCGCGCGGCGCGGGCGTGGTGTTCGCGCGCGGCACGGCCGACCGGCCGGGCGGGCTCAGCGCGTTCGACCTCGTGCACGGCGAGCTGTTCGACGTGCCCTCGTGCTGACGGCCTGACGGCCTGACGGCCGGCTAGACCACCAGGCTCAGCAGCGCGGCCACCACGAAGCCCACCACCGACAGGATCGTCTCCAGCACGGTCCACGTCTGGAGCGTCTCCTTCACCGACAGGCCGAAGTACCGGGACACGATCCAGAACCCGCCGTCGTTGACGTGGGAGGCGATGATCGAGCCCGACGCGATGGCCATGACCACCAGCGCCAGCTGCGGCTGCGAGTAGTCCAGCCCATCCAGCACGGGCGCCACGATGCCGGTCGTGGTCACGATCGCCACGGTCGCGGAGCCCTGCGCGATCCGCAGGCCGCAGCTGATCACGTACGCCAGCGCGATCATCGGCAGCCCCAGGTCGGACAGCGAGGTGGCGAGCACCTTGCCCACGCCGGTGGCGGCGAGCACCGCGCCGAAGAACCCGCCCGCGCCGACCACCAGCAGGATCATCGCCACCGGCCGCAGCGACGCGCCGGACAGCTCGGTGACCTGCTCGCGCGTCATGCCCCGGCGGAAGCCGAGCAGCCAGAACGCCAGCAGCACCGCGATGGTCAGCGCCACGGCGGGCGTGCCGAAGAACGTCAGCACGCCGTAGGGCAGGGAACCGCGCTCCAGCAGGATGCTGCCGAACGTGCCCGCCAGGATCAGCACCAGCGGCACCGCGATGATGCCCAGCACCAGCCCCAGCGGCGGCTCGCCCTTGGCCTGGTCGCCGCGCGCCTTCTCGGCCGCGGCCAGCATCTCCTCCGGCACCGGCACGTCCAGCCGCTTGCCCACCCACGAGGAGAACAGCACGCCGCCCACGAACCACGACGGGATGGCCACGGCCAGCGCCATGACGATGATCCAGCCCAGCTCGACGCCCAGCAGGCCCGCCGCGGCGACCGGCCCGGGGTGCGGCGGCATGAACGCGTGCATCACCGACAGGCCGGCCAGCAGCGGCATCGCGTAGAGCACGATGGACCGGCCGCTGCGCTTGGCGGCCACGTACACCAGCGGCGCGAGCACGAAGATGCCGATGTCGAAGAACACCGGCACGCCGAAGATCAGGCCGGCCAGGCCCATCGCCAGCGGCGCCCGCTTCTCGCCGAACGCGCGCAGCAGCGACCGGGTCAGCACCTCGGCCCCGCCGGACGCCTCCAGCACCGCGCCCAGCAGCGTGCCGAGGCCGATGATCGCCGCGACGTGCCCGAGGATGCCGCCGAAACCCTTCTCCAGCAGGGATTCCGACGCCTTCTGCGCCGAGCCCACCAGGGTCTCCACCGGCACGCCGGCGGCCAGCGCCACCAGCAGGCCGACGATGATCAGGGCGATGAAGGGCTCGACCCTCCACCTGATGATCATCGCCAGCAGGAGGGCGATGCTGAGCGCGGACAGCGTCAGCAGCCCTCCCGTCGAGTGCTGCAACCAGTCGATCATGCGCCGCTCCGGGGGTTTCGCAGTGACCTGCCGGGCAGGGCGTCGGTCCGCCCGCCCTCGTCGACCACGGGGACCCCGTTGACGACGACGTGGGTGATGCCCGCGGCGACCTGCCGGGGCTCGTCGAAGGTGGCCGTGTCGGCGACGGTTCCCGGGTCGAACAGCACGAGGTCGGCGGCGTGCCCCTCCCGCACCAGGCCCCGGTCGGCCAGCCGCAGCCGGCGCGCGGGCCGCCCGGTCAGGTGGTGCACGCACTCCTCCAGGCCCAGCACGCCCAGCTCGCGCACGTAGTGGCCGAGGTAGCGGGGGAAGGTGCCCCAGGCGCGCGGGTGCGGGCGGTCCCCGACCAGCAGCCCGTCGCTGCCGCCGGTGTGCCCGGGGTGCCGCATGATCGCCCGGACGTTGTCCTCGTGGCCGACGTGCATGAGGCACGAGGTACCCAGGCGCTCGGAGACCAACACGTCGAAGTACAGCTCGGCGGGCGGCCGGCCGGCGCGGTGGGCGGCCTCGGCCACGGACAGGCCGACCAGGTGCGCGTTCTCCTCCCGCCGCACGCCGTTGACCTCGATGGTCGCCCAGTCCACCGGCACGCCGTGGCAGCCGTCGGAGCCGGTCTCCTCGATCTCCGCGCGGATCCGCTCCCTGGCCGCCGGGTCGGTCAGGCGGGCCAGCGTGGCGTCCGGGCCGCCCTCGCCGGCCCAGCTGGGCAGCAGCGCGGACAGGTAGGTGGCGCCGGGCAGGTACGGGTAGGTGTCCAGGGTGATGTCCGCGCCGGCCGCGGCCGCGTCGTCCAGCAGCGCCAGCAGCTCGCCCGCCCGGCCCCGGTTGACCTCGAAGTTCATCGTGGCGTGGGCCAGGTGCAGCGGGCAGCCGGAGTCGCGGGACACGCGCACCATCTCCGCGTACGCCTCCAGCGCGCCCGCGCCGTAGCTGCGGTGGTGCGGGCAGTAGTAGCCGCCCAGTTCGCCGACCACCCGGCACAGCTCGGTCAGCTCCGCGGTGTCGGCGTACATGCCGGGGGTGTAGGTCAGGCCGGAGGACAGGCCCACCGCGCCCTCGCGCAGCGACGTCGCCAGCACCTCGCGCATCCGGTCCAGCTCGGCGGGCGTGGCGGGCCGGTCCTCGTAGCCCACGCACAGCACCCGCAGCGTGCCCTGGGGCACGAGGTAGGCGGCGTTGACCGCGATGCCCCGGTCCAGGCGGTCGAGGTACTCGCCCACCGAGCGCCAGTTCCAGTCGAACCCGGCCGGGTCGTCGTTCCACCCGGCCAGCTGGGCGCGCATCGCGGCCAGCACGTCGTCGTCGACGGGCGCGTAGGACAGCCCGTCCTGGCCCAGCACCTCCGTGGTCACGCCCTGGGAGACCTTGGCCAGGTGCGCGGGGTCGGCCAGCACCTGGAGGTCGGAGTGCGAGTGCATGTCGATGAACCCGGGCGCGAGCACGCGGCCGTCGGCCTCGACCACCCGCTTCCCGCCCAGGTCCGCGCCGATCTCGGCGATCCGCCCGTCGCGCACGCCCACGTCGGCCAGGTACCCGGGCGCGCCGGTGCCGTCCACGACCCGCGCGCCCCTGAAGACGATGTCCACGTCGCCGCCTCTCCCCGGAGTCCGGGTGCTCGGAAGTCGGGTGCCCAGAAGTCGGGTGCCCAGAAGTCCGGGTGGTCAGAAGTCCGGGTGGTCAGAAGTAGGTGCGCACCAGGTCCACCACGGTGGTGCCCTCGACCACCGGGATGAGCTGCCACTTGTCGAACACCGTGCACGGGTGGGACAGGCCCAGACCGACCCAGTCGCCCACCGCGACCTCGGAGCCGGGGGGCAGGGCGAGGAACGCGTGCTGGTCGTTGAGCGCGGTGACCTCGGCGTCGAGCGGCCGCTCCACCCCGTCGCGGCCGCGCACCACCTGCGGCTCGGGCAGGCCCTCGTCGAACGACGCGTCGCGCTTGCCCAGCGTCAGCAGCGCCAGGTCGTCCTGCGGCCGCGAGGTGACCTGGGCCCACGCCCGCAGCGCGCTGCGGAACGGCTCCGCGCCGGGGGTGCGGCCCAGCGGCGAGATGCCGCGGTAGAAGCCGTCGTCGTGGGTGACGTACGCGCCGCTGCGCAGCACCGGCCGCACCGGGAAGGGCCACTCCCGGGTGATCTTCGCGGCCACTTGGTCGAAGTACGCGCTGCCACCCGCGGTGACGATCGGTTCGTCCACCTCGAACAGGTCGGCGATCCCGACCGCGAGCGCGCGCAGGTCGTCCAGGTACAGGTCCACGACGGACAGCGACTCCACCGTGGCGTCGTGCGCCAGCGCGCCCTCGTACCCGCCGACGCCGGCCAGCCGCAGCGCCGGGCTCGCCCGCACCGCGCGGGCGACGGCCACCGCGCCGGCCTGGTCGCGGGCGCCGGTCCGGCCGCCCGGCGCGCCCAGCTCGACCAGCACGTCCACCGGCCGCTCCGGCGTGCCCAGCGCCTCGGTCATCCGCTCGACCGCCGCGGTGGAGTCCGCCCAGCAGGCGAACTCGAAGTCCGGGTCCGCGGCCAGCTCGCGCGCCAGCCACCGCAGCCCGGCCGGGTCGACCAGCTGGTTGGCCAGCAGCACCCGCCGCACGCCGAACGCCCGGTAGACGCGCAGCTGGCTGGTGTTGGCGGCGGTGATGCCCCACGCGCCGTGCGCCAGCTGGCGCGCGAACAGCTGCGGGGCCATGGTGGTCTTGCCGTGCGGCGCGAGCAGCACGCCGCGGTCGGCGCACCAGCGCGCCATGGTGCCCAGGTTGTGCTCCAGCGCCGCGGCGTCCAGCACCACCAGCGGTCCGACGAACCCGTCGGCGAACAGGTCGAGGCGGCGGTCGGCCACCTCCCCGACCGTCGCGCCGAACACGTCGGCGGGCAGGCCCTTGAACCGCCAGTCCACCCGGTCCCGGCGGATGGCGGCGACAGCGTCGAGGTCCACGTGCTCGCTCCTCACGTTGCATATTTCGCAACGGCTATTGCGCGATGTGATGTCAAAGTGTGTAACATTCGCTCGCCGCCCCGTCAATCGAGCGTGACCGTCAGACCTTTTTCCAGGAGGAGCGCCGATGCGGTTCGAGCTACCGGGGGTCGACCGTCCGGGTGGCGTGGTGTGCCTCGGCGAGACCATGGCGGTACTGGTGCCCGCCGAACCCGGCCCGGTGCGCGCGGTGGGCACCTGGCTGCGGGCGATCGGCGGCGCCGAGTCCAACGTGGCCGTCCACCTCGCCCGGCTCGGCGTGCGCAGCCGGTGGGTCGGCGCGGTCGGCGACGACGCGTTCGGCGGCGCGGTGCTCGACGCGGTGGGCGGCGCGGGCGTGGACGTGAGCGCCGTGCGGGTCGACCCCGAGCGGCCGACCGGCCTGTACGTCAAGGAGGCCGACGCGGCGGGCAGCCCCGTGCGCTACTACCGGCGCGGTTCGGCGGCCTCCGCGATGGGACCGGAGGTGCTCGACCGGCTCGACCTGGCCGGGGTGGCGCTGGTGCACGTCACCGGGATCACCGCGGCGCTCTCCGACAGCTGCCTGGCGCTGCTGCGCGCGGTGCTGGCCCGGCCCCGGGCGGCGCCGGTGTCGTTCGACCTGAACTGGCGACCCGCGCTGTGGCGCGACCGGGACCCCTCCGTGCTGCGCGAGCTGGCCAACGCGGCCGACGTCGTGCTGGTCGGGTCCGACGAGGCGCAGGCCGTGTGGGGCACCGGCGACCCGGACGGGCTGCGCGAGCTGCTGCCGGACCCGGCCACCCTGGTGGTCAAGCACGGCGCGCGGGGCGCCACCGCGGTGGAGGGCGGCGCGACGACGTTCCAGGAGGGGCTGCGGGTGGACGTGGTCGAGCCGGTCGGCGCGGGCGACGCGTTCGCGGCCGGCTACCTCGCCGCGCACCTGGCCGGCGACGAGCCCGCGCGCCGGTTGCGCGCCGGGCACCTCCAGGCCGCCGCCGCCCTGCTGACCAGGGAGGACGTCGGCGAACCGCTCCCGGCGAGCGTCACCGCGCCGCTGCTGGACGCGGACGCGCCCACCTGGGCCGCCGCACACCTGAGGAGACGTGGATGAGCCAGAGCCTGAGCCGGGCGCTGACCCTGGTCGGCCACCTGGCGACCGGGCCGAAGACGCTGGAGGAGCTGGCCGGCGTCGTCGGGGTCCACAAGTCGACGGCCCTGAGGCTGCTGCGCACGCTGGAGTCCCACCGGTTCGTGCAGCGCGAGGGCGTGCACCACTACCGGCTGGGCACCGCGCTGTTCGACCTGGCGCACCTGGCGCTGGAGGAGCGGGACGTGCGCCGCAGCGCCGAGCCCGCGCTGCGGGAGCTGAACGCCCGCACCGGCTACACCGTCCACCTCGCGTCCTACGAGGACGGTGAGGTCATCTACATCGACAAGTACGACAGCACCCACCCGATGCGCATGTACTCCCGCATCGGCCGCCGCGCCCCGCTGCACTGCACCGCCGTGGCCAAGGTGCTGCTGTCCGACCTGCCGGAGCCGCGCCGCCGCGAGGTCGCCGACGGCATCGACTACGTGCCGCTGACCGCGAACACCATCACCACCCCGGCCGCCTACCTGGCCGAGCTGGAGCGCGTGCGCGCCGCCGGCTACGCCGTGGACAACGCCGAGCACGAGGACTTCATCCACTGCGTCGCCGCCCCCGTGCGCGGCCCGCGCGGCGAGGTCGTCGCGGCCGTGTCGATGTCCGTGCCCAAGGTGCTGCTGGACTTCGACGGCCTGCTGGGCCACCTGCCCGACCTGCTCGCGACCGCGCGGGCGGCGTCTGTCGAGTGCGGCTGGTCGCCGCGCGACTGAGAGAGGAAACGCATGTCCAAGGTCGAAATCCGAACCGACTCCGCGCCCACCCCGGTGGCCGCCTTCTCCCAGGGCGTCCGCAAGGGCGGCATCCTCCAGGTGGCCGGGCAGGTCGCGTTCGACCCGGCCGACGGGTCGGTCGTCGGCACGACCGTGGCCGAGCAGACCGGGCAGGCGCTGCGCAACGTGGTCGCCGTGCTGGAGGCGGGCGGCGCCTCGCTCGCGGACGTGGTGATGCTGCGCGTCTACCTGACCGACACCGCCCACTTCGCCGAGATGAACGAGGCGTACGGGAAGTTCGTGACCGAGCAGCCGTTCCCGGCGCGCACCACGGTGTACGTGGGGCTGCCGGAGGGGTTGCTGGTGGAGATCGACGCCCTGGCCGTGGTCGGGTAGCGGCCGCTGTCAGTGGGGCGGGGCGTTCGGCGGCAGCTTCGCGTGCTGCACGTTCGCCCCGCTCAGGTCCGCCCCGGTGAGCACCGCGCCGGTCAGGTCGGTGTGCCGCAGGTCGGCCCCGGTCAGGTCGGCGCCCGCGAGGCTCGCCCCGCTCAGGTCCGCCCCGGCCAGGTCCGCGCCCGCCAGGCTCGCCTCGGCCAGCCGCGCGCCGACGAGCCGGGCGCCGCCGAGGTCCGCCTCGCTCAGGTCGGCCTCGCGGAGGTCGGCGCCGTCCAGGTCGGCCCCCTCCCACCCGGTGGTGCGCAGGCAGGTGCCCCGCAGGTCGGCGTCGCCGCTCCCGTGCCGCTTGCTCATCCGGGCGAGCACCCCCGCGATCACCCCCGTCTCGCCGACCGGGTCGACCGCCGGGTCGCACGGGCCGCTCGCGGGCCGCGCCGCCCGCGTCCGCAGGAACACCGCGAGCAGGTCGAACGCGTGGTCGGCCTCGGCGGGGTCCAGCGCGATCCGCTCCAGCGACAGCGCGCCGCTGATGCGCACCTCGGCCCGGTCCGAGGCCAGCGCCCGGACCGCCTCGGCGTACCGGTCGCCCAGCTGCCCCCGCGCGGTCAGCTCCACCTGGTCCCGGGTCACCTGGAGCGACATCCCGGCGAACACCAGCGCCACCACCGTGGCCAGCGAGGCGGCCAGCGAGGTCCGCTCGGCCGTCGACAGGGCCCCCCACCCCGCCGGCCGGTCGCGCGGGCGCTCCCGGAAGCGCCGCGACGCCAACCACAGCGGCCCGGCCGCGACCGCGCACCACGCGGCGGCCACCGCGACGTTCCGGCCGAACCACGGGCTCGGGGCCAGGAAGCGGGTCAGGTCCGCGGTCAGCAGCGCCAGCGCGGCCACCAGGACCGGCACCACCGCGACGACCGACGTCGCGGTGGCCAGCGTCAGCAGCCCCACGCGCGCGACGCGCCTGCGCCGGGAGATCCGCGCCCTGCGCCGAGCCCTGGGTGACCAGTCCGGTTTCGTCACGTGAGCAGGGTGCCGGCACCCCCGCTGTCCCGAATGGGCGACATCACGTACTTCTGCCGGTCGTTCTGCGTGGCGCCGGGGCGCCGGCCGGGGGTTGACTTGGCGCACCCCCGAGAGCACGGCACGGAAGGACCCGGCGATGGCGAGGAACGCATCACCGATCGGATGACCGCACCTCGGTGGCCCGGTCGCGGAACCCGCCGGCCGCGACCGGGTCGCCCAGGTCGTCGAGCACGTCGGCCAGCGCGTCCAGCACCGCCGGCAGCCGGTGGTCGTGGTGGGCCTCGGCCAGCTCGACCGCCCGCACCAGCTCGGGCCGCGCCGCCGCGGGGTCGCCGAGCCGGTGCAGCGCCAGGCCGCGCAGGTGGAGCGCGCCGCACCGGGTGGGTGCCGCGGACGACGAGCCCAGCGCGTCGTCCGCCGCCGCCAGCACCTCGGACCAGCGGCTGAGCCGCACCAGGCTGCCGGCCTGCCGGATCAGCAGCGTCCCGGCCATCTCGACCGCCATCACGGGCGCCAGGTCCAGCTCGCCCGACCGCACCCGGCCCAGCAGCTCCCGGTGCACCAGCACCGCGTCCTCGTAGTTCTCCAGCTCGTGCAGCACCAGCGCCAGGCACGACAGCGAGATGTGCTCGCCCAGCGGGTACCCGGCCCGCCGGAACAGCTCCTGCGCCCGCCGCGCGTCGACCCGCGCCTCCTCCAGCCGCCCGGACCGCAGCAGCGACACCGTCCGGTAGTGCACCGCCCAGCCCTGCTCGCGCAGGTCACCCGCCGCCACCGCGGCGCGCCACGCCTCGTCGTGCAGCGCCAGCGCGTCGGCGTACCGGCGCATCAGCACGGCCAGCGTCCAGGTCAGGAAGTTCAGCTGCACGGCCTCGTCCCGCACGCTGCCCAGCTCCCGCGCCGCGGCCACGCCCGCGGTGAACACCTCCTCCCACGTCTCGGCCCGGCCGCGCTGGTCGGAGTACCAGTGCATGGCCGTGGCCAGCTCCAGCACCTCCTCGTGCAGCGAGGCCGACCGCGCCCACCGCAGCGCGCCCAGCCAGTTCGCGGTCTCGGCGGTCAGCCAGGCTTCGGCGTCCTCCGGGCCGTGCAGCGCGCCCACCGGTGTGGTCCGCGCGTCCGGCCCGAAGAACCCGCCCGCCGCGACCGCCGTGCCGAGCAGCCAGTCCACCACCCGCCGCCGGGCCTGGCCGACCACCGGCGCGGCCTCCTCGTCGACCAGCCGCTCACCGGCGAAGACCCGGATCAGGTCGTGGAACACGTACCGGCCGGGCACCTCGGCGGTGTCCAGCAGGCTCATGTCGACCAGCTCCTCCAGGGTGTCCTCGGCGGCGAACCGGTCCACGTCGGCCAGCACCGCGGCCAGGTCCGGCCCGAAGTCCGCGCCGGGCACCAGCGACAACCTGCGGAACAGCACCGCCGCCTTGTCGCTGAGCTGCCGGTAGGACATCTCGAACGCGGTGCGCACCCGCAGGTCGCCCGCCGTCAGCGCGGACAGCCTGCGGCGCTCGTCCACCAGCTGCCCGGCCAGGTGCCCGATCGTCCACTTCGGACGGCTGGCGAGCCGGTTGCCCGCGATGCGCAGCGCCAGCGGCAGGTGCCCGCACAGCTTCGCCACCCGTGCCGCGGCCACCGGTTCCGCGCCGACCCGCGCCTGGCCCGCGATCGAGCCGAGCAGCCGGAACGAGGCCACCGGGTCCAGCACGTCCAGGCCGAGCCGGCTGCTCGCCTCCAGGCCGCCGAGCACCTGCCGCGAGGTCACCAGCACCAGCGAGGACCGGCCGGTCGCCAGCAGCGGGCGCACCTGGGCCTCGTCCGAGGCGTTGTCCAGCACCAGCAGCGTGGACCGCTCGCGCATCAGCGCCCGGTACAGGTCGGACCGCTCGGCCTCGCTGCCCGGGACCTGCTTCTCGACCACGCCGAGCGCGAGCAGCATCCGGTGCACCACCTCGGACGGGTGCAGCGGCCGCACGTCCATCCCGCGCAGGTTGAAGAAGAAGCACCCGTCGGCGAAGCGCGGCGCGAGCCGGTAGGCCGAGTGCACGGCCAGCGTCGTCTTCCCCGCGCCCGGCGGGCCGTGCACCACCACCAGCGACGTGGTGCGCGCCCGGTCGGCGACCTCGGAGAGGGCGACCAGCTCCTCCTCGCGCCCGGTCAGGTCCACGACGTCCGGCGGCAGCGCGGACGGCGCCACGTCCGGCGGGCGGCGCACGCGGCCCTCCTTGGCCGCGTCGAGCAGTTCGCGGGTCTCCGGTGCGGCCAGCGCCAGCACCCCCGCCAGGGCCTCGACCGTGCGGCGCTGCGGCCCCTTCGCCCGACCGCGCTCCATGTCGCTGATCGCCCGCACGCTGACCCCGGACCCCTCCGCCAACTCCTCCTGGGTCAGCTTCACCCGCAAACGGTGCGCGCGCAGCAAGTCACCGAACGTCGTCCCCACACCACGACATTAATGGTCTGGCGGACCACACCCGTCCCGTGGCCTCGCCGACGGGCGCACCAGGGCAACCGGCCGGCCCGTCCTTCCCGGTCGGTGCCTGCGGGGACCTGCCGGACCGGCGGGTCGGACTGATAAGACTTCGACATGAAGTGGTACGCGGACCGACCCGCCCGCCTCGCGCGGCAGGTGGTGGCCGACCTGCTGGCCGTGGCGTGGGTGTGGTTCTGGGCGGTGTCGGCGTCGGCGGCGGGTGACGCGGTCCGCGCCCTGCGCGCGCCGGGCGACCGCCTGGCCGACGCGGGCCGGAACCTGAGCGACACGTTCGGCGAGGCAGCGGCCAACGCGCGCGACGTGCCGCTGGTCGGCGGTCGGCTGGGTGAGGCGCTGGACCGGGGCCGCAACGCGGGCGGCACGCTGACCGACGCGGGCGCCACCCAGGTCGAGGCGGTGGAGACCTCGGCGCTGTGGCTCACCGTCGCGCTGATCGTGGTGCCGGTGGCGTTCCTGCTGGTCACCTGGCTGCCGCTGCGGCTGCGGTTCGCCCGGCACGCGGCGGCGCTGCGCCGTTTGCGCGACCGCGGCCGGACCGACCTGCTGGCCCTGCGCGCGTTGAACGCCCTGTCGCCCGGCGACCTGGCGGCGTTCCCGGAGGACCCGGCGGAGGGGTGGCGGCGGGGGGACCCCGAGGTCGTCGAGGCCCTGGCGGCGCGCCTGCTGCGGGCGGGCGGCGTACGGCCGTGACCAGCCGGCGGGCCTGACCAGCGCGCCCTGACCAGCGCGCCCTGACCAGCGCGCGTTCTGCGCAGCCGCGTGCCCTGCCCACCCTGCGGCCGCACCCGGTCGAGCACGGGGCCGGGGTCGTCGAACGACCCCGGCCCCGCCGTACCACCTACCGCGTCACCTACCGCGTCATCTGCCGCTCACCCGAGCCGGTGCCAGAACACCTGTCCGGACGGCCCGTAGAGGACCAGGTTGGAGTCGTCCTGCACGACCAGCCGGTCGGCCGCCGTGCCGTGGGTGGAGGTGTGCCACTTCGCCACGCCCGCGGCGGTGTAGACGACGAAGTTGCCGTCCTGCTGGAGCACCGCGTGGGTGGCCCCGGTGCCGTGGGTGGAGGTGTGCCACAGGGCCTGGCCGCCGGCCGCGTAGAGGACCAGGTTGCCGTCACCCTGCATGACCAGCGTGTACCGGCCGTCCCGCGAGACCCTGGTGTCGCCGATCTGGAGGCTCTCGCCGCGGACCAGCGTGTCGCGGCCCGGCTGCGGGGGCGGGCCGGCGGCGGTGTGGAGCAGCAGGTTGGGCGAACCCGTGCCCGGGTTGACCACCTTGTTCGGCGTGGCAGCGCCCACCAGCGCGTCCCGCACCGCCTGCGGGGTGGCGCCGGGGTTGCCGGCCAGCAGCAGCGCCGCGGCGCCCGCGGCGTGCGGCGAGGCCATGGACGTGCCGCTGATGCTGTTGGTGGCGGTGTCGCCGGTGTGCCACGCGGAGGTGATGCCGACGCCCGGCGCGAACAGGTCGGTGCAGTTGCCCCAGTTGGAGAACGTCGCCCGGTTGTCGGCCGTGTCCGTGGCGTTGACCGTGATGGCCTCCGCCACCCGCGCGGGGGAGAAGGAACACGCGTTCGCGTTCGAGTTGCCGGAGGCGACCGCGTAGGTCACGCCGGACGCGATGGAGTTGCGCACGGCCGCGTCGAGGGCCTCGTTGGCGCCGCCGCCGAGGCTCATGTTGGCCACGGCGGGCTTCTGCGCGTTCGCGGTCACCCAGTCCACGCCCGCCACGACGCCCGCGATGGTGCCGGAGCCCGCGCAGTTGAGCACCTTGACGCCGTGCAGGCGGACGGCCTTGGCGACGCCGTGGGCGTTGCCGCCGACCGTGCCGGCGACGTGGGTGCCGTGGCCGTTGCAGTCGGAGTTGTTGCCGTCGCCGCTGGTGTTGACGTCGAAGGTGGCCCGGCCGCCGAAGTCCGCGTGGGTGGTGCGGATGCCGGTGTCGATGATGTAGGCGTGCACGTTGGCCGCCGTGGTGGCGTAGCTGTAGTTCCGGTTCAGCGGCAGGTCGCGCTGGTCGACGCGGTCCAGGCCCCAGGACGGCGGGTTCGGCTGGTCCGCCAGCAGCCGCACCTCCCGGTCCTGCGCGACGTACTCGACCGCCGGGTCGGCGGCGAGCACGCGGGCGGCCCGCTCGCTCATCCGCGCGGCGAACCCGTGCAGGGCCGCGCCATAACGATGCGTGACTTCCGCGTCCACCTTTTCCGCGAGTGCTTGAACACCAATGGAGTCTTTTACCACCACGATGTAACTACCGGCCACCGCACCGGGTGCGCCGGCATCCCTGACCACCCCTTCGGCGGCCTGCGCCGGTGCCGCCACCAGCGTCAACGCCGCGGCCGTCACCACGGCCGCACCGATACCGATCACCCGTTTCCGGGGCGCGCGAAACTCTTCCATCGAACCCGTTCTCCCTCCAGCAGGGTAAGAGGCCAAGCAGTTCGCGCGAACTCCCCGACCCTATTCACCCCACCGCCCCGCACCCCACCTTTCCCGCACACCCACCTTCGGCCCCCCGCGCGAGTCGTACGTCCAGGACCACCGTGTCGTACGTTCAGGACGGGTGAGTTCAGCGTTCAGACAGCCAAACCTCCCCGGAGCACCTCGATCGGGTGATTCGGGGAGGTTCGGCGGAGGTCCGGCCGGAGGTCAGTAGACGGGGCCGGTGTACTTCTCGCCCGGCCCCTGGCCCGGTTCGTCGGGGTAGGCGGACGCCTCGCGGAAGGCCCGCTGGACCGACTGGAGGCCGTCGCGCATGGGGGCGGCGTGCGGGCCCAGGTACTCGGCGGACGCGGTGACCAGGCCGGCCAGGGCGGTGATCAGGCGGCGGGCTTCGTCGAGGTCGCGGCGCGGGCTCGACGCCGGGTCCTCGTCCGCCAGCCCGAGGCGCTCGGCGGCCGAGGACAGCAGCATGACCGCGGCCTTGCTGATCACCTCGACGCTGGGGACGTCGGACAGCTCGCGGACGTTGTTCGGAGGCAGGTCGGTCACGGGCCCATTCTCGCAACCCCGCCGCGGGACTCGCCGGTTCGGGGGTTGACAAGACGGTCTGCTACCATCTTTCGAGCGACCAGTCCCCACCCGTGTGGGGACGGCAAGTGGAGCCCCGCTCCCACCCGCGTCCGCCGCTTCGAGCAGGTGGCCGGGTCCGGTCCTGCGAGGGGTGGACTGCGCCCTTCGTTGTGCGATCGGTCGGAAGCGGGCCTCACACCGGGCAGGTGTGGGGCCTCTTGTCTTCGGCGCACAACGAGTTACAAAGGACGTGAATGACAAGTCCCTCGAACCGAGGTGTTCCCGTGAGCACCGAGCCGCGCATCAACGACCGCATCCGCGTGCCCGAGGTTCGACTGGTCGGGCCGAACGGCGAGCAGGTCGGGATCGTTCGCATCGAGGACGCCCTCCGACTCGCCCAGGAATCGGATCTCGACCTCGTCGAGGTCGCCGCGCAGGCTCGGCCGCCGGTTTGCAAGCTCATGGACTACGGCAAGTACAAGTACGAGAGCGCGCAGAAGGCCCGTGAGTCGCGCCGCAACCAGCAGTTGACGGTCATCAAGGAGCAGAAGCTCCGCCCGA
This sequence comes from Saccharothrix sp. BKS2, assembly GCF_047689505.1. NCBI lineage: Bacteria > Bacillati > Actinomycetota > Actinomycetes > Pseudonocardiales > Pseudonocardiaceae > Saccharothrix > Saccharothrix sp. BKS2. The sequence goes on along the minus strand of NZ_JAUQOL010000008.1, from coordinate 24,968 downwards.
AGATCGACCCGCACGACTACCTGACGAAGAAGGGCCACGTGGCCCGCTTCCTGTCGCACGGGAACAAGGTCAAGGTGACCATCATGTTCCGCGGCCGTGAGCAGTCCCGGCCGGAGCTGGGCTACCGACTGCTGCAGAAGCTCGCGGAAGACGTCGCGGAGCTGGGGTTCGTCGAGTCCAACCCGAAGCAGGACGGCCGCAACATGATCATGGTGCTGGCCCCCCACAAGACCACGAAGACGCGCCCGGTGAAGCAGGACGCCCAGGCGGAGCAGGACGCCCAGGCGGACTCCGTCGAGGAGTGATCTCCCGGCCCTCGGGCCGGTGACCTCCCGGGCCCCTCGCCGGGCCCGGGAGCAAACACGGCCGCCGCCACCCCGGTGGCTGCACGAGACCAAGGACGACAAATGCCCAAGAACAAGAGCCACAGCGGGACCTCCAAGCGCGTGAAGGTCACCGGCAGCGGCAAGCTGATCCGCGAGAAGGCCGGCAAGCGCCACCTGCTGGAGAAGAAGTCCAGCAAGCTGACCCGCCGCCTCTCCGGGACGACCGACGTCGCCAAGAACGACGCGTCGCGCATCAAGAAGCTGCTGGGCATCTGACACCCGCCTCCCCCCGTGAACACCGGGGCCTGACCGGCCCCACGAGATCGACAGGATGGACCCGTGGCACGCGTCAAAAGGGCCGTGAACGCCCAGAAGAAGCGCCGTACCACCCTTGAGCTCGCCAGCGGCTACCGCGGCCAGCGTTCGAGGCTGTACCGCAAGGCCAAGGAGCAGGTGCTCCACTCGCTCAACTACGCCTACCGGGACCGTCGCGCCCGCAAGGGTGACTTCCGGAAGCTGTGGATCCAGCGCATCAACGCGGGTGTCCGGGCCAACGGCATGACCTACAACCGCTTCATCCAGGGTCTGCGCCTCGCGGGCATCGAGGTGGACCGCAAGATCCTGGCCGACCTGGCCGTCAACGACGCGGGTGCGTTCACCGCGCTGGTGGAGGCCGCCAAGGCCGCCCTGCCCAGCGACGTCAACGCGCCGCTCGAGGACAAGGGCTGAGCGGGAACGACCGCGCGCCACGACCCGGGGATGCTCCGTTCACCGAACGGACTCCCCGGGTCGTTGCCGCTAAGCGGTTGACCAGGCGTTCCGGTCGCGACCGCGCGGAGCGCTTCCTCGCCGAGGGCGCGCAGGCGGTGCGCGAGGCCCTGGCCTGGGCCGCCGCCGGGCGCGGTCGGGTGCACGAGTTGTTCGTCACGGACGCCGCGGCGGCGCGCAACCCCTCGCTGGTGCGGGACGCGGTCGACGCCGGGGTGCCGGTGAGCGCGGTGACGGACCGGGCGGCCGCCGCGCTGTCGGAGACGGTGACCCCGCAGGGCGTCGTCGCGGTGTGCTCGCCGGTGGACGTGCCGCTGGCGGTGGCGCTGGGTGACGGCGCGCGGTTGGTGGCGGTGCTGCACGGGGTGGCGGACCCCGGCAACGCGGGCACGGTGGTGCGCGTCGCGGACGCGGCCGGCGCCGACGCGGTGATCTTCGCGGGGGACGCGGTCGACCCCCACAACGGCAAGTGCGTGCGCGCGTCCACGGGCAGTGTGTTCCACCTGCCGATCGCGCGGGCGCGGGACGCGGGGGAAGCCTTCGCCGCCCTGCGCGGGGCCGGGTTGCGCCTGGTCGCCGCGGACGGGTACGCGCCGGAGGACCTGGTGACCGCCGACCTGCGCGGTGACCTGGCCGCGCCCACGGCGTGGGTGTTCGGCAGCGAGGCCCACGGCCTGCCCGACGACGTGGTCGACAGCCTGGACGCCGCGCTGAAGGTCCCGATCTACGGCGGCGCGGAGAGCCTGAACCTCGCCACGGCGGCGGCGGTCTGCCTGTACGCCTCGGCTCGCGCCCAACGTGCCTGAACGTAGAACTCAGGGGTCCTGAACGTTCGACACGGTGGTCCTGAACGTTCGACTCGCGGGGTCTGAACGTACGACACGACCGGTCTGGGCGTACGACTCGCGGGGTCTGGGCGTACGACTCGCGCGGTTTGGGTGTGTGACCTGCGGGGAGGTGGGTGGGGAGTGGGGCCCACCTCCCCTGCGGGTCAGGCGTTCAGGCGGGTGTGGAGGGCTCGGAGCAGGGGGTCCGCGGTGGTGGGCTTGGACTGGGTGCGCAGGGCTTCCTCCAGGATCGCGGCCGCGTCGCCGAGGATCTGGGGCGGGGTGTCGTCGGTGATGAGGGTGCCCGCTCGGCGGGCCTCGGCCTCGGCGTTGGCCGGGTCGCCCGACTGGAGGAGGAAGCGCGCGCCGCGCACCACCAGGAACGCCTGCCAGTCGGCGTCGCCCAGGCGGGCCGCCAGTTCCTCGGCCACGCCGTTCTGCTCGACCGCCTCCGCGTGCTCGCCCGCCTGGCTGTGCAGGAACGCCCGGATCGCGGCGATGCGCGCGGTCAGGTGGGTGCGGTGGTCCGGGTCCTCCACCTGCGGCAGCAGGACCTCGGCGGCGGTCAGGGTGGCGGCGCACTCGCCCGCCTCCTCGTCGGGCAGCGCGGCCGCCGCCTCGACCAGCGAGCCCGCGGCCTCGGCGAACTCCTCGACCTCCTGCCAGGCGGTCGCCGCGCCCTGGTAGGCCGAGGCGGCCTCCGGGCCCCGGTCCAGCCGCCGCAGCACGCCGGCCAGCTGGTCCAGCACCATCGCCCGCCGGCCCGGCTCGTCCGGCTGGACCAGGCCCAGCGCGGTCTCCAGGTGGCGGCGCGCCGACTCGGTCTCGTCCAGCCGCGCGCACACCTGGCCCAGGCGGTAGCGGATGGGCACGACCACGTCCGGGTCGACCTCGTCCGTGTCGATCGCGCGGACCGCCTCCTCCAGCGCCTCCGCGGCCTCCACGAACCGGCCCGACTTCAGGTAGCCGCCGGCCAGCGCGTAGCACGCCTTGGCCACGTCGTCCGGCACGCCCAGCTCGTGGCCCGCGGCGACCGCGTCGCGCAGCTCCACCAGGTGCTCGGCCTCCAGGTCCAGCCGCTGGATCGAGGCCGCCCGCTGCCGGTGCGCCTCGGCCGTCCACGGCCCGCGCGGCGTGCCGAACGCCTCCACGAACCGCGTGCCCGTCGCGAGCGCGGCCTCGTCGCCCCGCACGGTCTGGATCTTCAGCAGCAGCCGCAGCGCGTCGAACCGCACGGACGAGGACGGGTCCTCGGCCAGCACGGCGGTCACCTCGGCCTGCGCCTCGTCCAGCTCGCCGGAGGCCGCCAGGTGCTGCGCCCGGTCGCACCGCGCCCGGGACACCAGCTCCGGCACCTGCGCCCGCGCCAGCTCCAGCGCCTCGACCGCCAGCTCGACCGGCTGCTCCTCGTCCTCGTCGACCTCGGCCAGCAGGTCGGCCAGCAGCAGCCTGGTCAGCACCCGCGTGTACGGGGTGCCGGTGGCGTCCGCCTCGGCCAGGCACGTGCGCGCCAGCCCGACGCCGCCCTCCTCGGCGCGCAGCACGGCCCCCCGCGCCCGGTACCGGTTGGCCAGGTCGTGCTCGCCGCACGCGGCCAGCCGGTCGACCGCCGCGTCCAGCTCGACCAGCACCTCCTCCCTGGGCAGGGTGTGGCCGCCGACGATCGCCCGCCGGGCCGCCACCAGCGCGCCCAGCGACTCCGGCAGCAGCGGGTCGAGGTCCGGCGGCAGCGAGCGCAGCAGCCGCATCCCGGCGGTGAACTCGCCCCGGTCGAACGCGTCGCACATCCGCCGCGCCAGCTCCACCGGGTCGCCGAGCTCCACCGGCTCCTCGTCGGACAGGGCGGGCACGGGCGTCCGCGAGGCGGCCGGCACCACCAGCGGCACCGGCGCCGTGTCGGGCGTGGCCAGGGTCTCCCGGACGCGCCGGGTCACCGCGTCGGAGCCGTTGCGCCGGTCGAACCGGGCCGCGATCTCCAGCGCCCGCGCCTCCAGCAGCGCGCGCAGCTCGGGCGCGGTCAGCACCTCGGCGCGCCCGTCCACCGGTACGGCGAACTCCTCGTCCCCCGGCACCCGGCTCAGCAGCAGCGCCGCGCCGGCGGCGAAGTGCATGGCCCGCGACGGGCTGGTCGAGTGGTGCACCCGGTGCAGGTGGCCGCGCAGCAGGTCCACGCCCCGCCGCACGTTGTCCGAGGTCGCGCAGAACACCAGGTGGTCGTCGAGGTAGCCGCCCACCAGGTCGTCGCGCACCAGCCGGTGCGCCACCACGTGCGCCTGCCGGGCCCGCTCCAGGTCGCCCAGCGCGACGAACGCGGGCGTCAGCGTGGTCAGGATGCCCTGCGGCTGGGTGGCGCAGCCGGTCTCCCGGTCCAGCTGGTGCTCGGCGTGCGCGACCGCCTCGGCGAGGCGGCCCTGCCGGATCAGGTGCCCGGCCTGCTCCTCGACGACGCACGCCTCGCAGTCGCTCATCGGGCCGCGCTCGGCCGCGAGGTAGCGCGCGAAGTGCTCCCGGTACGCCTCGTCGTCGCCGGTGTGCGAGGCCAGCTCGGCGCGGGCGCCGTGCACGGGCTGCGCCGAGTACCCGAGCCGCTGGTAGCGGGACGCGAGCTGGTCGACGAACGAGCCGATCTGCGCCAGCGTGAACCTCGGGTCGGCGAGCAGGCCGGACACGATCCACTTGTGCGCCCAGTCGAAGCTGTGCAGCTCCCACTCGTCGAAGGAGGTCGGGTCGCGCTGCTCCGCCGTGCCGCACCACGCGAACGGCGCCAGCATCAGGTCGTAGCGGCCGAGGTCGTAGGCGGAGCGGATCAGCGCGATCCGGCAGCTCACCCCCAGCGGTAGGTGGTCCGCGGCGTCGGCGGCGCGGGCCGCGCGCTCCAGCGCCTCGTGCCTCGGCATCCCCTCGGGCATGTGGTACGCCTCGACGAACTGCCGTTCGGCGGCGCCCTTGTCCTGGCTCATCGGTCTTCTCCCACGGCGCGGTCCAGCAGTTCCAGGAACGAGCGGTTCAGCGCCGCGGTGTCCTTCGGGCGCATCGGTCGGCGCGCCTGGAGCAGGGCGTGCACGTACAGCGATTCGACGGTCAGCTCCACCAGCGCCGGGTCGTTGAGCTGCGTCAGCCGCCGCACCAGCGGGTTGCGGCAGTTGAGCACCAGCCGCTGCGCGGCGTCCGAGGAGGGCTCGGCCAGGCTGCCCAGCAGCTCCGCCCACAGCGGGTCGGCGTCCTCGCCCGTCTGCTTGGCGTCGCGCCTGCGCTCCGCCTCGACGTTGGTGACCAGCAGCGCCGGCAGCGAACCCGGGTCGAAGTCGCGCGGCACGGCCTCGCAGTCGTGCCGCTCCAGGACCTCGCGGGCCTGGTCGAGGCGGGTCCGCAGGGCGCGGTCCAGCTCCGGGTCCGGGTCGTCGAGCGCGGCCAGCACCTCGCCCGGCGCCACCCGGCGGGCGGCGGTCGGCCCGTCCAGGGCGACCAGCCGCTCCATGATCTCCACGTCGTAGGCGTAGCCCGCGTCGACCAGGCCCATGCCCTGCGCGTGCGCGACCGGCGCGAGCTGCCGGAACTCGTCCACGTCCGGCACGTAGGCGACCGTGCCGTGCCGGCGGCGGAACTGGCGCAGCGACTGGGGCCCGTCGGTGGTCTCGAACGGCAGCCACCGCTCGACCAGCCGCAGCATGTCGTCGTCCACCCTGGCCAGGGACTTGATGCCCAGGTGGTGCGCGTCGAGCAGGGCCCGGGTGCGCTCGGGGCTGGTCGCGTCCAGCCGGACCAGCCAGTCCCGGACCTGGCGGCCCAGCTCCTCGCGCACCGCGAGCAGCGTCTCGTCCTGGTAGAGCGACTCGCGGCTGGCCGTGGGGCGCAGCGACGTCGAGTCGACCACGCAGCGCACGAAGTACGCCCACTCCGGCAGCAGGCCCTCGATGGCGTCGCCGACGAGCATCCGCTTGAGGTAGACGCGGTGGGACTGCCGCGCGCCGGGGTGCACGCCGCGCGGCAGCACGTAGGCGACGCCGCGCAGGCCGACCGCGGGCACCTCGACCGGGATCGCGTCGAACGGCGCCACGCCCAGCACGCGCTCGCCGTAGGCCGCGGCGTCGTCGAGCCAGGGCAGCTCGCCGAGCGTGACGACCTCGTGGTCGATCCGCACGGTCACCGGCAGCAGCTCGCCGTACTCGGTGACCAGGGCGCGCACCACGTCCTTCTCCAGCCAGTGCTCGGAGTCGCGGTGCGGCACGAGTTCGATGGTGGTGCCGACCTCGGCGCGCGCCGAGTCGTCGACCTCCACCTCGTAGCTGCCCGTCGCGTCCGCGGTCCAGCGCACCGCGGGCCCGCCGCGCGCCGACCGGCTGGTGAGGCTGATGCGCTCGGCGACCAGGAACGCGGACAGCAGCCCGACGCCGAACTGGCCGAGGAAGCCCTGGCGGGCGAAGCCCAGGTCGTCGCGCTTGGACGTGCGGCCCAGCGTGGAGAGCAGGTCGTGCACTTCGCGCTCGGTCAGGCCGATGCCGGTGTCGGAGATGCGGAGGGTGCCGCCGGCGGACTCGATCGGCTCGATCACCACCTCGCCGGGCGCGTCCGGCTGGAGCGCGCGGCGGGCGGTGATGGCGTCCACCGCGTTCTGGAGCAGCTCGCGGGCGTAGACGCGCGGGCTGCTGTAGAGGTGGTGGCTGAGCAGGTCGATGATCCCGCGCAGGTCGACACCGAAGGTGTGGGCCATGGAGTGGAGTTCACCTCGGGTCAGGTACGTGGGACGAACGATTCTAGGGTCGGTCTGGCGGCTGGTGACCCGGTTTTGTGCTGATCGCTCGCCGGTGTCCTGCGCGCGGTGATCAGACTGCCACGGCGCACCGACAGTTCCGGCTCGGTCCGGTTGCGATCCGGGATCGCGGGCGACGCGGCCGCCGGGGGCGCGCGGGCGGGACCTCCTCGTCCCCGCCGCGACCCGACCGGGCGGCGGTGACGGGTGGTGGCGCCCGATCACCTAGGATCGACCCGCTAACCACCTGTTGTCCGTGACGGGAGCTGTCCACCAACCATGTCCGGAGCCAACGACCCCTACGACCCGAAGCAGGTCGCGGCGCTCTCCCCGGAAGCGCTCGGCACGGCGGTCGAGCAGGCTCGGGAGGCGTTCGCCAAGGCGGCCGACCTCGACGAGCTCGCCGCCGTGAAGCCGAGCCACCTGGGCGACCGCTCGCCGGTGCTGCTGGCGCGCCGCGAGATCGGCGCGCTGCCGCCCGCGGCGAAGGCCGACGCGGGCAAGCGGGTCAACCAGGCCCAGCAAGAGGTCAAGCAGGCGTTCGACGAGCGCCGCGCCGAACTCCAGGTGGAGCGCGACGAGCGCGTCCTCCGCGAGGAGGCCGTCGACGTCACCCTGCCGTGGGACCGCGTCCCGCGCGGCGCGCGCCACCCCATGAGCACGCTGGCCGAGCGCATCTCGGACGTCTTCGTGGCCATGGGCTGGGAGGTCGCCGAGGGCCCCGAGGTCGAGGCCGAGTGGTTCAACTTCGACGCGTTGAACTTCGGCAAGGACCACCCCGCCCGGACCATGCAGGACACCTTCTACGTGGCCCCCGCCGACTCCGGCCTGGTCCTGCGCACGCACACCAGCCCGGTCCAGGCGCGCAGCATGCTGGACCCGGACCGCGGGCTGCCCGTCTACGTGGTCTGCCCGGGTCGGACGTTCCGGACCGACGAGCTGGACGCCACCCACACCCCGGTCTTCCACCAGGTCGAGGGCCTGGCCGTGGACCGGGGGCTGACCATGGCGCACCTCAAGGGCACGCTCGACGCGTTCGCCCGCGCCATGTTCGGCGAGGACTCCCGCACCCGGCTGCGCCCGAGCTTCTTCCCCTTCACCGAGCCGTCCGCCGAGGTGGACGTGTGGTTCCCGGAGAAGAAGGGCGGCGCGGGCTGGGTCGAGTGGGGCGGCTGCGGCATGGTCAACCCGAACGTGCTGCGCAACTGCGGCATCGACCCGGACACCTACTCCGGCTTCGCGTTCGGCATGGGCCTGGAGCGCACCCTCCAGTTCCGCAACGGCCTGCCCGACATGCGCGACATGGTCGAGGGCGACGTCCGCTTCACCCAGCCCTTCGGAACGGAGGCATGACGGTGCGCATCCCGGTCACCTGGCTGGTCGAGAACCTGGAGTTCGCCGAGACCCCGACGCCGGGGCAGCTCGCCGACGCCTTCGTGCGGATCGGCCTGGAGGTCGAGGACGTCCACGAGCTCAACGGCGTGACCGGCCCGCTGGTCGCGGGCCGCGTGGTCGAGATCGAGGAGCTCACCGAGTTCAAGAAGCCGATCCGCTACTGCCGGGTGGAGGTCGGCCCGGACCAGGTCAACGGCATCGTCTGCGGCGCGTCGAACTTCCGCGAGGGTGACACGGTCGTGGTGGCCCTGCCGGGCGCGGTGCTGCCCGGGGACTTCGCCATCGCCGCCCGCAAGACCTACGGCCGGACGAGCGAGGGCATGATCTGCTCGGCCCGCGAGCTGGGCCTGGGCGACGACCACCTCGGCATCATGGTGCTGCCCAGCGGCACCGCGCAGCCCGGTGACGACGCGGTCGAGCTGCTGGGCCTGGGCGACACCGTCATCGAGGTCGCCCCCACCCCGGACCGCGGCTACGCGTTCTCCGTGCGCGGCCTGGCCCGCGAGCTGGCGTGCGCGTTCGACGTGCCGTTCCGCGACCCCGGCCTGGCCGAGATCCCCGAGGCCGAGGGCGAGGAGATCGCCGTCTCGGTCGAGGACGCCGCCGCGTGCCCGCGCTTCACCGCGCGCCGGGTGACCGGCGTCGACCCGACCGCGCCCACCCCCTGGTGGATGCGCCGCAGGCTGATGCTCGCGGGCATCCGCTCGATCTCGCTGCCGGTCGACATCACCAACTACGTGATGCTGGAGCTGGGGCAGCCGCTGCACGCGTTCGACGGCTCCGCCGTGCGGGGCGACCTGGTGGTGCGGCGCGCGCGGCCCGGCGAGAAGCTGACCACGCTGGACGAGCAGGTCCGCGAGCTGGACCCGGACGACATCGTGATCGCCGACGACAGCGGCGTGATCTCGCTGGCTGGCGTCATGGGCGGGGCGAGCACCGAGGTCCAGCCCGACAGCTCGGACATCCTGCTGGAGGCGGCGAACTGGGACCCGGCCTCCATCGCCCGCACGGTGCGCCGCCACAAGCTGCCCAGCGAGGCGGCCAAGCGGTTCGAGCGCACCGTGGACCCGGCGCTGGCGCCGGTGGCGCTGGAGCGCGCCGCCCGGCTGCTGGACATGTTCGGCGAGGGCGCCATCCGGCCCGGCCGCACGGACGTGGGCGGCGTCGCGCAGCCGGCGCCGGTGTCGATGCCGATCAACCTGCCCGACCGGGTCGCCGGGGTGAACTACGCGCGCGGCGTGACCGCGCGGCGGCTGGGCCAGATCGGCTGCCAGGTCGAGGTCGGCACCGGGGACGACGGCGCGACCATGGTCACCGCGGTGCCGCCGACCTGGCGCGCGGACCTCACCCAGCCCGCTGACCTGGTCGAGGAGGTGCTGCGGCTGGAGGGCTACGACACGATCCCGTCGGTGCTGCCGCCCGCGCCGGCCGGTCGCGGCCTGACCGAGCAGCAGCGCCGCCGCCGCACGGTCGCGCGCGCGCTGGCCGAGCAGGGCTTCGTCGAGGTCAAGCCGTTCCCGTTCCTCTCGCCCGCGATCTTCGACGCGCTGGGCCTGCCGGCGGGCGACGTGCGGCGGACGACGGTGAGCGTGCTCAACCCGCTGGAGGCGGAGAAGCACGCGCTGGCCACCACGCTGGTCCCGGGGCTGCTGGAGACCGTGCAGCGGAACCTGGCCCGCGGTCAGCGGGACCTCGCGGTCTACGCGGTGGCGCAGGTGACGCTGCCGCGCGCACAGCCGGTGCCGATGCCGGTGGTCGAGGTGGGCGCGCGGCCCTCCGAGGCGGAGCTGGCCTCGCTCCGGGCGGCGCTGCCGCACCAGCCGGTGCACGTGGCGGCCGTGCTGGCGGGCCACCGCGAGCAGCCGGGCTGGTGGGGCAAGGGCCGGCCGGCCGACTGGGCGGACGCGGTGCAGGCCGCGCGGCTGGTCGGCCAGGCGTACGGGGTGGAGCTGAGCGTGGTCGCCTCCGACCTGGCGCCGTGGCACCCGGGCCGGTGCGCCGAGCTGCGGGTCGGCGACTGGCCGGTGGGCCACGCCGGCGAACTTCACCCGAAGGTGGTGGAGGCGCTGGGCCTGCCGAAGCGGACCTCGGCGTTCGAGCTGGACCTGGACGCGCTGCCGCTGTCCGACCACCGGCCCGCGCCGGTCGTGTCGGCCTACCCGCCGGTGCTGCTGGACGTGGCGGTGGTGGTCGGCGCGGACGTGCCCGCCGCGCGGGTGGAGCGGGTGCTGCGCACGGGCGGCGGCGAGCTGCTGGAGGACATCCGGCTGTTCGACGTCTACACCGGCGGTCAGGTGGGCGAGGGCAAGCGGTCGCTGGCGTACTCCTTGCGCTTCCGCGCGCCGGACCGCACGCTGACCGTGGACGAGGCGACGGCGGCGCGCGACGCGGCCGTGGCCGCGGCGGCCGAGCGCTTCGGCGCGGTGCTGAGAGGCTGACGCGAGGGCCCCGGAGCCGCACTGGTGCGGCTCCGGGCTGCTCCGGTGCGGCTCCGGGTCTGGTCCGGCCGGGTGAACTCCGGTGGGACCGGCAGGGGGAGAAAGTGCAGTTCAGACTGCGTCAAGTGACGTGTCAAGAGGCCCAAAGACCCCTATTTCCGGGCCGGCTTGGTCCTTGCGCGGATGTTGAACGTTCTCCAAGATTGGTTCCGCGGCCCGCTGGGCCGAGGGGCGAAGCGATGAACCGCCGGGCGAGTCTGGTCGCCGGTCCGACGGGGAGCTAGCGGCGAACCCACCGCCTGGTGCAGCAATCCTAGTGAGGTTGCCTCATGCGCAGTTTGGGTCCGCGGATGGAGATCGCCGTCGCCTCGACGATCCTCGGGGTCGGGGCGGCCGTCGTCGCCGCCATGCACCTGACCTGGCCGGAACCCGACCTGCCCGCGATGGCGTACTCGGTGAGCAACGCCGAGGCCGGGGTGGCGGGCCTGGAGTCGTTCGGCATCGACGACGTCTCGGGCGCGGCGGTGGAGCTGACGCCGGGTGGCGAGGGCGCGCGGCTGGTGCGGCTGTCCAACCCCAACACCGTCGACATCGTGGTGCTGAGCCTGGAGGCCGAGCCGGGGCAGCCGCTGGACGAGGCGCACAACCGGGTGCCGGGCTGCCCGTCCGGGGTGCTGACCGTGGTGCCGATGCCCGAGCCGGTGCTCATCCCGCCCGCCGGGTCGGTCGACGTGGAGATGGTCGTGCAGATCGCGCAGGACGTGCCGGACGCGTGCACCGACCTGGTCTTCCCGCTGACCTACTCGGGTCGCGCCGCCCGGGGCTGACCGGGTGACGGCCCGAGCCGGCCGGCGCCGGCTTCTCCCGGCCCTGGTGAGCGCACGCAACCCGGCGGGTCGACGCCCGCGGCGGCACGCGTGCCCGGTTCGTGTGCGAGGCTTCCGGGCATGAGCGCGTACGACTACGACCTGCTCGTCATCGGGTCCGGCCCGGGTGGGCAGAAGGCCGCCATCGCGGGCGCGAAGCTGGGCAAGAAGGTCGCGATCGTGGACCGGGACGACATGGTGGGCGGCGTGTGCCTGAACACCGGCACCATCCCGTCCAAGACCCTGCGTGAAGCCGTCATGTACCTGACCGGCATGAGCCAGCGCGAGCTGTACGGCGCCAGCTACCGGGTCAAGCAGGACATCACGATCTCCGACCTGCTGGCCCGCACCCGGCACGTGATCGGCCGCGAGGTCCAGGTCGTGCGCGCGCAGCTGCACCGCAACCAGGTCGACCTGCTCACCGGCACGGCCCGGTTCGTCGACCCGCACTCGGTCGCGATCGAGGGCGCGAACCGCGGCGAGCACCACGTGGTGACCGCGGACAAGGTCGTGGTCGCGGTCGGCACCCGGCCCGCGCGCCCGGACCAGGTGGACTTCGACGAGGTCCGGGTGCTCGACTCCGACGAGGTGCTGTCGCTGGAGGAGATCCCGTCGTCGCTGGTGGTGGTCGGCGCGGGGGTGATCGGCATCGAGTACGCGTCGATGTTCGCCGCGCTCGGCACCAGGGTGACCGTGGTCGAGCAGCGGGAGCGGATGCTCGACTTCTGCGACCCGGAGATCGTCGAGTCGCTGAAGTTCCACCTGCGCGACCAGGCGGTGACCTTCCGGTTCGGGGAGAAGGTCGTCACCGTCGACGTGTCCGAGACCGGCACGGTGACGACGCTGGCCAGCGGCAAGCGCATCCCGGCGGCCGCGGTGATGTACTCGGCGGGCCGGCAGGGCAACACCGAGGCGCTGGACCTGGCCAAGGCGGGCCTGGAGGCCGACCGGCGCGGCCGGCTCCAGGTCGACGAGCACTACCGCACGCCCGTCGAGCACATCTACGCGGTGGGCGACGTGATCGGCTTCCCGGCGCTGGCCGCCACGTCGATGGACCAGGGCCGGCTCGCGGCCTACCACGCGTTCGGCGAGGAGGCCCGCGAGCTGACCGGGCTCCAGCCGATCGGCATCTACACCATCCCCGAGATCTCCTACTGCGGCGCGACGGAGGCCGAGCTGACCTCGTCGGCGGTGCCGTACGAGGTGGGGCTGGCCCGGTACCGGGAGCTGGCGCGGGGGTCGATCGTGGGCGACGCCTACGGGATGCTCAAGCTGCTGGTGTCCACTGTGGACCGCAAGCTGCTCGGCGTGCACCTGTTCGGCACCGGGGCGACCGACCTGGTGCACATCGGGCAGGCGGTGATGGCGTGCGGCGGCACCGTGGACTACCTGGTGGACACCGTCTTCAACTACCCGACGCTGTCGGAGGCGTACAAGGTGGCCGCGCTGGACGCGACGAACAAGATCCGCGCGCTCCAGCGGTTCGGCGGGACCGGCGCCTAGGCACGCGGGCCGGGCGCGACGGGCGCGCCCGCGCGTTCACCGCGAGTAGCACGGGGCGGCCGGGATCTCACCTGGGCGAAGCTGCCGCGTCACCCCCGCGGCCGGCTACGGTCCTCCCAGGACCCCCGGGAGGCCGCCATGCCGACACCGCCCCTGCACATGCGACGAGCCGGGTTCGACCCCGTGCCGGAACTCTCGGCGCTGCGGGACGGGGACGTCCGGCTGGTGGACCTGCCGCAGGGCGACCGGGTGTGGCTGGTCACCCGGATCGCGGACGTGCGCGAGGTGCTGGGCGACCCGCGCCGGTTCGGCAACTCGGCCCACCACGTCGTGCCGGGCGCGCCCGCGCTGTCCGAGGAGGAGCTGGCCGCGGTGCGGCCGGGCAACCCGCTGGCGTTCGACCCGCCCGAGCACACCCGGCTGCGCCGGCTGGTGGCCGGCGAGTTCACCGGCCGCCGGATGCGGGCGCTGGAGCCGTGGGTCCACGAGGTGGTGCGCGACCGGCTCGACGCGCTGGAGCGCGCCGGGTCGCCCGCCGACGTGGTGGCGGGCTTCGCGCTGCCGGTCCCGTCGCTGGTGATCTGCGAGCTGCTGGGGGTGCCCTACGCCGACCGGGACGCCTTCCAGGACCGCTACACCCGCTTCTTCGACATCTCCCTGCCGCCCGAGCGGCGACTGGCCATCGCGCTGGAGTCCCGCGCCTACCTGGCCGAGCTGGCCGACCGGGCGAGGTCCGCGCCGGGGGACGACCTGCTCGGCGCGCTGGTCCGTTCCGACCTGCGGGAGGAGGAGGTGGTCGGCCTGGTCGACCTGCTGCTGCTGGCGGGGCACGAGACCACGGCGAACATGCTCTCCCTCGGCGTGGCGGTGCTGCTGGCGCACCCCGACCGGCGGGCGGCGCTGCTGGCCGCGCCGGAGAACGCGGTGGAGGAGCTGCTGCGCTGGCTGACCGTCGTGCACACCGGGGTGCCGCGGGTGGTCACCGCCGAGGTCGAGCTGGGCGGCCGGGTCCTGGCACCGGGCGACCTCGTGGTCTGCTCGCTGCCCGCGGCCAACCGCGACCCGGACCTGGTGGCCGACCCGGACGAACTGGACCTGGCGCGCGGGGCGGGCAGCCACGTGGCGTTCGGGCACGGCGTGCACCACTGCCTGGGCGCGCCCCTGGCGCGGATGGAGATGCGCGTCGCGTTCACGGCGCTGCTGACCCGGTTCCCGGGGCTGCGCGTGGTGTCGCCCGAGCTGCGCTTCCGGGACGAGCAGGTCGTCTACGGGCTGGAGGAACTGCTCGTGGCGTGGTGACGGACCCATGACGGACCCATGTCGGGGCGAATACATGTTTGAGTGACGATGCACTAGCGTGCATACTTATCCGCATGACGTTGCGGATCGCGGTAGCCGGGGCCAGTGGCTACGCCGGGGGCGAAGTCCTGCGGCTCCTGCTGGGCCACCCCGAGGTGGAGATCGGCGCGCTGACCGCCGGTGGGAACGCGGGTACCCGCCTGCTGGCCCACCAACCCCACCTCCTGCCCCTGGCCGACCGGGTGCTCACCGAGACCACGGCCGCCGAGCTGGCCGGTCACGACGTCGTCTTCCTGGCGCTCCCGCACGGCCACTCGGCCGAGCTCGCCGCGCAACTCGGCGACGACGTGCTGGTCGTCGACTGCGGCGCCGACCACCGGCTCACCGACCCGGCCGCCTGGGAGCGCTGGTACGGCGGCGAGCACGCGGGCAGCTGGCCCTACGGCCTGCCCGAGCTGCCCGGCCGGCGCGACGAGCTCCGCGGCGCCCGGCGCGTCGCCGTCCCCGGCTGCTACCCGACCGTCTCCTCCCTGGCCCTCGCCCCCGCGATGGGCCTGGTCGAGCCCGAGGTCACCGTGGTCGCCGTCTCCGGCACCTCCGGCGCGGGCAAGTCGCTCAAGCCCGGCCTGCTCGGCTCGGAGGTGATGGGCTCGCTGAGCGCCTACGGCGTCGGCGGCGCCCACCGGCACACCCCGGAGATCACCCAGAACCTCTCCGCGGTCGCGGGCCGCGAGGTCAGGGTCTCCTTCACCCCCGTCCTGGCCCCGCTGCCCCGCGGCATCCTGGCCACCTGCTCGGCCACCCTCACCTCCGGCGAGGACGTCCGCGCCGCCTACGAGCGGGCCTACGCGGACGAGCCGTTCGTGCACCTGCTGCCCGAGGGCCACTGGCCCACCACGGGCGCGGTGCTCGGCTCCAACGCCGTCCAGCTCCAGGTCACCGTCGACCGCGACCTGAACCGGCTCGTGGTGGTCGCGGCGATCGACAACCTGGCGAAGGGCACCGCGGGCGCGGCGGTGCAGTGCATGAACCTGGCGCTCGGCCTGCCGGAGACCACCGGCCTGTCCACCGTGGGAGTAGCTCCGTGAACCGCAACAGAGGCGTCACCGGCCCGAAGGGCTTCCGAGCCGCCGGCGTCGCGGCCGGCATCAAGGACTCCGGCGCGCTCGACCTCGCGCTGGTCGTCAACACCGGACCCGGCCAGGCCGCGGCCGGCGTGTTCACCACCAACCAGGTCAAGGCCGCGCCCGTGCTGTGGTCGCAGCAGGTGCTCCGGGAGCGCCGGCTGCACGCCGTGGTGCTCAACTCCGGCGGCGCGAACGCGTGCACCGGTCCCGAGGGCTTCCAGGACACCCACGCCACCGCCGAGAAGGTCGCGGAGGTGCTCGGCGTCGGCGCGGTCGAGGTCGCCGTCTGCTCCACCGGCCTGATCGGCGAGCGCCTGCCCATGGACTCCCTCAGGGCGGGCGTGGAGAAGGCCGCCCAGGAGCTGGCCGACACCGACCGGGCCGGACTGGACGCCGCCACCGCCGTGATGACCACCGACACCCGTCCCAAGCAGTCGTGGCGGGAGCACCCGGACGGCTGGTCCGTCGGCGGCTTCGTCAAGGGCGCCGGGATGCTGTCGCCGAACATGGCCACCATGCTCAGCGTCATCACCACCGACGCGGTGCTGGACGGCGACGCGCTGGACGCGGCCCTGCGGCGGGTCACCGCCCGCACCTACGACCGGCTCGACGTGGACGGCGGCACGTCCACCAACGACACCGTCCTGCTGCTGGCCTCCGGCGCCTCGGGCGCCACCCCGGACCCCGAGGAGTTCGCGGGCGTCCTCGAAGCCGTCGCGCACGACCTGGTCAAGCAGCTCCAGGGCGACGCCGAGGGCATGACCAAGCAGGTCTCGATCACCGTCACCGGCGCGCTCACCGAGGCCGAGGCGGTCGAGGTCGCCAAGACCGTCGCCGAGGACAACCTGGTCAAGACCGCGCTGTTCGGCTCCGACCCCAACTGGGGCCGCGTCGCGATGGCCGTCGGCCGCTCGCGGGCAACCGTCGACCAGCACAAACTGGGGATCACCATGAACGGCGCCACCCTGTTCGCCGACGGCCACAAGGCCGCCGACCGGAGCGAGGCCGACCTGTCCGGCGTCGACGTCGAGATCCTGGTCGAGCTCAACCTCGGCGACGGCGCGGCGACCGTGCTCACCACCGACCTGTCCCACGGTTACGTCGAAGAGAACAGCGCGTACAGCTCATGACCGACCCCCGGGCCAAAGCGGAGGTCCTCATCGAGGCGCTGCCCTGGTTGCAGCGCTTCCGGGGCGCGGTCGTGGTCGTCAAGTACGGCGGCAACGCCATGGTCGACGACGGGCTGAAGCGCGCGTTCGCGCAGGACGTGGTGTTCCTCAAGCTCGCCGGCCTGCACCCGGTCGTGGTGCACGGCGGCGGGCCGCAGATCGCGGCCATGCTCGCGCGGCTGGGCATCGAGAGCGAGTTCCGCGGCGGCCTGCGCGTCACCACGCCCGAGGCCATGGACGTGGTCCGCATGGTCCTGGTCGGCCAGGTGCAGCGCGAGCTGGTCGGCCTGGTCAACGAGCACGGCCCGTACGCGGTGGGCCTGTCCGGCGAGGACGCCCGCCTGCTCACCGCGGCCCGCCGGCCGGCCGTCGTGGACGGCGAGCCGGTCGACATCGGCCTGGTCGGCGACATCGTCGGGGTCAACCCGGACGTGGTGCTCGACCTCGTCCGAGCTGGCCGCGTCCCGGTGATCTCCTCCGTCGCCCCGGACGCGGACGGCGTGGTGCACAACGTCAACGCCGACACCGCGGCGGGCGCGGTGGCGGTCGCGCTGAAGGCCGAGAAGCTGGTGGTCCTCACCGACGTGGAGGGCCTCTACGCGGACTGGCCGGACCGGGGCTCCCTGCTGCGCCGGGTCCACGCCGGGCGGCTGGAGGAGATGCTGCCCGACCTGGACAGCGGGATGGTGCCGAAGATGGAGGCGTGCCTGCGCGCGGTGCGCGGCGGCGTGCCCGAGGCGCACGTGATCGACGGGCGGCAGGCCCACTCGGTGTTGCTGGAGGTCTTCACCTCCGACGGTGTCGGAACGACGGTCCTGGGGGACGAGGCATGAGCGAGCACCAGCAGCGGTGGCGGGCCGCGATGATGGACAACTACGGCACACCCGGGCTCGCGCTCGTCCGCGGCGAGGGCGCGCACGTCTGGGACGCCGACGGCAACCGCTACCTCGACCTGCTCACCGGCATCGCGGTCAACGCCCTCGGCCACGCCCACCCGGCCGTCGTCGCCGCGGTGACCGCGCAGATCGCCAAGATCGGCCACACCTCCAACCTCTACATCAACGAGCCCGCGCTGGCGCTCGCCGAGCGGCTGCTCGACCTGGCCGGCGTGGACGGCGACGGCCGGGTGCTGTTCTGCAACTCCGGCGCCGAGGCCAACGAGGCCGCGTTCAAGCTCAGCCGCCGCACCGGCCGCACCAGGGTCGTCGCCACCGAGGGCGGGTTCCACGGCCGCACCATGGGCGCGCTGGCGCTGACCGGCCAACCCGCCAAGCGGGAGCCGTTCGAGCCGCTGGTGCCGGGCGTCGCGCACATCCCGTTCGGCGACGTGGCCGCCCTGGAGGCCGCGATCGACGACGAGACCGCCGCGTTCGTGGTCGAGCCCATCCAGGGCGAGAACGGCGTGGTCGTGCCCCCCGAGGGCTACCTGGAGGCGGCGCGGCGGATCACCGCCGAGCACGGCGCCCTGCTGGTGCTCGACGAGGTGCAGACCGGTGTCGGCAGGCTGGGCACCTGGTTCGCCTTCCACCAGGCCGGGATCGTGCCGGACGTGATCACCCTGGCCAAGGGCCTGGGCGGCGGCCTGCCGCTGGGCGCGTGCATCGCGGTCGGCCCGGCCAAGGACCTGTTCGCGCCCGGCCAGCACGGCACCACCTTCGGCGGCAACCCGGTGTGCTGCGCCGCCGCGCTCGCCGTGCTCGACACGATCGCCGCCGACGGCCTGCTGGAGCACGCCGCCGCGGTCGGCAAGGAGATCGCGACGGGCGTCGAGCACCTGAACCACCCGCTCATCTCCGGTGTGCGGGGCGCCGGCCTGCTGCTCGGGATCACGCTGCGCGAGGCGGTCTCGGCGAAGGCCGCGGCGGCCGCGCAGCGGGCCGGCTTCTTGATCAACCCCATCCAGCCGGACGTCCTCCGGCTGGCCCCGCCCCTGGTGCTCGACGAGGCCGACGCGCACCGCGTGGTCGACGGGCTCCCGACCTGGCTGGAGTCCTGACGTGGTCCGGCACTTCCTGCGCGACGACGACCTCACCCCCGCCGAGCAGGCCGAGGTCCTGGACCTGGCCGACACGTTCAAGGCAGACCGGCTGGGCGCCAAGCCGCTGGCCGGGCCCAAGTCGGTGGCGGTGATCTTCGAGAAGAACTCCACCCGCACCAGGCTGTCGTTCGAGGTGGGCATCACCCAGCTCGGCGGCCACCCGGTGATCATCGACGGCCGGTCCATGCAGCTGGGCCGGGAGGAGACCATAGAGGACACCTCCCGCATCCTGTCCGGCTACGTGGACGCGGTGGTGTGGCGGACCTTCGCCCAGAAGCGCATGGAGGCGATGGCCTCGGTGTCCCGCGTGCCGGTGATCAACGCGCTGACCGACGAGTTCCACCCCTGCCAGGTGCTGGCCGACCTCCAGACGATCCGGCTGCGGCACGGCGGCCTCGCCGGCCTCACCGTCACCTACCTGGGCGACGGCGCGAACAACATGGCGAACTCGATCCTGCTCGGCGGGACCACCGCGGGCATGAACGTCCGCATCGCCGCCCCCGAGCACTTCGTCCCGCAGCCGTGGGCGCTGGAGGCCGCCTCGAAGCGCGCCGCGGAGACCGGCGGCAGCGTGTCGGTGGTGGTCGACCCGCGCGCGGCCGTGGACGGCGCGGACGTGCTGGTCACCGACACCTGGACGTCGATGGGCCAGGAGAACGACGGCCGCGACCGCGTCGGCCCGTTCCGGCCCTACCAGGTCAACCGGGAGCTGGTGGCGTCCACCGGCGTGCGCACGACCGTGCTGCACTGCCTGCCCGCGCACCGCGGCTGGGAGATCACCGACGAGGTGCTCGACGGCCCGGACAGCGCGGTCTGGGACGAGGCCGAGAACCGCCTGCACGCCCAGAAGGCCCTGCTGGTGTGGTTGCTGGAGCGCTCGCGGTGACCCGGACCGCGCGGCAGGCCCGCATCGTCGAGCTGATCTCCCAGCGCGCCGTCCGCAGCCAGTCCGAACTGGCGAAGACGCTGGCGGTGGAGGGCATCGAGGTCACCCAGGCCACGCTGTCGCGCGACCTGGACGAGCTCGGCGCGGTGAAGCTGCGCGGTCCCGACGGCGGCGCGCCCGTCTACGTCATCCCCGAGGACGGCAGCCCGGTGCGCGGCGTGCAGGGCGGCACCACCCGCCTGGTGCGGGTGCTCGGCGAGCTGCTGGTGTCGGTGGACCACTCCGGCAACCTCGCCGTCCTGCGCACGCCACCCGGCGCGGCCCAGTTCCTGGCCAGCGCGCTGGACCGGGCGGCGCTGCACGACATCGTCGGCACCATCGCCGGCGACGACACCATCCTCGCCGTGGCGAGGGAACCGCTCACCGGGGCGGACCTGGCGGCCCGCGTGACCGCGCTGGCCGCGGGGGAGCAGCCGGACGACGACCAGGGCTGAGCGGACCGGTCCGGGGCGGCCCAGACGGGGGGCGGACCGGACCGGACCGGGGTGGGGTGGGGCGGGGCGGCCAGACGGGGCGGACCGGAGCAGACCGGACCGGACCGGGCAGGGCGGGCCACACCAGGGCGGGGCGGCCCAGACCCAGGGCGGCCCAGACCCGGGGCGGCCCGGTCCGGCGCGCCACCGCCGCCCGCGCCCGGTCGGGTGCCGCCGGCGCCGCGCCCCGGCCGGTCGTGGTACGACTGGCCCCCACCACCCGACGAGGGCGGTACCCGGGCCGACCGAGGGCCCCACCGAGGGCCCACCGAGCAAGATCGCAGCGAAGAGGATTTGACCAAGTGAGTTCTTTGTGGGGCGGGCGGTTCGCCGGTGGACCGGCGGAGGCGATGGCGCGGCTGTCGCTGTCCACGCACTTCGACTGGCGACTCGCCCCCTACGACATCAGGGGCTCCCGCGCGCACGCCCGCGTCCTGCACGACGCCGGCCTGCTGACCGCGGACGAGCTGACGCGGATGCTGGCCGCGCTCGACGCCCTGGAGACCGACGTCGCCTCCGGCGCGTTCACCCCCGAACTGGCCGACGAGGACGTGCACACCGCGCTCGAACGCGGCCTGATCGACCGGGCCGGGCCCGAGCTGGGCGGCAAGCTGCGCGCCGGCCGCTCCCGCAACGACCAGGTGGCGACGCTGTTCCGGATGTGGCTGCGCGACGCCGCCCACCGCGTCGCCGACGGCGTGCTGGACGTGGTGGACGCGCTGGCCGGCCAGGCCGCCGACCACCCGACCGCGGTCATGCCCGGCCGCACGCACCTCCAGTCCGCGCAGCCAGTGCTGCTCGCGCACCACCTGCTGGCCCACGGCCAGGCCCTGCTGCGCGACGTGGACCGGCTCCGCGACTGGGACAAGCGGGCCGCCGTGTCGCCCTACGGCTCCGGCGCGCTGGCCGGCTCGTCGCTGGGCCTGGACCCGGGCAAGGTCGCCGCGGAGCTGGGCTTCGACGGCCCGGTGGAGAACTCGATCGACGGCACCGCGTCCCGCGACTTCGCCGCCGAGATGGCGTTCGTGCTGGCCATGATCGGCGTGGACCTGTCCCGGATCGCCGAGGAGGTGATCATCTGGACCACCGCCGAGTTCCGCTTCGCGGTGCTCGACGACGCCTGGGCCACCGGCAGCTCGATCATGCCGCAGAAGAAGAACCCCGACGTGGCCGAGCTGACCCGCGGCAAGTCCGGCCGGCTGATCGGCAACCTCACCGGCCTGCTGGCGACGCTGAAGGCCCAGCCGCTGGCCTACAACCGGGACCTCCAGGAGGACAAGGAGCCCCTGTTCGACTCGGTCGAGCAGCTGGAGCTGCTGCTCCCGGCCCTGACCGGCATGATCGCCACGATGCGGTTCGACACCGACCGCCTGGCCGAGCTGGCGCCCGCCGGGTTCACCCTGGCCACCGACATCGCCGAGTGGCTGGTGCGGCAGGGCGTGCCGTTCCGGGTCGCCCACGAGGCCGCGGGCGAGTGCGTCCGCGCCGCCGAGACCCGGGGCGTCGGCCTGGACGAGCTCACCGACGAGGAGTTCGCCGCGATCTCGCCCGCGCTCACGCCCGAGGTGCGCGACGTGCTGACCGTGGAGGGCTCCATCGCCTCCCGCGACGCCCACGGCGGCACCGCACCCGACCGCGTCGCCGAGCAGCTCAAGCGGCTGCGGGACCGGGTGTCCGTTGCCCGGCGCGCCTAGGCGGCTCACCGAGGCGGAGCTGGCCGTCGACCCGGTCGACGCCGCCCGGCTCCTGCTCGGCTGCGTCGTCGAGGCCACCCGGCCAGACGGCGTGGTGGGCGTGCGGATCGTGGAGGTGGAGGCGTACCGGGGCGGCGACGACCCGGCCTCCCACTGCTACCGCGGGCGGACCCCGCGCAACGACGTCATGTTCGGGCCCGCGGGGCGGCTCTACGTGTACTTCGTCTACGGGATGCACTTCTGCGCCAACGTCGTGTCGCTCACCGACGGGGTGCCCGGCGCGGTGCTGCTGCGCGCGGGCGAGGTGGTCACCGGCGTCGGGCTCGCGCGGGCCCGACGCCCGGCCGCGCGCAGCGACGCGGAGCTGGCCAAGGGCCCGGCCCGGCTGACCGGTGTGCTCGGCCTGACCCGCGAGGACAACGGGCTCGACCTGACCGCGGCCGACTCGTCCGTGCGGCTGCTGGCGGGCGACCCCGTGGACCCAGACGAGATCCGCACCGGGCCGCGCGTGGGCGTGGCCGTCGCGGTGGACGTGCCGTGGCGCTTCTGGGTGGACTCGCCCGCGGTCAGCTCCTACCGCCGCGGCACCCGCCGCACCCGCTGACCAGGTCCTCCCGCCCCGGAGCCGGTCTGGTCCGGCTCCGGGGCGGGAGGACGACCGTCAGAGTTCGCCGAACACGTAGGTGCCGGGTGCGTCCTCGTCGTCCCCGGCCCAGAACTCCACCCAGTGGCTGACGAACTCGGACTTCGAGATCCACCCGTCGCCGTCCAGGTCGAGGCGGGTGAACCCGACGTCGGTCGGCGCGTCGTTCCCCGTCCACGCGTGGATCAGGCGGGCGTACTCCGCCGCCGACACCCGCCCGTCGCCGTCCTGGTCCACCGCCTCGAACATCGACTCGGCGGTGGCCACCACGAAGTCCAGCATGGTGCCCAGGTTGTCGACCGCGGCGAGCACCTCCTCCAGCGTGAGCTTCTGGTCGCGGTTCTCGTCGGACGCCGCGTGCAGCGCGTCCCACCAGCTCATCATGATCTCGCGCAACCGGTCCGCCCCGTCCCCGTCCCGGACGGCCGCCCACCGGTCGGTCAGCGCCTCGAAGTCCGCGCGCTCCAGGAAACCGTCGCCGTTCACGTCCATCGCGGTGAACACGATGGAGGTCTTCTTCCGCTGCAAGTCGCTGGCCACGCAAGCCAACTTGGTCGGGGAAGCCGGGAAGGACAATTGACCAGCCGGGGCAAACCTGTGTGCGTGCGAGTGAACGCCGCCGTGACGGTCGGTAGTGCCAGGCCGGGGGAGCGGGGGAGCGGGCCGCGTCGAGGGGCGTTGATCGACCGCCGGACCGCCCGGCGCCCCCGCCCGCCGCACTGCCCGGCCCACCGCTTGCCGCCCCGCCCTGCGCTACTCCCCTCCCTGCCCCGCCCCACTCGCCCGCCGCCCTGCCCTGCCGCCCCACTCAGCCCGCCGCCTGGCCCGCCGCCCGCCACACCACCTGCGGCCCCACCCGGCCCCCCACCCCCCGTCCGCAGGCCCTCGTTCGCCGGCCTGAGCAGGTGCGGGACAATGGCCCCGTGAGCGAGCACATCCTCGACGAGCTGTCCTGGCGCGGCCTGATCGCGCAGTCCACCGACCTCGACGCACTCCGGGAGGACCTGGCCTCCGGCCCGCTCACCCTCTATGCCGGCTTCGACCCGTCCGCGCCCAGCCTCCACGCCGGCAACCTCGTCCCGCTGCTCATGCTGCGCCGCTTCCAGCGCGCCGGGCACCGGCCGATCGTCCTCGCGGGCGGCGCCACCGGCATGATCGGCGACCCGCGCGACGTCGGCGAGCGCACCCTCAACTCCGAGGACACGGTCAAGGACTGGGTCGGCCGCATCCGGGGCCAGCTGGAGCGGTTCGTCGAGTTCGACGACGGCCCGACCGGCGCGGTCATCGTCAACAACCTCGACTGGACCGGCGACATGCCGGTGCTGGAGTTCCTCCGGGACGTCGGCAAGCACTTCTCGGTCAACGTCATGCTCGCGCGCGAGACGGTCAAGCGCCGGCTCGACGGCGACGGCATGTCGTACACCGAGTTCAGCTACCTGCTCCTCCAGTCCCACGACTACCTGCGGCTCCACCGCGAGTACGGCACCCGGCTCCAGGTGGGCGGCTCCGACCAGTGGGGCAACCTGGTCGGCGGCGTCGACCTGATCCGCAAGGTCGAGGGCCGCTCGGTGCACGCCCTGACCGCGCCCCTGGTCACCGACGCCGAGGGCCGCAAGTTCGGCAAGTCCACCGGCGGCGGCAACGTGTGGCTCGACCCCGCGATGACCTCGCCGTACGCCTGGTACCAGTACTTCGTCAACGTGGGCGACGCCGACGTGGTCCGGTACCTGCGGATGTTCACCTTCCTGACCCGGGAGGAGATCGCCGAGCTGGAGCGGCAGACCACCGAGGCGCCGCACCTGCGGGCCGCGCAGAAGAAGCTGGCCGAGGAGTTCACCAACCTGGTGCACGGCGAGCACGAGACGCGCCAGGTGATCGCGGCGAGCCAGGCCCTGTTCGGCCGGGGGGAGCTGCGCGAGCTGGACGCCTCGACGCTGGCCGCCGCGATGGCCGAGGTGCCCACCGGCGAGGTGAGCCCGGCCGAGGAGCCGACCATCGTCGACCTGCTGATCACCTCCGGGCTCGTGGACAGCAAGGGGGCGGCGCGGCGCACCGTCAAGGAGGGCGGCGCGTACGTGAACAACGTGAAGGTCACCGACGAGGAGTGGCGTCCCGCCCCGGAGGACCTGCTGCACGGCGAGTGGCTGGTGGTCCGGCGGGGCAAGCGCAACACCGCCGGGGTGCGGGTGCGCTCCTGACGCGCTGACCTGCGCAAGAGGCTCGTCGACGGCCGCCGGTCCCCCGAGGACCGGCGGCCGTCGTCATCTTCTGGTGTGATCGCGGTCACATTGTTGCGCGGGAAGGGGGTCCGATAGCGTGGGGTGCAGTGCTGCACGGGCTGCTGACCTGCGGTTTCGGTCCGTGGAGCGGTGCTGTGCCCCCGATTTGACCCTGCCTTCCCCTGCGTGTAACTTTCTCCATGTCAGCGCGGAACGGGCCGGGAAGCCGGAACGGAGTGCGGCAGGTCACGAACCAAGCTCCCGCCGAGTGTGGTAGAGTGGGTGACCTTGAAGCGGAAGACCCAGTTGCGGCCCTGAAGGGCCTTGCGACCAGGGCGTCTGGTTTCACACAAGCTTTGAATGAATCACAAGCCTCCGAGCGAGCCGCGTGAAGCGGTGCGTGACGATGTGCGCGTGTTCTTTGAGAACTCAACAGCGTGCCGAATAGCCAGTAAATTTATGATCCTCGTCAAGAGGATTCCTTTGA